>CAIQCK010000081.1 GCA_903870275.1 uncultured bacterium | reverse complement strand
GATGCGGGTGTAGGGCTTCGCCGCGGCTTGCTCTGCGCGGGCCTCAGAGTTATGAGTGTTGTGTGAGTGCATAGTGTTGGCGGGTGTAGCAGCTTCGGCGCTCACCCGCCAACTACTCATGCCATCTTCCAAGCCCGTTGCCGTATGAACTCAACCGTTTGCCCGAACGATAAACGGATGTGGACATCCGTTCTACTCCAGCACCGGCATCAAAACTTTTTCAAAGAACGATATCGCTTGCGCGACGGCGCAACTGCGCGCCTCATCGTCGCGCATAGTGTAGTGATTTCACTTACCTTGTCAAGGTAAATTCGCTACTCTTTTTAGATCGTCCGTTCCGCCTCTCCCCTGCTCCATTTTGTCGGCTGAGGACGCCGGTTTCGGGGGCGTTCCCGGCGCGCCGTTCCGAGCCTCCCCCGTCGCCGCCAACAGCACCCTCTACGTCGCCTCCACAAAACTGCCTCTGGGCCGTGCACAAGCGAGACAACCCGTGAGGTTGGCCTTTCATCTTCAATCGTCAGACAAGCCTTGCTCGCAAAGACGTAAGCGCATACAATTTGTGTGCGGAAGCCAAGGTGCTGCTCTGAGTTCACGAATCGAATGAATTCAAACCTCATAGCGGCGGCAGAACGTCACGACAGCAAGTCGCGCAAAGCCTAACTCACAATCACATTATGGCACTCACCGAACTTTGGAAAACGGCGCATAAAGAAATCCAAGAAAAGCATGTTCAACAAGTCATTGGATTCGCGGGTGACGGCAAACTTCGTGACGGTGGAATGGCATCAAAAGAGTTCCGCGATTTTCTCGCCCTTGTTCCATCAACCTTTCTGTCTCGATACGCAAATGATTGTTTGACGGACAAATTCGATGCAGGCGGATTGGCACTACAGGACGTGATAAACGAAGTTGGCACTCGTCTCGGATTTCGAGTCGAGAAGGGCCGTTATCGGGGAACGCCCAGCGAAATTGGGTTCGACGGTCTTTGGGTTTCGCCAGATCAAAACGCGATTGTTGTCGAAGTGAAAACGACAGATGCCTATCGCATCGATTTGAATACGATCGCTGCTTACCGCCGAAATCTGATTGGCAGCGGTCGCATAAAGGGAACCAACTGCTCTATTCTGATTATTGTTGGGCGTAGCGATACGGGAGATCTTGAAGCTCAGGTTCGCGGCTCTCGCCACGCTTGGGACATTCGCCTCATCAGCATTGATGGGTTGCTTCGCCTAATGCACCTCAAAGAGGAATTAGACGACCCGAAAATCATGGAGAAGATTCGTCAGGTTCTGACGCCACAAGAATTCACGAAAGTGGATGGAATCATTGATCTTGTGTTTTCTACCGCAGAGGAAGTGAAAAAAGATGAACAGGCCACGGAAGCCGTCGATGATGACGACGAAGACCAGCGGAAACCGAAGTTCACTCCCATCAATTTTCGCGACGCGTGTGCAGCACGAGTTCAGAAGCATCTTGGTCAGCCTTTGGTCAAACGCTCGCTGGCCGTCTATTCGTCGCCGGATGAGAATATGGCTGTCGTCTGCATCAATTCACGAGAATACAAAAAATCCAAAACCTCAGGTTACTGGTTTGCTTTCCACCCTCATCAGCGTGATTTACTTCAGAATCATAAGCAGACATTTGTTGCTCTTGGGTGTGGCTCACAAGATGCCGTTCTGCTAATTCCAGGAGCGACATTCGTCACATGGCTAGAGCGCTTCCATAAAACCGAGTTGGAAGACAGGTTTTATTGGCATGTGCGAGTGGACAAGGACAAGGACGGATACTTATTGCGGGTCAAAAAAGGTGCGCAAGCCGTCAAACTGAACGAGTATTTGCTCAAGGGGTAAGGCGTTCCTTTCTTCCGTCCTTTCAGGGCTTCGACTTTTTGCGGATGAGGGCGTCGGCTTCGGGGACGTTCTCTGTAGCGGCGGTCTATGACCGCCGGCCGTTTATTTTCAAAAGATTTCGGCGGTCAGCCCCGAAAGCGTTCGGCGGTCAGAGACCGCCGCTACAGTGTTGGGCGGCTTCTAAAACATCAGCGCACACGCCCACATGAGCACGAAACCGAGGATGCTGCAGAGGGGCAAGAGGGCCACATAGCGGGCGGCCTTGCATTTCTGGCGCGCGTGAAGCACCCACGCGCCAACGATGGACAATGGACAGATCACCGGCAACGACCACACGCACAGCACCGCGCCCACCAGGAAGGGGTTCTTCTCCGAGCCGGGCGCGTCGAACGCAAAGAGCGAAACGAACGATCCAGGAACCGCCAACAGACCAACCATCGCAAAAATGATCGTGGTCACGATCAAAAACGTCCGCGATGGCGGCTTGGCAGCAGTGAGAACCGGCGGTGTAGAATTCATTTTGAAACAGGATTTACAGGATTAACAGAATGGGAATGTCTGGCTCGGCAATCCTGTCCATCCTGTTCATTTCGTCGCTTTTTCCTGCTTGAGCAAAATTATTGGAGGCGTGTTTGTTCCGATATGTGGGGCGAGCTTGGAAGCTCACCCCACTTATGGAAACGTCCAGTCCGGCAATCCTGCCAATCCTGTTCATCCTGTCTTTTTCTCCGCCTAAATCCCAAACCCATCCCGATATTTTTTGCGGATGAGGGCGTCGGCTTCGGGGGCGTTCTTGGCGCACATCTTGACGGCGTCCCATTCGATCCTCTTCTGGAGGCGCGTGGCGAGGTTGCCCACGAGCAACGCCTCGGTGTAGGGACCGGAATAGGCAAAGCCGGCCTTCGCCATCTGCGGCTTGTGCGCTTTGCAGGCCGCCACCCATTCGGCGCGATGGCCGACGGAGCGCGCGAGGGTCTTGGGCGGGCGCTTGAAGTCCTGCATCTTGCTCTCCGGCAACAGCCGCGGCGCGCCGCACCAGCCGCCGCCGAGCATGGTGCCTTTGTCGCCAATGAAGAGGATGCCGTTGTCGTCCAGCTCGCGGCCGGCTTCGAGGTCGGCGGGGCGGGCGGGTTTCTTGCCGCCGTCATACCAATAAAGCTTGAGCGCGGGGCGTTTGCTCTTGGCGGCAAACTCGTAGGTGATGATCTGCCACGCGGGATAGGATTCCTTCTTGAGCGGGCCGGTCTGGCTTTCGGTGGCGACGGGCGAGCCGAGGTCGAGGCAGAAGAAGGCGGGGTCCATGTTGTGGATGGCCATGTCGCCCATCGCGCCGGTGCCGAAGTCGAACCAGCCGCGCCACGTCCTCGGCAAGTAGCAGGGATGATACGGACGCTCCGGGGCCGCGCCCAGCCAGAGGTTCCAATCGAGCGTGTCGGGCACGGGCGGCCGGTCGGTGGGGCGGTCGAGGTCCTGCGTCCAGAACTTGCCGGGACGGTCGCTCCAAACGTGGACTTCCTTGACAGTGCCGATGGCGCCGGCATGGATCCATTCGTAGGTGAGGCGCAGGCCCTCGCTGGCGTGGCCGTTGTTGCCCATCTGGGTAACGAGACCCGTCTTTCTGGCCATGCGGGTCATGGCGCGGGCTTCCTCGATAGAGTGGGCCATCGGTTTCTCGACATAGACGTGTTTGCCGGCGCGCAACGCCGCCATGGTAATCGGCGCGTGCATGTGGTCGGGCGTGCCGATGACGACGGCGTCGCACTTAAGGCTCTTGAGCATGACGCGGTAATCGGTGAAGCGCCCGGCGTTGGGAAACGTCTTGGCGGTGTGGGCGGCGTATTTCCAATCCACGTCGCAAATGCCGACGATGTTCTGGCTGGAGATGGCCGGGTCGCGCAACACTCCCCCGCCCTGCCCGCCGATGCCGATGCCGGCGATGTCGAGCTTCTCGCTCGGCGGGGTGACGCCCCGGCCGAGGACGTGACGCGGCACGACCTGGAACGCCAGCGTCGCGACCGCCGCGCGTCGGAGAAAGTTGCGGCGGGAGATGGTGGTGGAGGTCTGGAAGGAGAAGTCGTTTTGCTTTTTCATGATGGCGAAGTTTTGAGGAGCATTATCGGAGTGGCGACAAGATTCAATTCAGAAATGAAAAATTCGCCCGCTAAACACGCTAAATACGCGAAAGAAGAAAGACAGGATTAACAGGATGGACAGGATTGTCGGGCCAGACGTTCCCATCCTGTTAATCCTGTAAATCCTGTCAAAATGAATTTTCTTTAGCGTCCTTTAGCATATTTAGCGGGCAGGATTCCGCTTCGCACCCGTCAAAGCATCGCCAGCGGGTTCTGCCGAGTCTTCAACGGCAACGTCACGCGCTGGCCGTTGAGCCGGTGTGACTCGAAGACGGCGTAAATCATTTCAATGACCACACGGCCGTCCTGCGCGCTGCAGAGCGGCGGGCGATTCTCGCGCATCGCCGCAAGGAGGTCGCGCCCCGCAAACAGATGCCGGTTTCCCGCGTCCTTCAGCTCGGCAAGCGGCTCCGGTTTCCCCACGCCCGCGGAACTGATTGGCACCCATTGGCGCGGCGCGTCCGCCGGCAGGAATGGACTACCCGCCAGAAGTTGCGCGAACGGCTCGCGGTCCGAGCGAAGGTCCACGATGCCTTTCGTACCGATCAACTGAACACCAAAACCCGCCGCCTTCTCCCCTGCGTTCTGAACCGAGTCGAAGAAAAGTGGAACGCTCCGCTCCATCTCGAAGCGCGCGTGGACTTCGTTGCCCGCCAACGGGCCAACGCCTTCGTCGCCCTCCTTCACGTCGCTGCGCACAACCGGCCGGCCGTTTTGCAAAAGCGCGCCCGAACACGCGACCGGCCTGCCGCCAAAGACCGTCGCGATATTCAGCACGTGCGACCCCAGCACCCACAAATCCAGCGCGCCGCCGCGGGAGTCTTCCTTTCCCCGCGCGCGCATTTCCAACAACCGTCCAATGCCACCCTCCTTCACCAACCGCTCCACCACCGGCAGCGCCGGGTGATAGCGCCCCACGTGCGCCACCGCCAGTTTCACCTGCCGCCGTTCGCATGCCGACACGATTTCATCCGCTTCCGCCGGCGTGCGGCAGAGCGGCTTCTCGCTGTAGATGCCGCGCACGCCCGCCGCCACCGCCACCAGCGCCATGTCACGATGTTCGTCTATGAACCGAGGCGCGATAGCGACGATGTCCGGCTTCGCCTCGGCCAACATCACGCGGTAGTCGGCGAAACCTTTGGAGAGCTTGAGCTTCTTCACCTCGGCCGCCAGCCCTTTCTCATCGGCGTCGGCAACAGCGACGATCTCCGTCTCCGGCAACCGCAACCACATCGCGTCCAGCCCGTGCCCGTAGTTGCCGCGCCCCGTGTGACCGATGACCGCGACGCGGAGTTTGCGCTCGCCTTCCGCCGCGCGCGCGGTGCAAGCCAGACCGCCGGCGATTGTCGTCGAAATAAACTGTCTGCGGTTCATCGAAATACTCTCCTGTTCGGGCCAAGCGTTCCCATCCTGCAAATCCTGTTCAAATAAATTCTTTTTGACGTCCTTTAGCGTGTTTAGCGGGCAGAACTCCCCGCCTCTTTCAAAACATAAAGAAACACCTCCGCCGCGTGCCAGGTGTGCGGCGTGGAGAGCTTTTGTTCCGCATAAACCGGATCGAGAATCGCGAGCGCCGCATACTTCGCCTGACTGGCGTGCTGCTCCCACGTCAGCGGATAGTCGCGGTTGCCGATGGGACTTTTCTTCTGGCCGTGAAAGTGGTCGCACGCCCAGCCGAGGTAAGGATAAGCACCGCGGTTGTCGGAGTCTTTTCCCGCCACGTGGGCGTCGCGATAGTCCATCCAAAACAACGCCGAATAGCTATCCGCCACTGGCGGCACGGCGTAGTTGTCCGGCATGCCGAGCGCGCGCAGACCGTATTTCAGCCACTTTGTCTGATAAACCGGATGCTCGGCGAAGTCGCTTTTGCCGGCGATGTATTTCCCCTGCGGCCCCTCGCGTTCGAAACGCGGCAGTTCCGCCAGCACCTTCGGCACGAGCGGATGGTTCTTGTCGCTCACGAGCGAGACCAGGAACAACGCCTGGCCGAGATTGTCAGGCTCGGTCATGCCTCCGTTGTTGCGATCGAACGGCTCGCGCAGGCCCAGAATCCAGTCGCGGATGAGGCCGAGGTTGCCGGTCTCGCGGAAGGCCATCACCATCATCGCCCCGTCGCGATACCACGGCTTGGGATACACGAAGAAGTTCGGCACCGGCCCGGCGGCCGTGATGTTGACGAGAAGCTCTTGATGCAGCACGCGCAACACTTGCGCGTACCGATGGCCCGCAAACGCCGGCAGTTTCACCGCCGCGCGCGTTCCCTCAACCGCAACGCGCCGGTTGCCTTCCTCAATCCAAACTGCCTCCTCGTCCTCGGCGATGCTGATGCGCCCGCCGTCAGCGGTTTCAAACATCACGCGATAGTCCGGCGGCACGATGATGTCGCTCTTGATGCGCCATTCCTTGACGACCTTTCCGGTGCGTGCGTCGAGCAACCGCCCGTCGCGATAGATGAACTTCGCGCGCTGGCCCATGCCGAACAAAAAGAACCGCACGTCCGGCAATTCCCTCGCGCCGCCAAATTCCTTTCGAAAGGTTTCCAGTTCCGCGCGGTAGGCGGCAAGGCGGGTTTCTACCGGCACACTATCCACCACCGTCTTTGCGCCATTCGCCAGGCGCAATGCGACTTCATCCAAGTCAAGTTCGCCGACACCTTGCAGGCGAAACGAGAGACCCATCAAGTGAACGCCGCTCGGAATTGTCAGTTCGGCCTGATACTGCCCCCATTCACCCGCCGCAGGAACAGTGATCGAATACGGCTTCGTCTTGGTGTCGTCGTCAGAACTGCGAAGGTGGCGCACACCGAGCGACCACGCGACGGTGGACTGATAGCGGCAGGAAACCTGATACGTCGCTCCACCCTCAACTACGATGGGGCAATGGCTGCTCACACTCGCGGTGGCGTTTGGCTTCGTGCCTTTTAACTGGAGAAAGACGCGGCCTTCCGGCGCGGCGGCGCGCTGCCATTCGCTGCCACCGCCATTGCTCGATGTGATTTTCCAGTGGCTCTTGTCCGGGCCGACGTCGGTCAGTTCCTCGAACCTGGAGTTTGGGATCAGATTGCAGCCGGGGTCGTGCAACCACGCGAGGGCGTTGGCCAGCAGCGTATCGGTGCCGAGTTCGTCACCGCGTTTTGGAACCGGTTTGCCGCGGTCGTAATAACACTCGTTGCCGCCCTGCGGGTCTGCGCCGATGAGCAGCGCGATGCCTTTGCCCGTGCGTTGAAACGCCGCCAGCGAGAACGGCCCGCCTGCGCTGAGAATGGACGTGGCACGCGGGCCGAGGCGCATGAGCGGGCCGCCGGTTGCGCGCAACAGCATGGGCACGCCGGCAAGCCAGTTGTCCGCGGGCTTCGCACCGGGATAGCCGAAGGTCAGCCGATGGTAGCCATCGAACGTGGACATGTGCTCGGTGGTCCCGGTTGGATAGTAGCCGCTGGCATCGAAGAGCTTCGCGTCGAGCATCCACTTCGCGCCGCCGCCGACGGCAAGGACACGCCCGCCGTTTTGCAAAAACGCCGCGATGTCTTTTGCGACTGTTTTATCAACCCGCAGGTCTTTGCCAGAGAGAACGAGAATGCGATGACCTGCCAGCATGGATGAATCGAGGCTGGAGGAGTTTTGAAACGGACACGCGATTCGTTTCAGCGCGTCGTTCATGAAGCTGGTCTCGGTGCCATCGAGCACGAGCACGTCCGGCTCAGCGGCACGGGTCGCGCAACACGCCATCAAGAGGATGAGCATACATCGTCTCATGGTGTTCCCCCCAGGACCCATTGCGTGATCTCGATGCAGAGCCGGTCGGTGGGTGAGAACGAATTGTCGCCCTCGGGGTGCGGGCTGGAGACGACCACACGGCCGAACCCGTAGCGCGCAGCGATGACGGCCGCGCAGATGTTTTCGTTATCATACCAGCCGATCACCTCGCAGCCGGGACGCGGCACCATGAAGTCGCCGTTGCGGCGCACGATGATCATTTGCGATGGCAGCCCCGCGCTTGCGGGATGACCGGCAGCCATCTGCACCTCGTGCGGCCCGCCGCCACGCAGGTAGTAGTAGTCCGCCGGTACAAAACGGTGCCCATACGGATGCCCGATGGCAAAGAGCTGCCCGGCGCAGATGCCAAACAGCCCGCCGCCGTCGCGCAGGAAACCGCGCACATGCTCGATTCCGGCTGCCGAACATTGAATGTGATGATCGCCCGTGCCCGGGAACCCAAGCATCGTGTAGCGTGCCGCGAGACCTTCCGGCCCCTCTTCGTAAGGCGCGCTGAAAGGCATGACTTCCCACGGCAAGCCCATGCGCTCCAGCCGCGGCGTCCAAGACATCCACCCGCCGTGCAATGAGAGGCCGACGCGGCGGGACGGAACGTGTCTTGGCAAGACAACGGGCAACTGCGCCCGTGCGATGTCGCACAGTGCCTCGGCGCGCAAACGGCTGTTGAACTTGCTGGCAAACGTCACCGCATCGGCGACGCGACCCGCTTTGGCAAGACGATACGCGACGAACCGGCGCGCGAAATCATTCTCCAGCGAAGCGGCGGCGATCTCCGCGAGCGCCGCATCCGGTTGTCCAGCGTCGATGAGCATCGGCACAAGCACGTCGCGCAGCGCAGGAGCCGGCTTGCGCTTCAACGCATCGCCCAGCGTCTTCGCCGCAAGCTCTTTGCAGCCGCAGTCTAGTGCCGCCTCAATCACCTGCGGTAGCACGGCACGGTAATCATCCACCGATTCGATGTGCCTCGCCTCATCGCACCCGACGGCAAGCTGCTCATCCGCCAGCTTCGTATGGCCGCCGCGATGCGCCGCGAGCGCGATCTGGCTGCGTGCGATGCAGCGCCAGCCCGCATCCGGGACGCGGCTCAATTCATCCACCGCCGCGATGAGTAGCTTCGTTGCGCCTTCCTTCCTCAGGCATTTCGCCGCATCGCACAGCGCCCGCACGCGCGGCCAGCCCTGCGGCACCTTCGCCGCGACCGTCAGCGCCTGCTCGGCCAAGCCGCGTTTTCCGCAGCCGACCGCAAGCACCTCGGCGAGCGCGGACTGATCCGCTGCCGCGCTTTGGGAAAGCAGCGACATCAGCTCCTTGAACGACTCCGCCTCAACGAATGAACCCATGGCCAGCAACCGCGTGGTGGGCGAGCGAATCTCCGCCGCGATCTTCGCGGCCGACTTCACATCGCCTGCCGCCGCAACGACACCCGCCGCGATTCGCAGCGCGAACTCGCGTTTGTCCGCCTCCTTCATTTTCGCCGCCACTGCCATCAAGGCGGAACTCACCTGCTCCGGTGCACCGCCTCGCTTGATCAACGCCGCCATCACGCGCGCGTGAGCGAGCACGGCCATGTGCTCATCCATCGCCTGCGCGGCGATGCGCAAAGCCTCCTCCACATTGCCGCTCCCGGCCATTGATGCGGCACGATCTCCGGTCAGCGCCGATTTCCACACAGCATCCGCGATCGCATCCTCACACTCGCGCGCCAGCCCGGGCTGCTTCAATTCCACCGCCGCCCGCGCCAACGCGCACAGCATCGCCCTGCCCATCCTGTCCGTCTTTCGACCGGGCGTCCGCGCCAGCACGAGCGCCTCCCGCACAGCCCGCTCCGCCTCCGTCGCATCGCCAAGCTCCAGCGCCGTGCGCGCGAGGATGCACTGCCCGGCCAGATCGAATTCGCGCGCCTTCAACTCGCGTGTGAGGCCGCGCGCGCGCTCCGGCAAGCCAAGCAGCAGGAACTCGCGCGCCAGTTCGATCTTCGCCTCGTCGCGATTATCGGCATCGCCGCCCTGCGCCACGAGCGCGACGCATTCTTCAAACGCCGCCGCCGCGGCGTCCTTCATCCCCGCCATCCGCATCGTCGCCCCGAGCCGCAACGCCGCCATCGCGCGTGCATCCCCATAATCCGTCCGCTTGTTCGCGAGCGCCAACGACTCAGCCAACAGCGCAGTGGGCGAGGTGTCCGTGGCAACGGCTTGAAGAGTAAAAATGGACGCCAGTGCGAACGCCACAATCGCGCGCGTATGCCATCGCTTGGATTTCGGCCAATTAAGTGAAGGGAGGATCATTGCGCTATTGGCGAGAATTGTTCTTCTTGTCACGCATTTCATGGAACGGCTGGCGGTTTCACGAAAAAGCTTACGGCGCAGTGGCGGCGGTCGTCAAACGAACAGTGCAGCCATTGCCCGTTCTTACTCGCGGATTACTTTTCCGCGTAACGCACCAGCACCTCGACGCTACGGATCACCAGAGGCGCGATGACGTGCGGGTTGCGTGCGCTTACCTTCACCACCAGAGCGTTGTTTCCCTTGTGCATGGTTTTGGAAACGTCGAAGTCCAGCCAGCAATCGTTGTAGTTCAGCCGCTTCTTCGCAGACGCCAGGTCGAGCGGCGCGCCGTTCAGTTGTATCTCCACCTTGTCGAGTACGGTGAGTTGTTCGATCAGCAGCCGCAGCGTGGCTTCGCGCAGGACGCCATCGCGCTGGGCCGATGCGGGGTCGTCGGCGATCTCGACATTGATCTCCGCCGCGTCCCCCGCGCTGGCAAAATTGACCGGCAGGCAACCGCCGCGGTTCTGCGGGCCGACGAGATAATGCTTGTCTTTGCGCGCGAGCACTTGCGGGTCGCCGATTTCCTTCCATGACTCGCGGTCGAAGCGATCATCACGATCAAATTTCAAGAAGTGCTGGTTCCAAAGGAAGATGCCATCGGCGCCGGCCTGCCAATGGCGGGCCGCGACGGCGCGGAATTGCTCGGTGCTGTAATAATTGCGTTCGCCGAAAAGCACCGAGGCGGAGCGACCGCGATCCTCTTTATAGGCGCACATGTTCTGGGCGAGAATCTTGCAACCGGTCCCTTTCGCCAGTTCGCGAAATTCCTCGACCGGCAAACGATAATTCCAACCGTTGGGGTCGCCGACCACCACAATGTCCACCAATCGTTCCTTGATCCATGCGGCCACATCCATCCCCGCCTGAAGATCAAGGTTGAGCGACGGCGGCACGCGCACGGAAAAGAACAGCTTTCTCCCGGCTTGCTGGCCCTTGGCGTCGAGCGCCTGCCGGATCTGGCTCATCATTTCGGTGATAAGTAGTGCGTTGTTTTTACTTTCGCCAGCCGCCGCTCCAACACTCCACCACCCCAATTTCGGCGTAGTGGTGGGCGACGCGTTTGTTTCGCCTTTGCCGGCTTTGAAAAGCGTCGGCTGCCGGCAGAAATCGAGATCGAACCCGTCGAGATCGTAGCTGGCGATGGCTTCCTTGATCAGCGCCGTCGTGTATTCGCGGACTTCGGGAACGGCGAAGTTGTAGATGAACTTGCTGAAACCGGCCTCGCCAATCAGCCACTCCGGATGTTGCCGCCGCAGGGGCGCGAGATTCACATCCTGCGCACCGTCCGGCAGACGCGCATCGTGTCCGTCGTTCACGCGAAGCGAAAGGAACACGTCCAACCCCGCTTTATGTCCGTGCTCGATCACGACCGCGGCGGGATCGGTTCCCTGCTTCATCATCTGATGCGCGTTCTCCGAGATGCGCCACTCGCCCGCCGTCTTGAACTTGTCGCGGTCCGAACCCCAGATCGTGCCCACCTTGGTGTTGTGCAAATACCAGTCGCTCAACCGGTGCGTCTGCGTGCCCCAATAAGGATCGGCGCCGATTTGCCAGTAGAGCGTATCCACCATCGTGTCGCGCAGCGGGTCAATCGTCTCGCGCACCAACCCTTCGATGCCGATGGGCGCTTCCATGTCCGGCGCGCCGAGCGTGCCGCCGTCATTGCAAAGCACAAGCCGTCGCTTCTCTTTCAACGGTGGAAGCTTCGCGCTGTAACTGACGGCGCGGTGGCGGTTGTCGTCGAAGGCGAAGTGGAGCCACTGTTTGTCCTTGCTGACAAAGCCGTCGGGATAATTCATCCGGCCTTTCGGGCCGTCGCAGGATTCCGGCACCAGCACGCGGCGATACGGCCATGTCTTCATGCCGTCGAAGCTGATCCAGAGCGCGAGCGGGGTGCGCTGTTTCGGGTTCGGATTGTGCAGGATGGCGACGGTGTCGCCGCCGAGCGGATACAACGTGGCCTTCGAGCCGGGATTTGGAATGTCGGTCTTCACCGCGAACTCCGGCCACGTTCGCCCGCCATCCTTCGATTCCGCGTAATAAAGCACGCCGCCGAGACGGTCGCCGCGGATGATCATCGCGATACGTCCGTCGGACAACTCGACGATGTTGTTCTCCGCCCAGCCGTGATAGCGGTCGTCGGTCGTGAGGCGGATGTTGCCGTGCTCGGTCCAGGTCTTGCCGCCGTCGCTGCTCAAGAGCACGCCGTTGCGCGGGTTGCTGACGTAATGCGCCAGTGTCTTGTGCCATGGCCTCTCCTCTGGCGGCGGAGACGGCGTCCCGGCGGGCGGGCCGAGGTAATGCTGAAACGGAATCAGAATGCGGCCGTCGCGCGTGACGATGTGGTTGCGAATGAAGGTGAAGTCCGCCAGCCGCCCAGGCACCGGCTCCGCCCGGCTCCACGTACGACAGCAATCATCGCTGAACATCATCCACGACTTCCAGTCGCGACCCCACGTCTGCGAGTGCGTCGAGAAAAACAGCGTACAGCGGTTGCCGCGCACCATGAGCTCCGTCGGCCCCTGTCCGCTGGTTTTGCCCTCGCGCGGAAAGCCGATATCCACGGGTTGCAGCGGGGACCACGTCTTGCCGTAGTCGCTGCTGCGCGTGAGGCCGATGTAGTTTTTCGGCGACGGCTCAAAGTCATCGCCCGCGAGCATGAACAGCACCCACGAACCGTCCGGCAGTTCGCGCAGCGTCGTGTCGCACACAAGCTTGTCCGGCGTCTTGCCATCGTAGGCGATGGCTGTGCAATCCTGCTTCGCATCTTCGGCGGCCTGCTTGTCCCAATCCATCGCACCAACATCCCAGGCACACAACAGACCGAACACCAGGGCGACATGGATCCGATTCAAATACAGTGGTCTCGTCATCATGAATATGATTTGGCGGTAACGTCAGCTCGCCTTGTCCCATGGCGGCGCGAGCTTTGGTTTTTCCGTGAGGCACTCCAGGCCGTCGCGCAGCTTGCCGTTCTTCAGCGCGAACGGGTGAAAACCGAACCTGCGAATGCCGTTGGCATCCACGCGGTCGCGGCGCGTGGAGATGGCCTTGCCTTCGCGCAACGCCCAGCCCATCCAGCCAAAACCCGCCTCGCCCAGCAGGTCGCGATAAACCTTCGCCAGCGCGCCCCGCTCGCGGTCGTCTTCGCCGCCGGGAATGCATTCGTTGACGAGGAACGGCTTGCCGGACTTCTGGCGCAACGCTTGGAAACTCGCGATGAGTTTTTCCAGACCCGCGCGATCGTGGGCATACGGATGTCCGCACAACACATCGCAGATGTCGGCATAGGCTTCGATGTTCGCGCCCGTCATCGTGCCGATGGTGATCGGTTGCTGCGCGCCGCACGCGCGCACGGTCTTCGCGATGGCCGCGAGCCAGTCATGCTCCTTGTTGACGTGCTCGCCCGTCATTTCCTTCGCCCACGGCGCGGCTGACTGCGGTTCGTTGCAAAGGTCCCAGACCAGCACGCGCTCGTCGCGCGCCAGTGGCATGACGAGGGCGCGTACGTAATCCAGTTGCGGCTGCAGGTTCTTGCCGAGGTTCTCCAGATACGTGCCGCCGTAATCGAACCGGCCGTCGTGCCAGCGGTTGAACAGGCACGGCATCGTCTTCATGCCCGCCTCCGCGATGCCGGCGACGGCGTCGAGAAAGTTCGCCGTCATCTTTTCGGGATCGGCCATCCACGCCGTGAACTCGATCCAGAGCCGGATGCAGTTGGCGTGCATCAGCCGCGCGGGCGCGATCTCCTCGCGCATCCGCGCGCCGTCGTAGTTCCACCACGCCTCCTCGATGCGCGCGCCCCACGACGGCACGACGCTAAAGCCACGCAGCCAGCCGTAGCTGTCGTAAACGTGCAGCGTCGGCTTCGCGGGCGCGACGGCGGCGGCGCGAGACACGTTCGCCGACAGCCCCGCGCCGGCAATAATGGCTGCGCAAGTCTTCAGCGCCTCGCGGCGGGAAATATCCGATTCGTTATTGAAGTTCATGTTGGCTCTTTTCATCCCACGACGAACGCTGCGACCTCAAATGGTTCCAATCGGTGGCGAAGGAC
The DNA here is from genome assembly GCA_903870275.1 of uncultured bacterium. Taxonomy (GTDB): domain Bacteria; phylum Verrucomicrobiota; class Verrucomicrobiia; order CAIQCK01; family CAIQCK01; genus CAIQCK01. The sequence goes on along the minus strand of CAIQCK010000081.1, from coordinate 84,616 downwards.
GAGCCGGCTTGTGTGTTCGTCCATCACATTAGGTCCGCTGAACTTGACCGGCCCGAGTTTGCCATTGGGCATCACGACGGAGAGCCGGCGTGGGACGAGTTGGCGGTCGAAAACCAGCGGCAGCGTGTCGTAAGTGTCGGTAGCAAGATTGATGAGGCCGATGACGAGCCGTCCGTCGGCGGTGCGATTTAGGATCGGCCAGAGATACGGCGCGTCGTGGTGCGCGCAGACGGGCAACGGCCGGCGCGCAATCCAGCCGAGCGCGTTGCGGAATTGTTCAGGCCGCATCAGGTTTTCCGTCAAGTGGCGGTCGCCGCCTCCGCTGAAGGCCAGCACGCCGAACCTCTCACCCTTCGTGTTTTCGGTCAGCAACAGCGCCGGAGCCACGACGTCCCGGCGATAGTTGCGAATCTCGGACGCCGCGCGCGCGGTGGTGGTGGCTGTGAGCCGCCGCCAATCGCCACCCTGCGCCAGCGGACGGAGTGGAAAACAGCGCCCATGCAGCGAGGGCGAGATTGTCGCATCGCTAAACTGCTCATACCCAAGCTCGTCCAGCGGAATCGCGTCGCCGACGGTGACGCCGATGCGACCCGCTTGCCCGCGTAGCGCCAGCGCCTGCGCAGCGGCGGCGTCCATCAACGCGCCCCGCGCCAGCAGCGCATCCAGCGCCGCGTCGTCGAGCGCCAGCACGTCGTCGCCGGTCAGCACCTGCCAGGGCGATGGCGCGCCTGACGTGACCGGCAGGCCAAGCGCCGGCAGCCGCCGCGAAATGCCGTCGCTGTTAAACAACCGCCCCATCGAGCCCGCGCGGCGCACGAGCAGTTGCTTGGGATGCTCAAAAATGTTCGCGCCGAGCGGCCGGCTGCCTTCCGGCACCAGCGCGTGCAGCCGGTCGAGGAAGGCGCGGCTCGATTCGAGTTGCTCGATGAGAAGTTTCGAGTCGCCCAGCGGCGAACCGAACATGTCGAACACATTGAGCGCGAGATGATTGAAGCCGTTGAGCACGCACAACGCCATTTGCGCCAGCGTGCCGCGCGCCGATTTCGCGTAGAGGCTGTATTGGTAGTTCTCGATCTCCGGCCAGTATTCCACGTTGTCGGGCAGCACCGCGCGCATGCGGATGGGGTTGAGATACGCCGGCGCGGCGTCGCGGATGAACGCCTCGCTATAACCCGGAATCTGTGGTCGCACCAGCGGCCGATGCGGTCCCGCCAGCGCCGCGATAACGCGCGGCACATCCACGCCCTGCGCGCCAGTCGGCCAGGCTGCGGTCATCAATCCGACGCGCGTTTCCGGCGACACGGCGTGAACCTCGCGCCGGATGGCTTCGGCCAGCCCCACGAACCCTCCCGTGGTCGCCTCGTAATAATGCCGCCGCAACTCCGGCGCGGGCCAGGCGTCGCTCAGCACGGCGTTGACGACCTCGTCGCGCGTGACCGCGTGTCCTGCCAACTCGCCGATCTTCTTCAGATGCAGCGGACAGAAGCACGACATCCCGCCGCTCATCATCGTGCGGTAGTCATCATCCACAAACAGCACCGGCGGCCGGAGCCGCGCATAGATCTTATACGCGCCCGCGGCCCATGCGCGCAGGTTCGGGCAAAGCGGACACGCGCCCTCGGTGCTGACGTGCCCGTCGGCAAACACGCGCCGCTGAAACGGAAACTCCTTTTGCAACGCCATTGGAAAATAAACATGCCCCAGCGTTTGCAGCACGTTCACGCTCACGATCACGCCCGCGCGCCGAAGCCGGTCCACCTGCGGTTGGATCGCCTGCACATACTTTTCAATTTCCTCCAGCGACTGAAACGACGGCGCGTGGTCGTAGGAAGTCGTGAACAACAGGATCTCCTGGCAACCGGTGCGCCGGCAGTAGTCGAGCACCTCGGTCGTGCGCCGTTCGGCTATGTCGAGCGGGAAGTGGATGCGCAAGATGTGGTGCAAGCCGCGACCGGCCGCGACGGATTCCGCGCCCATGGTGACTGTCGGCGACAATCCCGCGCCGACGGCCAGCGCCGCGCACGCCTTCAACACTTCACGACGGGAGAGTGGCAGTGGTTCAGTGTTCATATGCAATGCTCTTGGTCTACACTCGTTCGTCTGATGCTGGATCTCACATCGTTGTCCGCCCAACTAATTCCTCCAGCGACAGGCCAGATGTCCTGCGCCTATCACGAGAAAGTCGATCACCACCAAGATCGCGCACCTTCCCCAATAGGGGATACGAATGAACCAAGCCAATAAGGAGAAACGCCCCAGCGACTTTGGCCACGGATAACATAGCAGGAAAGTTGCAGGAAAGAGCCAACCGCATAGCCGACCGCATATATGGTCCCTAATCCACATGTTAGCATCCCAATCTAAGGATTTGAGTTCGGAATAGACACCGCCCTCGTTGGCCCACCCAAGCAGCAGAAAAAAATACACAATAAGCACTTTCTCTGCAATCACATCCGCCCGGCTTGGTTTCATGGAATTCTCCATTGTTGAATAAGCGATATTTCCCACATGACCTGCGGTCCACGACCATCCCGGGCCATTCAGTTTCATTTACCAGCATTTATCCATTCTGCCGGCGCCAGCCAGCATCACTGCGCCGCCGTCTTGACCGGCTCGTTCTCCCACACCTTCACGTCGTCAACCAGCATCGTCCCACTCATGCCGATGAGGAAAAACATTCGCGCCTTTTGCACGTCGAAGACCGCGCCCTTGGCGCGAAGCACCACGCCGTCCACCTGCGCCGTGGCGTCGTTGCCGCAAATCTCGACCAGCACGCGATGCCATTGGCCGTCGGCGAGGGTCGCGTCTTTCCGATCGAGCATCTCGGTGCGATAGAACTTCGGGTCGGCCAGTTGGTCCTTCGTGGGCGGGGCGATCTTGCGGCCTTCCTTGGTTGCCGCGGCCTTCTCGGCCGCCTGCGCCTTCTTGGAATCCAGGCTGCCGCGATCCTGTTGCAACGCGGCGAACTTCCCGCCGAGCGCGACGCGCAACAGATGCGCCGTGCCGCCATACTGGCTCTCGCCGTCCACGAGGAACAGCACGAGGCCGGGCTTGGCGAACTTCACCGAGAACTGGATCGTCAGGTTGTGTCCCTCCAGCGGCACGGCGATGGCCGGGCCGTGGCTGTCGTCCGGCGCACAAACGCCCTGCAACGCCCCGTCCACGATGCTGAAGCTCTTGGCCCGCCCGCCCGGCTGCCACTTCGCCGGCATTGAAGCACCCGAAAAATCCTCGCTCAACAACAGCTTGCCAGGTTTCGAGATCAGCGGTTGAGGCTCTCCGGCGGAAACGGTCAGCGTTGCAAGCAAGAGAACGCACAGTGAGGAAGCGATGATTTTCATAAGGTTGTTATGTTGGTATCCAAATGCGCGTTCATTATCAAGCCCCAGTCGTGGCAACGCCAAGCTCGTTTTTTCATAATTCCGAACGGCACATTTCATTTTCTGGGGGTGTCGAACCAACGGACCCGAAAAACGGACTTGGAAGTCCGTTCCAAAACATGGCGCAAGCGGACCCCGTAGAACGGACTCCCAAATCCGTTTTCCCAATCCGACCAGAAACCTCGATGCGCCTCCATTCCGACTCGTTCACCCGCATGCTCACCGCGCCGCACCTACGCCCGTGTCTTGTAGTGCCGCCGCAAGTAGTGGTCCATAAGGGCGGGAAAGATCGCGCACCCCCAGGCCGCGTAACGCAACCAGGCCGGCACATAAACCTCCAACGGCTGTCTGCGCACCGCACGCGCGATGGCTTGCGCCACGCGCTCAGGCGGCACCCGCGACCTCCCGTGATTGGGATAACTCGCCGGCAGCCGCGAGCGATCCAGATTGCGCGGCATGTCCGTGTCAATCGCGCCGGGATAGACCGTGGTGAAGCGGATGTTCTCGGCGGCGAGTTCGACCCGCACGCTCTCGGTCAGTCCGGCAAGCGCCCATTTCGTCGCCGCATAGACGGCCATGTAGGGCAAACCCCGCCGGCTCACGACGGAGGCGACGTTGATGATATGCCCGCCACCTTGACGCGCCATCAGCGGCGCGGCGGCCCGGACAGCATGAACCACCGCCCAGAAGTTCGTGTTCATCAGCTGCTCCATCTCGTCCAACGGCATTGCCAGCAGCGGCGCCATGCGCAACAAGCCGGCGTTGTTGATGAGCACGTCGAGCCGTCCGAAGCGGCGAAACACCGCTTCCACCATGCCGCCAACCTGATCCGCCTCCTGCAAGTCCACCGCGTGAACGAAGACCTCGCTGTTGTGGCGCGCTCTCAGTTCCTGAGCCAACTCCTCCAGCCGCTCCGTTCGCCGCGCCGCCAGCGCCAGCCGGCATCCCGCCCGGGCCAGTTCGCGCGCAGTGGCCGCACCAATCCCCGCCGAAGCGCCGGTGATGAGCACGACCCGTGAAGTCAGTTCCTCATGCATGTCCGCTACTCCATCACATCCCCCACCCGACCTCAAGGCCGCGTTGACGGTGACCAAAACGAAAGCGTCCGTGTGGCTTCTGTAGCCGTCGCACAGAATGAATCCCAACGGGATTCAAACTTATCAGCTCAGGGTTGAGTCGATGGACGTGGTTCCCGCTCTTGTTCAACTTATCATCGTCGCGCACCACGCAAGCGGTGAAAGGCGTGTAAAACATGCCGGAACGCGATTTATCCCGATGCGTCTTGTTTATTGTTGTGTTTTAGGCTATAATACAATTGTTGACAGAGCATCGTTTATCAGGCGTCTGACTGCTCCCAAAGGCAGTTCCCTCCTTTTATCCTCTGCACTGAGAAAGCCGGAATCGCAATCGCGATTCGAAACGAACAAGGCGGGTCCAGAGCATGGCACAATAGGCGCCTGCGATAAAAACGAAACGTGGAACAACAAAGTAATAAACAATGAACATACGAACTGAAATAAGTCCGACCAGTCAGCCTGAAGTAAGTCCGTTCTGCAGACGTTGCGGGGTGCGGGTGCGCGATGCCAATCGTGCGCTTCGAGTCCGTGGATGCTGTCACGTGTGCTCCACGGTCAGAGGGCGCAACGCAGCCCTCAAATCCGTAAACCATATTCGAATATCAACGGCAGGTTTTATGCCACTGAACTTCTGGAAGTAATTTGGGTTTAGCGCGGAGACCGGCCGATTCCAATCCGTTTATGCGGGAGGCAGTGCCAGGCATGAAAGCCGCTTGGTCGGTGTGCGGATTTGCGGTATAAACGCGCATGACGAAAGCCATGCCCATGCCCAAACGCTCGCAATCCCTTGGCGAGGAGATTGCGAACAGCGTCAGTCATGGCGTCGGCTTCGTGGCGGCTCTGGTTGGCATGCCGTTTCTCCTGTTGGCTGCGGTCCGGCGCGGCGATACCGGGACTATCGTGGGAGTCAGCGTCTTCGCCGCGACGGTCGCATTGCTTTACCTGATCTCAACCCTCTATCACGCCCTGCACACGAACAGAGCCAAGCGCGTGTTCCGGGTGTTCGATCATCAAGCCATCTTCCTTCTCATTGCAGGAACCTACACGACGTTCACACTCGGCGTCCTTCGGGGCTGGTTTGGCTGGACTCTGTTTGGAATCGTCTGGAGTCTGGCCATCGGCGGCATTGTGCTGAAAGTGATGGGCGGGCTTCGATACCCGGTTTTCTTCACATGCCTTTACGTAATCATGGGCTGGCTCGTGCTGGTGGCAGTCCATCCGCTGTCGGTTTTGGTTCCGAAAGCCGCGTTGCTTTGGCTGCTGGCGGGAGGCGTGTCTTACACGGCAGGCATCGGGTTCTACGCGGCAAGGCGGGTTCGCTACGCCCACTTCATCTGGCACTTGTTTGTTCTCATCGGCACGGTCTGCCACTTCTTCGCCGTGCTGTCGTGCGTGGCACGAGGATGATGCCTAGGTCGGTGCCGTGGTCGCGCTAATCCCCGCCGAAGCGCCGGTGATGAGCACGACCAGTAAAGAAAGGTTTGGCTGCATGGCCTCGACTTCAGCACAATCACCGCTCCGCCTTAAGGACGTGTTGCCGGTCCGCTTCGCTCCCATGCCGCACCTTCACCGTTGACGCTGCCGCCACGTTTGCTATATTTCGCGTCCAGAGTAAAATAAGCGCCGGCAACGAGTCCCAACTCTTCAACGCCGGTGAAGGAGCGATGGAAGATGAAAACACTGATCAGCGGCCTCATCCTCGTGGCAGCAATGGCGGCGCATGGCCAGGCACCAGGGTGGAAGCTCAATGTGGGCGGGAAGCCCGTCGATGCGACCCTCATCGAAATCAACGGCATCGTCTATGCCCCCATCGCCGACACCGTCCGCGCTCTTGGATGCGACGTCTCGGTAAAGGACACAACAATCAATATAACGCCCAAAACCGCTGAGGGCGCGAACACCCCTGGCGGTGACCCGGCGAAACAAAATGCCGATCCACAGGAAACACTTGGAGAACAAGTTCGGAAATTTAATTTCCCATCAGGTGCTGTTGACGACATCGGAAATCTGATCGCGGACTACATCTTCAACGAAGTGGACGCGGACAATCGCTATAAGAACCGGATCTGCCGCTTTAGGGGAACCGTGAACCGCGTCGGGAAGGAGGATGACGGATCCCTTTTCGCCATCATCGGGGCTTCCGTAGATAGAAACGACAAGAGAATCAGGAAAACGGAATGCTTTGCCGTCTGCTATTTCCCAGCTTCGGAAGCCAAAGCCGTGGCAACCCTGCAACCTGGGAACCGTGTGCTTCTGCGAGGCTTTGGTGCAGGAGAGTTGGCGCCCTTTCGCCCGAAATTGATCGGATGCCATATTGACATGATACTTGCAGATCTAAAACAACTCGATGCCCCGGAATTCGTCGGTGGCGCCGCCACGAACATCATGCCTGTCGCTGCCGCCGCGCTAACCGGGACTGTCAGGGTTTTCGTAAAATATTTTTCCGCCGAACTGCACACGGCGGTAGTCGATGGCTACTCATCCGTCTGGCTTTTGACAGAAGACGAAGCCAGCGAGCTGAGACCGCTATACGGCGGAGAAGGTGTTGTTCTGGCTGCGGAAAATGTGCAAGTGGAGCCAGAAACGGTCAAAAGCGTGATAAGAGCCGAAGAGCGAGACAAACGAATAACATCGCTAACCACTCACGATGTCTGCTTCTCATACACAGCACCCGGCAATTACATTCTGATCGTCCAATCCCGCAACATTAGGGGAAAATCAGCCCGCGACAAAATTGGCAAGTACTTCTTTCGGAAAGTGACGGTGAAAGCCAACGAGACTACCGAGATAATCGTTGATACGGGTCAAGGGCGTTAGCGGTGTCACGTGCAGCGCGCCGTCAGCGCCGGCTGGCAACCCACCCACGCCAGTCCCGCGCCGTGGCCGCGCCAATCCCCGCCGAAGCGCTGGTGATAAGCGCAACAAGTGAAGTCAGTTCATCCTGCATGTCCCCTGCTCCATCACAACCCCAGACAGACCTCAAGGACGCGTCGACGATGACCATGACGAAAGCGTCCGTGTGGCTTCTACAGCCATCGCACAAGATGAATCCCAACGGGATTCAAATCTATCAGTCCAGGGTTTGCCGGTGAAATCGGCCTACCCCGGGTCAACGTCCAGAACAAATTCCTCCACCCTGAAAGAGACCTCTGCAAAAGTCCTGTAGCGGCGGTCTATGACCGCCGAATCGTTGGTGATTCAATGACCGGCGGTCATAGACCGCCGCTACAGTACGGATTGCTTCGTCCTACTTCTTCACCCGCACGAGCACCTTCAGTTGCTTGACGACGTATTGGCTCGCGTTGCCGTTGAAGGTCCAGTCGAGGGTGCGACTACCGCTGGCTTTCGGATCGCTGTTGCCAATGCCGAGGTCGGCGCCGGGGCCGCCCTTCCAGTTGTTGAAAGCGAAGACGGTCTGCTTGGCGACGTAGTTGTGCACCTGCATGGAACCGTAGCCGTCTTCGGGGTCCACGATCTGGTCGCCGAAGTCCCAGAGGGCGTCGGAGGCGTTGGGGATGCCGGCGCTGTTCTGTGGGCCGTAGTTGTGCGGCCAGAACTCGATGTTGCCGGCAAGGTCGGCGCCCGTGACGATACCCGGCTTGTTGGAAAGGACGTTCATGTGGGCGACCTTGGTCTGGAACTTGGCCTTGGAGGCGAGCGAGGGCACGCCGAGCTTGGACAGGTCGGTGGTAAATGCGTCCATTGAGACATAGACCCACTGCGTCGGCTCGCCCTGCTTGCGCAGCTCCAGGAAGTAGGCAACGCGGTCAATCGGCCCGGCGATCTGCGCCCGGCGATCCACGTCGTAGGTGATCTGCCTAGCCGCCTTGGCGAGATCGAGGGCATAAAGCAGCTCGTAGTCCTTCGATTCGGGGACTTTCAGCGAGAGGATGTCCATCTGCGGCTCCTTGCCGCTGCGGAACGCGGACGCAGGCAGCCCTTCCTTGTTCATCAGGTTCGGCTCGGCGGATTTGTCCCACGCGAAACGCATAGCGACGGGCTGGCTGACCTTGTCGGACGAAAGGATGACCGAGTCGCCTTCGATGGCGGCGTCGGCCTTGGTCCAGTCGGTGCCTTTGCCGATGATCTCGAACCAGTTCAGCGGTTTGCCGTCGCGCGAGGCGAGGCCGCCGCCGATGTTGTCGAAGCGGATGCGAATCTTGCCACCCTCGATGGCCATCGTCTTGAAGGTCGGGCCGGAGCAAACGAGGTCGCGCTGGCCGTAGAGGTTTTTCAGCGCGAGCAGCGCGAGCCGGCGGCCGACCTCCTGTTTGTTCTTTGGATGGATGTTCTTGTAGTCACCGATGTCGTTGATCACCACCATGCCGGTGTTGGGAATCTCAAGGGCCGCGGACTGCGCCTCCCAGAACTCGCCCATGACGGTCGGGTTTTCGGCGCCATAGATGTAGGGCGCGATTTGCACGTAGTAGAACGGAAGCTCGCAGTTCCAGAGCTTGCGCCAGCTCGCGATGAGCGCCTTCATCTTCTCGGTGTAGAGCTTGCCCTCGACGTGGTTGGACTCGCCCTGATACCAGATCGCGCCGCGGATGCCGAACGGCACGAGCGGATGGATCATGGCGTTGTAGAGCGTGGTCGGCTGCCCTTGCGGGCTGGGACGCGCCGCGAGCGGGACGAAATCCTGCGGGAACTCCGGCATCGGCGCGACGAGCTTTTCTTGCGCGATGGATTGGCGCGCCGTTTGCATCCACGACTCCAGGTTGGTGAGATACTTGCCGAGACCGTCCTTGAACTCCGCCGAGTGCGGGTCGGCTTTGGCAATCTTCTTCTGGATGTCCTCCAGCGCCGACACCTGCGCGAAACCCGCGGGCGTGGTCCAAGGCTCGATGCGCGTGCCGCCCCAAGAGGAATGGACGAGGCCGATGGGGACGTTCAGCTTTTTCTGAAGCTCGCGCGCCATGAAGTAACCGCACGCCGTGAATCCGCCGGCGGTCTCCGGGCTGCACACCTGCCACTCGCCGGGGAAGTCCTTGGCGGGAACGCTGGCGGTGAGCTTGGGCACCTTGATGTGCCGGATCTTGGGATAGTTGGCGGCGGCGATTTCCTCCTGCGCGTTGTTGCAACTGGCGACAACCATCTCCATGTTCGACTGCCCCGAGCACAACCAGACCTCGCCGACCAGCACATCGTCGAGCGTGACGGCGTTCTTGCCGGCAATCCTCATCGTGAGCGGCCCGCCCGCGGCCATCTTCGGCAGCGTCACGCGCCACTCGCCGTTTTTATCGGCGGTGGTCGTCACGGCCGGCTGGTCGCCGATTTGGACGGAGACTTTTTCATTGGCATCCGCCCAGCCCCAAACCGGCAACGGCTGGTCGCGCTGCAAGACCATGTGACTGCCAAAGACGTGCGGCATGGTGACATCGGCCGAGGCGGATGCGACGACCACGAAAGCGGCTGTCAACAAAGCGATTCGTGTGAGCGACAAGATGTTTTTCATAAATTAAAAATCTCCACTGTCCCAACAGCCGACCAGAAGTTTAAGAAATCTTCAAGCACTGACCCAAGGCCCGCCGTTTTTTCACGCGTTCGGCAGGAACGCGCCGAACTCCTTGAGCCGCCGCTGGAGGTCTTTCACGTCAACGCGATGAACGGAGAGGTTTTGCTGGCCGGCCATCGCCGCGGCCATGCCCGCCGCCTGCCCTGTAATGAAGCAGCCCGGCATGACACGGATGGAGCCGTGCACCATTGCGTCCGCGCTGACGCAGCGCCCGGCGACGAGCAGGTTGTCCATGCCACGGGGCGTGAGGATGCGATAGGGAATGCCGTAGCTCTCGCCCTTGCCGTAACGGAACGTCTCGTCGAAATCCTTGCGATGTTGCGCGTAGCTGTCTTTGCCGGGATGCAGCGGATGGATGTCGATCGAGTAGGCATAGCGGCCGATCTCGTCGGGGAACGTCGCGCGCCGCTTGTAATCCGCCAGGCACAACACATAGTCACCCGTGATCCGCCTCGTCTCGCGTACGCCGAGCAGCGAGCCGGTGGTCACGAGCCGTGTCTTTTCAAAGCCCTTCAGATACTCGCGATAGTAGCGCTCAAACTCCTTGAGCGCCTTGCGCCCGGTGACGAGCGCCTTGGTGAGCGACCTCTCATCCGTGCCGTCCACGTCGAAAGTGTGGCCGATGTTGCCCGCGCCGAGCGTGTCGCCGAGCCGATACATCCCGGTGAGATGCTCATCGCGGGTCGTGAACACCCCGTCGGCAAACGCTTTCTCCAGCATGGAGCCGTCGGGTTGCGGGCCTTTCGGACGGTTCGCCTCCCAGGTCTTCCAATCAATGTCGCTCCAGACGCTGCACAGCGTTCCCGGCATGAGTTGGCCATGCGCCCCACCCTTCTCATATTCCGCGCCGGCCCACACCGCCATGTCGCCATTGCCCGTCGCGTCCACATAGACTTTGGCCCGCACCGCGAAGATGCCGCTCGGCGCGGAACAAACGACATGCTTAATGCGACCGCTTTCCGTTTCCACACCGATCAGGCTGGTATGAAACGTGAAGACCGCGCCCGACTCGCCCACCATGGCGTCATAGACGCGCTTCAATGCCTCAATGTCATGCGCCGGCCCGCGCAAGCCCTTTTCCTTCTCCAACCGCGTGATCACCTGCTTGCCAAAACCGCCCGGGAGAAAATTGACGCCATCACTCACCGGCATGAACAACGGCACTCGTCCCGCCGTGCCCATTCCGCCGAGACACGAATGCGCCTCCGCCAGATACACGGTTGCGCCCTGGCTCCGTGCCGCCACGGCCGCCGCCGTCCCCGCCGGCCCGCCGCCCGCGACGAATACGTCCACCTCGTAGCGCACGGGAATGTTCCGTTGAAACATCACCGAGCTTTTCGCCAGCGGCTGCGGCGACGCCTCGCGTTTCGTTTCCGCCGCCGATGCCTTCATTGCTCCCGCGACCATGGCCCCGGCAGCCAGCCCGGTCGTTTTCATCCAATCCCGACGATTCACACGCTCGCGCATTTCATCCTCCGTTGATTTACAAGCCATCTTTCTCAACGCCAGAATGATTATGCCATTCGTCGCCGCTGGTCACTTCCAATCTTTGCCACCGCGCCAGCACTCTGCCAGTCTTCAGAAACCCACCGGCCACTTTGGCACGCCCAGTGTCGCAACACTCCAAGATCAAAAGCATGGCCGAATCCCCTCAGCACACGGAAGCGCCGCCCCGAAGGCTCGCTTTCGATTACACGACTGCTGTGGATTAACGAACCATCGGCATGCGTGTTAGTTTGCCGTTTTGCAAATGAAAAATGTCCGTATGTCGGCCCTCGATAGTTACCTGCACCGATTGCATGCCGCACATAACATTCACTTGCTTACGCTCGCCGTCGTTTTGCCACGGATTGCAGCCCAGGATGATCCACTCGAACTCCGACACCTTCAGTTTGCGGATCAGCGGACGTTTCTCGTCCCACAAGAGGTGCGCTGGCTTGTCGGCGACGAGTTGGGCTTTGGCTATCTTTGCCGATAAATCGGACACGCGACCAAGGCTGTTCACAAACAGCGGCAGGCTCTCGTAATACTGGCCTTTGCGTTTCGGTTCCGATCCCCACAAGGCCAAACCGCGCGCGCCACAGAAATACGGCAACACGGCCATTGCTTCGACAAGGTAAGGCGCCAGTTCCTGGCCCGCGAGCTTCTTGTTGCTGTCGTGATAAAGGAGCCACTCGTAGGCATACACCGGCTTATTACCGTATTTGCGCGTTCGCTGAAAATTCTCCTCGATGTTGGAGGCAATGTAGTAAATCGAGCCGGGATCGTCGTAGAAAACATAAACACTGGCGATATAGAAGTCCACATAGCGATCCATATATTTCCAGAGTTCGTCGTCCTTCGCGTGAGTTCCGTCAATTTGCTTCGCGGATTTGCCCACCATGCCGAAATAATCCCGCCGAAAGGGCTGAGGACCGTATATGCCCACTGGCTCTCTCGGATAGCATTGCTTGGCCCACAGGCACGGCAGCGAAAACCATGTCGCCCACTCGCGCAGATACGCTGCAGTAAACGCCTTCTTGTCCGTGGCGCGCGAGGCGGCACGAGCTTGGTCATCAGCCCACGCCTTGTCGGAATCTTCCTCGAACGGAAACTCGATATCGTTGTAGAAAAATGCGTTGCCGGCCTTTTTCTCCGTGATATTGCGTTTGATGATACGCTCGAAGAACTCCGGCTTCTTCCACGGATTGGTGCGGTTGGTTTCAAGAAACTTGCTGATGTTCTCCTTCTGCTTGCCCGGATAATCAGAGTAGGTGTTCAGCCCATCCACCAACTCAAAACCGTGCGATCTGGCTTGCTCATAATTGTAGGCGTTGTCGCCACCGTTAACGTCCCAAAATGCTTTCAAATCACCGCTCATCCGCACGGCGCGAATCTTATCCCACGGCGTGGTCGGAGATAGCGGATCACCAAGCTTATGCTGACCGAGCGCGGGCAGCACCGCCGAAAGTATGACGATAAGAACTGATGGTAAATTACCCAAAGCTGGCATCAAAGTCACCTTCTCGACAATTAGTGATTCGAACTTCGCGCACAGTCTAAACCTCGCCACCTGCATCGCAAGCACAAAGCACCCGTCCCGCCAACCAGCCCGGTTGCCTTCACACACTCACGACGATTCACACGCACGCGCATTTCATCTTCCATTGACTTGCAAAGACAAAAAGTCTGGTTCGAACAGCACAACCCTTGCAGCATTCTAGTGATCATCAGGCGCAGCACAATGGCAAAACCGCGCAACTGGGGTCGGAACGACGCACCTATGGCTTGCGTTGCTCCCGTTCGCGACCTGCGAACGGGTCGTAGCGCAACGTTTGTGTGACTGTCCGGGCGGGCTTGCCTTCTTCCATCAACTTCACGGTCGCAGTCATGACGCCGCGTTCCGCATCGTCGTTCGACGCGCAGGCGGCGAGCTTTCTCCCTTGGAGCACGACCCAGACTTTTTCGGCCGCGCCGGCTTGTTCGTCGCCAGTGAGGAGGTATTCATCGGCGCCAGGCTTCTTGCGCAGCATGATGCCGCCTTCCTTCGTGACAGCGCATTCGACTCCGAGGTTGCCCTTGAGATCGAACATGCGGCAGATGTCGCCGGGGCCATAGTTGCCGTTGCGTTTGGAATCCTTGACGCCCAATTCCACAAAGCTGTTGCGCACGACGCGGCCACGCTCGTCCATGTAGAAGTGCGTCACCTGCGATCCGGGCGTATAGCCGGGCACATAGAGCATGATGTGGACGTGGGGCGGAAAGTCGTGGTGGGCGCGACCACAGGCGACCTCGAAACTCAGCAGCACGATGTTGCCGTCGAACGCGCGCGTGTCCCGCGGTCCCATGCCGCCCATGTGCCGGAACGCTTCGCGCGCCGCCAGCAGGTAGTTGTTGACGGCCCGCGCCTCGGCCATGGGATAAGGCCGGCCATTATACGGACCGCAACCGCGCACACGACCCTCCGGGTCCGGATTGGCGCGCATCCGCCAGTTGTGATAGAGGCCGATGGGCAGTCCATTCCCGGACGGGTCGGGCAGGCTGTTGTTGATCAGAATGCCGTTGTTGCGATCCGGTACGGCGTCGAATTCCACCCCGTCGCCGCTGGCGGTGAACTTCACGTCCGTGTGACCGACGATGACGCGGGAAATCTTCACCCCCGGACAGTTCATGGCCAGCCGCGGCGGAGAATTGGCTGTGTCAGCCGTGAGCGTGAAAAACACCTCCCAGTCGTTCTCGCCGTTCCAAGTATCACCCTTGCGCTCATGCCAGCGGTCGGCGTGGCTCAATATGGTCAACGTCGGCGGAGCCGTGCAGCGCGACGGCGCGGACTTCACGGCCTTGATCGTCAGATAAACCGGCTCCCCGCCCGCGGCCATCGCCAGTGTGGCGAGGAACAAAAAGACAAGCTGTGAGAAAGTTCGTAAGTTCATTTTTCTTTTTTCCGCCACGGTGGCGGGATGCTGTCGGCTTCGTCGTCGCCGACCTGACAGGCTTGAAGGCCGCTGGATTGCGCGGTGTAGAAGAGCCGGCCGTTGGAAACGATGGCGCCAACGCACTCGCGCGGCTCCAACGGCGGACCGGTGGAGGCGAGCTTGTTGCCGTCGGTCAGGTCAATCAGGTCCATGTTCGCGCCGAGGGCGAATGGGCCGCCGACGGTGAAGCGCGTGCAGGCGTAGCCGTAGTTGAAGCGGCTGACGATTTTTCCGGTGGCCTTGTCGAGCAGATGGCCGTCGCGCCCGGAGGCGTTGGTGAAAATGAACTTGTCCGCGACGCTGATAACGTTGACGGCGGAAGCGACCGGTTCGGACTGCCAGACGAGCGAGCCGTCGCGCGCGTCTAGGCACCAGACGTAGCGGTCCTTGGTCTTGTTGTGCGGCGCGTTGTAGCCGCCGAGATAGAGCCGGGCATCCTTCCCGGAGATGGAACAGCCCGCGGTGACAAAGTGGTTGGTCGTCTGCCAACGGACCGCGCCGGTGAGCGGGTCGAGCGCCGCGGTGACACCATGTGCGCCAGGCTGGCCGTTGTGTTGCGCGGCGTAGCCGAAGAACGTGGAGTAATAAACCGTGCCGTCCATCAGGCAGACGCCGCAGTCGTTGCCGCCACTGCCAAGGTCGGAAAAATCCTTCGTCCAGAGTTCCCGGCCCGTTTCCAAATCCCACGCGCGCACCAGCGGATGGTTGTCCTTCGGGTAATAGGGATTGTCGTGCGTGTAAATCCAGCTCATGACCTCCGCGCCGTCGGGCGACGGTTCCGGCGTGCCTTTGAAAACGAAAGGCTTCGCCGTGCCCTGCGCGGCGTAATGGCCGGAACCGAAGCCATAGACGACGGCGTTTTTGTAAACCACCGGCGGCCCCTGCCGGCTCCAACTCGGCGAGCCGGTAAACGGCGCTTCCCAAACCAGCCTGCCTGTCGCCGCATCGAGGCACCGCAACCGCGATTGCCGCATCCCCGCTTGCGGCAGGAGAAGCCGTTCGTTGAAATACAGCGGCGCGGTGAACGACATATAAACGTGCGGAAACCAGGTCCGCCACAACAACCGTCCCGTCTCCTGCTCCACCGCAATGAGCTGGCCCTCGGCCGTGTGCGTGTAGAGCCGGCCGCCGCCGCAGACCGGGATGTGTTTGAAGGTGCCCTCGTAACGCCGCACCCATTTGACGTGCAACGGCAGCTTCAACCGCTGGTCGTTGGCATTGCTGTTGGCGTGGTCGCCGTAGTTGGTGAACCAGTCGTATTGCGCGCCGGCGAGCCTGCCCGACAGCGGGCTGCGGACGCGATGCAGTCCGAGGTCTTTCGTTGGCAACGGCGCGCGGCCATTGGGGCCGAGCACATAAAGATAACCGTCCTCGCCGCCGACATAGACGCGTCCGTCGGCCACCGCCACGGGCGCGCTGATCGGTCGCTCGAACGCCGTCGCGAACGACCACGCTTGGCCTTTGCCGTCGAGCGGGACGACGTGCAACTTCCCGTCGAGACCGCCATACACCGCCGAATCCCGCAGCAGCACTGGCGGCGCGATGGCTCCGTCGTCGCCGAGCACTTCGGGCTTTTCCTCGCCGGGCTTATGGCGGCAAAACCCCAGCCCTTGTTGGGGCTTGCAACGATACACGTCCGAGCCGCGCAAGCTCACCGGCGAAAAACTCAATAAACCCGGCAAGTAGATCGCATTCTGTGTGCCGTGGACGTAATTGGTCTGGGGTTTGCCGTCCTTGAACGCCATGATTTCCACTCGGCCGGAGTTGTCGCGGCGATGCCACTGCACGTAAGCCGCGCCGTCCTCGCCGAGCGTCAACCCAAACACACCGGGATACTCGTCGCCGGCAAACGCCGGAACCTTCGTGAGCGATTCCACCGCGCCGTGATCGCCTTCATCGCGCAGCCACAGCAGCCTGCCGCCTGCCATCGCCACCACGCGCCGCCCGTCCGCCGCGATGTCTATCGGGCAACAAAACTGGTCGTGCCAGTCCACACGGCCCTTCTTATGCACCAACCAGTCGTTCGCGCTCCAGCGGTTGCCGGGAAACTTCATCACCTGGCCAACAAAATCCCACTTCCAGCACAGTTTGCCATCCGGTTCCACCGCGTAGAACTGCGAGCCGAGCGTCGCGAAATACACCCGTCCGCCGCTGGCCACCGGCGCGCTGAAGATCGGCTCGCCGCAGTCCATCTCGCACAACGATTTGCCCGTCGCCGCGTCGAGCACGTAATACCACCCCGCGGTTGTCCCGAAGTGCAGCCGCCCATCCACCAGCACCGGCGACGAAACATTATTGCAGTTCGCAGCGCCGCCGCGCGTGGCAAAGTGCCAGACGATCTCGAACGTCCGCGCATCAATGCAAAAAGCCGTCCCCGACGCGTCTACCACATACGCGCGCCCCGCCGCAACGACGGGCGACGTGAGCACCGCGTCGCTCAGCGGCACGGCGCCGAGCAAACCCATCGGTGTTTGCAGCGTTCGCTCCGGCACGTTGCCGGAATGCCGGCTGTCGAACCTCGACTGGAGCCACTCCTCTCCGCCCGCCACCGTCATTCCCATCGTGCCTGCCGCGTAGCCAATCACCAGCGCCATGACGGTGCTAATCGAGGGAATCTTCATGACTGCTTTCTACCGTTTTCCGCCTGCCGCGTCCAGCCTGCCGCGTCGCGGACAAACGGCACTCCATGGCATCTCCCATTCTTCACTGGCCGCACATTACCAGGGGTTGCTTGGCGCCATTTGCCAGGCCGTGATCTGTCTCACTTTCGCCTCACCACCGTTCGCGAACAAAGACACGCCCACGCTGTCGGGCCGCGAGGGATAAATGCGGCGCACAGCGGCTTGGCGCTCGTTGGCGAACACTTCCACAACCGAGCGGTCCACGAAGACGCGCAAGGTCAACACCTCGCCGGGTTTGAGCCCGAACGGTGCGGCTTCGATCTTCTTCGTACCCTCGACGAGACCGGATTTGTTCGTATCGAGTTTCAGTTTCTGTTCCGCGGCGTCGTAGAAAACAACCGTTTCTTCCTCGCAGCCGGGGGAGCGGCAAATCTTGATGCCAACCTGCTTCGCGTCCTGCGGCTCAATCTGAAGCTCCAACTCGATGGCGTTGCCGGTGATTTTCGGAAGAAAGACTTCCTTGTCAGCAGCAATGGCGATGTTTTGCAACGACTGCTCGTTGTAGCGGAGGCGCTCCAGTTCCTTCACGGGTTTCATCCGCAAACGTTTGTCATCGGCGAGCGTGAGTTCGCGCGGCAACGCCATCTCGCCGGACCAGCCGCTGGCGCGTTTCGTTTCCCCGTTGCGCTGGTCGAATATCCACGCCCACATGATGCGCCGGCCGTCGGGCGCTTCGAGCGATTCCGGGGCAAAGTAAAGATTGTCCACCCAGCTCATCCGCTCGTGGACTTCGGGATGGAACTGCTCGTTCTTCCACTCGCCGACGTAGTAGCGCGTGCCCCGGTTGTGCGCGATGCAGACCAGCACCCGCTTGCCACCGAGCTTGAAGAAGTCGGGACAGGAAATGTCTTCATTGGCGGCGACATCGGGCATCT
Organism: uncultured bacterium; assembly: GCA_903870275.1. Lineage (GTDB taxonomy): Bacteria > Verrucomicrobiota > Verrucomicrobiia > CAIQCK01 > CAIQCK01 > CAIQCK01. Next base: position 66,635 of record CAIQCK010000081.1, on the reverse strand, counting down.
CGTGATGCAGGAACGGACCAACGTGGCGCCAGCCGTCGAGTTCGGTCGCCCGGAATGTGGACGCTGGCCGCGGACTCTTGCCGGGCTGCCCGCCAAAGATGGCGTAGTAGGTGTCGCCTTCGAGCCAGCCGCACGGGTCCCACGATGCGTAAGGCTCGTTGCCTTTCGGATTCGGGATGATCGGGTTCGACGGCAGCTTGGTCCACTGATCGAGGTTGTCGTCGCTGCTGGTGGCGATGCAGTTGCCCGCGCCGACGCCGTGAAAAAGCATCGTCGCCTCGCCGCGTTTGTTGATGAAGCAATTGCCGCTGAACATGCCGCGGTCGGGACTGTCGGCGGTCGGATAAAGCGGCGTCGGATGTTGCCGCCAGTGGACAAGGTCCACACTGGAGACGTGGCCGAAGCAATGCACACGGTTCTCCTGGTAGATGTAAAACAGATGGTAACGGCCGCGCCAGAAAATTGCGCCGTTGGGATCAAACGGCCCCGCGTAGTCCTCCGGGATGACGAAGTGATACGTCGGCCGATACGGATCGGTGAGCAAGTGGTTGCGAAACCGGCGCACGACCGCAATGTCGTCGGGCAACTTCGGCTTCGACGCAATCGAGGGCGGCATCGGCGGCGGGCTGATCGCGTCGAGCGCGCCGGCCGTCTGAGCCGCGCAGAACACCGCGCGCTGGCCGTCGAGCAGCAGCCTGCCCTTCTCTACCCGTGCGCCGCCTGCGAGCCGCGTGGCGGTGAATCGCCCCGCGCGGTCCGCGCTCATCAAGTCGCCAAACGTCCACCACGCCCACGGCTTCGGCTCCGACTCGACCTTCGGTTTCATCGCGGCGATTTGCTCCGCCGACAGCGCGCGGTTGTAGATGCGCGCATCGTCCACCCCGCCGGCAAAACAGTCCTGCATGCCTTCGAGATGCCGCGGGCCGATGATAACCACGCTGTCCGCCCCGAACGTCTGCGGCGCCTTGATGGTGTGGCGCGAGTATTCCCTGCCATCGCGGTAAACCGTCACCTCGTTGCCACGATAGACGATGGCGATTTGCACGACCGTGTTCGCGTCGGCGGTCTCGGCCGGCCATGCGTCTTGCTTCCTCCCAGTTCGGCGGTGAAAGTCACTGCCCGCCATCCAGCGCGCGGGCGCGAGTTCGCCGAACACGATGCCGTCGAAATGCGACTGCCGGTCGTCAATCGTCAGCACACTGCCGCCGCGCTGCGTGAGGTTGGCCGGCGCGACCCAGACAACGAGCGTTTTGTCGCGCAGGACGGTTTCTTCGGCGGCGAGAGTCGCGGTGAAGCAGCCGATCATCAACGGCACGGCGGCGCAGACCGAGGGAATCTTCATGGCTGCTTTCTACCGTTTTTCCACAGCCGCGTCCAGCCCGCCGCGAGGATGCCGGGTTCTTGCAGGCCGGTATGTTTACCGTGAGCAGATCAGTATCTGCTGAACAAGCGACTTGTATGCAGAATCCTTGAGCTTTTCGACCTGGTATTGGTCAGAACTCTCGCGAATGAACCCGGCACTGAGGCGATCGCTCTCGAACGGCCGAGGGTTCAGCATCATCCAGTGGCCGCTGGCGACATCAATGAGCGCTGCGCGCAGTCGAATGCGCATACGCTGTCGTTCGTCCGGGACAAAATAGCCGACCACGGGAACCCAGGAAACGCCCTTGGTTGCTTCGTTGACGCGGGCCCTTTCCAGCACGCCCCAGTAACAGATCACGGCAGCGCATCCGCCATTAGCCGCGGTGAGACGCAGCGTCTCTGCATGCACCGGCGTCGCTTCAACTGGCACGCCCGAAAAAGGCACGACAAGGAAATATTTCTGCAACTCTTCCAACAGGGGCTCATCCGGCGTAGCGGCTCCTGATTGAATCACCATCACGGACTGGCGTCTGCGCACTACGACTTGGTGCGAGTCGGACAAGGCAGTAGAAATAACAGCCTCCGTAATATTGGTATTTGCCGTGACGCCGACCACCGAAAATTCACTCAGTTCTCCCCTGAAATATGGGCTGCGATAAAAGCCGGAATCGGAAATTGAAGTGGTCTCACAACCAGTCAGAAACAACAGACCCACCGCGGCGGTTGCTAGAACGAGAATACTTGTTTTCATAGAGACGTTGATCCTTTCAACACTCTAGGCGTGCGGACTCGCACTATATAACGCGAGCCCCGGCGCAAGGAGACACCGGGACTCGCTGAGTGATACGGGTATTCACATCGTCACTCGGGCGACGTTTAGGATGCAATCAACCACGCCCAGCCTGCCGCGTCGCGAACAACACCCCCTCCTATTGCCTCGGCTTCACAAACCGCCGGCAGAAATCGCGCACCGAGCGCACCGTCGCACCCATCCTTTCATTCATTGGCTTTCGCCTCGGGCGCAAACCAAGTAATCTCGCAGTTGGGTAGACACTTCTGTATCTCGTCCACTCCCGCCTTCGTGGCCTTCGTGGCGACGATGTCGAGCGACTGTAACTGCTTCAATGCCTCCAGATGCTTCAGTCCCATGTCGCCGACCAGGGTGTATCGCAAGTTAAGCCTCTCCAACCGCCCCAACCGTTTCAGATGCTCCATTCCTGCATCCGTGACCTTCGTGCCGCCGAGCCCAAGCATCTTTAATTGCATCATCGTCTCCAGATGCTTTAATCCCGCATCGCCGACCCGCGAACCGTCCAAGTCAAGCCCCTCCAACCGCGTGAACCGTTTCAGATGCTCTAGTCCCGCATCACCGACCTGCGTGCTAATCAGGTCAAGATACCTCAACTGCGTCAACCGCCCCAGATGCATCAACCCCGCGTCCGTGACCGTCGTGCTGGTGAGGTTAAGCCAGTGTAATTGCGTCATCGCTTTCAGACGCTCCAATCCCGCATCGCCGGCCTGCGTACGCATCAGGCTAAGCTCCTGCAACCGCTTCAACGGCTTTAGATGCTCCAACCCCGCGTCCGTAACTGTCGTGTTGTTCAGGTTAAGACGGTTCAACCAAGCCAACGGCTCCAGATGCGCCAGTCCTGCGTCACTGATTTTCGTGCCGGCAAGATCAAGCGAACGCAACTGCGTCAGCGGTTTCAGACACTCCAATCCCGCGTCGTCAATCTCAGCATAAGACAGGTCAAGCTTGTGTAACTGCGTCAGCGGTTTCAAATGCGCCAGCCCCGCGTCGTTGACCTGCGTGTCTCGCAGGTAAAGTGTCTGCAACCGCTTCAACCCCTTCAGATGCTCCAGCCCAGTGTTCGTGACCGTCGCGCCGGTAAGGGCGAGCGACTCTAATTGTGTCATCGCCCCGAGCAGCTTCAGTCCCACATCGCCGACCTGAGTGTGTTCGAGCCACAGCCACCGCAACTGGGCCAGGGGCTTCAAATGCTCCAGCCCTGCATCGCTGACCTGTGTGTATGAGAGACTAAGAAACTGCAACTTCGTCAACAACCTCAGATTCTCCAACCCCGCGTTGCTGACCTGCGTGCGGTCGAGGTCAAGCGACCCCAAACGCAACAGGGGTTTCAGATGTGCCAGTCCCGCGTCGCCGACGTTCGTCCCGCTCAGATTGAGGTTCTGTAACTGCGTCAGCGACTCCAGAGCGCCAAGGTCTTCATCCTGAATTTTTGAATTGGACAAGTCCAGTTCTGTGACTTTGGCGGGGTTGGCACCCTTGAGACTCTCGACGATGACCTGAGGTAATGCCGGTTGTCGGTTGTATTCACCGGCGGCAACGGCTGTAACAAAACAACCGATCACCAACGCCAGAGAGGCGCCAATCGAGGCGATCTTCATGGCTGGTTTCTACCGCTTTCCGCCAACCGCGTCCAGCCTGCCGCGTCGCGAACAACACCCCCGTCTATTGCCTCGGCTTCAGAAACCGCCGGCAGAAATCGCGCACGGAGCGCGTGAACGTCCAGTCGTCCGTCTCCGGCACGGAGCGCGACGGCGCGCCCACCCAACTCTCGATGACCACCTCGTCCGGAGCGCCGCCGACGAAGGTGTAATCGTAGCCCTGCCGCATCACGCCGACATACCACGTCGCGTCGTCGGCCATCTTGAGCTTCTGCATGTGCCCGTAGTCCGCCGGCCAATAGATCAGGCTGAATGGCAGTTTCCGCTGGCGGCAAGCGAGTTCGAGCTTTTTCACGTCGGGCCAGTTGCCGGGAAAGAACTTGTTGCCGATGGTGAAATGGTTCCAGTCCACATCGAGCCGGAAAAAGTCCAGCCCGGCCACGTCCATCGCCTTGAGCCGCGCCTGGAGCGCGTCAATGAACGCCAGCAACTCCTCGCGTTGCAGGGACGGATACGGCTCGATGTCGCCGATCCGCACACCGGGATAATTCTTCCGCACCATGGCCACAAACTTCGCCGTCTCCTCCACCGCGTAGTCGTCCGGCTTCTTGATGCGCTGCCTCACGCAACACAACGGCTCGTCCATCGCCACCGCGTAGATTTTGCCGCCGAGCCGCTGGATGCGGTCCCACGTCGGATGCTCCGCCGCAAAGACCTTCTCCGCGGTCGGCCCCCATTCCTTCACCGCGCCAACCTCCAGGCCGAGCTTGAGACCCCACTTCCCGATCTGCGGCAGCCACACCCGCAGCTCGTCGTCGCTGAACTGCTTGAAATGTCCCGCGCCGTAACCGAGCACGTCCACCAGCGAGCGCGTCTCCTTCCACTGCTCCGGCTGCGTGAACAACTCGCTCCAACACCGCGGGTCCGGATTTCCTGGCGGCATCATCCAGACCTCGGGCCTCGCCGAGGGCGGCTCCGCCCCCGTCGCCGGCGCGATGAACGTCGTCGCGGCGAACATGGACAGGAAGAAAGCGGAAAACGAAACGGCAAGCCAATGTTTCATCATGAACCGCAGTTTATCCCACCCCGCTCCGCCGCGCAGCAAAATCTCCGCGGCCCGCACGCCGCCGTCACGACGGAACCCATCTCCCAACTCCCATCTTCCTTCTCCCAAAAACCCATCGGCCGCTTCCCTCTTGCCATCCGCCCCTTTCTAACGCCGCTCGCCACCCTGTCAACTCTGCGTCAACTACGGCGTCGGTTTCGACGGCGGTGGCTTCTTGACAGTCTCAATCTTCACGGGATTGATCACGCGATTCTGCATGCTTCCATCGCCACCGGACCTGTCGTAATCGATGGTCAATGACCATGTGTAGTTTGTGCCGGGAAACCAATTATCAGCGAACTGATACACTTCGCGACTGCTATTGTCTTTACCGTACCAATAACAACGAAACCCGATGCCGGCCCAAGCCGGCATATATCGGTCCGCCTCCGCTCGCGTCATGCCCACCTTGATCGAAGCCGCCTTTGCCATCCAAAGCTCCTGGTCATTGGCGTTCCGCATGATTTGGTTTGCTCTTGCACCCAAATACTTTTGATTGTCTGAATTGTCGCGGCGATACGTGGTCACTACCCGCCAGTCCTCGGCAACCAAATACCCTTCGCTCCCTGAAGTGCCAGAACCGATCCCAAACCTGATACCTCTCGTAAAGACTCCGTTTCCGACACTCGTTTCTGTTTGCTTCATTTCAGAACTAGACGATGGTTTCCACTCTGGCAAAATCTTATCCACCTCGGCTCGCGTCATCCCATCCTTCACCAAGGCAGCGCGGGCCGACCAGTCAATCGGCGCTTCCTTGGCCGCGTCACGTTTCGCGCCACATCCGCCCGTCGCGAGCATCACCACCGCCACGGCCAAGATGTTTTTGTGCAGCGCGTGTTTCATAGTCAATCCGCGTGAGGCCACTCCAAAAATGGCTTGGAGATATTGGTGATGATGTCCGTCGATCGCTCCCAATCAAGGGTGTCTTTCATCTGGTTTGGATCGGTTAGGGAGAACTCCACATCCACTTTGATGATGTGGCAGCGTCGGTTAATGTATCTGCTCGATACGGGAGTGGTAAGACCACCGTCCTCCTTAAACACCTTCAAGAGGTCAGCGCGAGTCATTCCCGGCTTGATCGCGTAGCACTCTCTGAGGATGGCATCAATCTGTTTGCTGAGAACCGGGTCATAGAGCTTCGGATCATCTACTGGCGGAAGCGGGATTCTCAGAATCTTCACGGGCGCTATCACTTTATTCTCAGCGCCAACGCCTTCCTGCCAATTCGAAGCCGTGACCGGTTTTGGCACGCCGGAATAATCATACTTGACCGTTACCCGCCAATCCTTCGAAACCCAATACACCGCGGCGTTCCACGTGGCAGTCGCTGTGACGGAACTGTCAGAAAGATTCGAGCCTTGGGGCGGCTTCAGCTTCGGCAAAATCTTTTCCACCTCCGCGCGGGTCATGCCCACCTTCACAGTCGCGGCTCTGGCTGGCCAATCTATCGGAGCCTCTCTCTCCGCCGCTCTCGCCGTCCCGCCCGCCGCGAGCATCACCACCGCAACAGCCATCACCATGAACCGGTTCATACGACACCTTTGGGTTGATCGAGTCTCTGACATGATTTTGCGCAGCGAGGTCGCGGGGCGCAAGGGCAAAGCGGCGGTTCCGGCCTCGGTGGGCATTCACTCCCGCCGGGGCGCGGTGATTTCAACTCCGCCGTTTACGGCGCCATGCAGAGGGCGGGGTCGCTCCAAGGGCTTTGCTCATCGCCGAGCAGGGCGCAGACGCGGAACCAGTATTTGGTGCCGCTCATCAGTCCCGTGACGGTAAGAATGCTGTGGGTGGTGACGCCGACCTGCCGCCAGTTGGCGTCGTTCATGGGGTCGGCGCACATTTGCACGATGAAGCTGCAATCTTGATGGGCGTCCCACAGGGTGTCCACGTTGCCAGGCAAAACGCCCGCGCTGGCGGTGAAGTTGGCGGGCTGTTGTGACGGCAAGGCCGGGCCGGCCGAGGATGTCCCCTGAATTTTATTCTTCTCCGCTTCCGTGATCTTGGCAATCTCCAGCTTATCCGGATGAAAACAGAAGTAACTCCCTCCGTAGCTTATCGTGTTGGGGCAACTATTCGGATGATCCGCCAGACATTGGACCAGATCGGGCGGAATGAATACTTTAGCTCGGCAGATGCCCGGGTAAGGTAAGGTGGGTCTTGTCTTATACGGCAAGCACTCGGGGCTGTATGATTTGTCCTCGGTCACAGAGCAGTTCACTCCTTTCAGCCTGGCTCGACACGTTGTCAGGAGAATCGACGCACCCTCTCCGACTCTCCCGTGTTGGCGTGTATCAAAGGCATACCGCCAATCTTCACAACAGGTCGCGGGAATCAAGAACCGCTACGCGTCAGCATAATCCTCCTCTCGGCTTGCGGTAGCAAGCGATTTCGGTGCTGCGCATCCCATATGAGGTCTGCGTTACCGGACAAATCGTCCATGCCGTTAGTGGACCGGCGCGACCGGGTTTGCCGGCGCGATGAACGTCGTCGCGACGAACACGGACAGCAGATACACCGGCAACGAATGCGCAAGCCAGTGTTTTATCATGAAGCGCAGTTCATCCACCCCGCCGCGACGCGCAGCAAAACCGCTGTGACCTCTCGCGCGCGACCTCAACGGCACTCGCTGAGGAATTTGATTGTCTGGAAGTTAAGAGCTTGTTAACTCTTTCAAGGCCATGTCACTTGAAACCACGCTTACTGACATCGTCGGCCGTCTGCGCCAAGGCCGGTTTCCCAACGAACAAGCCATCTCCCAAGGCGCCGTTTTACGCGTGCTTCAGGAATTGGACTGGGACATCTATGACACCACCGCAGTCTGGCCTGAGTTCCAAACCGGTGAAGGTCGCGCCGACTTCGCCCTGTGTCACCCGCCCTCCACACCCGCAGTGTTCATCGAAGTGAAAGCTCCCGGCAAAGCCGAGGACGGCATTCGCCAGGCACTCGAATACGCCTTTCATACCGGCGCCCCTTTCGTCGTTCTAACCGATGGCCGAACGTGGAGTTTCTATCTGCCAGCGGAACAAGGCAGTTACCAAAATCGTCGTGTTCACAAACTCGACCTTTTCGAGCTGCCGCCGGCCGAGGCAGCCGAAATGCTCAGTTGCTATCTGGCACATTCGCGCGTCGTCTCTGGAGAAGCGTTGGAGATGGCCCGCAGAGAATACCGCAGCCGCCATCGCCGTATTCAGGCCCGCGCCGCCATACCGGGCGCGTGGCGCGCGTTGGTCGAGAAAGGCCATCAAGACCTGGTAAACATGCTCGCCGCCGCCGTCGAATTCAAAGCCGGCATTCGCCCTGACGACGAGGATGTTGCCCAGTTTCTTGCCAAGCTCGGCCACCCGGCCGTTGTCGAGACAGGCCGCGCCAAGGCATCTGCGCAACTCAAGGCTGTCATCCCTCATCCCTCTGCGCCCCGCAGCAGCGGAGATTCCGCCAATGCGCATGATCAGTGTTTATCGAATAAGGACTTCTCCCATTTTTTGGAAAACCGCCTTCCGAGAACCCAAGCTCCGTTAAACAACCCGGGATACAATATCTCCGGTTTTCAGAATCAGAATTTTAACTTCGTTTGCAGCCAGATATCTCAAACACCCAGGAAGCTCTGTGTCCTTTCGGAAAAACTGGGGATCGTCTTGCTGGCAAATGTCCGAATGAGTGCGCGTGTCCATGGCGGGTATCTTCTGGTGAAATTCGAGGGAGGTTCTTCTCAGCAGTGGCCGCTGACTCCCAAGTCCGATCCCGAGGCAATCCGGCGCACCCAGGACGAAGCCGTTCTGTTTGCCGAACAGAACGATGCAACGGACGGTCAAATCAACGCCCTGAAAAAGGCGTTTGTGGATGCTCGGTATTGCGTCTCGATGTAACGGGAGTCTGGCGATTGTGGTCCTTCATCGCTGACTGCCTTGTTTCACCGGCGATTCAGCAACAGTGCCAACGCCATCACCTACGGCCCCAAGTCTCCAGTGCGCCCCGGAATAACCACAGCGTGCTACGCGGGTCGAATGGGTGAAACGAAAGGAACAGTCAGCCGTCAGAATCTTTTCGTCATGTGCGCGTGTTGCGCCGTCGGCAAGCGGCGCGGCGGATTCATTATTCCTCTCCGCAGCAACCACGCCTAGCCGAGTTGGCAAAGATACTCAGGCGTGAACGCCGGTTCGGCCAGCGCGGTTATGAGATCCTTCTCACAGCGAAAATGATCGCGCAGGGTGCGAACCGCCAGCAGCAGGAGGTGCCTGGACTCCGCGGTCGGCATCTCCGCCTGCGCCTTTTGCAGTTGTTCGGAGTATTCCTTGTGGTTGGATTTGAAGCGCGCAACCTGCCCCTTCCGCATCAACTGGTCATCCAAGGGGCGGAACAGCATGCTTTCCTCCACCTCGGCGTGGTCGCACATTACAACCTCCACCAGCCGGGCGAACCTCGCGATATCGACATATCCTCGCTCTTTAGCACCGCCTGCCCGATGCCGTCGAGCATTTTCCCGAGAACCGCGTGTTCGCACTGTAGAATATCGATGGCTTTCATCAATCCATTCTCCCTCTCGGTTTTACTTGAGCGCGAAGCCATGCTCACAAGCCACCGCCCGCAAGTGCTGCCAGCCGTTTTTTTAAGCGATGAAGTGCGTCGTGTTCTGCCGTGGCTCAATCCGCCGCGCACAGCTCGGCGGCCACGGCGCGGAAGGCAGGGAGGAAGTTTTTGAGGTCGGCGGGCGGGCCGGCGTATTGGATGAGGAAGATCGAGATGAACCGGCGCGTGGCGTCGAGGCTGGACACCGTGCCAAAAGTGCCACCGTGGCCGACGAGTCCACGGCTCACGTCGAAACCGAATCCATACGCCTGCGGCAGGTCGCCGGTCTGCTTGGAGGTCATCTGCCCCACGGCTTGTTCGGAGAGAAGCCGCCGGCCGGCAAAGACGCCGCCGTTGAGGATCATGCGGTAGAAGTTCAACAGGTCGCTCGCGGTTGAGAAAAGTCCGCCGGCGGGCTGGATGCAACGCGTGGGGTCGTCGAGCGGATATCGAAGCTGCGGGATCGGCGCTTCTTCGAGTGCGGTGTGGCCGGTGTTCGGTCTGTAGGATTTGGCGAGGCGCCGAAGCTGCGCGGCAGTGGGCCGGAAGGTGGTGTCTTTCATGCCGAGTGGTCGCAGAATGCGCTCGGCGAGGAACTGCTCGTAAGGCTGACCACTGACGAGCTCGACGATGCGCGCGGCTGTGTTGATGCCGGCGTTGGCGTAGAGATGCTTCGCGCCCGGCTCAAACTGCAACGGTGACATGATGTACGCGTGCATCCGCGCGTCGAGCGGAAGCACATCGAGCGTCGGCTGCTCGGCGGGCGTCCTGTAGAGCATGCCGCTGGTATGGTTCAGCAGGTCGCGGACGAGAATGGGATGCTGCGGCTTCTTCAGCAGGACGTGCTCGCTGTCCCGTTCCGCCACCAGCCACTGCTCCTTGAACTCCGGCAAATACTTCTCGACCGGATCGTCGAGGCCCACCCTGTCCTCGTCCACGAGCATCATCAACGCTGTGGCGGCCAGCGGTTTCGATTGCGACGCGATCCAGAACAGGCAATCGGTCTGCATTTTTTTCTTCCCCACGAGGTCGGCCCAGCCGGCTGCGTCGAGACCGAGCACCTTGTCCTTGTCCGCGACGAGCATCACCGCGCCCGCAATCTGCCCGCTGTTCACGAACGGCTGCATCGCCGCCGCGAGCTTTGACGGCTCCGCCGCGCGCGCCATGAGCGCAAATACGAGGAGAAACATCGACAATTGGAACTGCACAAGCTTCATAACCATCAACCTGCAAATTTCTGTGCCCAGCGAAACATCATTGAAGGTGGGGCGAGACTCTGTCGAGCCTCCTTTTAGCACATAACGCATTTGGCAGAAGCGGAGGCTCGACGGAGGCTCGCCCCACCTTAATTGACAACGACTCCGCAGTGCCAAGGATTCGTCCTCACTGTTCCGCATACGGCGATACGCGCCATCGGCCTTTGTCATCTTTCGCGCAGACGGGCGCGGGCAGGCCGTTGATGATCGCAGTGACTGGCAGGTTTGCGCCGGTGATTTCCAGCGTCATGTCGGCAACCGGCGTCGCGGGATACTCGGCGTCTGCATCGATGCGCAACGACTCCTTGCCAGATGCGGCGCGTGATTTACCGAAGACGAGTTTGCCAAACGGAAAGTTGCCCGTGGTGACCCGACCCAACGACGTTTCCAACGTCACCGGCGCGAGCCGGTCCGGGTTCGGCTGATAGACGACGTAGATCTGCGACACGCAATCGGCCAGCAACCAGACCGGCGTCTGTGGTTGCGAGCGCGTCGTGACCGTTGCGTCTCCGAGCCGCGCGCAAGTGAGCGCCTGTTGATACTCGGCGCTCGCAAACCGCGGCCACGGGTCCTGCGTGACGCCGTTGACTGACCGTTCCAGATACCGCTCCTCAAACACATCCCAACCCAAGCGCAACGTCTTTTTGCCGGCGCTCCACTCCACGCGCTGCTCGTCGCCGTCGCAACTCTCGGAAACTTTGCTCGCGGCCATCTCGGCGCGAAACGCGGCGAAGTCGGCGTACTCTGTCCGGTCGCCGACAGCCATCAGGAAGCCGCTGCGGCAATGGCGCAATTTTCCGATGTCGGGATGCGTCGGCTGCGGCGAGCGGCAATTGTCGCTCTGGAGAAACACATGCCGGTCGCCTGCAACAAGCCGCGCCGGCAATGCGCCGCCGAGGTCGGTGGCTTCCAGCGAACGGACCGCGACCCACGTTTCACCGTCATCCACAAAGACCCACTGCCCCGATTCCACCGTGGTCGGAAACGCGCCCACCGGTTTGTCGCCGATGAAAAAACCGCGCGGTGAAACGTCCTCGCGATAAAAGCACGCCAGCGCCTGCAGACTGCTCACGGCAAGGTCGCCGTCGAACGTCACGTAGCCGGGAACGCCGGGAACCAGTTCATACGACTTCAAGTAGTCCAACCGCGGCCGGTAGATCACGATGGCGCGGCCGTGGTCCTGCATCGCGGCGTGACGGCCGCCTTCCGTCCAGTTCGCGTGCGGCGGCGGCTCGACCTCGCGCCCGCGCAGGAACTCGACGGCGCGGCCGAACGGCTTCCGGTCGTTGTGCTGATACCGGACATAGAGCGCGCGATGATCGCCGACGTTGCGCGGCGGCCCGGTGTGCGCCTTCCAGAAAGCAAGCGCCGGCATCCCCACATCCGCCCAGCCGCGCGACATCGTGCCGAACGCGAACGTCTCCGTCAGCCAGGTGTAGAGATCGTTGAACTGCCAGCGGTCGCGCTTCGGGTCGGGATAAATCAACGGCGACTTCGATGGAATGGCGTTGGGCCACGGCGTGGTTTCCGTTTCGCAAGTCGAGCGCACCACCTGCGGCAGGGTTTTCCGAAACGCGAGGTCCTGCAAATAGTCCGGCACGCGCCAGCGAGAGACCAGCCACGGCTCGGTCTGGTGAATCGTCGAGTTGCGCACATCGAGACCGGCACTGGCCGGCGGCGGCGTGTAAGAAATCGGCTGGTTCAACTGCGTGGCGAGCCAGAGCCGCTGGTTGGTGTCCACAATGGGTTCGCCGAGGCCCTGCACCACGCAACGGCCCGAGGCACCGCACTCGCGCAGTGTTGGCGAATGAAAATAAACCAGCTTCTCCAGCCAGAGCCGCTCCAGCAACAACCGTGCGAGCCGCCGCGTCGCCGGGTCCGGTGCCCACTCGGTCAGCGGGGCGAGCACGAACGAGTAGATGCGCCAGTGGCCTTCCATGAGATTGCATTCGCCGTTGACCATGCCGGAGGCTGTCGCGTTCTGAAACCATTCCTGCAACGTCTTCTTTCCCTCGGCAACGAACTCGGGCCTCTTGGCAATCTCACCGCCGAGGATGGCAACCTCCGCAGCAATCAAGCCCCAGTTGCCGACGTTGTTGTGCAGTTGAATCCAATACCACGAGCCGCCCTGCCGCCATTTTGGCCCCAGCCGGCGCGCGTCGAGATCGGTGAACAACGCCTCGCGCCAGGCTTCCTCGATGGCGCGCCGCGCGTCCGCACTGAGCCGGTCGCCGTAACGGAACCAGACTTCGAGGAACTGCTGTTCGTTCGGATAAAACTGGCCGTCCCACGCCTTGCCCTTGGCCCACACGTCGGCCTCGCGGCTGTGCAACGCCGCGCGGACCGCGATGACGATTTTCTCATTAGCCTTCCGGTCCCAAACCGGGTCGTTGTGCATGAACATGTCCACAAACCCGCCGCATTCCGCGCCGCTGTAGGCTGCGTAACGCCGCCGGATTTCGAGCAACAAATCGTGCCGCGCCTGTTGCACGCACGGCGGGTCGATCGGCAGGAGGATGGCCGCGTCTTCGGGTGACAGCTCGGCGGCTTGGGCCACGGTCCCCGCCAGCACGCTGGCAATGAGTGTCGCACACTGCAGCGCGATTTTGCCAAACACGCCAGCCGCGCCCCAAACAGCCAACGATTGCTTCAGAAACCGGCGACGACTCAGGCGGGAGGTTTCACACACCCCGCAGCCGCCGACGTGAGAAGGCGGGATGGTTGAGATTCCGGTGCTCATGGCTGTTGTTTCGCGGACTTCAGCGTGCCATTGCCCGCCGTCCCTTTCAAGAGCCGCGCGCCTGAGCCAGCCTAGACTGTCCCCTAATTATTTTTCGCTGCTTTCGTGGTCGTGACGATATCCAGCTTTTCCGGGTTATTGCAGAAGTAGGAGCCGCCGTAATTCATCGCGTAGGGGCAACGCTCCGGCTCGGCCACGAGACAATCAACAAGGTCAGGCTGGACAATGATTTTAGCGCGACAGATGGCGGGGTCGGGCAAGGCGGGATGTGGTCCCATCCCAACTCTGCTGTCGGAGTCTTCCTCGTTCATAAATCCTCCGCTTCTCTTCGCCCATCTCGGCAGGTTGTCGAGAGAGCCGGAGCTTGCGCCCCGGCTCCCCCGCGTCGGCCGTGCGCCGAGAACACACGGCCAACATTCCAGATGTATCGCGGTTCACGCAGACCGCCGCATACGAAAAATAAGCCATAGACCGGCTTGCCGTGGCAAGCAATTTCGATTTTGGCCCCGGCTTTTTTCGCGCGCCAGAAGAAAACCTTTATTTACGACTCCTTGCGACGCGTGCCGCAACTCACAGGGTCTTGTCGCACCACTCAAACCTTGAAGTAGATCTTCCGGCGATAGAATTCGTTCATGATGGCCAGCCAGAAAAGCACGTAGAGGATGGCAAAGGCCAGCGAGCCGTTCCACGGGCCGAACCATTGGGCTAGGCCATTGAACAGATGCGTCTTCAGGTTCACCAGCTTCCCGTCTCCGGCGGCGAGCTGAATCTTCTCCAGCGCATCCTTGAACGTGACGCTGCCAATCCACACGGCAATGGAATTCATGCCGAAGATCAGGCAGGGCCGCGTCCACCAGGTGATCTTGCGCATGTCCACTATGTAGTAGCAGGAGGCCAGGACCGTCGCGGCCATTCCGCCCATCAGCAGCACCAGCGAGCTGGTCCACAGGTTCTGGTTGACGGGAAAGAAGTTGGCCCAGAACGCGCCCGCGAACATGCCGAGCGCGCCGTAGAAATAGAGGCTCACCAGTTTCTCATACGGCCCGGCCGATGTGCGCAAGTAGCGCCCGGTCCACAAGCCCAGGAGCGCCGTCACGATGGCGGGAAGCGTGCTCAACAGGCCCTTGCCTTCCAGGAACTGCCCCTTCTCCACCATGCCGCAGTGAGCGCCCATCACGTGCGAATCAATGTATTGAACCCAATTCCCCACCTTCTCCAGCACGCCCGCGCCGTAACCCGGCACGGGCACAAACGTCATGAGCACGTAATACAGCACCAGCACCGCGGCGGCGAAGATCATTTGCGTCTTCGGCTTCCACCAGAGATGTATCGCGGTGACGGCGACGGAACAGAGCGCGATGCGTTGCAGGACGTTGAAAAACCTCAGGTGGGCCAGGTCGAGCGCGGGATGCGCAAAGTCAAACTTGTGCCACCAGTTCATGGCGATGCCGATGGCAAACAACACCAGCGCCCGGCGAAACACGTGCAGCATGATTTCCGCATTCCCCGCGCCCCGCGCCCGGCGGCTCTCGACCGAATAAGGAATCGCCGCACCCACAATGAATACGAAGAACGGAAATACCAGATCGGTGTAAGACCACCCGTGCCACGCCACGTGGCTCAATGGAGGATACTTGTATTGAGCCCCGTGGCTGTTCACCAACACCATGCTGAGCAACGTGATGCCGCGAAACACGTCCAAGGATAGCAATCGCTCTTTTTTGGGCGGAGGCGATTGTTCCGCTGACGCGCGCAGAACCGCCGCTCTGCCGTTTTCCTCGCTCATATTCAAAACCTCCACGCTGCGAACACACGTTTCAAGAGGATGCCAGACTACCGGGC
Source organism: uncultured bacterium (assembly GCA_903870275.1). GTDB lineage: Bacteria > Verrucomicrobiota > Verrucomicrobiia > CAIQCK01 > CAIQCK01 > CAIQCK01. Next base: position 51,355 of record CAIQCK010000081.1, on the reverse strand, counting down.
CTTTCCGTATTTCTCAATCGCGGCTTTCATGAACGAACCGTACATCTCCTTCTGCTCGGGGCCGCTCATGTCGAAACGCTCCACGAGAATCACCATCGCCAGTCCGTTCTTCGGGTCCACCCACATCGCCGTCCGGCGAGCGCCGCGATGGCCGAAACTGCCGGGAGCCGGGCCTTCTTCGTTGGTGAGTTTCACCGACCAGCCGACACCGTAGCTTTCCTGTGCGCTCAATTTCACATCGCCGATCTGCGACGCGCTCATCGTGCGCACCGCTTTTTCGAAAAGGCAACGATTGCCATCGAGTTCGCCGCCGCGCAACAGCATCCGGCAGAACCGGCCGAGATCGCGCGCGGTGGAAAAATAACCACCCGCGGGCATCGCGTAGCGTTTGCCATAATCGAAGGCCATGCCGAAGCCCATGTCCCGCGTCACCGCCTCCGGCACCGGCACGCCGCCGCTGAACTTCAAGATGTGCTCCGGCTTCACGTTTGCGTCCTGCACGATCTCCACGAGATCCTTCTTGTCCTCGGTGAAACGCGCCGTGTGCGCGAGCCGCGCGGCCTGTTCCTCGTTCGGCCAGCACGTCGTGTCCTTCATGCCGAGCCGATCGAACAGCCGCTTCTGCATGAACTCCGCGTAGCTCATCCCGCTCACGACCTCGATGATGCGCCCGCCGGTGTTGATGCCGCAGTTGTTATACTCATACTTCGTGCCCGGTTCCTGGCGCAGCGGGCGTCTGGCATACTCGGCCACGTCGTCCTTCAGCACATGTGTCTGCTTCAAAGTCTTCTCGCTGGCGAGCACCAGGCCGCTCGTGTGACTCATGATTTCGCGCACCGTGATCGGATGTTTCGGCGGATGCGGCGTGTCCTTGCCATCCGGTCCGGCGACCATCTGGCCCTTGAACTCGGGCAGATACTTCTCCACCGGATCGTCGAGGCTCACCTTGCCTTCATCTACGAGCATCATCAGCGCCGTGCCAGTGAGCGACTTGCTCATTGAGGCGATCCAAAACACCGCGTCGTCGCGCATCGGCGTCTTGGTCGCGAGGCTCGCGTAGCCCGCCTTGTCGAGCGCGAGCACACCGTCCTTGTCCGCGACGAGCGCAACGACTCCGGGCGCGATCTTCTTGTCCACAAAGGACTGGAGGACAGGCTGCAGCGGTCCCGGCTGCAATGAAACAGATGTAACGCTCGTCACGAAATCGAGCAACTCCCGGCACTCAAAGAACGACGGCGTAGCCTTGTGCCCCTCGCCGCGAATAATTTTCACGGTGATCTGGCCGCCGCCAGCTTCGTAGCGTTCCTTGAGCAGGCGCGTGTTCTCGTCATAAGGCACCAGCGTATCGGAGTCGCCATGCACAACGAACATCGGTACCTTGTTCGCCAGCAAACCTTGCAGATTGTCCACCGGGTTGAATTCCTTGAGCCGGGGGACAAATTCGGCCTCGGTCAGGGCGTAATCGGCAAGCGTCACCTCTTTGTTCTTCATCGGGTAACTGGTGAGGTTGCACACGGGATAGATGCCCACCCACGCACACACTTTGTCGGGATGCCGAAAGGCCCACGCGAGCGTCATGAGGCCGCCGCGGCTCTGGCCGAGCAGGATCGGCTTGGGCGACCAGCCGCGGCGCACCATCTCGTCGTAGAACAGCGTAAACTTCGCCGTGCTGGCCGGCGCCCCGCGCACCTCGCCGAGATCGAATCCCGCGATGCTGATGCCTGTATTCAGCAGCCCTTCGAAATACATCTTCCGTCCCGCCAGCGATACGCCTTTGATCGTGGGCGCAAACCAGACCCAGGGCTTGCCCGCCGCCGGTTTGGGCGCGGCGTAGAGGAAGGCTTTATGTCTAGCGATCTCAAACGTCTCGGCGGTGCGCGGCAGCGTATCGCCGGCGAAGACGGTCGGCGCGAGCGGCCCCCGCGCGTCGGCTGCGTGAAGAGGCGCAAGACCGAGGAGGAGACAAACGAGGGTTGCGTGATGTTTCATGAAGCCATCAATCCTGAATGTGAAGTTCGTTTCAACTCAAACTCCGTGCCGCTGACTTCATCATGCGCTGTCCGGTGGCACGAGTGTTCAACCCGCAAACGACGTAACATGGGCTTTAACCCTGCTGGTGCGATGCCGGCATGCTCCATCTTTTATTTCCCTTTCGCCTTCTCCTGCACCCTTACCGCCGACACAAACGCCGCTTTGCCTTTTTCGGGCGCTTCCAACTTGATCTCGTATTTCTCACCGCCGATCGCGGCGGGGACGGGAACGCCCAGCCAGCGATATCCGTTGTAACCGCCACTGCGCAGCGGGAACTGTTTTCCGTTCATCGTCAGCGTCGCCTGACGGTCGTCGTTCTTCGCGCCCCAGCGCAGTTCCAAAATCTGGCCGGGCTTCGGCGCCACTGGCAACGTCAACTCAATCGCACCGTCGCCCAGATAACGATACGCCTCGCCGGCGTAACTCTGGCCGCTGTTGAACTCCACCGTTGCCAACGCGTCGCCGCCGAGCTTGACGCGCTCCATCTCAATCGCGGGCGCGCCGATCAGTTGGCCGGGCACGCGCACGTCATTCGCGCCGGTTGCGCTCAGCAGCGAGGCGTCGAGGCCTTCCGTGTCGGGCACGTCGGCCACGTTGAGCAGGAAAACCTGCGCGCATTGGTTGTCGTCGCCGCCGGTCATCAACACCCAACGGCGGTCGGGCGTAAGTTGCGGATGGAAATGGCCGCGCTGGCCCGCCGCGACCAACGGCCAGTGGCCCGTCAGCGGCTTGAAGCGGCCGCCCGCCACGCGATCCATTTTTTCCAGCACCCACAAACTGTGGCCCGCGCGACCGGTGGTTTCCCAAAACCAGAGCCGTCCTTCGCGGTCCCAGCCGGTGTGCGTGTATGCGAATTCCTTCGGCAGGAAAAACTCGAAGCGCCGCCGCGCGAAGGGATCGTAAAGGCCGCTGACCACGCAGCGGCCGGCGCCGAAGACTTCGTAGCTGATGCCCCGCGCGGTGGGCAGTTGGTGACAAGCGTGGCCGACGACGCCGGGATCGCCCCAACGCAGTTCGCACCACTGGCCGCTGCCCAGCGCCGTCCACATGATGCCATTGTGGCCGGGCGGATGGTTGACGATGAAATGGCTGTTGTCGTAAGCCAGCACGTGATGGATGGCGTTGTCCACATTGAAGACCATTTGTTGCTCGTGGGTGTCGAAGTTGTAAGCCATCAATTTGGCGCCGACGCACGGTTTCTGATATTCGGCGCCGGCGGGAGCGTCGATGTAAAGCAGCCATTGGCCGTCGGGAGTGGTGGTGTTCTGGCCGATGGCTTCGCGGCCGGCGGGCAGTTCGAAGAGCGGTTGTTCGCGCAAACTCTCCAGCTCGATGGCGCGGGCCTGGCGGCCATCGAAATAGACGAGAAGGTTGCGGGCGACGTTAAGGGTGGCGCGGTAATCCATCACGCCGCCGAGACCGGCTTCCCGTTGCCAGGGATGCCAATCGGTGTTCGTGCCGGTGGCGTGGGTCAACTGGACGTTTTCGGCGGTGGCAAGGTTGAGCCGCCAGAGTTGGACGTTTTTCTTTTCGTAGCGGTGATAGACGAGAAATTTCCCATTGCGGCTGATGGACGGGGTGAAGTAATAGAGCGGATAACATGCCGCCTCGCCGCTGGTGAGCTGGACGGTTTCGCGTCCAGTCCCCGGTGCTTTGCCGCGCGGGAATTTTTCCGAGAGCGTGAGCAACGGCGTTTGCGCGTCAACGCAAAGCGATGCGAGCCCAAGAATGAAGCAAACAATGGCTGTGTAAAGTTTCATAAAGTGAGATTGGTCAGGGCGACTCAGGCGGCCTGACTGACACTCCAGTCTTCGCCGTCAAACCAGCAGAAGTCGCGATTGCAAGCCACCGATGCAGGGCGATTTGACACAACGAGTTCGGCTTGTTGGACATGCACCGAATCACGGTTATACAGCAGACAAAACATGCGGAGCACGAAGAATCTCGCTCCGCAGAAGGAAATAAACTGTTCTCTAATGGCCATCCGCTTCCCACAAACCCTGCAGCAACTCCACCGCCGTATCCACCAACGTCTGGATCCCCTCGAGCGACACAAAGTCCACGCCTGCCAGAGTCTCGTAACCCTCGTGCTGGAAGGCTTGCGCGGTGGGCTCGTAGCCGACCCAGTCGTTGGTCAACTCGCTCACAAAGGTGTGGGGAAAGGGCGAGCGTTTCTTCACGGACAACCCCCACTCCACAAAGAGTTCTCCGGCGTTGGTCGCAATGCCCAGCGGGCCGATTCGCGCGGCGTTCACCGGGACTTTGCGGGTCTTGGGCATGCGCGCTGCCTCGCGCTTGGCAGCGTTGAACTGGTCGGGTCGCCAGCCCAACCGGGCAATGGCCCCTTCGCGCTGCTCTGCGGGATTTCGGCATGGCACCGTCACATCGCGCCGAGCGAAGCCCACGCCTATCGGCCCCTTGATGGGAGTCGCTCCCTTGGCTGCGTCCACCGCCGCTCTCGCAAAGACCGCCGCTCTCTCCTGCCAGTCCGGGGTAAAAGTCACGGGAGGTTGTATGTTGCCGGAGCAGCCCTGGGTAAATACACAGATCGCCTGTTTCCCATACGCCTGTGCTAGTTGCTCGGCGATAACACCGGGAAAGTCCGCTGACCACGTCTTAAGACGGATGCGGTCATGCAACGCGGGGTGGCAGGTAAAGTTCACCAGCGTCCCGAGCACTGTTCCATCCAGAGCGTCGAACCGGGCCACCCACAGCTCAGGGTCTATGGGACCCTCCGTGCCTAACACCTGCGGGGTCTGCTCTAGGTCATTTACCTTCTTCAACCAGGTATTCAGCACCAATCCATCGGCCTTGGACACCACCCGCCGGTTATGATGACCCTCGTAAACCAGAGAGCGTCCTAGGAACATGCGGGCCGGCTGCAGCGCCTTGTGTGCCTGCTCGACGCTATCGGCGATAAGCCCCGGCAAAGTCGAGAGGTAGCCCTTGTTATCCGGGCCCCCCGTCGGGACGAAGGGCGAACTGTGGTTGTGACTGGGACAGATCATCACCGCATCACGACCGATCCCCGTTCGCCGAGACGCCTGAGCGATGGCCGCATCGGCCAGATCGCGCGTAATCTTGACAAGGTCCACCCCCACGATGGCCAGCGTTCGGTCGCCGCTCTGAACCACCAGTGTCTTCGCAAACAGGGGGTCGTCCGTGCCAACGCTGCGGGGGAGGGCCGGGCCGGTGATGATGGCCCCGACAGGCGGCGTAATATCCACCTGGCTGAACCCAACCCTCAGTTCCCTTCGCATTCCTTCACCATCCCCGGCAAGCGCGGCAGCAGCGAATAGAACCAACATAGCACTCAACGCCAATACGCTTCTCATTGGAACCTCTGCATTTCTATTTTGTGTTTTTCAGGCGATTCAGGATGTCCAGTGATTCCTTTTCGATGATCTCGCCAGCCCGCGTGGTGAGGTAGGAGTGCTCCCCAAACCAAGTTTCATAGCTGCCTCCTTCAAACGCTTTTAGCGTTGGGACGTAGCCGTGAGCGCCGTTGGTCTGTTCCGCGACCATGGTGTGCTTGAAGGGCGATTCCTTCTTGATGCTTATTCCAATTCCACAAAACAGCTCGTCGGGATTGGTCACAATCGCGAAGTCCTCGCCGATGCGGATACCGGTGAAGAAAAATGGGTAGCTCGTTTTTTCCCTCTTCTTCATGTCGTTAAACGACTTCTTGTAATGTTCGAGCTGTCCGGGCCAATTGCGGGCGATCTCCGCCTCCTTGAGTTCCGGATGCTCTCTTCCCGGCATTTGTATCTCCCGGCTTTCAATCGCCAGCGACGGCTTGGCGATGGGTTCGAGGCGTCCAAGACACCGCAGGATTTCTCCTCCGAGCTTTTCACCCAAGAGCTCCCTGCTCACGTTGTAAACGGGATTCACGTCGCCACAGGCTCCGGTGAGGAACAACGTGGGCACTTCATATCCCAAGTGCTTCTGGACATATTGTTGAACATCACCGGGAAAATCCGCCGAGATGACGAGTGCGCGGGTGTTGGCGGCGTGACAGGCGAAGTTATACACAACCGCCTTGTATCTGCCGTCTTTGCCAGTCAACGCCAGCACATCGAACTCGGAATCGGCCGGACCTTCCGCAGGATATTTATCTCTTTCCAAAGGATTCAACTGCCATCGGTTCCAGGCGTTTCCATTTTTGATCACCCTTCGGCACTCGCTCACGCCCTCGGCTTTGCCTTTTACGGTTCCGAACCTGCACGGCGTGAGATCGCGTGCCGCAATCGTCACCGCCTCCGCAATGGGTGTTACCAGTTGGTCTTTGTAATAGGACCACAGCGGGCCGCGGTGAGTGTGGGAAGCGCAGATAATGACGTTGCTGGCCGGAATGCCGGTGGTCTTCTCGATCTGCCGGCGTGCCCGCACCACATGTTCCACGGGGTATTTCAACGTGTCTAAGGTAACAACCGCCACCTTCAGCCCTCCTGCTGAAAGAACCAACGCCCTCACATACAGGCGAGTGCTTACCGATGAAGATTTCAATTGAGCAGGCGAGCCCGCCAGCATGACTGACTCGGTTGGAGTAATGTCCACGCTGCCGACACCTGCATCGACGTAGTCGTTGGACGGCGCTGCTTCCAGTGGCGCGAGCAGCAGGGCGGTAAGGGTAAGGATGCTGAGCTTGTTCATGATATGAAGAATCTGCCACTGCCTGCCGTCGGCTGGTCGCGGAGATCCTGCTGCGCGTTGCAGGCGGCGGCTCACGGCCTTAGCGGGTTTTTCTGTATTTCTCAATCTCACAACTTCGTGCCGTTGGCTTTCGTCCAAGGTGTGAACGCGCCCATCGCGTGGTGCTGCACTTTGCGCTTCCAGATTTTGTTGCCGCAGAAGGCGTAGAGCGTGTCCTTGTCCTTGCCGCCGAGGCATACGCCGGTCACGCGGGAACGATCCGGCACGGGAAGGATGATCTGCGTGGGGCCATCGTCGGCGCTGATCTGCACACCGCTGCGGGTGGCGATGAATTGCCGGCCTTCGAGCGAGTAGCACACGCACTCCGCGCCCGCGTCATCGTCCCAGTCAGCGACATACAACGGGAAGAATCGCTCCTTGTTCGTGAGCGTGCCGTCGGCATTGATCTGGTAGCTGTAGACCCACTTCGAATGGCCATCGGCGACGGAGAGCAGCCATTGATCCGGACGATACGCCATGCCGGTGGCGAATTTCATGCCGGAATCCACGAGCGTCTTTTTGCCGTCCTTGACGAACCAGACTTTGCCCGGCTCGTTCGGCTTGTCGCCGTTGCTGGTGACGTAGAGTCCGCCGTCAGGTCGCGCGAGAATCGAGTGACCGAGGATGCCGTCCATCACCACGCTCCCCTTGCCCGCCGTGTCGTAGCTCATGAGCTTGCCCGACTTTTCCGAGATGGTGAACAACGTGCCGTCCGCGCCGATGCTAACGCAGTGCGCCTGGCCCGCGTCCGCGACGAACTCGTTCACTTTTCCATCGAGATCAATGCGGTGAATCTTGTTGTTGGAAGTGTCGGCAAAGAACACCTCGCCGGTCGCATTGCACGCCGGGCCACGCGTGCTCTTGAAACCCTCGGCAACGAGCTGCCAGCCTTCATTGGGAACCAGAATTTCCTGCGCACGCGGCGCGCTCGGGCCAGCCTTCACGCGTTCAGGCCAGTCTTTCCACAGATATGCCATGGCTTCCTGCCAGTGCTCCGCGTAGCCCTGGACGTGGCGACCCTCAATGATGCGAAACTGGTAGTCGTAGCCGGAAAACTTCAGCGCCTTGTCCATCTCCTGATCGAGCAGGAACCAGTCGCCCGCGCAGTTTTCCATGTCGTGCGTGGCCGTGGTGAGGAAGGCGCGGATCGGCTTTGCCTCGAATTTGCGCACCATCGTTGGGAACTCGTGCCCTCCGCGGAACGCCACCCAACTTCCGCTCGCCGCATACACGCGGCTGAACGCCTCGGACCGGTTCCACGCCGCCGTGAACGCCGCGATGCCGCCGCTGCTGCCGCCGGAGATGCAGCGGTCGTTGCCGTCGGTCGAGAGATTCAGTCCGAATTCCTTCGCGACGAATGGCAGCAATTCCTCCGTGAAGAAACGCACGTTGTTGTCGTTGACGCCGTCGTATTCGAAGCAGCGGTTGCGCCGGCCCGGCGTACCCTTCATCGGCGGGGGCAGTTCGCCGGGCCGCACGAAGACGCCGATGGTGACCGGCATTTCCTTTGTCGCGATCATCGTTTCCATCAGCGTTTTCTCGCGCGGGTTGAAGCCGTCGGTCTTCACGTAAACGCACGCGGGTTTCTTGCCATCGTATTGCGCCGGGATGAAAACCGTCACCTCGCGCACGGTGCCGGGGAAAACCTTGCTCTCCGTGAACTTGAACTGCTTGGTGGTGCCGGGAAGGATGTCCTCGGGCTTGATCGCAGGCGGCACGTATTTGTTTGCGTCATCCGCCGCCGATGCCGCCGCAACGCCGGTGCCGGCGAGCGGCTTGATGAACCACTGCAAGTGCTGGTCGTTCGGGTTGCAGGTCCAGAGATCTATCTTCGTTCCGGGATTCGGCTTGCCGCCCAGATGATCAATACCGAGCGCGGGCGCGTGCTTCGGCGTGAGGCTATAGCTGCCGTTGTCACGCTTCGTCAGAGCCCACAACTGCCACGGCTGGCCGCCATCCTTCTCCAGCACGATGGCGGTTCCGCTTTTCACGCCGCCCTTTGCCGCCGCGAGCACGAGCGAAGGATCATGCGCGGGCTTGATCGTGAAAAACGCGTCCTCGCGCGGCGTGATAATCCATTTCTGGTTCGCGCCGCCCGCGGGTTTGTTGATAGACACCACGGTGCCGTCCTCGCGGCCCGAATCCACAGCCTCCAACACCATCGTCGGCGTGCTGACGGGCGCGATACGGTAAACGCCCCACTCCTCGGCGGCTCGTATGGTGGTGAATGTGGCAAAAGCGAGCGCGATGATGTGTGGGGTCAGGCGTTGGATCTTCATGATGATTCGGTTGTTTTTTGGCGACGAAATGTTGGGTGTGTTTGGCGCGGACGGAATCGTGACAAGGAGTATGGTTGCGCTCAAGGCTGGTTTTTTATCTCGGTGATAACGCTGTCCGCCATGCCGCTCTTGTAGGCGATGGCCTTCACTTGAATGCCCGGCTGCGCGCTGATGATACCGCAATAAACATAGCCGTGCGTGCGCGTCGGTGTCGAGCCGTCGAGCGAGTAGCGGAACCATGCTCCCGGCGTCGCGGACTTCAATGTGATGGTCTTGCCATTGCTCGAAATCTCCGGTTTACCGCACGGCGTCGTGCCTTCTTCATACAAACCGCAGTCGGGATAGTTTTTGATGACGTCCCACGCGAGGCGCTCCACGATCCGCGCTTGTTCCGGCGTGAAAGTCGTTTCGATGGGCAACACCCTGCCTTCCGGCGGCTCGTGATAGAAAGCCGAGAACCATGTCATGTCCACCAGATAGGCTCCGTTGGCGCTCCCGTTCGCCGCAGAAGCCGCTGGATGCACCTGGTCGTTGAACAGCAGTGAGTAAAAGCAGCCCGGCTTCACGCCCTGGAACTCGCCGCGATCAATCATGTTTTTGATCCAGCCCATCGCCAGCGCGGAGGGCAGCACGCGCGGCCGTTTGCCTTCGTGATACGACGCGCAGACTCGTTGCTGGAGTTCCTCCACGTAGAGCAGCATCGCGCTCATGGATTCCTGCCAGGTCAGCGCGGGGAAGGTCTTCTTCATCTGGCTGCTCGGCACCACGCCCTTGTCGCTCGGCCGTTCACGCTTTATCTCCACCCACTCGCAGTAAAGCCACGGCTGCATGTCGGGCGATTTCTGGCGGAACAGTTTGATGAAATTGATTTCCGCCGCCACTTCCTTGTCGAGATCGAAATCCCGCGGCTGCAACGTGAGCAGGTTCACCTTGCCGACCCTGCCATAGAATTCGTCCCATGTCGGGCTGCCGCGTTTGCGGGCCTGCGCTTCCTTCGCGCTCGCCAGCTTGTCCGATGCAAACTCTCCCGACGCAAGCGCCCAAAGCTCGCGCGTCAGCGCGCCCCCTCGAAGAAACGCCGACGAATGATGCTCGTAGCCCGCCGTGCGCGCGTAGCGCCAGAAACCGCCCGTCGTGCCGGTGAGACTGTTGCCAATATGCGCGCTGTCCAATCCCGGTTTGCACGAGCCGCGAATGAGATAGGTCTGGATCACGGGCAAACTCGCCGTGCGATCCGGCAGGAAGGCGACCGCGCTGATGGTCGTGCTCTTCTCGATGTGAATCGGCGCTTTGTAAACCTCGCCATGTTCCGCCGTCGGCCACGAGCCGTCGAGCGTGTAGCGGATGACCGCCCCACGCTGGGCGGCGAGCGTGACATCTAGCGGCCCATCCTGTTCGGCGCGATCCGGTTTGAAGGAAGGCCGCTGCGTCGACGCCTCGATTACGTCAAACCCGACAAACTGTTCGTTCTGTTTGTCGTTAACGAAGGCGAAGAACTGGAAGCCCTTGCGCTGGTCGTTCGAACCGAGCAAACGGTCGCCGGCGTAGAATTCCATCTTGCCGGCTTTCCCCTGTGCTTCCGCCGGCCCGGTATATCGCAACCAGCGATAAACTTTCGCGTTGTCGAATTTCAATTCGCTCCACTGCCCCGCCGGCGGCGCGGTCTTAATTTCCGCCAGCAACTCGAATCCCTCGGTCCGCGAGACATTCGAGCCTTCAAACCTGCCGCCGATCATCGCCTTCTCGCCACCCGACGTAGGGAAGAAACGGACTCGATTACAGGACAGCGTACCCGGCTGCCCCGCCGCGAATACATACGATGCGATTACCAGCGATGTCAGAAACGATATGGGTTTCATGAAGATCATGCTTTCGTCGTTGTCATTGACTGCTTTCAGATCATTTCTTTGCGGCCTGTGCCTTGAGCACGCGCTCAAGGTTTTGCCGGACGCGCACCGTGTCGGGATGATCGGGGCCGCGCAACTTTTCCAGAACTGTAAGGACCTCGCGATACTGCGCGGCGGCTTCAGCAAACTTGCCTTCTCTGAAAAACGTGTTGGCCAGAACGTTGTGAGCGCCGATCACGTCGGGATGCTGCGGTTTGAGATTCTTCTGATGGATGTCGAGGATTCGCCGCCAGAGGGTTTCCGCGTCACCGAACTGGCCGGTGGCCATGAGCACGATGGCTATATCCCGCTGGACGCCCGCCCATTGAAGCGGATCACGCTGCTCATCCACCAGACCGGCTGCGGCGCGGTAGTGCTTCAACGCGCGGTCAAGCTGGCCCAATTGAGCGGCGCAGCGCCCGGCGAGTTCCAGGGCTTTGGCACCATCCGGACCGGCGCTCGCTATGCGCAGTGCGGCGGTTTCGGCTTCTGCATATTCGCGCGTTGCGAAGAGAGCGCCGCCGCGCTCCAGCGCCGGCGTGTCGGCGCTTTTGAGCAACGTGTCGGCGAATGCCGGCAAGTCTTTGTGCAGCGAACCAGCGGGAATCTGCAGCCGGTTTTCGAGCATGGCGCACGCCCGGGCAAATCGGGCGCTTTCGTCGTCCCGTTGGCCCCTCCCCGGCAGTTCCAGCACGGCAGGAAGCTCGCGGATGGCGAAATGCAATTTTTGCTCATCGCGCCGCGTGTTTACGGCAGGTGAGGGTGCGGCGGTGTCTTTGACCAAGAACAGCGCATCACGCGGGCCAACCGTCACCAAGGCGCCGACGGCGGCACCGTTGTTGGTCTGGGGATCTTGCTCAGCAGAACCTTGCAAGCGACGCAGTTTCACGTTTGGAAAAAGGGTTGCAACATCAAATGCGTATGCCCGCATGCTTGGATTTGCCAGCACGACGCCGTGATCATAATCGCGGATGATCGCATCAGCCGCTGCGTGCGCGGTGAGATCGCTGATATATACAGGCTCGCCACTTTCGACGTGCAGTGTCAGGTCCACCGTGGCGGGGCCGAGATTTCGGAAGTAGAACACAGCTTCGAACCACTGGCTGTTGGCCCATGTCATTACACGCGTCGGTGTGAATTGGATTCGATCCCGGGGCGGCGGTTCTCCGCGAGGTGTCCATCCCAGCCACCCAACGCGAGCGATGGCGGCCGGATAACCTCGCATCGGATCGGCTTTCAACTGCAGCTTCACCAGTAAATCACCGGCGGGCAATTGCAGGTTAGTCAATGTGATGCAGAGATTGGTAGCGCCCGCCGCACCCAACACTTTTACCCCGCCACCATTGCCGCGCTGCAACGTGGCGCCGTCGCTGCGCAGTTTGTCGGCGAACTTGCCGCCGAGCAAATCCGGCGCGCGCAGGCCCAAGCGCAGCGGCGCCGCGATCGGTTTGCCGAGCCAGTTGATGCGGTGCGCCGTGCCCATCCACAACTCGTCATAAACGCCCAACACCTCACCGGGTGCTTTCGGCGGCAATAAACAACAAGCGAACGCCGAATCCGTGATTGCCGCCGCGGCCATCGCCAGCCGCGCGGTGCTCAACGGCACCGCGGGCGCCTTCATCTGTTCTTTCGCCGACCTGCGCGGGACGACGTATTTGTAGTTGATGTAGTTGAAGGCCGGCGTCCGGGCGTTCTGCCGCCAGAAGTTGAAGCGGTTGAGGCCGCCCGACCAATCAGCCATTCCCCAATCGTAGTTGCCGGGGAATCCCTCACTTTCCATGCCGTTGAGCAAGCCGAACGAGCGTTGGTAATCCTCGGGCCGGATGAAATCCGCCAGCGTCTGGCCGTCTGCCATGATGAGCTTGTCGTCGCCGAGCCGCTTGCGAAGTTTGCGGCAAAATTCATACACGCCAATGCCGTAAGCGTTAAGACCGTTGATGACGCCGCCGTCACCTTTGCCGTCGCCGTCACTGTCCACTTCCGGCATCCGGCGACGCCCCGCGCCCTCCGGCTGGAAATAAAGCACGTCAAACTCCAAGCCGTCGAAGCTCGCCAGCGCGCCGCCCGGTTGGAAACGGCGGCCGAGGTCATCAACGAGCACGTCGGCGCAGTTCCGACCCCTGGCATCTCGCGGACAGGCAGTCGAGAAGTTGTAAAGCCACAACAAGTTTCCGGTTGGCAGCCACGGGCCTCCGCTGACGTGCGCGGCAATGTAAGTTTTGCCGGCGGCGAACGCCTGCGGTGCGGTGCCGAAAGCTCCGCGTCGCACACGCAGCGTTCGCGACTTCGCGTCCACCGCAAGCAATTCCAATTGCTCCGACTGATGCCAGTCCGGCTTGCCGTCCGCGCCGAGAACGCAAATGGCTAGTTCGTCGTTCTTGTCGCCGAAGCGGCCGACGTTCACGTGAAACAGTCGCGGGTTCTCGACAGCAATCGTGGCCTCGCCCGCTTGCGCGGCCACATCCCCGGTCACGCGACAGCCGGCGAAGTAGAGCCAATGCCCGGCGAAAAACTCGCCGCACTCCCAGCGCGGGTCGCGCTGATCGCCGTCGAAGTGCAACAGCAGCGCCTGCCGCGGATGCTCGCGTTTGAAGCGGGTAAACCATGCCAGATTCCGCGCGGTCATGCCGGCGACTTCCTCGTCCACCGCTTTGCCCATGATGCCATCGAGCCGCAGAAAAGTTCTTTCCCACTGCTCGAATGGCACCTTGCCGCCTTCGCCGAACATCTCCGGCCAGTGGAAGAAAAACGCGCGCGGTTCGCCACCGCTCATCAGCGGCAAATCACGCACGTCATTTGGGGCAGCGGCTGCGGCGAACCAGCCGGACAATATCAAAACGAACACATGTGACTTCTTCATCGCTAGCTTTTGTCACGATTTGGGCTTGACGAACGTTTTCACGAAATCGCGCACGGAGCGTGTGAATGTCCCCTCTTCGTTTTCCGGCAGGCAGCGCGGCGGCGCTTCGATCCAGCTTTCGATGACATACTGGTCGGGCGCGCCCTGGCACATCGCGTAGGCGTAGCCTTGATACATGATCTCGATATACCACGTGGACGCGTCGGCCAGTTTCATCCTGTTCAGCAACGGCTGGCCGCTGGCCCAATAAACCATGCTGAACGGGATCTTCTTGCTGCGGCAGTAGCGCTCCAGTTTTTTCATCTCCGGCCACGAGCCGCGGTCGAAAACAGTGAAGTTCGACCAGTTCACGTCGAGCCGGTAGAAGTCGAGGCCGCGCACGCCCATTTCCGCGAGTTTTTTCTGGAGCGCTTCAATCCACCAGATGTGATCGGCCACCGGGATGGACGGATACGTCTCGATGTCGCCAATCCGCATTTCCGGAAAATGCTTTCGCACGAGCGCGATGTAATTGGCCGTCTCCTGCACCGCGTAATCGTCGGGCTTCTTGATGTGCTCGCGGCAACAGAGGAACGGCTCATCCATGGCGATGGCGTAGAGATTGGCGCCCAAGCGTTGGGCGCGCTCCCAAATCGGTTTCTCGGCGTTGAAACATTTCTCGCCGGTCAGTCCCCACGGCTTGATCGCGCCGACCTCCATGGCGAACTTGAGTTTCCAATCGTTCAACTGGCCGAACCATCTGCGCAGTTCGTCATCGTTGGTGAACAGTTTCTGCAAACTGAGGTCCGCACAAAAGAAAACGTCAATCAACGAGCGCGTTTCCTTCCACGCCTCCGGCTTTTCAAAAAGCTCGCGGACAAACCGCCCGTTGTCGTAGCTGGGCGGTCCCATCCAGACTTCCGGCCGCGCTTTGGCCGCCTGCGCCAATGCAACGCCGGCGCTCGCGCAGAACATCACACCAACGGCCGACAACAGGACAAAAACACTCCTAGGATTATTCATAGGGTTATTTCGCAGATGGAACACTGGGCTGCGCGAATCGTTGCAGCGCCGGATCGCCGATATTTCTCATGTGCTCGACGAGCTGCTCGGAAAGTTTTTCCATCACCGGCGCCAGCGCGGGGTCGGCGGCGAGGTTGCGCGTTTCGTCCGCGTCCTTCTCCAGGTCGTAGAGTTCCTTCTGCCCGCGCGGCTGAAGGCAGAATTTCCAGTGCCGGGTGCGAATCATCCGTCCAACGCCCGGCGTGGCCAGGTCGCCGCGCTCGCCATATACCGGCCGGTCCTCGTCGGCCGCGCCCTCGATGAACGGACGCAGGCTGTGGCCATGAGCCTTCGACAACGGCGTTGCGCCCAGATAATCGAGAATGGTCGGCGCGAGATCAATCGACGCAGCCCACGCCGCGCTGGTTTTCGTCGCGGGAATTTTTCCCGGCAGGCGCATGAGCAGCGGCACGCGCATCAGGTCGTCATAAAACTCCGGCACGGCTTTCTCCATCAAGCCGTGCTGGCCGAGCATGTTGCCGTGGTCGCTCGTGAAAATCACCAGCGTTCGGTCGGCGAGGCCGAGTTCGTCCAGTGCCTTCAGAATGCGGCCCATGCACCAGTCCATCATCGTCACCTGTGCGTAGTAGCAGCGTAGATATTCGCGGAAACCCGCCTCGCCATAGATCGCGCCCATGCGCGCCGAGAAGCTCGCGGGCCAGACTTTCGGAGGCGACGTCCAACTCGCCGGCAGCGGCAGCGTGGCCGGGTCATACATGTCATAGAACGGCGACGGGACGATGTTCGCGGCGTGCGGCGGGCTGACCGAGTAGGTGATTGCAAACGGCTCGTTGCGATGGCGCTTCATCAACTCGATGCAGTAGTCGGCGAGCACCGACTCGTAACAAAACTCCGGCTTCACCACCGAGCGGCCGATGATGCCGACATCCTGCTTCGGTTTGGTTTTCTCCTGCTGCAACCGGCGATGCGCCTCGGCCACGGCGTCGCGCAACCAGACGTTGCCAATGCGTTCCGTCTCGCCGGGCCGCTGCGTCTCGTCGAAGCGGCTCGTTCCGGCGGCGCGGTTGAGTTCGCCGGCACGCTTGCGGGGAACTTCCTCGTCCTGTTTGCCATCCGGAAAGCAGGTCAGTTCCGCCGGATCGCCCACGTGCCATTTGCCCAACTGATGGCAGTGGTAGCCCAGCGCGGCCAGGCGATGCAAATACGTTTCGCACGGCTCCTTCAACCGAAGCGGGTCTTCGTGATCAGTCTCGCGGCCGATGTTTCGCCCAAGGCCGAGACTGCTCGGATACCGTCCCGTGACCAGCGCCAGACGCGTCGGCGAACAATACGGCACCACGCAGAATGAATTGGCGAACCGCGTCCCGCCCGCGGCGAGCCGGTCGAGGTTGGGCGTCTTGACAACCGTGTTGCCGGCGCAACCAAGCGCGGCGGCGTGGTGCTGGTCGGTCATCAGGAACAACACGTTGAGCGGACGTTTCTCGGTTTCCGCTGCACCCGCGACGCACGCCGCGCAGGCGAGAAATAAAGGAACCACCGAATTCCAAAGTCCGTGCGCTTTCATGACCAGGTTCAACGTTGCCGCAACACTTCCACAAACATCGCGCCACTTTTTTGGTTGTTCGCGTCGAGCCAGGCTTCGAGTTGGCCGGGGCCGGCAGGCAGGGAAACGTTCTTGAAGATCACCGTCTCTGCGCCTGCGTCAGCCGGCTGTTCGGCTTTCACGCCACCCACCTCAAAATGCGCCGTCGCCGGTTTCTTCACCGGCTTGAAGCGGAGCGTTATGTCGTAGTTGCCCGCCTCGGTCACGTTCACCAACCAGTGGCCGTAGGGTTTTTGCCTCGGGATTCCGACACGCCAATCCTGGCGCGTGAGCACAACCGGATTTTCGTGCGGCGTGCCCAACAGGATGCGCACCGGGGCGTAGTTGTCGGGCCGCGTGCTGCCGACGTCGTCGAACCACGCGTCGTAGCGGCGCTTCAAGTCGGCGACGATGTCCGGATGCTCCGCCGCCACGTCGTGCATTTCCCACGGATCGGCGGCCATGTCGAAGAGTTCGAGCTTCAACGGACCTTGGAAGGTCTCGGTGCCGAATCCGGTGCCGTGCACGAGCTTCCAGCGCTGCATGCGCACCGAGCAGTTGTGATAGCGCACCGGCACGTCGCCGCGATGCATCTGGAAGAAGAGCGCCCGGTCGGGCCAGTCGCCCGGCTGGCGTTTCCACAGCGGCACGAGGCTGCGCCCGTCGAGCTTCAACCCGGCCGGCATGGGCACGCCGCAGACTTCGAGGATCGTCGGCATCAAATCAATGTGCGCGGCGATGCGGTCCGAACAGACGCCCGGCTGGAGCTTGCCCGGCCATTGCGCCAGCAGCGGCGACTTGATGCCGCCCTCGTAAGGCGAGGTCTTGCGGTCACGCAGGCCGGCGTTGAAGCCCCAGGTCGCCTCTCCGTTGTCGGTCAGGAAAAGCACGAGCGTGTTGTCGGTGAGTTTCTCGCGGTCAAGCCACGCGAACAGCCGGCCGAGGTTGTCGTCAATGTTCTCGATCATCGCATACAGCCGGGCAAGCTCGTCGGCGTTGATGTCGCTGCGCACCGGCTGGCCCGGCGTCTTCGGGAAACGATCCGGCGTGATGACCTGTTGCTTGTAGTAGGCGAGCTTGTCGGGTGGCACGTCGTTATACGGTCCATGAGGCGCGTTGGTCGGCAGGTAGAGGAAAAACGGCCGGCCCTTGCGCGCCTGTGCCCCGGCCCAACGCAGGCCCTCGTTGAAAAACACATCCGTGCAGTAGCCTTTCATGGCTACCTGCCTGCCGTTGCGGAACAGAACCGGGTCGGTGTATTTGCCTTCGCCGCCGGGCGGATCGCCGGCCTGGCCGATGCCGCCGCCGCGATGCACCAGCGCCTCCTCGAACCCCTTGTCCATCGCGCGCAGCGGATATGTGTCGCCCAGATGCCATTTGCCGAAGATGCCCGTCGCGTAACCTGCGCGATGCAACACCTCCGCCACCGTCACCTCGCCCGGGTCCATCATCGCCCGCCCCAGGAACGTGTCTATAGCCTTCGTGCGGAAATTGTAGCGGCCGGTCATCAAGCTGGCGCGCGTCGGCGTGCACGCGGGACAGACGTAGAAGTTTTGCATCATCACGCTGCGCGTGGCCATCGCGTCCATGTGCGGCGTGCGCAGGATGGGATTGCCCATGAATCCCATGTCGCCGTAGCCCTGGTCGTCGGTCAACACGAGGATCACGTTGGGCCGTTCGGCCGCCGCGCCTACCGCGATGTGTGTCGTCGCCGCGATCACGGACAACAGGAAAACCGGCAACCGACGGGCGGGCCAATTCTTTATCATGGTGCGCAGTTATACCCCGCCCCGCCTCACCGCGCAGTAAAATCTCCCTGACCCATTGGTTGTAGCGCGTCAGCCAACCGCCAGGATTGGTGGATCGCGTTCTCCGAACGCGATCCAGCGCCGCTACGGGCCGCCCACGCCAATCTGGGGAGACTTCCCACTTCGCCGGGGAAGTCTCCCGCCCCGGCGGCAACCAGCCGCGGCCGCCAGCGAACCTTCCGCGCCCGTCAACGAAGCCGCCGCGCTCCGTCCGAAGGCTTCCATGCCCCGATGGGAACATTTCCCGCCCCCTGCGGCAGTCTTCGCGCCCCTCTGGGGACGATCCGCGCCCCTCGTTTCTACCTTCGCGCTCCGCATGGCATCGTCCGTGCCTCTTTTCGTATTGTCCGCGCCCGTATGGGGAGCGTCCGTGCTCCTCTTTGGATGACCCGTGCTCCTCTTTGGATGACCCGCGCCCCTCTTTGGACGATCCGCGCCCCTCTTTGGACGACCCGCGCCCCTCTTTGGACGACCCGCGCCCCTCGTCGGAACCTCCGCGCCCGCTTTGGAATGTCCAAAAACCCTCTGGAAACCCCACATTTCCGTCATTTCAGCCCATTCGCCCCCGATTTCACCCGTTCCTGTTCATTTTTGACCACCGCAAACCACTAAAACGAAAGGAACCACAGATAAGGATCCTCAGGGCTTGCAAGGCCCTCCCGGCGATGTCAGCACCCAACAACTCACCGACGCCAGCGTCGGCCCCTACACCGGCGACTTCAGCGACCCGCCCACCGCCGACCAACTCCGCTCCTTCCTCGACTGGGCCAACAATCTCTTTGCCGCGTCGGCGAGATGAGAATCAAATTCAACACAGCCATTGGGCGACAAAGAGAGTGACTAACACGGTGAAGCTCAGTGGCCCGCCGCTTTTGGCACGTCCGCTGGAGCACCTCGTTGGGCAGCATTGCTGACAAACAAGACGAGTTTATGTTTACCACGACTCGAAACATATGCTTCGCCGTGACACGAAAAACCATGAGCCTTAAGAACTTTGTGCATAGCGGCATTGTCAGAACGTGATGTTGCAAATATTCCCTGACCGCACGTTGCAGTAAGCGCTGCCTTTACGAGCTTGTGTGAAAAACCGACGCCGCGCGATGACGGAAGAACAAACACCCAGCCAAGCTCAAAAGGAAATACGCTGCCCTGAACAGTTGCGCGTGCTTTTTGAAACACACCATTTTTATAATTCTCTTCAGGATTTTTTACCGCCGCGATTCCTTTGAGGCAGTTGTCTTGTATCAAGAAAATGAGCGCCTCTGCCTTTTTGATGCGCGCTTTAAGTCCATGCTCTGTCACCTCACCACCTGCAAGAATTAGAGATGCAAAATCTTCTAGCTCGGATTCAGAGCACTCACTTGGCTTTTTTGTAGCGATTGATTCCATGTGCTAGTTCATGCCGCCCAACGACCATAAAGCTGAGCCACGTCGCCGGTGACATCCACCAACCCGAAACCCGAAGTAAAAACTGACCGGCGTAACCGGCGGTAACTCCATCACTGTGTTGGCCTCATTTTCTTTCAGGAAAACCTTCATCCAGATCGCTGAACAGGCGGTGAATCTTGTCTGGCAATACTGTCTTGATCGTTTGATCTCTGAGAAACGCCTCCCAAGTCCGAACACAATCGTTCGCAAGGTTCAAGACTCGGAGCTTCTTTCCGTCAGCAAGAATCACCAATTCATTTCTGTCATCTCCGATATACTCCCACGCCATCGAGAACTCACGTCCTAGCGAAGGTTTGCTATCCAGCGAAAAGTGCTTGGTCGCATTGCAGATGTCCCTGCACGCGCGCATCTCGAACCTATCCTGAAACAGCTTATCGAGTGTGGTCTTCTCCACCGATCCAGTGAACTCCAGCCAGTCACGCAAGTGGTAGCACGCTTGGAAAAACGCAAAAACGAAATCCAGTATATCCTTCTCTTCTGCCTTTCCGAGTCGGTCGCGCCATCTGATGATACGTGCAAATTGATCGGGCCATCCGTAACCACGATGAGCGCTCCAGCCGACTTCGCCAGGCGATGGTGTTTTTGACGGCATATTCTTCCAGCGAGCAGTATTATTCACCCAATCTCGCCGAAAAAGACAAGGTGGGTGAGTTTGACGGTAGCGATTGGCGGCGCGCGGGTTGAATGCGGCGGACGCTCGCATATTGGCCGGGGAATGGACAAAGTGAATCTGTCTTTCGCAGGAGCGATATAAAAGACGCTTTCATCGCCGTGCCGCGCAGGATAGCAAAAACGGCGGCGGAGTCAACGGCGGCGCGCATAAATCCACTATCGTTGCGAATCCATCCGTGGCTCTAATCCGCCGCGGCGCGGCTGCCCACGTCACCGTTTCGCATCAACGCCCGCTTCGATGCCCACGTCTATGAACTGGCCGCCGACGGTCTGATGACAGTGGACGGCGAGCACGTTGTCGCCCTCGCGTAACGCCTGGCGCAACGGCTCGTTCATCGTGGCGAAGTAATTCTGAACGAAGCCGCCGAACTCGGCGACCTTCTTGCCGTTCACGTAAACCTCCGCGTCTTCGTCATGATGAATGCGCAGGCCGGCGAGCGCCGCGTCGGGTTTCTCAATCCGGAAATGGCGCCGCAGCCAGATGTCGTCGGTTTTCCACGTCGTGCCAACCACCGCGCCGGGTGTGGTTGTCGTGCCGAAGCCGCCTTTGCCGGCCTGCCACGCGGCGTCGTCGAAGCCCGGCTTGAACCAGCCATCCGCCGGCCGGCTCGTCGTGAACCACCATTCCTGCGCCGCCTGCTCGGAGGTCGGCACGAGCGTGCTCCACGCGATGTGCCGGACGCGCGGCGGCTGCGTCTCGTAGGCGGCGGGGCGCGCGTTGATGGCGCGCAGCAGCGCCGGATCGTATTTCGGTTTGCGATCGTAGAAATAAACGCCGTTCTGCTCCTGCTCGATGTCGGTGAGCTGCGTGTAGCAGAAGCCGCAGATGTTGGGGTTGTCGAGTTGCGCATCGGTCACGCCCTTGTAACGCGCGAGGAACTCCTTCAGGTCGAGGCTCTGGCCGCCATAACCCCAGCCCTTGCCGGTGTCGCGGTCGGTTTGCACGCGGATGCCGCCGTATTCGCTGACGAAATACGGCTGGCCGTGGTAGCGGCTGCGCGGATCGCCGGGATGATTGTGCCACGGGTTCTCGCCGGTCAGGCCGAACATCTCGTAGCGCGCCGCAAACTTCTTCGGGTCGCCCGTGTAATCGTGGCAGTCGAACACGTCGGTCTCCGGCAGGAAATGCGTGTAACCGCTGGAGTCGAGCAACGGCCGCGTCGGGTCCATCGTCTGCGTCGCGGCGAGCAGCGTCTCGGTCAGAGCGACATACTCGTTCGTGCCGGTTTCGTTGAGCGGGCACCAGCCGATGATCGCGGGATGATTGCGGTCGCGCCGCAGCGCCTCGCGCCACTCGTCCACGAATGCCACCATCGCCTCCGCTTTGCCGAGATTGATGCCCCAGCTCGGGAACTCGCCCCAGACGACATAGCCGAGCTTGTCGGCCCAGTAGAGCAGCCGCGGCTCGAACACCTTCTGGTGCAGCCGCGCGCCATTGAAGCCGGCGGCCATGGACAGTTCGATGTCATGCCGCAACGCCTCGTCGGTCGGCGCGGTGTAGATGCCGTCGGGATAAAAACCCTGGTCGAGCACCAGCCGCTGGAACACCGGCTTGTTGTTGATGAGGAAGCGGTTCCCCTCGATGGTGATTTTGCGGAGCCCGAAGTAGCTGTGCACCGAGTCCATCACTTTCCCGTCGCGCAACGTCTCGATGGTAAGGTCGTAGAGGAACGGCTTGCCGGGATGCCACGGCACGACCTTGCCAAGCTTGAGCACCGCCAGCGTGTTGCGCCACGCGGCGGGAACAATCTCCTCGGCCACCTTCTTCTCGCCCGCGAACGCGCGCAGTCGGACGGTCGCGCTTTTCATCGGCCCATCCATGCTGGCCTGGACAATCACGCGCCCGCCGTCGAGATCGGGCGTCAGTGCAAACTCCCGCAGATACGTTGCGCCGACCGCTTCGAGCCAGACCGTCTGCCAGATGCCCGTCGTGCGCGTATAAACGCAACCCTGGCTGACGGTGTGGGTCTGTTTGCCGGCGGGCTGCAAGCCGGAACGAATCTCATCAATCGCGTGAACCACCAGTTCGTTGTCGCCGTCGCGGACCGCGCCGGTGATTTCCAACGCAAACGGCACATAGCCGCCGCGGTGCTCGCCGACGAACTGGCCGTTGACCCAGACGCGCGCGCGATAATCCACCGCGCCGAAGTTCAGCAACAGTCGCTGGCCGTGCATCGCCGCCGGCACCTGGAACTGCCGCCGATACCAGACGTGCGGCATGTAGTTGGTCGCCATCGCCAGCCCGGAAAGCTGGCTCTCGGGACAGAACGGGACGATGATCTTGAGCGCGAGGTCGTGGCCGGAGACCAGCCCGCGCGTCTCGCCGTCGCCCTTCCCGTCCACCTCGAACTGCCATTCACCGTTGAGGTTCAGCCACGAGTCGCGTTGAAAATCCGGCCGCGGGTGCTCCGGCCGTGGCACGTCGGCGCGCAGACTCACGGCGGACAGCAACGCGCCGGCAAGCAGCGCAATAAAACCCGATTTGAAACATCTCATGGTAGTCGTGTTCATCCTATATCTCCTCGTTCACTTTGTTGGCTTGAAAGTCAGAATCACCGAAGCCGCGCCTTTGGAAGGCAGCGTCAGCGTGTCGCCGGCCGTCCGCTTGCCGTTGACGCTCACGGACTCGATCTCGCGACTAAACTGTTCCAGATGCACCACCAGCTTCGCCGGCGGCTCGCGGCGCGGCGGCGTGATATCCAGCTTGGCGGTCCGGCCGTCGTCGCTGACCCGCAACGCCAGGCTCACCGGACCGAAGATTGTCGGGATTTCTTGCAGATGGTTCTTCGCGCCGGCTTTGGCCCACGCGCGCGGCAACCCTTCGAGCAGATGCAGTTCATCGCCGCGCTCCAGAATCATCAGGTGGCACGCAAGGCGGATGAACTCGGCGCTGGCCCAGTTGTGCGGCATGTCGCCGACGTAGACGGGCTTCTCGCCGACCGGGCGTTGTTCCTCGCGCCAGCAGTGCAACGGGCTGGCGTGATTGCCAAACGCGTAAAACGTAGATGCAGCTTTGCGGCCGTTGCCGAGCCAGAGCCAGGCATGGCCGTAGAACGAGCCGAAATAATTCCAAAGCCCCTCGCTGAGCCAGCCGGTGTCGAACACCAGTCCCTCGCGCTCCTGCGCGGCCAGCATCGCCATGTTGCCGCGGACAAGTTCATCGCCGGCGTCGAACACGCCGCCGGGATAAATCGCGTGCATGAAGGCCCACTGCGCCTTCTGGGGCGGCAGCGTTGCGGGCGCCTGCATCACGATGGGCAGACAGCGGTTCCCATGGCCGTCGTCGCGCATGTCGCGCGCGGCGGCGCGCCGGAAGGTCGCCATGAAATCGTCGTATTCCTTCCGCCACACGGCGGCCCGGTCGTTCTTGCCAAGCCACTCGGCCGCCTGTATGCCGGCGTGCAACCCGATCATCGTCCAGTAGATGTTTGTGTATTCGTGCGCCGGCCCGCTCAGACCGCCGTCGCTGAAACCCTCCGGAATCAAGCCCGCGCTCGGCGAGTTCGGCTCCGCCGAAGCTTGCTGGCGCAGGCTGCGGATGTATTCGAAGCCGCGTTCGAGCTTCGGCCACATGGCTTCGAGCCATGCCTTGTCGCCAGTGAGCCGCGCGTGATGCGTCACCGCCCAGAGCACGAGGCCCGTCTCCTTCCAATGCCCGTTGATGAGCATGAAGCCGCCATCGGGTTTCTGAAAACTCATCAAGTAGTCAATCCCGCGCCGCGCCTCCTGCGCGCGCCCCAGCAGCGTGGCGGCTTCGAGGAGGAACGAGCCGTCCACGACCCACAGGCCGCGATAACACGTCGGCCCGACTTGGAACGCCGGCAGGCCATCCTTGATTTCGCGCGCCTGGTAGATATTGCGGATACACGAGTCGAGCAATCCCTGTACGGCGGGATCGGCGACTTCAATCCGGCCATAAGGCAGGTTCGCGTTTTCCCAAAATGCCACGGCGCGCCGCCATTCTGCCTGTGCGTTAAACGGCCCGGCGGCGTTTTTCGCCTGCGCGCCCTGCGGCACCACGACAAGCAGCTCGGTCTCACGGCCGGGACCGAGTTGCCCCAAATCCCACGTGAGCGTCAGCGCGCGTGGTGCGGCGGGCGGATGATCGGCATCCACGACGGCAAGGGCCGCGCCGCCGACTTGACCTGCGAGAAGTTTCGCGCGATCAGGCGCGCCATCCGCCGGGAAAATCCAGAGGCTGCTCAGGATCGTGTTCTTGTCGGACGCGCCCGGCGCGGCGGCGATGGCGATGCTCAGCTTGCCGTCGCCGTTGGTGTCTTCGGCGGGAAAATCGAACACCACCGGCGTGTTGCGGCCGTATTCTTTCACGAGATCCACGCAGCGGACGGTCTTGCCTTCAATCTGGATTTCGAGCAGGCGCTTCCCCGGCTCCGCATGCCAGCCTTCGATCAACCCCAGGGCAACGACATACTTGTGCCCCTTCTGGACCGGGAATTCAAACGCCAGCGGCGATCCCTGGCTCACCAGCACGTGCCGAAAGCTCGCCGCGCACGCCGCGTTGGGCTTCGCCCAATTCCGAGCCACGCTCACCGGATGCTTGGAGCGTACGACCGATTGCACCGCCTCGTCCGGCGTCGTCCGACAGGGACGTGAGAACCAACAGAACATCTCCCCTGCTCCGTTCACCAAACGCGTGCCCGAGTCGTCCAGCTTCAACGAAACCGTTGCACCCGTTTCCAAACGCAGTTTGGCCGGCGCGGCATCCTGGCCGGTATTGGCGACGGTCAGACGCAGGAAATCGGCGCGCTTCGCGCTCCATTCGTCCACCGACCGGCCTCGAGGCGCGTTTGCCCACGCCACTTGGCGCAATTCGAGCGCGCCCTGTTGGTGGCGCGTCGTCACCACCGGCACGCGCGCACTGTGGAGTTGCTGGCGTTTCGGAGTCGGCGAGCCTTCCGCATCCAACTCCGCCAGCAACCGGGTGCCGAACCGTCCGCCGCCGAGCGTGTAGGCCGCAGGACTGGCTTTGCCGTAATCGTAGTAAAGTCCGCCATCGTTGCCGACGATGGTCTTGAACGGGTCGTCGGGCAAGCCGATGCACGTCTGCCATCGCTCCGGCTGATAACGGAAATCGAGCACCTCCGGTTCCAGGGCCGCCGTGGCGTTTTTGATGACATGGCTTTTCAGGATCAGCGTCGTTTCCGCAGCCGTTGCGGCCGAGCACACACACAACCCCGCTGCGGCGAGCAACGCAATGGTTCGTTTCGGCTTCATCGTGATCCTCCGTGGCTCATGACAACGAGGTCCTGTCAGCGCTCATCACACACCGCCCCGGTAAACCGCAAGGATGTTCTCCGGCGGCACGTCGGGCTGGAACAAGTGCGCCGGGCCGAGAATGTAGCCGCCGCCCTTGCCAAGCACTTCGCAGTAGCGGCGGACCTCGGTCTCCACCTCGGCGGGCGTCGCTTTCGGCAGCAGGTTCTGCATGTCAATGCCGCCGTGAAAACTCAGCCGGTCGCCAAAATCGCGCTTGAGGCTTTCCGGCTCCATCTCCGGGCCGGTTGGCTGGATCGGATCAAGCACATCCACGCCACATGCGATCAGTTCCGGGATGAACGGCCGGATGGTGCCGCAACTGTGATAGAGCGCCCGGCCGCCGAGGCGGTGGATCAGGCCCGTCATCTCCTTCACATACGGCGCGATGAACTCGCGGAACATGCCGGTCGAGATGAGCGGTCCGCGTTGTGTGCCGAGGTCGCTGATGACGAGATAGAGGTCAATCCGCCCGTTCGTGATCTCCGCGGCGCGCGTGTAATCCTCCAGATAAAAGTCAGTGAACTTCCGGCTCAGGAAGTGGACCCACTCGGGCCGCTCGGCCATGTCCATGAACATGTCCTCCCATCCGCGCACCAGCGCCGGCCGCTGCCAGATGTCAGCAAAGCCATAGAGCAGCGCATGGTTCTCGTATCGCGCGCACTGCGCCTTCAGTTGGGAACGGTCGAGACAATCCGCCGTCGGCCACGGAAACGCCACCAATTCCGAAAAGCTGGCCGCGCCGGCGAGCGCGCCTTTGGCGTCCTCGCGCATCGGTCCCCACGGCGTCTGGTTATAAACGTAACGCTCGCCCCAGAAATTCTGGAACAGGCCGCCGCCCGCGTCGCGCTCCGCCGGCGCGGGCGCCTCCAGATGGCGCACGTCCACGCCGAGCGCATCGAGCAGCTTGTCCTTGTCCGAGTGGCCGACGTGCGCGAAGAGCCGCTTCATGGCCGGCGGCTCCGCCCAGAAATCGCGTGGCGTGCGGTCCGGTTGTTCGCGCCGCAACGCCGCCAGCACTCTTTCCCGTGAAGTCATTTTCATGGTGTTGTGTCTCAGTAGGTTTTCACCGGCGTTACCGGCCCCCGGTCCAACAACTCGATGTCGTCATACCAAATGGTGCCGGTGGTCCAACGGAGTTGAAAAGTCATCGTGGCCCATTTCGCATTCTCGTCGGTGATGAAAACAAGCTGTCGGCGCTGCCAATCGAAGGTTCCCTTGGGAAGTTCCACGCCTCCCTCGCTCGTGTTAACGCGGCCGGGTTTGCCGTCCTTCTCCGACATGTAAAACATCATCAAAATCGGCCCCGTGCCATCCTCGCGAACGTTCTCGCCCTTGACCCACCAGCGCACCAGATAGCGGCGGTTAGGACGGATATTGCGCGGGTCGCCGGGCTGCCGCGCAAACCGCTCGGTCGAATACATCACGAGCGTGATGTCGCGCATGTCCCGGTTCTCGATGCGCACCGAACGCGCGCCGCCGTGCTTCACTTGTTCGTCCATCGCAATCGTCGCGGTCCGGTTTTGATGCTTCACGCGTTCATGCATCAGCGACCAGCCCGCCGGCGCGAGATTCGGTGGAATGAGAATGACGTTTTGCAGAGCGTCACCGCGCGAGAAGTTTGGATCGAGCGGCGCCCAATTCTCAAAGCCGCCGTTCTCGATAAGGTTCTTTGGGTCAGTCGCCTCTGCCGCGTCGCAGCCGGGCGCAACGCCCATCAACAGCCACAGCAAACAAGCCACCGCAAAACATGTTCGATGGTTTTTCATTTCCGGGACACGGCGCCAATGCGCACGGATTTCACGATCATTTTCGATTTCGCCGTGTCCTCCGGCGTGCGTGGCCAGAGTTCAATGCGGTTGACTTCGCCGGGCTTCGCCCACGGATGCAGGTTGACCTGCATGATGTTCCCATACGGATGCAACGACTGGTTATAGGCGATGGGACGGCCATTGATCATCACGATCCCGACCCAGCGGTCGCTGACTTCAAACTCCAAAAACACATCCTTGTTTTTCCACGCGGCGGGCATGGCGACATCCGTCTCCAAGTGGCGGCCCGTTTTTTCGAGCGGCAGTTCGGCGGGAACGAAGTTGCGGTTGTCGGAAAAGAGTTTCCAGCCGCTCTTCAACTCGCGCGCGTCTTCGAGTTTTTCCATCGCAAACGCGACAAGCTGGCCGACGTAGCCGCCGCGCACCTCGGACGCCTGCACCAACACCGCCAACGAATTGTCGCCGCGCTTGAGCCACGGCGTGATGTCCAGCACGTCGAAGTTGGCCCAGCCGTGAGCGTGGTAATCGCCCGCGCGCTGACCGTTGAGATAAACCGTGGCCTGTTCGAGAAACACCGGATAGTCATACGACGCAAACGCCAGCAGCACGCGATGGCCGCGCCAAGACTCGGGCGTGCGGAACGTCTGGCGATACAAACCGATCCCTTTCGCGTCGTAACCCATCTCATCCCAAAAACCGCAGCCGACTTTTTTCCAAGCCGGCCCATTGGCCAGCTCCGTCAGCCACGCGAGATCGTTGGTGGCCGTCGGCCCAGCCTGGCGAAACTGGAACGTGTCGAACACCACGTCGCGCGCCGGTGGTGTCGGCAACGCCTCGGGTTCAGCCGTCGGTGTTGGCCGCGATTCGTAGCGTCGCTTCTCGGCAAACCAGTGTTCCATCGCATCGACAAAACTTCCGCGCTCGACGCCGAAAATCCGGATTTGGTTCGATTCGAGGCTCACGTTCGACACGCACACCATTCCGTTCTCGAAACTGAATTGCAGCGGCTGCCCTGTGACCATGTCGAGCACACGGGCAGGCCGGTGCGCGAGCGGGAACGTCAGTGTCAGATCTTTGGCCGCGCCGCGGCCGTTGTTGTAGGCCATCAACCAATCCTGAAGTCCGTTCTTGGTGACGAACCGCCGCAGCCAGATGTCTTCGCCGTCCGAGTCCGCCTCCTTCGCGATGCCCGCGCCGGCAAAGAGATCGGTAAGAAACGCCGTCTGGATGTTGCCGGCGATGGCGACGCCGTCGGCCGAGCGGTCGGAAGTGCTGTGCCAGAACGAGGAGCCTAGCACCACGAGCCGACCGCGGCCGAGCGGGCGCATCGCGGCGACAACAGCGCCATCCTCCCATCGGGCCAGCACGTTCTCCGGCGGGATGTTCGCCGCGTCGAACGCCAGCCCGCTGCCTTGGAACTTCATTCCCGCGAGCCGTTTCAGCAGCGCGTTGCCGGCAGGAATCGTAAGCTTGGCGTTCTCGCGTTTGCCGAGTGGCTTCAAGCCTGCCAGCTTTGCCAGCGGCCACGCGTCGGCTTCCAGCAATGCGTGGCGGCCGGTGGTGTCCACGGCAACAAACGTGCCGCCCGCGCGGACGTAGCGCTCGATGGCGCGGATGAGCGCGTCGTCCATCACCGGCGTGCCGGCGTCGAACACGACGGGGTAGTCGTTGGCCAGTCCGGCTTTCAACTCGGCTTCGGTCACATAGACGTTGTTGAAATGCGCCGCAGGCAACGCCTGCTGGGCGATGTCGAATTCATCCACGGTCGTGCTATAGGGAGAATATTTTTCGTTGCCCGCCGCGTGCAGCACCGCCACCGACGGCTTCTGCCAGTTGGCCTTGGCAAACAGTTCCAGCAGCCGCGCGTTCTTCGTGAACCAGCCCGTCTTCTGCTCGATGTGCATGCCATCCACCGCGTCGTAGTAAAAATTGTGATGACCGTGAGCGTTGAGCAGCATCCACGCCAGTTCGCGATTGAGACGCAGCGGCTCGGGGACGGTGGCGCTCTCCTCCGAACTCATGTAAGCGCCCCAGACGTAACCGACACCGGCCCACGACGGATTGAAGCCAACTTCGCTGCCCGTGTTGTGAATGGAGGCGATGCCGACTTCGCGCTTCAAGTCGAGGAACTGATCGGAAAATCCCCGCCACGAGCCGGGCACAAACATCAGCGGAATGTCCGGCAACCGCTCGCGCGCGAACCGCGCCTCGCGCAGCCAACCGGCGATGAGTTTCTCGTTCGTCCAATCGCGCAGGTCCACCCACCGCGCGTTGCCGCAGCGGCCCAGATACGGATAACGCCGCGGCTCCTCGGTCGTCAGGAACACCGGCCCGCGAATCACGCCACTGTGCGTCTTGAGGCAGATCACGTTTCGGCCCGGCTTCACCAATGTCGTGGCCTCAAACGCGATCGGCCCGACGCGCACCGTCTTTGGGCTGATCAATCCGAGATAGGCGTCGTTGAAAAACACCTCCACCGGCTTGTTCCGCTCATCGTTGACGTTCGCGACCAGAAACACCTGCCGCCCGCGGTTTTTCTCGAGCCACGCCGAGGCGTCGAATTCCTTGCGAAACCAGGCCACGGTGCTCTTGCCGTCGCGCAGGGTCTTGTCGCGCGCCGAACCGAACAGAAAAAGCTGTTCCATGGACGGGACAAGATTGGTCGGCGTCCACTCCTCGCCAGCCCGGTAATCGGGCTTGCCCCAGCCCTCGGATTCGGCGCTGGTGTTGTCCGGTCGCCAGAGCCAGTGGTCATGCAAATCGAACGTCCCGTTGCCGAAGCCGCCGAAAAACTCAAAGTGCGACGGAATGCTCACGTCCGCCCACGATTTGAAATGCCGCGGGTCGTCATACCAACGCCGGCCCAGCGTTGCCAAATCAAGTCGGCGCGTTTCGCGCAGCCAGCGGCGAAAACCTTCCTGCCCCGCTTCGTCGTAATCCATGAACTCGGTGCTCAGGTGATGCAGTCCCATCTCGTCGCCCGGATGACCGCCGCCGATGACGCGCACGCACCCGAGGTTGTCGCCGACCGTCGTTTTCAAAAGATCGAGCGCCTGCCCCGTGAACCGCCGCGCGTAGGCGTAGGCCTCCGGTGACGCGGACTGGCTCAGGTGCGTCCCGCCCATCGCGCCGAGCGTCCCCCAACCGGTGATCGCGAGCGGGTCCCATTGGACGATGTCGCGCGGGAACCGGTTCCGCATCCACCACGGCGCCAGATAATGGCCGCAGTGCGTCATGAACACCATGTCATGGGCCTTCGCCTGCGCGATGGACGTCATCAGCGGAAACAAATGCTCCGCCCCGTCCGCCAGTTCGTCCATGCCGAAGAACGGATTGAACAGGCTGTAACCGAAATCCAAACGCGCCCCAAAATCCGCCGGCTGCGCCAGCACATCGCGGTCGTAGCGTTTCAAGCCTTTCGCCAGGTCCAGCACGTTCAGTTGATGGTAGTAAAAACTGATTGGCCGCAGGTCGAAGAAGTCCAGCGACATCGGGTGCGGCTTCTCCGCCGTGAAATGAACGTCCCGGCCCTCCAGCCCGTGCCGTTTCAAAAGCGCCTCGACCGATTCCGGCGACTCACCCGCAACGGCATACACAGTGTCCCCGCGTCTCGCCAACACCAACACGCCGCTTCCCTCCAATGCCAGCGCCGGCGCGCCGTTGCGCAGCGTGATGGTGCGGATGCCGAGCAGCTTGTCCCACGTAAGATCCGCGCGCAGCTTGCTCAGCAGCCGGTCGGCGTGCCCGGCGCTCTCGCAGCCGAACGTCACCACGCCCTCGCCGGGCCGCTCGACGCGCACCGTTGGCTCGATGCGCCCGTAGCCAATCAAGTCGGCTCCGCGTGCCGTCGCGAGTGCCGGGCCAAGCAGACCCAAAATCAGGAACGCCGTCAGGACGCGATTCATCGTAACTCTTATGCCGTCCCGTCCGGGTGTTTGTCCAGCAACCAAGTGGGCAAGTTAATCACGTGTTTTTACGGCGTGACTTGCGAGTTTTTCGGTTTGGGATTGCGGCCTTTGAAATTCGGATTGGGCGTTGGCAGCGCCGCGCCAACCGAATCGCGCCAGGCGTGCAGCCGCTCGCGAAGCCCGGCGGCGCGGTCGGGCATTTCCTTCGCGAGGTCATGCTGCTCGGAAGGATCGTCGCGCAGGTTATAGAGCTCCACATGATTGTCCTCGAAATACTCCAGCAGCTTCCAGTCGCGCGCCCGGATCGCGCTCACCGGCGTCGTCGTGTGGTAGTAATGCGGGTAGTGGAAGAACAGCGCGTCGCGGTTGAGCTTTGCCGCGGGATTTTTCAGGAGCAGGCCAAGGTCCAGACCATCCGTGGCGTCGGTCGCCGGCGGCAATCCCACGACACCGAGCAACGTCTGAAGCATGTCCGTGAGGATCACCGGCTCGTCGCAGACTGCGCCCCGCGGCGTCACACCCGGCCAGCGGATCAGCAGCGGCACGCGGACGCCGCCTTCGTAGAGCGAGCCTTTGCCCGAACGCAGCGGCGCATTGTCCGTCACCGGTATTTCGCGTCCGCACCGGGTGTCGTAACCGACGTAGCCGCCGTTATCGCTGGCGAAGATCACCACAGTGTTGCGGTCGAGGCCGCGCTGCTTCAGGTGATCGAGAACGCGGCCGACGTTCTCGTCGAGGTTCTTCGTCATCGCGGCGTAGATGCCGTGGCGGTGATGCATCCCGTCGCGAATCTTCGCGTCGAAATATTTAATGTCATCCACCTTTGCCTCGATCGGCGTGTGGACCGAGTGGTGGGCGAGGTAGAGGAAGAACGGTTTCCCGTCCGCATGGTCCATCACCTTCATCGCCTCGTCGGTAAGCCGGTCGGTGAGAAATTCGCCGGGCTTTCCAAACTCCAGGTGCGGCACATAGCGGAACTCCTTCCCGTAAAGTCCGCTGCCGCAGTAGGGCCACCAAAAAGTTTCCGGCGCGCCCCAGCCCGTGCCGCCGATGTTCACATCGAAGCCATGCGTCTCCGGGTAATGATCCCAACCGCCGAGATGCCACTTGCCGACCAGCGCCGTGAGATAGCCCGCGTCGTGCAGGCGTTTGGCGATGGTCGTCTCGCTGTGCGGCAAAGCATGAATGGCCTCCGCCTCGATCAACTTGCGGTTCTTAGCCCCGCCTTCAATCGCGCCCTCAGACCAGATCGTGTAATGCAGCCGTGCGGCGTGCTTGCCGGTCATCAACGTCGCGCGCGTCGGCGAACAGACCGACATCGCGCAGGCCTGGGTGAACCGGACCGACTCCGCGGCGAAACGGTCGAGACGCGGCGTCTCGTGCAGGTCCGCGCCGTAACAACCGAGGTCGGCCCAGCCGAGATCGTCGGCGAGAATGAACAGAATGTTGGGCGGGCGGTTGTTTTCGGCGGCAACCGTTGCGGCGAGCCCGATTCCCATGACCAGCCCGATCAACAAAACCGCGCTCCATGTTTCAATGAAACGCCCGAACCGGGGATGCACTTTTGCTGTATCGCTCATTGTGTTTTCTTCCATGCAATGCCATGCGCCGGCACCTTCACGCCATCCACCAAATCCGCCTCCGACTTCCCGTTGTAATACAGAACGCCGTCGGTCATCACCGTCCCGAACACCCCGTCCCCCTCGGCCGCGGGCAACGCCACGCCTTTTGCGCCAGGAACCAGCCGCTCCGGGTGAACCAGCACCTCCGCCACCACCGCACTCAACTCCGACGGTCCGCGGCTCGTCAGCGTCAACGTCGCGCCGCGACCGATGCGCCGGACACACGGCGCGGCCTGCGACCAGTCCATTTCCCATGCCAGCCGAACCCGCGCCGCCGGCGCCTGTTCGCAACCCTTCGAGAACATCTCGAACGCGCTGACCGCCATGCCGAGTTCGCGCGAGTCACCGCTTTGTCGCGGGAGGAAGGTTTTGATTTCAAGCGCAACCTCCGCGATGGGACGACCGGCGAGAAGCTCCTTCGCCACCGGGAAACGCCAGACCCGTGAACCGGTTTTGTCGAGCGTTCCAACGACGGTGCCATTGACCAGCACGCGATTTGGGCCGGGCAACGATTGCGGCAGCAAATTCGCGGTCAGAACCAGTGTGGCGTCCGCAGTCGGATCACAGGGCAGATAGCAACCCGCCTTCGCGCGCGTCCAACGCATTTTGGCGCCGGGCGTTTGGGAAACCATGCGGCCGGGTTCCACGCCATGCCAGTCGCCCCAGAGGAACCGTGCGTCGTTGTCGCCGATGGCGAGTTGGAAATGGCGCGGCGGCGGACCGGAAACCGCTGTCCGCATGAGCCGACAGTCTGGTGAAGGAATGGATACCAGCGTATCACGCAACGCATCACTCCCCTCCGGCGTACGCAACAACAGCCCATCCGCCGACGGCCGGGCCACCAGGATGCCGCCGCGAGCGACCCAGCGGCGAAGCGCTTCGATCTCCGCCGGCTCGGCATAAGGCGCCTCGGCCACCACCATGACCTTCGCGCGCCGGGCCAACGGCGTGGCGATCGTCGTACGGTCGAGCAGCTCGAAATCCACTGTGCCGCGCAACACCTGCGCCGCCATCAACGTCCGGTGGATGCAGGAGTCATCCAGTTCCCACGACGTCTTCGGCAGGAACAGCGCCGCGGGCACCACCGGTGTCCGTCGTTGAAGAAAGGGAAGGTATTGGCGAAACAACGCAAGGCTCGTTGGGTCCTGGAGGATGTTGCCGCTGTAGCAGAACAAATGCCCCGCCCCGGACGCGGTCGCATTGTAAATGCGCGCGACGTTGCCCTCCGCCGAAACGTGGCTCGCCGGCTCCACGCCGCAACCCAATCCGAACGCGCGCGCCGCCGACACCACCTCGCGAGTAATCGCAAAATTCGTAGCATAGTCACTGCCTTCATTGGTCACCCGCAGACGCACGAGGCAAGGCGCGGCGGCTTTTGCCTGCGCCGAGAAATCCGCGCCCAACACTGGTTCACCAGAGCCGCCGAGTGATTGATAGATCGGCGTCTTGGGGAAATGTTTCCGCACCGTCGCATCCCAGAAGCCGGAATAATCGGTCATGCACTGCACATACCAATTCACAAAATCCAGCCGCGCGCGGCGCGAGGGCGCTTTCGCCGGCAGCATCGGCGCGACAGCGTCAAACGACGCGTGCTCGGTGCCCCACGCACGGTTCAATGCCGCAATCGTGCCGTAGCGCCGCTGCATGCACCGCCGGAAGTCCGCCACCGCAAGCGGGTCGCCCGCCCACCAACCAGCGTGATTGTGGAACACCCCGGAAATCTTAAAAGCCCATCCGCTGTCCGGCCCGGACGGATAAAGCGTCTCGCCGTAAATTCCCGTCACGCCAAGCCGCACCAGTTCCACCACGCCGCGGTCGCGATATCGCTGCGCGAACGCCTTGATAAACCGATCCACCCAAAAGCGAAACTTCGGGTCCCACAGCGACTGGATTTTTGACCGCTCGCCATGCTCCAAACATACGTAAGGCACCGAGTGGTCCGATTCCCGAAACCACTTCGGCAGCGAATAGGCGGGGCCGCATACGAGTAACGGCGCCCATTTCAAGCCAGCGTGTTCCAGAATCTCCACCTGCCGGTCCCAATGACTCCAGTCCCACTTCCCCTCGCCCGCGTCCTCCACAGTCTGCCACGTCACGTAAGACTCGACACAGGTAAAGCCGAGCATCCGATACAACGCCGCCTGGGCCGGCGTCGCGTCGCAACCGAGATCGAGTTCCATGCCCGCGCCGATGTGCGCACGGAGCGCTTCCAGCTTGGCCGTGTCGAAACCGCCGGGCCGATAGTCGCTCGGCCGCGAAAACGCGACCTCGACACGCCGCACCGCCAGTCCGCGGCCCGCCAACCGGAAATCCCCCTGAAAGTTCTGGCCGTGGCCGAACCGGGCATGCGGCAGATGAATCACCGCGCGCTGCCAGCGGCCACTGCCAATCAGCAGAATCGAATCATCCGCCGAGGTGTAGAACGTGTTTTTCTCGCGCACAACCGGAGCCGCGTCGTATACCACCCGAGCGAACTGCGGGGCATCGTCGAAATACTCCACCGAGACGTAGGCGTCATAGTCACCCGGCGGCACGCGCGCCGCGTCCGCCTTCACGTAAAGGTAATGGGCTTTCTCGCCTTCGATCCGGCGGCAGGAACTGCCACCAACCTCGACCGCCCTGTTTTCGCCGTCGCCTCCCGATGGCACGTTCAGCCCGTGCTCTTCATTCGTGTTTCCCAACTGAATCGAGAGCGGTTCCGCAGCCGACACGCTGAGGACGGTCAGCCACATAAAGAAGAGCATTTTCATCATGATTGTTGTATTTGCGACAAGTTCGCTCTCGCCGCCGCGGCGCAGTCGAAGATTTCTTCGCGCGACAGGCCGGCTTCGGCATACATGGCAAAGATGTTGTCCGGGGGCGTTTCGGGTGGGATGGTATGCGAGGCGGCCAGGATGTAGCCGCCGCCGTCGGCAGTCATGCCGTCGAGCAATCGTCGCGTGGCCCGGCGGACCTCAGTGACGGTGCCGCGCGGAAGCAAGCCTTGGGTATCCACACCGCCCATGAACGCCAGCTTCGCTCCGAACTCGCGTTTCAATTCCAACGGGTCCATGCCGGGGCAACTGCACTGGATCGGGTTGAGCACGTCAAGGCCCATTTCCACCAGATCGGGAACGATCGGGCGCAACGCGCCGCAGCAGTGATAGGCCACCCACAAACGACGCCGCTTGCCCACGTCGAACACCCGTTGCAGGTGCGGCTTGATCATCTGCCGCCACGTGGACGGACTCATCATCAGCGACTGCTGGCTGGCGACATCATCGCCGGTCCAAAGCCAGTCCAGCGGGAAGCGACTGCAAGCCGCCTCGGCCAGATCAACCGCGAAATCGGCGCAGCGGCCGAACATCTCATCGGTCAGCAACGGCTCGGCCGCCATGTCCAGCAGCGTTTCCGACATCCCCCTCAGCCGCCAATACATCTCGAACACACAAGGCGACACGTCACACCCAATGAAGCAGCGGTCGGCTTCAGCCAACAAGGGATGCATTCGGGCCAAAAGCTCTTCACGGTGTTCGACCGGGAAACGATAGTCCCGCAACTGGCCGGCTTCCCAAGCGGCCAGAGGGAATTCCGCCACTTGGTTGTACGGTCCTTCCTTGACCCAGCGAATCCCCCAAAAGTCCGTATGCCCTTCGCCGTCATGTTTGTGGACGATCCCCTCCATGGCGTAGTTGTTGTTCACCCAAGTCATGCGCACGTCGTTCCCCATCACCCGATCCACAAACGACGCCGGCACCTCGAGCAAGCGCGCCAGCAGTTGCGTCGTCTGGGGATGAAACCACATGAAGATCGGGACGCGATCCGTGGGTTGCCTGCGTAGCGCGGCGTGGACACGCTCCTTGGAAGTCATGACTTTCGGGTCGGTTAACGCACTGGACTTTCCGCGCCAGCGGGAGTTCCGGAACCCAACCGCCGGAATGCTTCGCCGCAGGCACAGTAGTTTCGCTCCGACATGCCCATCACGCTGTATTCCTCGACGTAGCCGATGAACCCGCCCTTCTCCACCGCCAGCAAGTCGTAAAGCCGCCGCGCCTCGGCATGGATGTCCGCCGGCGTGCCGCTGATCGAAACGGTCTGGTAGCTGATCGGCATCATGAAACATTGCCGGCCCCGCAACCGCCGGCCCACCTCGGCCATGTCGTTCACATTCGGCTGCGAGATGTTCAGTACGTCCACGCCGACCTCCCGGAAATCCTCCATGATCGCCACGAACTCGCCGCAACAGTGATACCACGAGTGCAGGCCCAGTTCGTGCGCGAGCGCGCATTGCCGGGCGTAGCGCGGCTTGAACAGCTCCCGCCACAACCCCGGCGAGATCATCATGCCCGATTGCGTGCCCCAGTCGTCGGCGAAATGAATCCCGTGGAACCCGTGCCGTGCCGCCATCCGAATCAGGTCGCACTCGAACTCCACGATCCGGTCCATCAGTGCCGCGAACCCTTCCGGCTCCAGCAGGAAATCCTGCATCGCGTTTTCGAAACCGCGCAGGAACGTATAGACCGTGAAGCCGCTCAGGTCGAAGCTCGCCAGCCGGTAACGGTCGCCGCACGCCTCGAAAAACGCCGGTGCCGCCGACATCCGCTCCTCCTCGCGCAACGCCGGCACGCGCAGTTCCTCCCCTGTAGCGGCGGTCTCTGACCGCCGGCTGTTGTCGTCCCGGCTTCGGCGGTCGGAGACCGCCGCTACAGTGCGCGGCAGTTCGCGATAAACCGGCTCGACCGGATGGCCCATGGTGCCGTCGCCGCTTTTCACCAGCCGGTAGCCCCACTCGTTCAGCGACCAATCCCACGCGTTCACCGATCCATCGCCCGGCGCGCCGAGCGCGAGGTGATAGAGCATCACGTCGCCCTCGGTCTGGTCGCGGTTCCAAAACACCACCGGCACGCGGTCCGGCCGGCGAAATTCGATGGCGCGCCGCACGCGCTCCTGACGGTCAATCTTCATCGTCATGGTCCGCAGGCTACCATGATGTGCGCGCGCTGCGAAGAGGGATTGTGACCAACGCGTAACGACTTGCATCCGGGAACCAACTTGCTAGAATCGCCTTAACGGTCACGTGGAGGAAATCGTGAAATACAGAAGCGCCGGCTCCGGCCCTATCAAGACGTCGTGTAGTTTCTTTCTGCCCAAGCCCAATCGTTCACTCACCTTGTTCCTGTTGATTCAATTCCTCGTGCTTACAGGCGGCGCTGGTATCCAGGCGATGGCCGACACGACTGCGCTGACAATGGTCTCGGCGGTCTCGCGCAAGGTCCACGGTTCCGCGGGCACGTTCGACCTGCCACTGAATCTTGGTCCGGCGAACAACGCTACCGTCGAACCCCGAAGCGGCGGACCCTCCACCCTCCTGTTCACTTTCAGCGACAACATCACCACGGTGGACGGCACGCTCGGTTCAACCAATTTCACCGTCACCAACGCCACCTTCAGCGATGCCGCCATCGCCAGCAACACGTTAACGCTCAACCTGACCGCTGTTACCGACAGTTCGTTGGTGCTGGTGACCCTCAACGGAATCACCGACCTGGCGGACAATCCGCTGACGGGAACCAATAACGTGGCCATTCGCGCCATCGGCGGCGATGTCAACCAAAGCGGCACCGTCAACGCGGTGGACCTGCAGGCGATCAAGAACCAGTTGCTGCAACCCGTCACCTCCGCCAACTTTCTTTGCGATATCAACTGCAGCGGCATCATCAATGCCGTGGACTTACAGCAAGTGAAAAACAACCTCCTGCACCAGCTCAAATCACTCCCCGTGGTCATGACCCTGGCACTGGACCGGTCTGGGTCGATGATGGGCAACGGCGGCGCAACCGCGGTGCCGGCGGCGGTCGATGCCTTCATCAGTTTCTTCGATGACAGCACGGATCAGG
Source organism: uncultured bacterium (assembly GCA_903870275.1). Lineage (GTDB taxonomy): Bacteria > Verrucomicrobiota > Verrucomicrobiia > CAIQCK01 > CAIQCK01 > CAIQCK01. Next base: position 12,642 of record CAIQCK010000081.1, on the reverse strand, counting down.
TGGCGCAAGTCAGTTTCACCACCGTGGGAACAGTGGACGTCCCGATGCAACAACCGTTCAAGAGCGCCGTCACCAACGCCGCCCATTCGCTGGTCTTCGCCGGCGCCACCTACGCGGACGACGCGCTCCAGTTAGCCGTGGCGCAGAACCAAAGCGCCAGCATCCCCGCCAGCCAGAGCGTTGCCAAAGCCGTGGTCTTTTTTACCGACGGCTATCCCAACATCTTCCAATACACGTGGCAGACCAACAAAACCTACAACCTCGGCGGCTTTGATCCTCCCGCCCCCGCTTATGCGGTTTTCAATCCTACGAACGGCGTCATGCTTACCGATACCAAAGGCTACAACTACTGGCCGCAGGGAGGCGAGACCGTCCCCGCCTTTTTTAACGCTGGCATGACCACTTTCCTTTCCGTGGACGGCACTACCAAAGCCGTCAGCCCCACCAATGTCTCTGTGGAAGCCCAACTGCGCGCCGTCGTCACCGCCGACGCCGTTCGCAGCAAGACCAATTTCATCTATTGCGTTTGCATCCCCTATGGCAACGGCGATCCCGCGCAAACCGCCTTCCTACAGATCATCGCCAACGATCCCGCGCTGCTGGTCAACACCAACCTTCCCGCGCCTTACATCACCAGCCAGCACACCAACCTCGCCAGTTACTTCAATCCCAGCCAACCCGCGGGGGAAGCGGTGATCGCCCCCACCGCCGCCGATGTGAAGCAAATGCTTCAACTCATCGTCGCAAGGATACTCTCCCAGTAAGCGGAACGACATGAGGCCGCGCATCACCCAAACCTTTGTCGTCGTCATCGTCATGGCATGTGCCTGCATGATGCGCACACACGCGGCGGAAGCTCTACCCACCAACGTCGAGATTGATGTTTCGTTCGTATCGTTTGAACTGAAGGACATCGAAATAATCGCTAGAGAGACCGTCGGCGCCGCGCCGACGCAGGCTCAGATTCGGAAAGCCTGGATGGCAGGCAAGGGCAAACTCCTCGCCACCAACAAGGTCATTGGCCGGTCCGGCGAGAAGATCAAGACCGAAGGCGTCCTGGAGAAAATTTATCCCACGGAATATCAACCGCCAATGGGCGGCGATGGGGCTACCGTTCCCAGCTACTACTATGACCCACACCCGACGCCCGGCGGCTTCACAACCCGGATTATCGGCTGCGTCGTAAGCCTCGTACCGGTAATTGACGAGGCACAAACCTGCATCAACCTGATGATGACTCCTGAGTTGACCAAGTTCCTCGGCTGGAATCGCGTCGAGGTGGGACAGGACGAAGGCCAGAAGAAAGTGACTGCTTGGTTCCTGCAACCGGACGTCCAAGCCCAGAAAGTAACCACCAATCTGATTCTGCCGATAGGCGAAACCATCGTTACCGGCGGTCTGCCAGACTCCACCGCCAAAGAACTAACCTATCTCTTCATTACCGCCCGCAAAGGCGGGCTATCCCGATGACCCGATTATTTTGATGATGCGTCACAAAAGAAAAACACTGCCATGAAAACACACAGCATCCGATTCCTCATCTTCGCGATATCGCTGTCACTCGCGCTCGTGGCGCACGCGCAGGAGCCCGGTAAAAAAGCCGCCGAGGCAAAGCCCGAAGAGATCATCCCACGCGCGAGCGATCCAGACTGCAACGTCGAGATTGACGTCTCGTTCGTGACCTTTGACTTGAAGGAGATCGAGGAAATCGCGCGCAATTCCCCAACCGCCGCGCCGACCCAGGAACAGATTTTGAAGGCGTGGGCGGCCGGCAAAGGGCGGCTTCTGGGCACCAGCAAGGTCATCACCATTCCCGGCCAGCAAACCAAAAACGAGGGCATCGTAGAAAAAATCTATCCCACCGAGTATGAACCGCCGAGAACTCAAAATGAAAAACACGTCCCCACAACCAAGGAGGATTGGGTGCCGCAACCGACGCCCGGCGGTTTCCAGACCCGCAACATCGGTTTCACCGTGAACGCGACGCCCCAAATCAGCGACGACCGCAAGACCATCTCCATTACCATGATCCCGGAATTCGCGGAACTCACCCAATGGAGCAACATCGAGGCGGGCCAGGATGAGGGCAAGAAAACGTCAAAAGTGTGGATGGCACAACCGGACTTCTATGTGCGCCGAGCCACGACGAGCATCATCGTCCCGATGAACGGAACCGTGGTCTCAGGCGGCATGCCGGACTCCACCGGCAAGCTGGTCACCTACGTCTTCGTCACCGCGCATGTTGCCCAATCAGCGCGGAAGAAGTAGCCGCGTCGCAAAATAACGCGGCTGCGATGCTCAGAGCTTGAAGTTGCCGCGGTCGCGAATCTCCTTGGCCTTTTCCTTGAGCGAGAGAAGTTCGTCCGCATCCAGGTAGGTCTCGAACTTGCTCATGATGACGGGATAATTGGTCTTGAGGTAGTCGGCCATGGCATCGGCCTTGCCGTCGAAAAGTTGCTTGTCCGTGGTCTTGTAGCCGGCAAAAACCTGTTGAACGCCCAGGATGCCCTGGTTGACCTCGGAGTACTGAGCCTCCGTCGCGAAAATCTCGACGCCCTTCAGCTCCACCGTGTCGAGTTCCAGCTTCTTGATCCAGAGCTTCTCGCTCGAGAGCGGCTCGCGCATCTCAAACGAAATCCAGCCGGTGATGGTCATCTTGAAGTCGCGCTCGGCCACGGTGATGTTCGGGCCGGCTGTGGGCACGGGCGCGGCACCGAAGGCGGAACGTTTCCGCATCATCGCCTGCTGCGCTGCTGCCTGCTGCGAAGCCACCGGGACGGAACCATCGCTGGGCGCGGCATAGACGGGGTAGCGCCACGTGTCGCCGAGCTTGACCTCGGCGGTGATGAAGATTTGCGGGTAGAGCGTGACGGTCGCGCCCTTCTTCTCGGAATAGGTGATTTCATCCAGCGCCGGGAACGGACCGCTGGCGGTGAAACCCTTCTTGATCAGGATTTTGTCCAAATCCACGCCCATGGAGGCGGAGAAGCCCTTGGCGACCTTGGAGTAGAGCTTCATCTTGAGGGTGTTCTCGTCGTGCCGGTAATACGGATCCACCACGGCGATGTTGATGGGCACGGATTTGCCCTGCTGCACCTTCGGCTCGTAGCTGTAGGCGTATCTGTCGCCCCAGGGCGAGGTCGGAAGCGGCGCGGCCGCGACCGGTGCCTGCGCCGTGACACAACCATAAAACGCGACGCTGCCTGAAATCAGGGCCAGCACGGCCGCGATCTTCAAGGTCAGCCGCAAATGCGAGTGGTTCTGTTGGTTGGCCGCGGAATGCGCGCCGCCCACTGCCGTTGTTTTCGTCGTCATTGTTCGTCCCTCAAATATTCGATGCCGCCTCTACATGGATGCTCGGAATGAAAGCCCTCAGGCGTTAAGCCTGAGAACACATATTGCACAGCGAACGGGAAGGCGCAAGTGGAAACGGGCCCGGCGCGGCTCTCAGCAGGCCGGTGCGGCACAGAAAAATGAAACGCGTTCACGCGAAGCGTGACGAGTCTGTAAACACGTTTGATGTGCCGGCAAAACGGCGACCGCGTTCGGAGAACGCGGTCCACCACAATGTGGCAGTACAGTCCCGTAGCGGCGTCACCCTGTGACGCGACAGCCCTACAGCGTCCAGCCTTCGCGATACTGGCGGCTGACGGCGGCGTTGGCCTCCTTGTCGTTGGTCACTTCCATTTTCTCGCCGTCCCATAGGAGGCGGCGGTTGGGGAAACGCACGGCGAGGTTGCCCATCAGTACCATCTCGGACAGCGGGCCGGAGAAGTCGAAGTTCGAGCACGCAGGTTTGCCGTCCTTGCAGGCGCGGATCCAATCCTTCTCGTGCCCCTGCTCCCCACCGGGAACGCGCTCCAACGTCTTCTCCGGGCGTTTGAACGCCTTCATCTTCGCGTCCGGGATGAGGCGCGGGCTCTTGCCGTAACAGCCGGCGACCAGTTTGCCCTTGTCGCCAATGAACAGCACGCCGCCGTCGGAGTCGCCCATCTGGCGGCCTTCCTCCAGCTCCGGTGGCCGTGGGGGCATCATGCCGCCATCCCACCAGGTGAGGTTCACCGCCGGCATGGTGTCGCGTTTGGGGAACGCGTAGCGCACGATGGTCGAACGCGGGAAGTTTTCGTTCTTCGGCTCGACGACTTTCCAAAGGTCGCGCCAGTAGGTGGAGATGCAGCCCTCGACGCTGGTCGGATACTTCAGTTTCATGGACCAGAAGACGCAATCGAGGATGTGGCAGCCAAGATCGCCGAGGGAGCCGGTGCCAAAGTCGCACCACGCGCGCCAGTTGCCGGGATGATAGGCATGATTAAACGGGCGGAACGGCGCCGGGCCGATCCATTTGTCCCAATCCATGCCCGGCGGCACGGGCTCCGTCTCGGGCCGGCCCACCTCGATGCCTTGCGGCCAAACCGGACGGTTGGTCCAGGCGTGAATCTCGCGCACGTTGCCGATGGCGCCGGCCCAAAGCCATTCGCAAACCATCCGCGCGCCCTCGCCGGAGCGGCCCTGGTTGCCCATCTGTGTGATGACCTTGTATTTGCGCGCGGCCTCGGTCAGGGCGCGCGCTTCGTTGACCGAGTGGGCCAGCGGCTTCTGAACATAAACGTGTTTGCCGGCCTTCATGCAGGCCATCGCGACCACAGCGTGGTTGTGGTCGGGCGTGGCAATGACCACCGCCTCGATGTCCTTCTGCTTGTCGAGCATCTCGTGGAAGTCCATGTAAACTTTCGCGTCGGGATGCGCCTTGAACGTCTTGCCAGCGTAGTTCGGATCAATGTCGCAGAGCGCGACGATGTTATTCTCCTCGGCGCAGCGCTTGATGTTGTTGCCGCCCATGCCGCCGACGCCGACGCCAGCGATGTTGAGCTTGCGGCTCGGCGGCGTCTGGCCGTTGAGGCCAAGCACGTAGCCCGGCAGGACCTGGAAAGCCGCCGTGGCAACGGCCGCGCGGCGGAGAAAATGTCGGCGGGAAAGAGTGGGAGCGGGTTGGTTCATGTTTGAGTTTTCCTTTTCGATGGCGGCCAGTGTAACCACAGCAACGGTTGAACGACACAATTTTTTTGTGTTTTTGTCCGGGCAAGTTCCAGCGCGCCATGCTTGGTAGTTGATAAAGGCAGTCAGCGTGTCTGAACACCCCACGTCGCACGAAACTCAAGCAAACCGTAGCCGCCGACGTAAGGAGGCGGTGCCACTGGACGGTGGCAGGCCCGGCATGACCGCGCCGTGTCGTCACCTCATGCGCCGCGCTACAACAATCCACTTACTCCGCCTATCCATGAACCTCTCGATGCAGACAAGCCGCGAGGTGGATCGCGACCTCCGGGCGATAGCTATTGAGAAGCGAAAGCAGTGTGTTTGAGTCGGGTTTTCAGCTCTCCCCACACGGCCTTTTCTCTTGCCTGCCACCATCGCGCCCGGAGGTCGCGATCCACCCGAACGACTAAAGCGGCAGGCGTCTGCCGCATTCCAAAACGCTGCCGCGTTGGAGACGGCCCCTCGCAATGGATCTGTTTATTGGGCGGGAGCTGCGGACGTAATCTGGTGCATGCTGTCCCCCTCGGGATTAACTGGCAAAACAGATAAAGCAGGGAGCGTGCGTATCAGGTCAATCTCGGTTTTGAAAGACGAAGCGACATGCTGAACCACCACGCCGTCGGCATTAAACTTGATGATCAGATGCACGGGGGCAATACGGTCATCCTCGATGAAGATCGAGGGCTCATCCTCAGTCTCCGGAATGCTGCCGACAGACATAACGGTCCCCGCAGGAATAATCGGGGAGTCCTTGATGATCGTTTGATAAGCGCCCCAGATCTTCCATCTGCCCTCCACACGCGTGATAGCCAAATAAGCCACGCCGTTTGACAACGACACAACATGCCTGGAGACGCGCGGCATGGCGGCATCAGGGATATTCTCCAGAACCACATTAAAAGGTTCCCCGGATTGGGCTCGATCGGTAAGGCTGCCAGAAATATCCCTTTCATCGTCTATGAACTCCTCCTCCTCGCTTAAACTGAGGCACCAACTCCATTGTTGTTGTGGTGGATGACGAGTGGGATAAAGTGCCTCTACAAGTGTGAAAACCGCCCCGAACGCCACAACGATAAGCGCCAAATAGATCCAGTCAACTCGATCCATCGTGGGCCCAAGAAACGATGGGGACACCCACGAGATCGCAGGCGCCAAAGTGAAAGAGTATTGAGTGATGGAACCGTGCAGCGGGCCAGCCCAAGACTCCAACACTCCATCACTCCAATACTCCATCCATCGTCCCGGTTGTTCAGAGCAGCGGTTTGCCGTCGAGTTCGCCGGTGAGGCTCTGGAGGAACTTGACGATCAGTTCGGCCTCGTTGTCAGGAATGTCGTGGCCGATTTGATGCTTGCCCATAAGTTGGACGACCTTCTTCAAATCGCTGGTGGAGCCGTCGTGGAGGTAGGGGTAACTGAGGGCAATGTTGCGGAGCGTGGGCACCTTGAACTTGTGCCGGTCGCCTTCGTTCTTGGTGACGCTGAAACGGCCATCGTCGGCGGGCGTGGGTTGTCCGCGCGCGGCGAAGTAGTCGCTGTAGAGACCGAGCTTCTCGAAGGACTTGCCGCCGAGGGCCTGGCCGACGTGGCATTTGCAGCAGCCTTCGTTGGTGAAAATGCGATAGCCGGCTTTTTCCTCCGCGGTAAGCGCGTCGGTCTGGCCGCGCAGGAACCGGTCGAAGCGGGAGTTGACGGTGACGAGCGTCTTCTCGAACGTGGCGATGGCGTCGGTGACGGTTTCCTTGGTGATGCCTTCGGGATAGAGCTTGGCGAAGGCGGCAGCGTATGCGGGGTCGGCCTTCAACTTGCCGGGAACTTCGTCCCAGTTGCCGCCCATCTCGACCGGGTTCGCGACAGGGCCGGCGGCCTGCGCCTGAAGGTCGGCGGCGCGACCGTCCCAGAACTGAACAAAGGCAAGGGAGGCATTGAAGACGGTGGGCGCGTTGATGCCACCCTTCTGGCCGCGGATGCCAGTGGAATATTGGGCTTGGTCGGTGCCGCCCTTTTTCAAATCGTGGCAGGAGGCGCAGGAGAGCGTGTTGTCACCGGAGAGACGCGTGTCGTGATAGAGCTTGCGGCCGAGGGCGACCTTATCGGGGTTCAAACCTCTCGGCTCGGCGAGCGGGAGGACCGGGTTGGCGTAGATCGGATCGCTGGCGTCGGCCGCGCCGTTGGCCTTGGCGCGAGCGCTGCGGATCCACATGAGTAACGCCTTTTTCTCATCGCTGCCCAAACCGCTACCCCAGTGCATCAATCGGTAATTGCCCGGCGGCATCGAATCGCTTTCCATCGCGTATTGGATTTTCGCCAGCACCGCCTCCGACGCGGGTGCCGGGCCGAAACATTCGCGCGGCATGTTCAGCCGCTCCGTGCCGCGGCGGATGTCGTCGGCGATGAGGGACGAGGCGAACGGCAACTTCGCATAGAATGGCAGAGCCGCGTTTTCCGAATGGCAGTCCATGCATTTCATTTCGAAAAGCAGGACCGCGTTCTCTTGCACCGGGTCCAGGGCGATCGTGCTCACCGCGCCGTGCGGCTTGCGGGCGCGGAAAAGATTAGAAACGGGAAACGCCAATACAACGGCGAGCACCAGAACAATCCAAAGCAGTTTTTTCATGTGCGTCCTCTTGTGATTCTTCAGCGGTTTACCTCCACGGCAACCTTAGATTTCAGTATAATAGCTCATCCAGCCTCTCGGAGCAAGCGCACCCAAACCGCGCCGGTGAGATTTTCCTCTTTGACGACAGCGGGAAGTTTCCGCAATATCGCGCCATGAATCTTGACCATGTCTATGCCAAGTTGCAGGAACACTCGGACCAAACCCTTTGCTTGCTCGTGTTGGACGGCGTCGGCGACATCGCCGTCGAAGCCACCGGCTGGAAGACGCCGCTGGAGGCCGCGCGCACGCCCAACCTCGACGCGCTGGCCAAACGCAGCGCGTTGGGCCGGCTTATTCCCGTCGCCCAAGGCATCACGCCCGGCAGCGGGCCGGGCCACCTCGGTTTGTTCGGTTATGATCCGCTGGAGTATGAAGTCGGCCGCGGCGTGATCGAGGCGCTCGGCCTCGGCATGGATCTCAAGCACGGGGACATTTGCGCCCGGGCGAACTTCTGCACGCTCGACGAGAAAGGCATTGTCACCGACCGCCGCGCAGGGCGCGTCGCCACGGAAATCACCGAGGAGCAATGCGCGTTGCTCGGCGGCAAGATCAAGAAGATCGGCGACACGCAGGTCATCATCAAGGCCGGCAAAGGGCACCGTTTCGTCGTCGTGTTCCGTGGCAAGGGTCTCGAAGGCCCGCTCACCGACACCGATCCCGGCCACGAAGGCATGGGCATCGCCACCGCCAAGCCCGCGGGCAATACCCCCGGCCAGAAGAAGGTGGCGAAACTGGTCGCGGAGTTTTACAAGCAGGCGTTGCCGTTGCTCAAGGGCCGCAAGCCGGCCAACGGGTTTCTCATGCGCGGCATTGCCCATCAGCCGGCCATCCCGACGTTTGAGGAACGTTACGCGCTCAAGGCCGCGTGCATCGCCATCTACCCGATGTATAAGGGCCTCGCGCAGCTCGTCGGCATGAAGAAAATCGAGGGCGCGCACGACATCAAGGAAGAGTTCAACCTCGCCGTGAAGGCCAAGGGCGAGTTCAACTACGTCTTCGTCCACTACAAGCCGACGGACGCCTCCGGCGAGGACGGCAACTTTGCCGCGAAGGTCAAGGCGATCGAGGAACTCGACGCCGCGTTGCCGGTGCTGCTCGCAGCGAAGTTCGACGTGCTCGCGGTGACGGGCGACCATTCGACGCCCTGCCCCGTCAAAGGCCACTCGTGGCATCCGCAACCGGTGCTGATCCACAGCGCCATCAGCGGCAGCGACGGCTTGGAGCGGCTCACGGAGCGATGCGCCAACAGCGGCTCGCTCGGCATCATGGAGGCGAAATACTTGATCCGCCACATGCAGGCCAACGGGCGCATGTTCGCGAAGTTTGGGGCGTAAACTTCCCTCTCAATAATCCACGACGCGGCAGAGAAGCGGGCTGCGGCCTAGCGCGGCAGGTTTTTGCGTTTGTGCGCGTAGGCGTCGCCTAGTTTTTCGAGCGAGTCGAGATCAAGGACCTTTTCCACGAACGGGAACAGGGTCTGTTCCTCGTAGCGGAAGTGTTCGCGGGACATGACCATAGCCGCTTGCAAAAGACGCCGGGCATGCGCGGGGTCGTTGCCGTCCTGGACTTCTTTCATGCGGCTGTCCATTTCCCGGTGATCCGAGAAAAGCCGGCCGAGCTGGCTCTTTTCTTTCAGCAAATGATCCAAAGGCCCGTAGGCCAGGTCTTGTTCCGTCTCGCCGTGGGCATGCAACAACGTTTCCAGCAGACCGGCGAGCGCCTTGAGCTCGGCGGATGTTTCCAAAGTGGGAAGCGCGTGTTCGATTTGGTCGAACATGGCGCAGAAGACGGCGTGCTCTGTCGTCAAGATGTCCGTAATTTTCATGCGCTATACTACAACAGCGCGCCCAAAACTCAAATCGGCCGGATGCTACCGCGCCCGCCACTTGCGTTTGGGCGGTGGTTGCGATACAACCTCTGGCGACATTGCACAACGCAACCGCCGCCACTCACATGAAAACCATTCGAACTTGTTTCCCGGCTCGCCGCCCGTTTCATTTCCTCGCGCTCCTGCTGGCGGCGCTGTGCTTTGCTTCAACCCCCGCCTGGACCGCCGGGCCGCCGCAAAAAATCGCGCCGGTCTTGCAGCCGTTCGTGGACAACAGCGTCCTCGCCGGCGCCGTGACGCTCGTGGCGGACAAGGACAAGGTGCTCGACCTCGAAGCGGTCGGCTGGGCGGACATCGCGGCAAAAAAGAAGATGCGGCCCGATTGCATCTTCTGGATTGCGTCGCAGTCCAAGCCGATCACCGCCGCCGCGCTGATGATGCTGGTGGACGAGGGCGAGGTGAACTTGAGCGACCCGGTGGAAGATTACCTGCCGGAGTTCAAGGACCAGTGGCTGGTGGCGGAGCAGGACAAGGAGCACATGCTGCTAAAAAAACCGGGGCACCCGATCACAGTCAAAAACATCCTCAGCCACACCAGCGGCCTGCCGTTCAAATCCGCGTTGGAGCAGCCGACGCTCGACATCTTTCCGCTCGCGGTGCGCGTGGGCAGTTACGCGATGACGCCGCTGGTGTTTGACCCGGACACGAAATACCAATACTCCAACGCCGGCATCAACACCGCCGGCCGGATCATCGAGGTCGTCACCGGCATGAAGTATGAAACGTTCCTCGACCAGCGCCTGTTCAAGCCGCTCGGCATGAAGGACACAACATTCTGGCCCAGCAAGATTCAACTCCGGCGGCTCGCGAAAGCCTACAAGCCCGCCAAGGACGGTTTGGAGGAATGTCCAATCGCGCAGCTCAAGTATCCGCTCAACGACCCCGTGCGCCAGCCGATGCCGGCGGGCGGGTTGTTCTCGACCGCGAACGATCTCTTCCTCTTCTACCGCATGCTGGCCAACGACGGCGCATACGGCGGCAAGCGCATTCTTTCGGAGCAGGCTGTGCAGCAGATGACCTCGAAGCAAACCGGCGACCTACCGACGCCGTATGGTTTTGCCCTGTCCGTGGGTGGCGGCAAGTTCGGCCACGGCGGCGCTTACGGCACCAATTCGAGCTACGACCGCGAGCACAACCTCATCACGATCTTTTTGGTGCAGCACGCCGGCTGGGCGAAGAACGGGAAGGAAATTCTGCCAACGTTCCAAAAGGCCGCGACGGCGGCGTTCGCAAAATAATTGGGAAGCGCCGGAGGCGCGGCAGATCGTAGCCTGCCGCGCGAGCCGCGTTCGCGTCATTGGCTCTTGGATATTACTCCTGGACGCGCATCGGGCCGTGAACCGGTGAGGAGGAGCCTGACCAGAGGTGGATCGCGTTCTCCGAACGCGATGGCCACAGGCAAGAGAAAGAGGCCGCGCGCGGAAAGTGGCAAACTCGACTCATGCACCCCGCTTTCGCTTCACAACCGCCATCGCGTTCGGAGAACGCGATCCACCCGTTGTTTTGCCTGTATCCGGTTGAAACCCCGGCAGAGTCCCGTAAAGGACGACTGAACGATTTGGGAAACAGCGCACGGACAGCGCGACAAATACCCGATGGCCAATGTCGGATTCGCGGAAACTGGAGCGCTTGGCTTTTGGAGATTAACCGACGGGTCCAAACGCTTCGATGCGGTCGCGAATCCTCAGCAGCCGCTCGAAATCGGCGGCGGGCGGCGTGGTGTCTGAAATTCCCAGAATCAAATGGTCGCCGCGGCCGACCTGCCGGAAGAAATCATCGAGGAAATCCTGAAAATCGGCATCGGGCATTGAGCTTTTCAGCAGCGCCACCGACGGGACGCCGCCCATGATGGTGATGCGCCCGTCAAACTCGCGGCGGATGTCGCCGAGTGACAGTTTGGTCATGGGGTGCGGGCAAACCGAATCGGCGATGTCGAAGCCCGATGCCAGATAGTGCGGCAACAGGCCCAGATTTTCCCCGTCGGTGTGGGTCAGCAGAAACTTGCCGCGTGGGTGCAGCATCGCCCCGAACTCGGCCAGCCCCGGCGTGATGTGTTCGGCAAAGAAGCGCGGGTGCTGGATGGTGGAATGATAATTGGCGCCCAGCATGAACACCTCGGCGGGCGCTTGCGCAGCGACCGCATACATTTGCCGCCAGTATTGCCCGATGCACTCAGCCAGATGCTCCAGCGCTTCGGGCCGGTCGGCCATCTCGTAGAAGAAAACGTCCATTGGCATCAGCTCGCGTTGGATCAAATGCATCGGCGACGCGGCGCTGCTCAGAAACGCCGTGGCAAATCCCCGGTCGCCGATCTTTTGCGCGAACGCGGCGTAGCCTGCGTAGTTCGGCTCCACGCGGGCGTGGCTGAAAAGATGGCACAGCGGCTCGTAATCCTGCGGGCCGCTGAAGGCGTAGCGCTCCACGTGCGTGATGGTGATGCCACCGGCGCGCATTGCCTCGTCGTAAACCGTCACGGTGGTCAGGTTGCCCGCGGGCGTGTGATACTCGACGATCTGGCGGTCGCCCTCCTGCGTCATCTTCCATTCGACGCCCTCGAACACAGTGCGAATCGGCATGAAGTGCAGGTTGTAGATGCCCAGGGCGCGGTGAATCTCATCCTCGGCCGAGCGCAGGTCTTTGAAATCGGGGATCACCGCGTGATAGCCGAAGCCCAGGTCGTCCACCATCTCCATCAGCGAGGCATTCGCGTAACGGGCCGGCAATGTCCCCGCGCGTTGGTTCGCCCGATACCACAAGTCGAGGCGCGGCACCCATGGAATCCGGTCCACCGGCTGGCCTCGGAGCACCGCAAGCATGTGTTGTTTGTGAGTCATGGGCGTGGTTCCGATGCTAGTGTGGTGTCACAGAGTTTTCGTTCCAGTCGAACCACCAACGGACTTGGAAGTCCGTTCTACGGTTTAGCGCCAGCGCGCAACCCAAGTAGAACGGACTTCCAAGTCCGTTTCAATCGTAAAGAAGCGTTAGGAGTAATGGGTCGGTCTTGTGGGAGGGACCCCAAGGTGGGGCGAGACTCCGTCGAGCCTGCATTGGGAAAGCGGAG
>CAIQCK010000080.1 GCA_903870275.1 uncultured bacterium | reverse complement strand
TCGGACACCGGATACGGATCGGCGCCGAGCACGTCGGCGGAGTTGAGGTAGCCGTAAAACTCGTCCACCTGATAAAGCACGGCCCACGTCGGGTGATTCGGGTCGAGCTGCTGCACGAGCTGCTGGCGCGCGTCGAGCCGGTCGCGCATCGTCAGCGGAAACTCATCGTTCAGATACCACGCCAGCAACGCCGGATGATCGCGGAACAGCGGGACAATGCCGCGCACGATGGCCTCCTCGCCGCGGAAGCCGAGCACCGGCTCGTAATAGCCTTCCGTGCCGGCGTAAACGTCCTTGATCGAGTAGATGATCTCCAAATGGCGCGCGGCGAGAGCGTCGAGGTAGGCGCGGACCTTTTCGACGCCGCCGACGTTGATGCCGTAGCACATGATCGTGTTGAACGGGCTGGCGGCGACGCGGTCAAGGTGCTCCTCGAAGTTCTTCGTCGTCGGCCCCGGCCCGAAATACCAGCCGAGCGGAAAGAACGGCTTGCCGTTGACGATGGTTCGGTTATGGCTGTCGAGAAACACCGTCGGCTGCGGCGCGCCGGCAGCGAGCTTGTGCAATTCAAACTCCTGCCGGCCCAGCGACGTTCCATCCGGCGCGAGCAGTTCGACGCGCGCTCGGTAATCGCCCACCGCGAGCGGCTTCGCGTTGAATGTCACGTCGTTGAAGCCGGCTTTCGGTTCTTTGATGTGTTGTTCGCGCACCGTCTTGTCGCCGGCGAGCAGTGAGCAGACAAGCGTCGTCTGCTCCGGCTTGAGCGAGCTTTTCATGAAGTCGGCGAGCTTGGCGCGCACGATCACGCGCTGGTCGGCGGCATTCTTGGGCAGACGACCGCGATAGTTCGGCAGCAGCAACGCCGCGTCGAGCGCGGGCGGGTAGTGTTCGGTCACGCTGACGTCGTCAAACCACGCCGTGCCGGTCATGCCTTTGCGCAGGTAGAGGTTGACGCGGACGCTCGTCGCTTCTTTCGGAATCGGCCCGGTAACGCTCTCGACATGAAACCAATCCCGGTCGCCCTTCTTGCCGGACGCGTAGCTGCCGCCGAGCCAGCCTTGGGCGCCGCTCCATTCCATGCAGATCGTCGCGCCGGTGTCCTCGCCCTGCACGCCGCGCGTCTTGATCCACGCGCCGTAGCGATACTTCATGCCCGGTTTGAACGAAATCGGTTGCGAGGCGAGCAAGTAGATCGCCTTGTTCGTGTTGACCAGCCGCAGGCTGTGCGCGCCGGAATGTGTGACATCGTCCACGACGCTGAAAGTCTTCGGCAGGCTCCAGTGGGCCGCGCCGTTCTCGAACCCGGCATTGCGAACGAGATTGGTTTCCTCCTGGGACGAGACGGCGGACGTGATCGCGGCAATCAACGTCACCGCAGCGGCAAGCGACCAACAAGGTGAGCACATATCATTTCTCCTTCGACGCGGACGGTTCCACGCTTTATCCCACGCCGGCCCGACGGACGCAACGTCCGGCTGGCTCACGGCTTGGCCGGCGGCTCGTCGAACGCGGCACACACGAGATCGCAGAGCGCCGGAATGGCGTCACGAACGGCGGGCGTCATTTCGCCGCCAACGGTGTGCGGGTCGGCCACTTCGACGGCGAAGATGCGGAAGTTTTTCGGAAACTCCAGTTCGAGTTCCCTGGCCATGGCGATCATCTCCGGCAGGCCGGTGAAATGCGGCGACGCGCCCTGAACCGGCGCAAGGTCGTCGGGGTTGATCTCGATGATCGTGCCCGGCGTGTGCTTGCCGGTCATGACGGCGTCCAGGAGGATGGCGCGTTCGTAGCCGATGAACAACTCCAGCAGCGCCACGCCGTGCCACGACGTTTCCTGCACGTCCGCCACGGCCTCCAGCCGCGCCTTCAACGCGCGCGCCGCCAGAATGCCGACGGCATCGTCGGCAAGGATATCGTTGCCCAAACCAAGCACCAGAGTCTTCATCGTCTGCACCGAGTCACGCTAGCAGTTCAGACCGGCGGGTCAAGGGGGGAGATGAAGCATGGCAGATGGAAGTTGGAAGATGGGAGTTGGGGGCCGGAAGTTTTCCTTGCTGCTGCCGGAGGTGCGGTGTCAAATGACGGGGATAGCATCAACTCAAACCAGGTCACGCCCATGTTCGGCTCCTTTCAACAACACCTTCAACAACAACTCGACGGCATCTGCGCCGCCGGCACCTGCAAGCGCGAGCGCGTGCTCGCCACGCCGCAGGGCGCGCGAGTCCGCGTCGCCGACGGCCAGCCGGTGCTGAACCTCTGCGCCAACAACTACCTCGGCCTCGCGCAACATCCCGCGGTGACGACCGCCGCGCGCGAGGCGCTGAAGCGGTGGGGCTACGGCATGGCGTCGGTGCGGTTCATCTGCGGCACGCAAGGCATCCACAAGCAACTCGAAGCGAAGCTGGGCGAGTTCCTCGGCACGGAGGACACGATCCTCTATTCGTCCTGCTTCGACGCCAACGGCGGGCTGTTCGAGACGCTGCTCGACGAGGAGGACGCGGTGATCTCGGACGAGTTGAACCATGCGAGCATCATTGACGGCATCCGGCTCTGCAAGGCGCAGCGGTTCCGCTATCGCAACAACGACATGGGCGACCTGGACGCGAGGCTGCGCGAGGCGGCGGCGGCGCGGTTCCGGCTGGTCGCCACCGACGGCGTGTTCTCGATGGACGGTTCCATCGCCAACCTGCCGGCGATCTGCGATCTCGCGGAAAAACACGCCGCACTCGTGATGGTGGACGACTCGCACGCCGTCGGCGTCCTCGGCCGGCGCGGGCGCGGCTCGCACGAGCATCACGACGTCATGGGCCGCGTGGACATCATCACCGGCACGCTCGGCAAGGCGCTCGGCGGCGCCAGTGGCGGCTACACCAGCGGGCGCAAGGAGATCGTCGAATACCTGCGCCAACGCTCGCGGCCGTATCTATTCTCCAACACCGTCGCGCCGCCGATTGTCGCCGGCTCGATCAAGGCGCTCGAACTGCTTTCCGAATCCACCGCGCTCCGCGACCGACTGGAGGCGAACACGAAGTTCTTCCGCGATGGCATGGCGAAGTCCGGCTTCAACATCCTGCCCGGCGCGCATCCGATCGTGCCGATCATGCTCGGCGACGCCGCACTCGCCGCGCGCGTGGCGGAGGCGATGCTGGCGAAAGGCGTTTATGTCATCGGCTTCTCCTATCCCGTCGTGCCGCAAGGCAAGGCGCGCATCCGCACGCAAATCTCCGCGGCGCACTCGCGCGAAGACCTGGAATTCGCCATCGGCGCGTTCGCCGAGGTGAAGAGAGAGTTGGGCATCTGAGAGAAACCCTGATGAAGATTGGGCCATGGCTGTCGGCCGTGTTGATGGCATGGCCGCTGTCGGCGGCGGAAACGACGCCAACTCCGCCGAAAACGGTTTTGTGTCTGACGGTCAGGAACCAGCGCGGCGAAACCGTGGTCAAAGTCAACGTGGACACTTCGGAAACGCCCGACCTCGCCGACTGGGGCAAGCGCGCCGGCGAAGCGTGCACCAAGTGGACGCCGAAGATTTCCACGCTGCTGGCCAGCGACGGTTTCACGCCGCCGAGATCCGTGACGCTACGCTTTCAAAACGACAAGAAAGGCGTGGCCGGCACCAGCGGCGACAAGATCACCATCGCCGCGGCTTATGTTCGTGGCCACACGAACAACATCGGCATGGTCATCCACGAACTGTCGCACGTTGTGCAGGCGTATCCGGCGGCGAAGGAAGGTTTCGCCAAACCCGGCTGGCTGGTCGAGGGCATCGCCGATTACATCCGGCTCTACCACTTCGAGCCGGACGCGCCGCGCCCGCGAGTGAATCCCGACAAGGCCAGCTACCGCGACAGCTACAAGACGACCGCCGCGTTCCTGGCATGGCTCGAACAGCGCAACCCAGGAGCCGTCAAGAAGCTCAACGCCGCGCTGCGCCAAGGTTGTTTCAAGGAAAACCTGTTTCAAGACTGCGCCGGCAAACCGCTTGACGATCTCTGGTGCGACTTCGCCGACTCGCTGAGAAAGTAAGAGTCACGGCCTTTACGCATCACGCATTACTCATTACGAATCCCGCCTCCATGCCAGCGATCTCCACCAAGCTCACCTTCGCCCTCGGCTCCGACGAGAAGAGCCGCAAGCTGCCGTCCAAGATCGTCGTCAGCCAGAGTCAGAACGAAAAGCTGGATCACGTGCTGCTCAAGGCGCTGGCGTTTGTGATCTTCCACAGCGACCGGCTGCGGCTGGATGTGAACTTGGAACTGCCCCGCGTGCCGTTCGTGCCGGACCTCATCACGCTCGCGTTGGACGGCCGGCCGGAGTTGTGGATCGAGTGTGGCGAAGTCTCGCTTCACAAGCTGGAGAAGCTGACGCTGAAACTCGGCGACGCCGACATCTGGATCGTCAAGAAAAGCGCCGGCGAAGTATCCAAGACCGTCGAGCAGGCGCGGCGCAACATCCGGCGACTTAGCCGCGTCCGGCTGCTGACATTCGATCCCGGTTTCATCCCGGAACTGCTGGCACTGGCCACCGGCTCCAACTCACTCCACCTCGTCAAGCTCGTGCCGGGCGAAATGATGCAGCTTGTGTTCAACGATCTGTGGTTCGAGACGGCGCTGAAAGTGACCGCGCCGTGATTCGGGATTTGGGATTCGTAACTCGTGATTCGTAATCCGTAATCCGTGGATTCCCTTCGGGTGGCAGATCGCGAATACAGCCAACGAGCCACGTTTTGCAAATCACGAGTTACGAATTATGAATCACGCCTTCCCCGACTCACCCCGCCGCAACACCGTGTCTTTCAACGAGCCGGCGTCGTCGCGATTCAGATGGTCAAGCGTGTAGTGCAGGCCGCGGCTTTCCTTGCGCTGAAGGGCGCACTCGACGATCAGCCACGCCACCGTCGAGATGTTGCGCAACTCCAGCAGGTCGGCCGTCACAATGAAATCCCAGTAGTAGTCGAGGATTTCGCGCTGCAAATTTTCGATGCGCGTTTTGGCCCGTTGCAGCCGCTTGTCGGTACGCACGATGCCGACGTAGTCCCACATCAACCGGCGGATTTCGTCCCAGAGATGCGCCACCACCACCAATTCATCCGCGTCGTGCGCCTTGCCGCTTTGCCACGGCGGAATCGCAATCTGGTTGCGCGGCTGTTGTTCCACCGCCGCCGCCTGGATCGCCGCTCGATGTGCCACCACGACGGCCTCCAGCAACGAGTTGCTCGCCAGCCGGTTCGCGCCGTGCAACCCCGTGCACGCCACCTCGCCGACGGCAAACAGTCCCTGGAGGTCGGTGCGCCCGTCCACGTCCGACAGCACGCCGCCGCACATATAATGTGCCGCCGGCACCACCGGCACCGGCTCCTTTGTCATGTCCATGCCGTAGCGCAGCAGCGTCTCGTAGATGTTCGGAAAGCGGCGGATAATGAACTTCGCCGACTTGTGCGTGATGTCCAGATACACGCAATCCGCGCCGGTCTTTTTCATCTCGGCATCAATCGCACGCGCCACGATGTCGCGCGGGGCCAACGCGCCTTGCGGATGATACTTCGCCATGAATTCGCGGCCGTCCTTGTCCACCAGCAGCGCTCCCTCGCCGCGCACCGCCTCGCTGATCAGAAACGTCCGGGCCTTGGGATGATAGAGGCACGTCGGATGAAACTGGACGAACTCCATGTTCGCGACGCGCGCGCCGGCCCGATACGCCATCGCCATGCCGTCGCCGGTCGCGATGTCGGGATTCGACGTGTAGAGATACACCTTGCCGCAGCCGCCGGTCGCGAGCATGGTCGCGCGCGCAGCGAACACCTCGACGACGACGCCGTGTTTGTCGAGCACGTAAGCGCCGATGCAGCGATTTGGTCCTTCCTGCCCCAGCTTCCGCGTCGTGATCAAGTCCACCGCGTGGTGGTTTTCGTAAATCTTGATGTTCGGATGCCGTGCAGCCGCCGCCAGCAACGCCCGCTCAATCTCGCGGCCGGTGATGTCCGTCGCGTGCAGCACCCGCCGCGCCGAGTGGCCGCCCTCGCGGCCGAGGTCCAACTTGCCGTTCCTGGCGTGCGCGAAATCCACGCCGAGTTCCATCAACTCCCGCACGCGCGCCGGCCCTTCGGTAACAATGGTGTGCACCACGTCCTCCTTGCAGAGGCCATCGCCGCACACCAGCGTGTCCTTCACGTGCGCCTCGAACGAATCACCCTCGGCCATCACGCAGGCGATGCCGCCTTGCGCGAAGTTGGTGGAGGCATCGGCGCTCTGCTTCTTCGTGACAAGCGCCACGCTCCCGTGCGCGGCGGCCTTCAACGCGAACGACAAGCCCGCGATGCCGCTGCCCAAGACGAGAAAATCAGTCTCAATCATGACAAGTCAGAGCTTCTCACGCCAAACCGCCAAGGCGCAAAGCTTCTTTGCGGTCTTTGTGTCCTTGCGTCTTCGCGTGAGCCATGCCGTTCAAAACGTCTCATTATCAATCAACCGCGTCTTGCCAACAAACACCGCCATCGCCACCAGCGTCCGGCCCGGCTCGTGGCGTTTCACCGGCAGCAGTGTCTCCGTATCCACAATTGCGATGTAATCCACTCGCGCCGACGGTTTGCCGGCGATCAGGCTCGTCATCGCCGCGCTCACCTCGTCAATCGTCCGGCCCGCCGCCAGCTCGCGCCGCGCCAGCTCCAATGAATGCCTCAGTGCCAGCGCCTCCTGCCGCTCCGTCGGGCTGAGATAGACGTTGCGCGAACTCATTGCCAGCCCGTCCGGTTCGCGCACGGTCGGGCAGACGACGAACTCCAGCGGAAAATTCAAATCGCGCACCATCCGCCGCAGCACCGCGCATTGCTGCGCGTCCTTCTGGCCAAAGCACGCCACGTCCGGCAGCACGATGTTGAACAGCTTCGCCACCACCGTGCAGACGCCGCGGAAATGCCCCGGTCGCGACGCGCCTTCCCATCGCTCCGATACCGCCGCCGCCTCAACCCATGTGCTGCTCCCGACTCCATTTTTCCCCCACATCTCCTCGTTCGTCGGCGCGAAGATCACGTCCACGCCGACCGACTCACACAGCTTCCGGTCGCGGTCAAAGTCGCGCGGATACTTCGACAAATCCTCCTTCGGCCCGAACTGCGTCGGGTTTACGTAAATCGAGACAACGCACACCTCCGCGCGCCGTTTCGCCTCGCGCACGAGGCTTAGATGCCCCTCGTGCAAATAGCCCATCGTCGGCACGAAGCCGACGCGCTGGCCCGCCGCGCGCGCCGCGCGCGACCACGCTTGCATCGCCGAAACGGTCTCGATAATCTTCACGATCTGGTTTTCCAAAATTTAATTTAACGTCATGAGCGAATCATACATCCAAAACCTGTTCGCCGAGCGCATCGGAGGCGCAACCTACGGCAAAAGCACCGCCATTTACAAGTTCGAGAAAATCAAACGCGCCAAACGCGCCGCCATCGCCGCGCATCCGGGCGTGGAACTGCTCGACCTCGGCGTCGGCGAGCCGGACGAGATGGCGTTTCCGCTGTCGGTGAAAACGCTTTGCGCCGAGGCGCGCAAACCGGAAAACCGCGGCTACGCCGACAACGGCGGCGCGGAATTCAAACAGGCCGCCGTGCGCTGGATGGAGCGCGTCTGCGGCGTGGCGGGCATCAACCCCGACGCCGAAATCATTCACAGCATCGGCAGCAAAGCCGCGCTCTCGATCCTGCCGGCGTGCTTCATCAACCCCGGCGACGTGGCGTTGATGACCGTGCCGGGCTATCCGGTCTTCGGCACACACGCGAAATATCTCGGCGGCGAGGTGTTCAACCTGCCGTTGACGGCGGAAAACAATTTCCTGCCCGATCTCGACGGCATCCCGGCCGAGATGCTGCGCCGCGCCAAGACGCTGGTCATCAACTTTCCGAACAACCCGACCGGCGCGAGCGCCACGCCGGAGTTTTTCGCGAAGGTCGTCGAGTTCGCCAAACGCAACAACATCATCGTCATCCACGACGCCGCCTACGCCGCGCTGGTGTTCAAAGGCAAGAGCGGTGAGCCGGCGCGCCCGCTTTCGTTCCTGGCCACGCCCGGCGCGAAAGACGTGGGCGTCGAACTGCATTCGATGAGCAAAGGTTTCAACATGACCGGCTGGCGGCTGGGCTTTGTCGTCGGCAACCCGCTCATCGTCAAAGCCTACGGCGACGTGAAAGACAACTCCGACAGCGGCCAGTTCCTCGCCATCCAAAAAGCTTGTGCCGTCTCGCTCGATCATCCGGAGATTACCGCGAAGATCGCTGCGAAATATTCGCGACGGATGAACCGGCTCGTGCGCGTCCTGAACCGCTTTGGCTTCCAGGCACGGAAACCAAAAGGCTCGTTCTTCCTCTATACGCGCAGCCCGAAACGCGCTGTGGTCGGAGGCAACACGGTGGAGTTCGTAAGGGCCGAAGACTTCAGCCAGTGGCTCATCACCAAGAAACTCGTTTCGACCGTCCCGTGGGACGACGCCGGCGCCTACGTCCGCTGGAGTGTCACCTTCATCGCCAAAGGCGCAGCCGACGAGGCGCGCGTGGTCGGCGAGATCGAACGGCGGCTGACCGACGTGAAGCTGGAGTTTTAGCGGATTGGAGTAATGGAGTGGTAGAGCATAAGAGTGATGGGAAATCCTCCCATTACTCCTCTAATCCAAAACTCCGACTCTCCATCCTCAGAACGACTGTTCCGCCGTCGGGAAATTCCCGCTCCGCACTTCGTCGCGGTAGGCGACGACGGCGGCGCGCATCGCGTCACCGACGGAGGCGAACCGCTTGACGTGCTTGAAGGTCGGCCACGTGGCGAGGCCGAGCATGTCGTTGATGACCTGCACTTGCCCGTCGCAATGCGGGCCGGCGCCGATGCCGATGGTCGGGATGCGGATGGACAAGCTGATGGTCTTCGCCACTTCAGCCGGCACGCACTCCAGCACGAGCGCGAACGCGCCAGCCGCTTCGACGCGTTTGGCTTCGTCGAGCAGGCGCTTGGCGGACTCTTCCGTCTTGCCCTGGATTTTGTAGCCACCGAACTCCAGCAGGCTCTGGGGCGTCAGGCCGAGGTGGCCGAGCACGGGGATGCCCGCTTCGACGATGGTGGCGATTTTTTCCGCCATGCGCGGGTTGCCGCCTTCGAGCTTCACGCCCTCCGCGCCGGCTTCCTGCACAAAACGGCCTGCGTTCTTGACCGCGTGGTCCACGCCGCGTTGGTAGCTCATGAACGGCATGTCGGCAATGAGCAGGGCCTTCGGCTTGGAGCGCGCGACGGCGGCGGTGTGATGTAGCATGTCGGCCATCGTCACTGGCAGCGTGCTCTCGTAGCCGAGCACCACCATGCCGAGCGAATCGCCGACGAGGATGAGATCCACGCCGGCCTCGTCCACCAGCTTGGCGGTGACGAAATCATAGGCCGTCAGCGTGACGATCTTCTCGCGCCCTTTCATCGCGCGAATCGTCGCCGTCGTGATTTTCTTGCGGGAAACGGTCACGCTCATGGTCACCAGCCCTTTGCCGCCAACTTCACCGGCTGCGCGTCGCCCAGCGAAGCCAAAAGCTGCACCGCCGTTTTGCCGAGGCCGGGAATGACCTGATCGGGCCGGATTTCCGCCAGCGGCTGTAGAACGAAGCGCCGCTCGTGCAGGCGCGGATGCGGCAGAGTCAGCGTCGGCTCGTTCATGATCACGTTGCCGCAGTAGAGCAGATCGAGATCAATCGCGCGCGGGGCGTTGCGGTCATGCTCCCGCGGCCGGCCGAGCGATTCCTCGAATTGCTGGAACTGCTCCAAAAGGTCCAACGGCGGCATGTTCGTTTCGATCTCGACGACGGTGTTGAGAAATTTCGGCGTGCCCGGCGCGCAACCGACCGGCTCGGTTTCGTAAACGGACGCTGCAACGACGCGACCGTTGGAGGACAGCTCGCACACGAAGTCACAGGCTTGGCTCAAGTTCTCCAGCCGATTGCCAAGGTTCGATCCGAGTGAAATTCCAGCTAGCATAACGCATCGCTCCTCACTTCAGTCCCAGCACATCCTGCATGTCGTAAAGCCCCGCCGGCTTGCCGACAATCCATTTCGCCGCGCGCAGAGCGCCGCGCGCAAACGTCTCGCGGCTCGAGGCGCGGTGCGTCAACTCCACGCGTTCGCCGGGCGCGGCAAAGATGACGGTATGGTCGCCGACCACGTCGCCGCCGCGGAGGGCGTGGATGCCGATCTCATCGCTGGTGCGCTCGCCGACAATGCCAACGCGGCCGTGGCGGGCGAGGTCTTTGAGTTGCTTCTGTTTCACGTCGGCGAGAATCTGCGCGAGACGCTCGGCGGTGCCGCTGGGGGCGTCTTTCTTCAGCCGGTGGTGCATCTCGACGATCTCCTGGTCGAAGCCGGGGCCGAGGATTTCGGCGACCTTGCGTGTGATGTAAAAGAGTGCGTTGACGCCGGTGGAGTAGTTCGCGGCCCAGACAACCGGGATATCGCGTGTGACACCGAGGACCTGTTTTTTTTCTTCGGCGGTGTGGCCGGTCGTGCCGATAACGAGCGCGACCTTGTTTTTCGCCGCCGCCTGCGCCGCGGCAAGCGTGCCGTTGTGAAGGCTGAAATCAATGAGGACGCTGGCTTTCGCGGCGGCGGCAAGGATATCGCCGCCGAGGTCCACTTCGCCGACAACGCTGAAGTCCGCGTCCTGTTTCGCCAAGCCGAGGATCGTCTGGCCCATGCGGCCTTGGGAACCGTTGATGACGAGTTTGATCATAGCATCGTGGCGCCGGCCACCTTGCCGGCGTTGTTAATTATTTCGAGCAACGCCGGCAAGATGCCGGCGCTGCGTCAGAGCAACCCAACCTTCTGCAGCGTCGCCTTCAGCACCGCCTTGTTCTTCTCGCTCATCCGGCACAGCGGCAGACGGAACTCTTCCTCGATCTGGCCCATCATCGCCATCGCGGTCTTGACCGGAATCGGATTGGTCTCAATAAACAGGTCTTTGAACAGAGCGACGTATTTGTCATGCACCCCCGCCGCCGCGCGGGAATCGCCCTCCAGAAACGCATGCACCATTTCCGCCACGCCGTGGGGGATGATGTTCGAGGCGACGCTGATGACGCCGCGCGCGCCGACGGACATGAACGGCAGCGTCAGCGAGTCGTCGCCGCTCAGCACCGTCAGGCGGTCGCCGCAAAGCGCCCTGAGTTGTGCCACGCGGTCGCACGAGCCGCTGGCTTCTTTCATGCCGACGATGTTTGGGTTTGCCTCGACGAGCCGCGCAACGGTCTCGGCCGCACAATCCACGCCGCAGCGGCCAGGGATGTTGTAAAGGATCACCGGCAGCTTCGTCGCCCGGGCAACGGCGCTGAAATGCTGGAACAAACCTTCCTGGGTCGGCTTGTTGTAGTAAGGACTGACTTGAAGCACGGCGTTGGCGCCGGCTTTCTCGGCTTTCTGGGTGAGCGAGATGGCTTCGTCGGTGCTGTTGGAACCGGTGCCGGCGATGACCTTGCATCGGCCGCGCGCAGCGCTGACGACGATCTCGATGACGCGGACGTGCTCGTCATGGTCGAGCGTCGGCGATTCACCGGTGGTGCCAACGGGCACGATGCCGTCGATGCCGGCTTCGATTTGCCGTTCGACGAGCCATGCCAGTTTCTTCTCATCCACCTTGCCGTTGTGGAAGGGAGTGACGATTGCAGTGTGTGCGCCAGTAAACATAAGCGTGTGGGATTAGTAGCTCCGAACTGGACAAATGTCGCTAATAATTTCTACTTCCGCGCTCATTTGCGCCACTCGCGACTCAGAGTTCAAGGGTGCCTTCAAACACAAAGTCTGCCGGCCCTTTCAGCGTCACGTCGCGTACGTCGTTGCCGTGAACCTTGAAATCCACCTCCAGCGTGTCGCCGCCCTGCACCCGGACCTTGACAGGCGCGTGCGTGAAATGGACGAGGTGCGCGACGATCGCGCTGGCGCAAACGCCGGTGCCGCAGGCGAGCGTCTCGCCTTCGACGCCGCGCTCGTAGGTGCGGACGCGGATCGTTTGCGCGTCGAGCGGCTGCACGAAATTGACATTGGTGCCTTTCGGTTTGAAATGGTCATGGAAGCGCAGCTCGCGGCCGAGCGGTCCGACCATCGCCTTGTCGGCGTCCTCCACGAACACGATGGCGTGCGGCACGCCGGTGTTGATGCTGGAAACTGCCAACTCGCCATGCGAGGTCTTGACCTTGTCGTGAAGCCGCAGCCCGTGCGGCGCGCTCATGCCGAGTCTGACAAGTTCGCCTTGATACTCGGCATGGATGATACCAGCCAGCGTCTCGAACGCCACCGCAGATTTCTGCCAGCCCAGTTTTTGAACGAATCGGGCAAAACAGCGCGCGCCGTTGCCGCACATCTCGGCCTCGCCGCCGTCGGCATTGAAATAGTGCATCCGGAAATCAGCCTTGCCGTTCGCGCAAGGCTCGGCCAGCAGCAACCCGTCCGCGCCGACGCCGCGATGGCGGTCGCACAGCCGCTCGATCTGCTCGCGCGTCAGCCGCAGTTTCAAATCGCGGTTGTCGAGCATGACAAAGTCATTGCCCGCGCCGTTCATTTTGGTGAACCGTAAGGTCATGGGCATATTCTAGTCATAACTGGCAGAAAAAACACAAGTTTTCCGCGCGCGGTGGCCGGCGGGAACGATTTTTCTCTCAGCGGGTTGGAGATGAGGTTGCAGCGCGCTGCCGGTTGGGCTAGGGTTCGGCAGTTCTTTGAGACGCGAAGTCCGCACTTGGACTCGCGCCTGTTCCGAAACTTCCGCGATTTGTGTTTCGCGGCTCCTCCATGTGGGGGCGATTGGTTTCGACTCAGGTGGAGAGCCGAGGGTGGCGTGCCGAGGACGTCAGTTGGCCTCGATAAAAAACTGACAAAAACAATAAGAGCTAACGAAGAGTTGGCCCTCGCGGCTTAACGGCTGCGACGTTGCGCCCGTGACGCCTGCTATCGGGACGCAACGCCATTAGCAGGTGTAGGTCAAAGCTGAGTCGCCGGGCCGAGACCGAAACCAATACGTGGCGGCTGGTTTGCGGAGTTGCCTGCTTGCCGACGGCTCCGCGAACGAGACTTAAGCGCAAGCTACGCACGTAGTCATTCCCGGTGATCTGGCTGAGGACGTGGGTTCAATTCCCACCGCCTCCACCATTTTCCCAGAATTACCTGCTCTGCAGAGTTCGCCGCATTGCTATTTCCGCTCCTATCCAAGCCCAAAACAATACTTGTTTCCCAACACTGTTCCAGAAAGGGGCGGGGCCATACGGGAAAAAAAACGAAAGATCGATCAGTTCTTGATCGGATGCTCGTCCTGCTGAAACGCGGTGCAAAGTATTTCCGCGGTTTTTTCCCGCATCTTCTCCGCAAAGCCAAAGGCGACCTCGTCCTTAGCCTCCATCATGCGGTAACCCGCCCGTTGCCTGAGGGCCTTGGTGATGAGGCGGAACTGGCCGATGGAATTATCCTGGGATCCTCCGATGGTGCGCATCTGCCGGCCCAACATTTTGGCCTTTTCATCCTTTTGGTCTTCGCTGCTATCAATCAGTTCCCGGACCTTCTGGTTGAGGGCCTTGGCCGCATCGGGTGTTCTCTCCTGCAGTTTCTTGTCCTCGTACATTTTTTGAATTTTCGCGAGCAAACCGTCGAACTCGTCGGCCAGCGCCGCCACCTGCGGCTTCGCCGCCTTCTCGTTGGCGCAAAAGGCGCGCGTCTTTTTGTACCAATCCATATACTCCACGATGCGGCTGCGGATGACCTCCACGAAGCGGTCATTCGCCTCCAGGCGTTTCAACAACTCCGCTTTTTTGGTTTTTTCCTGCTTATCATCAAAGATGCTTTCATACTCCGCGGTCACTGTGCAGGTGGTGGGGTACTTGTCCCTCTCCGGGCGCTTGACGGGGAGTTCCTCTGGAAGCCGGGCCTCCGGGGTGTCCTTGGGGGCTTCGCTCAGGATTTCCAGTGCGCCGAACACGCCGACCGGGCTCTTGGCGATCCTTTGAAACGGATAGATGAGAACGCCATCCTCCGCTTCGTACTGTATTTCCTTTTGGCCTTCAAAGTTGCTGTTTCGAAGGTACGCGGTGTCGTTCTCGACGTAACCGGGATAGGGGTAATGGCCCCGGGCCGAACTCGTAACAGTTCTGTTTTTCAGCCAGAGGCGGAATCCTTCATATTTGCCGGCCGGCTTCTCGTATTCGCCACTGGACTTCTTGATGAGCAGCGGCCAGGAGTCAATCAGCCCATCGGTCCTCCTGTAATCAGCTTGCCACTGCAAACAAAAAGGCACCTTCCAATTCAGGCGCTTGTCCTTGACGGGGTTCAATTCCGCGATTCTTTGCTGGTACCAAATCGCGGGCGCCGCGATAAGAGCCACCCACACGTTGAAGTCCTTGCCTTGCTTGTACTCGATCTCGGTGGTGGATACGGCCCTGCTCTCGGCTGTCCCATCCAAGCTCATATTCACCTGTTGGTCGCGCGACCTCCATACGCACATCACGATGGCATTGCCGTTGTCAGTCAATTGCAGGACCATGTTCTCGCTGGGGAAGTGAATCTGCGAGGGCTGCACATGTTGCGCGGTAATGACCAGGTCGCCGCCATAGAGATCTGGGATAATGGCGTGCTGGCTGCGCGTTTCCACCCGTATCTTCTCCGTGCCTTCCCCCGGCTGCGTCTCCACAAACGGTTTTTCCTTCTTCAAGGAAAAGCGCATCAGCATCTTCTTACCAGCCTCCGATGTGACGTCCGCCTCCAACAACGCATTTGTTGCCGTGCTGTCCATGATTGTGAATGCGTTTAGCGCCTTCGCCTTGTCCCCGTTCGTGCCCACAGACACCAGTGTCGGTCCTTTCACCAAGGACTCGCCGAGCCGGTAATACCATTCGCCTCCTCGGGCACCTTTACGAAACACCAGCACCAGATATTCGTTGGCCATGCAAATGTCGCCGTGGCTGGTGATGTTCCTGCCTGTCAACTCCTTCCAACCTTCCCGCTTCGCGACCGCCTCGGGCGACAGGCTGTCCGGTGAATGCGTCCCAGTGTCCCATATCAACGCGCCACTCTCCGTCGCACTTGCGTCCGTCGCGAAAAGGAAACAGGAAACCAGGAGGCCCGCCCCGAACCGGAACAACAAAGTCCCGCCTGCTGGAGGCACGCGAAGATGTGAAAAGATTCGTTTTTCATTCATGAGTTTAAGGGAGCCTGCGGTGATTATATTGAGCATAGGCTAAACGTGTATTTCATCCCCGACTAATCATATTGGCTGGCTCGAAAAAGGGGTGGGCACGTCACCCGCAAAAGTTTGGCCCGTGAGATCCGCCATGATTCCTTGATTGCTTGGCCGTGGAGTGTAATGGACTCGGCGGGCGGGTCAAGAACGGCGTCAGTCATGCTATTATTGCTGGCGAGGAACAAGGAGGGGTTCTCCTCCATGCCCGGCAATTGCAGCATTTTGTAGCAGGTCAGGCGGTAAAAGGTGCGGTTTTGCCCAAGATGGGCTCGCATAAACCCGCAAATTCCCGCAGAAAACGCGCCCTGTGGAGCATTCAATTCCCGCCGCCTCCACCATTTTTCCTCAGAAAAATGAAAACTTCTAGAAAGTCGTTCTGCTCCGGGCAGACTTCCAGCACCGTCTTGCCACTGCTGGCCTCCCTCAATATGAGGATCTTCTCTTCTGTCGTATATCGCTTGCCTTCCATTACAGGCTTTTCTCCAAGCCCCAGATTGTCACCTCCCCTGGCTCTATATACGAGGTCGCGTCGGTGCCCATCACTGGGACAACGTGGATCATCCTGGTATCGGCGCGCCTGTGATGGGCGCATGGCGAACCTCAAACAAGAGGTTGAGAACTGGAAACTTCACGAGAGGCATTCGGATGTGCGGGGCGTTGTCCCGGGACTTCAACGTTGAACTCCGCAGTTTTTCAGCTCATTGTCCGCGTTCGCCAAGTTCATGACAACCGTCAAATCATTTGTCAGCCAGACAGACGCGGCAGTGGCTTTGTCACGTTTGGAGGCGGCGGGGATTGAGGGATTCCTGGCTGACGACATCAGCCGCGCTGTGGTTGGCGCTGGCACGCCGGGTGTCCCGTTGCGTTTGCAGGTGGCAGACGAAGACGCCGAAAGAGCGGCTCAAATCCTGGGAGCCGGGGAGGAAGCCATGCCGTTGTCAAACGACTCCGTGCTTCCTGAACAAGTAACGGAAACCGGTCTGACCAAACTCGCAGCCAAAAGTGCTATGGCCGCGTTCGTGGAAGGTGGAATCTGGGGATTGGTCGTTCTGGGATTGATCGGGGTGGCTGTGGTTGTTTGCTGCGGAAAAGTCGAAGGGGATTGGGGCGAGGTGTTGTTCGTGTTTGTTGCTGGCGGGTTGTGCGGCCTGATTTTGCGTTCAGCCATGAAGGCCTTCCGCAAGGACGGGAACCAGTAAACTGATCGTGCGCCATAACCAAAGACATTGTCTCCCATCCGTCCAGCCGCGACGCGGGAAAAGGATATCATTCCAACAGCGCAACAGGTGTTTTGCGCGTTTCTACATTCACGCATCCTCCGCCTCGTTGAACCGCTGGTAAACTCTTTCGGTATTGGCCATGAAGGGGCAGAATACCGGTTCTGCGCCTGCGCCTTTTCGCAGATATTGTTCACTTCAGCATCTGCAAATGCCACCAATCCCCAATGCCGTCGAAAATCATCTGAATCGAAATGGCGGCCACGATCAGACCGGTGATGCGGATGAGCGCGCCCATCAACTGGTAATGGATCATCCACCTGCTCATCCATCGGTAGAGCGACATGATGGCGCAGTTGACCAGAATCGCAAGGCTGATGCAGGACGCGGTGACCACAAAACCATGTTCCGTGTTCAAGGAAATCGCCGCCGTGATGGTGGCCGGGCCTGCGATCATCGGCGAGGCCAACGGCACCAGGGAGATGTCTTCGTGTTTTTGTTTCTCGTCGATTTCAAAAAACACGCCTTTGGTCAGCGCGAGATAGCCCACGAAGAAAAGGATGATTCCCGCGGCGGTTTTCAGCGAATGCATCTCGACGTGGAAGATGTTTTCCAAAATGAGGTGTCCGCCGATGCCAAGGACCAGGAGAATGGCCCAAGCAAAGACGGTGGATTTGAGAATCAACTTTCGCATGTCCCTTTGCGAAAATTGATCGGACAACACGGACAGGATGAAGATCTTGCTGATGGGGTTGATCAGCACAAGCAGGTAAAGCGTATATTGAGTCAGCAGAGCGAAGCGCATGGTTCGATGTCGTCCGCGGCGACCTTAATGTATCCGGATCGGCAGAAACAAGTGAGTTTAGCTGGTAACGGGCATGTTTTTCACGCTCTCGACCGTTGGAAGAACGCCCCCTCCGACACCCGCTTCATGAACCCGCCAACCGTGGATTCTTCATGGCTGCGTATCCCGGCCATAAGGCATTGGCCACATCAATTGCCTGCCTGCACCGACGAAACAGCAGTGAATGGAACGGTTGGTTCAAACACATCAAATTCATCCCCATACTGCCGCAGGTAGTAGAGTGAATAGGAACGATGGAAAACCAGGACGGGCAAGAGCATCACGGTGCCGATGTAAGGAATGATCAACAAGCAACAGCCGACGATACAAAGGCAACAGGTGAAGACTAGGACGAGCAGAACGGCAATGCCAATCACAAGATGAAGAAGAAGTTGGAACAGGAAATACAGAACGAAACGACCGAAGTTCCCGGAAACCAGTGAGAACAACTCCCGCCAGGCCGCCAGGCATTTGCTGCCCCGCAGAAACATGATGGGCACGACAAAGTCCGCAGTGAATTTGACAATCACCAGAAACACGCAGCCAAGAGCCATCATCACGATAAACAGGAGGATCAGTTCCTGAATGTCCCCCATAATGAGCTTTCTGGCCGTGAACATCCTGTAGATGGGAAAGCAGCCCATGATGACCAATGGCAATGTCAGAACGGTTCCAATCAGGCTCAACACGAACCGAAACCAGAACAGGCTGTTGCCTTGGGTTTTGAACTTATTCCATGGCACTTTGACCTCGGCCACGTTAAGGGCCACGCAATGCAGGAACATGAACTTGCCTCGGCTGTTGAGCCACAGCATCAGCACACCCAGGACAAAACCGATGATGACCATCACAACCACCAGCGGGATGATCCAGTTGAGGTTGCTCATCACAAACGCTTTGGCTTGTTCGATCTCCTGGTGAAGACTCTTTCCGGAATGTTCTGAGGAAGGAACGTTGAAGTTGCCGCCGTAACCACCCTCGCCAAGCGTGGCCAACCAGGCACAGAACCCAATTGTCATCCACTTGGCCAGATCGAAAGGCCGAAACAGCATGTGCTTCACCCGCTCGATTGCCGCATTGATGGGATCTACGACACTGACGTTTGCCGGACGAGGCATCATGTTAAACCTCCATGAATGGAATTGGCGACCAAACGGAGGATAACCAACCAGTCTCGTGGGAGCAATGCTTTAACACATCACCGCACCGTCTCAGAATCGGGGGCAAAAAATTAGCACATCGTTCGAGTTTTTGTTCTGAGTTTCACGTCAGGAACTTTTCTCTCACGTTGTGCTGAATCAATATGCCACCTCTGGGTCATTTTGCAAGAGTTCGAAGCGATGGCAGACAAAAGAAAAATGTGGGAGGCCCCTTGTTATCAAGGGGAACGACCGAACCTCCGAGTAGACCGATTGCCCGAGAAATCACCTCCCACAAAAACCGAATATCAAAACCAGCGCCGTTTTGCGGCGTCACCTCGAACCTCATCTCACTAGGACTGCTTCCGCCCTGTCCAACGCTCGGTGGCATTCTCTGTGACGAAAAGAAGATTTCGTCAATTCAAACAGAATTGCAGCTCAAAAGTCTCCACGTTCCCCGAATCCACATGCCCAGTCCAATGGTGTATGCGATTGCCCGCTGGGTTAATGGCACCGCGATACACACGGTCCTCCCGATTCTCGGTGTTGTTCTTTGCCCCTACTTGTGTTTGGATACAGGAGAATTGGTTTCAGCATTTTCCTTCGCGGCGGCAACCATCGCGTCCATCCCATCCTTAATCTCCCCGACCTGCGGATGCACTTCCTTGATGAGGTCATGTTCGAGCTTGGACAACTTTTCAATGCGCTTGCCCTGCGCCTGAAGTTGATTCAAAAAGGCATTCTGTTTGGTTGAAATCCGATACATCCACCAAAAACAAACAACCCAGCAAAGGGTTCCAGTCACAGTCAGCCAGAAAGCGAAGGCGGTTTTATCCATCTATTGCAGATACGTTACGCGATGGGCCGATCCTTGCCTATGGGGCGTTACCCTACTCCGGACCACCTCTGGATCATTTCGCAAGGGGCGTAGTTGCGACCAGACAACCAGACGTGTCGTTCGCAGGTGAGTTGACGATCCTGCTGACCGGATAGGTCTCAGCAATGGCGGTCACTTCAATAGCTCTTGTTTATGGCACGATGGTGCCCTTGGGTGGACAAAACACGTTGACCAGAACCAGATCCCCGTCCTTGATCAACCCTGTATCCATGCCATACAGTTTTTCCTCGCTGCCGCTATTCAGAGCGCTCGTCTCCCGGGTGCGAAGGCATTTCTCGTAGGTTCCCATGAGCGTCTTGAAGGTTACGTCGCGACCGGTGATTTCCGCGCGGTCCATCGCAACTCCTGGGGCCATTTCATGGTAATACTTCTGTCCCACCCGGGGTCTGCCGGGCATCATCAGACCAAACTTGGCTCCGTTCTCTCCCGCCAGCCACGACCCTTCGTGGCCCGTGACCTTACCGTCCTTGTAGATGTCCACATCCTCGCCGAAGTAATAAACGTCACCCGTCGTCTTGCTGATGGCAAAATAATTTCTGGACACCTCGACCAGCTTGCCATCCTTCGTCTCCCGCTCCTCGACCACCCGGGTTTCCACCCCGTCAACCACCTTGGTCTCGTTCAAAACGTGGATCACGAGCGCGTCTTTCCCGTGCTCGAGATACAGCCGGTAGCTCGGCAACAGAATGAAGTAGGTGTTTTTGCCAATGGCAACGAGGTCCGCCTTGTCTGGTGAGAATGAATTGCTCCATGGGCGCTCTGGCTTTCCAGTTTTGTCCTCGGCGTGAATCGTCTGCGGTATGATCACGGTCAGAACCGCGAGGCTTCCCAGGACTAAAATGCGTTTCATGATGTTTTCTCCTTCCACCCATGTGAACGATCACTCACCGTTGTCTGCTGTCCTCATATCCGGTCGCTGCGTTGAGCCAGCCGCGCAAACAAATAGCACAACGATCAAATTCCAGTTTTGGCTTTGAGAGTCATCACCGAATTCTCTCGCTGTGCCATCTCAATTTGCCACCACTGGAGGATTAAGCAAGGGGTGTTGCGGAAACCAGGCAGTCAGGCGTTCGGCTTCCTGCAGACCTCCAACACGGTCTTGCCGCTGCTGGTTTCCCGCAGAATTCGAACCTTCTCTTCTGTCGCATATCGCTTGCTTTTGATTCCGATCCCTTCTCGAGACCCCAGATTTTCACATCGCTTGACCATAAAAAGCGAGGCCACGTTAACGCCAAGTGATCGCGCGTCTTTGGCACCGCTCATGTGCTCTAATCCACTGCTGGTTGCCACTCTATGGCGACACTCGCAACGGCATGAAACTGGTATAAGCGTCCGTTGGCATAAAGCCGAGGTCGTTCGTAATGATGATGCCGCCGCACTCGAAGTCGGTATCCCTGGCCGCGGTGAGTTTCAATATGTGCCTGCCTTTGCCGACGTGGAAACCAAATCGCTCGGTGCCCAACCCGCCCGCCTGCGGCGCGGTGAAGTTCCACAACCAGTGACCGGGCACCGGCCCGCCGTGGCCGACGCAAATGTAGCCGAATCGGATTTTCTGACTGCCCAACGGCCTGCCATCCAAAAAAAGACCGAAGAATTCCCTGGCGGCGGACGGTTTTGTCTCGAAGCTTTGCCACTTTGTCCAGATGACGATGTCAGTATCGGCGGCAGACTCGAAAGCGACATCCGCTTGCGGCGAGTTCTCCGTGCGCCATTTTATGTCACATTTCGTGAACACGCGTTCGGCGATCGACGGCGTCGAGACCGTGGCGATGGGAGACGGCTGGCTTTCGTTGCCTGCGCGGTCAACGGCGGCGACCCGGTAGTAATACGTTTTGCCTGCGAGCAGACCCCAGTGGATGTAGATCTTCGTCGAAGGCGATGCGATGAGATTTTCCTGGCGCGCCTCGCAGTCGGGCGACTCGGAGACGTAAAGGTTGAAATGATGGAAGTCGGGACAGTCCGCCGCCTGCCATTCGAGATGGATGGAGTAGCTGCCCGTCGCGCGGGCCGTGAGATGAGTGGGTGATGGCGGCGGGGTTGCATCCGCAGCCTCCGCTCCCGTGGGCTGAACGAGGTCGTCGGTCACGAGCAGTTGATCCACCGAGACATACGGAACGTTCGGAACCAGACCGAGCAGGTGCACGCCCGTCGCAAGCTCCGCGCCTTCAACCAGCTTGATCCATCGCCAGCCGCCTTCGCGATCCGAGCGCATCGTCACGACTCCGCCGTCCAACCGGCATGCGAGGCTGAACGGGTTGTCCGTGCTTTTCACGCGGAGCCACACCGCATACGTGCCGCCGCGCGGCACCTCAAACCGTATCGTGAAATCCTTCGCGGGTTTGTCCCGGCCGAGGTTCATGGAATAAAGCCCCGATGCACTCGTATCGAATTCCTCCATCGCCGGCGGCGCGGCCACCGACGCCAGCTCGGCCTCGAACACATGCCGAACCGGCCCATGCCACGCCGGATCGGAACAGACCTCGGCTGATTTCAGACTCTCCAAACCGCAGCGTTCGAGCGACGTGACGCAGTAATAGAATGGTCCCGGCTCCGGCGGTGCATCCGCAAAGTTGCAGTCCGCAACGGCGGTCCGGGTGATCTGCTCGAAAGGCCCGCCGCTGTGCCGCGAGCGGTAAACGAGATAGCCGGCGATTTCCCTGGCATGCTTCGGCGGCTGCCAGTTCAACCTGACGTTGCCGCCGTCAGCCTTTGCGGTCGGACGTTCCGGCCGGCCGGGCAACATCATAACCATGAAATAGAAATCAATGTCACCGAGCATCGAGGAGGCATAGCCGAGCTTGGTGCCGTCAGGACTCATCGCCGGATGCGCCTCGGTCCAGTAAGTCGAGTGGCCGATACCGGAGTTGTGCGATCCAATGCGATGCACGAAGCCCCGGCCATCGGCTGCGAAACGAATGAGATGCGGGTCCGCGCTCGCGGCGAGCCACGACTCGTCGGTTTCCCACGACTGATGATTGCTGCTCGCGTTGGCCAGCGGCGTGATCTCGCCGGTGAGTTTGTTCACGGTCTGCAATTGCCCGCCGGGCACCATGAGTTTGCCCGATGGACTATGCGCGCGATGACCGGCCCACAAGCCCTCGCCGCCATAGATGCGTTTGATCGAGACGTCGGTGCGCATCATGAAGTTGCCTTCGGGATAGTCACCCGGCTTGTAGCCGCCGTGCTCGTATTCGAACTCGACCGAGTGGTCCGGCAGCTTCGTGAACCACAACTGGTGAATCTGGCCTTTCGGATCGAGCACGACATTTTCCTTGCCGTCGAGTGAGAGCAGATGAACGCGGCTTCTCTGACTCCACGGCACGTTGGGAAAGGACTCGCGAATCAACAGATATTTGTTGTCCTGACTGATCGGCCAGACGCTTGCGCCGCCAACAAACGTTCCGAGGACTGTTTCCTTGTTGTCCTTCAGCGAGTAGCGAATCGCTGCCGCCTTTCCATCTTCAGCGCCTTTGCAGTAGTAAAGCCGATCAGGATCATTGCGATCCCACGTGTAGCCGGCGGCGGCGATGGGCAGTTTCGTCATTGAGCTGGCGTCGGGCGAAAGCAACACGCTGAACTTGCCGTCCCAGTCGGATGAGTAAAGGGCAATCGCCGATCCGTCGCAGTTCCACGGCGGGATCTCCATGTAGAAATGTCGCGTCGAGCCACCCGGCGTGTCGGTCAACCGCCAGATCGCGGCGCCCGTGGCGGAGTCCTTGAAGATGACGCGCTCCGGCTGGATCGAGTCGCCGTGCATGACCTGCGCGCGGGGCTTGAACGGCCGGCGCGCCGCCAGCCGATCGAGTTTATGATAGCGATGCTCGTCGGGCAGTTGCCGGCGCTTGAACTCGATACCATTGACCCGTTCCAGCCTCGCATCATCCGCCCAGATGACGCCGGTGGTCTGCGATAGTTGCACGCCGACACCCAACATCGCCGCGTCGTCCTCAACGCGAAACGACACCGTGCGTCGCTCGTAACCTTTCGTGGACACCTGCTCCGAACTGGACTTGCGGACGCGGTTGCCGGCGGTGTCGAACAACGAGTAACGCACCACGAACCGTTTCTCGGAATTCACCAACAACGAGAACTGATAGGCGGAATGCGGCTGGATTGGAACGGGCTTCAACCAGAGTTGCGGGAACCACATTTCCGCCGTTGTCTTCTCGTAGCGGATGCATCGTTTGCCTTCGGGCGCGCCCGTATCGCTCACGCGGATGACCCCCTTGCCTTCCGCATCGTGATAGACAAACGACCAGCCTTCCGGCACGCCGTTTGCGTTGATCGGGCCTTCGACGTTCCCGTTGGCCAGCAGACTTCGGTCGCGGAAGATCAGATAGCCCACGGCCGTCGGTTCGTGAAACGACGCACTGGGGTTTTGCGGCCACATCGCGTGCGGGTAGCCGGGCGCGTTGCTGCCGACCTTGACGAGCCAGACAAAACCTTGCGGAGGAGGTTTCGCGCCAAGCGATTTGAACGGGATCGCCATTTCGGCACTCCATCCGCCCGGGCGCTTTCTCGTCGCATGCGCCCAATCGGCATTCCACTTCGCACCCTGCCCCGGCATCGCCTTCGGATCCACATGCGCATCGAAGACCGCGTTATCGCAATTCAGCGCGAAGTGATAGTAGTCCGCCCCGGTCGGTGACGTGTGCAGAAACACTTCGACCGAATCGTCGTTGAACACCGCGCCATCGCGTTGGCGTTCTTGTTGTGCGACCGGCTCTTTCCCTGGCCGTGATTCGGCGTCCACGGCGATATAGAGACGCTCGTCATCGCACAAGAACCGCACCGTCATGCGCGATGGAACTTTCTCGGCGGCGGAACCGAGTGTGTAGAAGACTGGCGACGGTTCGGCGGCGTTCCAGCAAGCATCTGTCAGGTCGCCATCAATCGCCGGCGCCGAATGCGTGAAGCGGCAAACGTATTCGCGATCCTGCGCCCCAACCCAGGCGCACACACAGGCCCAGAGCACCGTTCCACCTGCCAACCTCAACAACCATTGCATGATGTGAGTCACGCTATCAGCCAACGACGACCGTTTCAAGCGACACGGACATCACGGACTGACCGGAACTGCTGGTGAATTGGCATGGAAATCATGAGGTAGCAGACAGTGTCGTTGTTGACTATGAATTTCGATTCCCTGTAAACACGGGGAGTGAAATTATCAATTGGTGAAGGTTGCGAAGTGCATCGAATGAACCGAAGTGAATTTCCGTCCCTCGCCGCTGACCCCGCCGCACACGGCTGGTGAAACGGCCATGAAATACTGACCCAGGAATCCATCATGAACATCCGCCATCTTCCCAGCCTTGTCCTCCTCGTCTCAACGACGATCTTCGCCCAGAACACCGCGCAGTCGGAACTCAAGCTCGACCTCCTCCCCAACGAAGTCTGGTGGGGCGGTGCCGTCACCCTCGGCACCAAGATGCCTTACGGTGTCACGCCCATTGACATCAATCTGGATGGCGACAACCGCGGCAATCAGTACGCGCCGTTGCTCGTCTCCTCGAAGGGCCGTTATGTCTGGTGCGAAAAGGCTTTCCGGTTCGACTTCAAGGATAAGGCCCTGCGCGTCACGTCGGCGGGCAACACGTTTCGCTACGGCCAGGCGGGACAGAACTTGCGCGATGCCTATCGCCACGCGTCCCGGAGCTTTTTCCCGACCGATGGCAAAATGCCGGACCGCGCGCTTTTTGCCACGCCGCAATACAACACCTGGATCGAGTTGATGTATGACCAGAACCAGCGGGACGTGCTCAAATACGCCCACGCCATCGTGGACAACGGCCTGCCGCCCGGTGTGTTGATGATTGACGACAACTGGCAGGAAGACTACGGCAAGTGGACCTTCCATCCCGGCCGCTTTCCAAATCCCAAGGCCATGATGAATGAGCTTCACGCGCTGGGTTTCAAGGTCATGGTCTGGGTCTGTCCTTTCGTCAGCCCGGACAGCGACGTTTACCGCGCCCTGGCCAAGAAGAACGCCTTCTTTATGGATCAACCCGGCGATCCCGCGATGGTCAAGTGGTGGAATGGCAAGAGCGCCATGCTCGACCTTTCGAACCCGGCCGCCAAAGCGTGGTTTACCGGCGAACTCGCGCGCCTGCAAATGACCTGCGGCGTGGATGGTTTCAAGCTCGATGCGGGCGACACGACGTTCTACAAAGCGCGTTATCTCGCCCATGAGAAACTCGACGCGAACGAGCACGCCCGGCTCTTCGGCGAGATCGGTCTCGCCTTTCCGCTCAACGAATACCGGGCTTGTTGGAAGCTCGCGGGCCGGCCGCTGGTGCAGCGTCTGCGCGACAAGAGCCACGCCTGGGGCGATCTCGAAAAACTCATTCCCGACATGATCGCCGCCGGGCTGATGGGTTACACGTTTGTCTGTCCCGATCTGATCGGCGGCGGCGAATTCAGTTCGTTCCTCAACCAGGCGACCATTGACCAGGACCTGGTGGTGCGGTCCGCGCAGGTCCACGCGCTCGCGCCGATGATGCAGTTCTCCGTGGCGCCGTGGCGCGTGCTGGATGCCGCGCACCTGACCGCGGTCAAACAAGCCGTGACGCTGCGCATGCGGTTCACTCCGCGCATCCTCGAACTCGCCAAAGCCAGCGCCGCCACGGGCGAACCGATCTTGCGCCCGCTGGCCTACGTGTTCCCCAACGGTGGCTACGAAAATGTCAAAAACCAGTTCCTGATGGGCGATGATCTGATGGTGGCCCCGATGGTGGCCAAAGGCACCTCGCGCACCGTGCTGATTCCGCCCGGCACCTGGAAAGCCGATGACGGCGGCACAATCACCGGCCCTGTCCAAAAAACTTTCGATGTCCCCCTCGCGCGTCTGCTTCACTTCGAACGACAGGAACGCCCATGAACAAAATCGCAACCCTCGCTCTCGCCGCCGTGCTGCTGGCACAGCCAGCCGGGCTGTATGCCGTCGATCCCACACTAGATGCCTCTCGTTCACCCTATGATCCGAAGACGGCCGGGGAATTGCGCGTGCGTGACGGCCTTCCAAACTTCTTCGCCAAGCTGGCGGCAGGCGGACCGGCGCGCATTGCCTACCTCGGCGGCAGCATCACCGCGGCGAACGGCTGGCGACCGAAGAGTTTTGCGTGGTTCAAGGCGCAGTATCCCAACGTGGAGTTGATCGAGATCAACGCCGCGATTTCGGGAACCGGCTCGGATTACGGGGCGTGCCGGATCGCGACGGATGTTCTTTCCAAAAATCCGGATTTGGTTTTCATGGAGCATCGCGTGAACGGCGGCGGCGGTTATGAAGCCAAGTCCGTGGAAGGCATCGTGCGCCAGATTTGGAGGCAGAATCCGCGAACGGACATCTGTCTCGTTTACACCCTGTCGCTTGGCATGCTCAAGGATTTGCAGGCGGGAAAACAGACCTCGTTCGGCGCGATCATGGAGACAGTCGCCAACGCCTACGGCATCCCCTCGATCGATCTCGGGGTCGAGATCGCCAAACGCGAGAAGGCGGGCGAACTCATTTTCAGAGGCGACACCGCCGTGACCGGGAAATGGGTCTTCTCCAAGGACGGCGTGCATCCCGGCAACGAAGGCCACGATGTCTATCGGGACGTGATTGCCCGCTCCATGCTCGCGATGAAGAACGCGGGCAAACCGCAGGCACATCCACTTCCCGCGCCGCTGGAAACCCGCTGCTGGGAGTCGGCGTCGCTTGCGCCGATCACCCAAGCCGCGCTGAGTCCGGGCTGGAAAGCCGTGGATACGAAAACGGATGCCATCTACCGGGAAGACTTTGGCCGCACGGATGCGATGCTGCGCGGCGCGATGAAATGCGACAAGGCCGATGAGACCATCACGGTCAAATGGAACGGCACGACCCTCGGTTTCAGCGACATCCCTCAAGGCAGCGGGACGGAAGTCGAGGTGACAGTGGATCAGGCCCAAACCCCGATCACGATCAAACGCCTGCAGACGGAAAAGATCAGGCGATACGCCCGATTCTTCTATCTGCCCGAACAATCCCCCGGCGAGCACACCGCCGTGCTGCGCGTGAAACAATTGCCGAAAGGCCTGTCGTTCTACGCCGGGCAGATTCTTGTCATCGGCGCCAGTATGCAAGTTTCCCGCTGAAGCTCCGATGGCGCTCAAGACAACAACCCGACGCTTCACGCTGTTCGTCCCCCTGCTGCTGGCTCCACCAGCAGCGTTCCGTCTCAAGGCAGCGGTTTCACCTCAATGCGTTTGTAGAGAATCTTGCTGCCGGGATCGTGGCCCTGGATGGCAAACGTGCCGTGCGAGATGAACCGGCCGGAGT
Source organism: uncultured bacterium (assembly GCA_903870275.1). Taxonomy (GTDB): domain Bacteria; phylum Verrucomicrobiota; class Verrucomicrobiia; order CAIQCK01; family CAIQCK01; genus CAIQCK01. Next base: position 7,683 of record CAIQCK010000080.1, on the reverse strand, counting down.
GATTCTTCGGCGGCTGGAAATCCGGCGGCTCGGTGTAGTCCACGAACACCTTGCCGTTGACCTTGGTGATGACGTGCTTGCCCTCGACGATGATCTCCATGACGAACCACTCGTTGTCCTTGGCGGGCACCTCATAGACGTCCTTGATGTCGTAAAGGCCGGCGGTCCGCTTCTTGTCCTTGTGACTGTTGTTGACCTGCGCACCTCGAAGCCCTTGTTCGGCCAGTTGGCCTCCTGAAACTCGGTGTGGAAATAGACGCCGGAGTTCGCTTGCGGGAATGTCATCAACTCGACACGCATGTGGAAATTCTTGAAATCGTGGTTGCAGGCGGGGCCGACGTAGAAGAGATGCGAGCGCGGGCCGTTCACCACGAGCGCGCCGTCCTGCACGCTGAAGGTGCCGGGCTTGTCGCTGGCTTTCCAATCGTTGAGGTCCTTGCCGTTGAAAAGCTGGATGAAGCCGTCGGTGTCGGCGGCGCGCAGCGTCGTCGCGAGCAGGAGGAGGCAGGCCAAAGAAACGGTTTTCATAAATGGCCCGCCACGCTATCGCAGCCCGCCGCGGCCGACAAGGGGGAAACGCGCGCAGTCGCCGCCCGCCGCCGTGCCGGCCACGCCCGCCTTTTGCGAACCGAAGGAGCTTGTCTCGGCGGCAGACTCGCGCTACGTTTCCGCCTGCGATTCCGAGCAGCACTGGCGCGGCAATGAGAATGTATTGAGCGGAGACAAAGTTATGGCAAAGAACATCGGTCGGCGCGGATTTTTTAAGAACTCGCTGGCAGCGGGCGGCGCGGCACTGGCGTTCCGCAGCTTCGAGGAAAAAGTCCTGGGCGCGGAGAGTGCGACAGGCAAGCCCTCGGCCCCGGCGGCATCGACCGTCGCGCCGCTGGAGCTGCCGAAGGGCAAGATCAAGAACCTCGAAATCAGCCGCGTCATCTGCGGCGGCAACCTCATCGGCGGCTGGGCGCACAGCCGCGACCTGATCTACGTCTCGCCACTCATCAAGGCGTATCACACCGACGAGAAGATCATCGAAACGTTCCACCTGGCCGAGAAACGCGGCATCAACACCGCGTTGACCAATCCCGTCTCCAACCGCGTCATCAACGCCTACCGCAAAGAAGGCGGCAAGATGCAGTGGATTTCCGACTGCGCCGCCGGCAACCTCAAGGACGCCATCAAAAGCTCCATAGACACCGGCGCCGACGCCGTCTATGTGCAGGGCGGCATTTGCGACAAGATGGTCAAGACCGGCGACATGAAGACGCTCGAAGAGACCATGAGCTTCATGAAGGACCAGCTCGTGCCGTGCGGTCTCGGCGCGCATTGCCTCGAGACGGTGAAGGCGTGCGTCAAGGCCGGCTTCGAACCCGACTTCTGGGTGAAGACGCTCCACAAGGACAATTACTGGTCGGCCACGCCGGAGGCCAACCGCCACAGCTTCGACGAGATCAGCAGTTCCAACGACCACGACCGCGCCCACGACAACATGTGGTGCACCAACGTGCAGGAAACCGTCGCCTTCATGGCCACCGTGAAGAAACCGTGGATCGCCTTCAAGACGCTGGCCGCCGGCGCCATCCATCCGCGCAACGCCTTCCAGTGGTGTTTCGAGAACGGCGCGGACATCCTCTGCGTCGGCATGTTCGACTTCCAGGTCGTCGAGAACAGCGAGATCGCCGCCAAGGCCCTCGCCGCCGTCACGAAAAAAGGCCGCGCGCGTCCGTGGATGGCGTAGGTTCGCACGCCCGGCCCGAGCGCCGGCGTCCAGAAAACTGCGGCGGCGGTCTGCACCCCGAGAGCTTTCAGGGATGACCGCCGAAAGGTAGGGCTGGACCGCCGAGGCTGTCTCAAAACCCCGACGGCGAGCGCGTTGGGTCGTGTAGAACGGGCTGCCAAGCCCGTTGCTCGGTGAATGCAACCGTTCGCATAAATGATAAACGGATGTGGACATCCGTTCTACGGTGGGAACCCGCGTTTTGAAACAGACTCGGCGGTCGCGCCCTACCACAACCGCCGCTAGAGAAAACGTGCATTTGCAATCTTCAAAGGCCTTCATCGGGTCGGATTTGGCCGGATCGAGTCGGATCTGGCCGGATTCAGTCGGATATTTTGGGGAAATCGGATTCACTTTGGCTTATTTGGCTTCGTCTTGTTTCGTCTCAACATCGGGCTTTTTCACAAAGCCATGCCACCACGCATGTTGCAATTCTCTATTTGGGTTCGTTTCGCAAAAAACCATTTCATCTCCGGGACCTCTGCAACTCGAAATGTTCATTTTCCCGCGGAAAAACGATATTTTCCGGTTTGGATCGCGATCTCTATTTGGGTTCGTTTTGCAAATCTGCCGCAGCGCCAGCAGAACCCGCTCCGGTAACAGGACTGGGCACAGAATCATCGAATACAGAATCATGATTTTGTAAGCCGGGACCTCTGCAAAAGTCATCGTCCGTTCTGGAGCGGCGGTCTCCAGACCGCCGCTCCAGGGCTGTTGCAGAGGTCTCAAGCCATGATTTTGCCTCTCCTCCGTCTTTCATCGTCGGGTGCAAAATATAGGCATTTTCTCTATCATGTCAAGAGAAATATGCTGCTTTTCCGAGCGCTCATTCCGGCACGCACGGTTTGAAGGGAAGAAGACAGGATGGCCGGTTCGACATTCCCATCCTGCAAATCCTGTAAATCCTGTCAAAACGGATCCGCTATAGCGTTTTTGGGCGTGTTTCGCGGGCCGATGCCGTTCCCACCACTCCGCCGCTCCGCGCCGGGTGCGCAGCCTACAATGTTCTTGCGCTCGTCATACCCATCCCGGACAATGTCGGCTGTGATTACCTGAGGAAATCATGAGCAGTTCAAGTCTCCCTGTCCGCGCTTCACTTCGTAGCCGTATTCGTTTGGCTGTCTTCGCGCTCGCAAGCCTGACCGCCCAGCACGCTTTCGCCGAAAGTGGTGTCACCAATACGGTCAATGGCGTCACCAACAATTACTCCAGCGGTTACACCCTAGGCACCAACGGCGCGTTCAATGTGCTGATCGTCACCAATGCCGGCAAGGCGAACGTCACCGGCGGCTTCAGCATCGTCGGCAATTCGGCCGTCTCGAGCAACAACACCGTGCTGGTCTCGGGGCCCGGTTCGATCTGGTCCAATGCCTTCTTTGTGTTCATCGGCAATACGGGATCGTTCAATCAATTGATTGTCAACAACGGCGGCAAGGTGTTTGACAGCACCGGCGGCTCCATCGGCGACAGCAGCGGCGCGAACAACAACTCGGTCACCGTGACAGGTGCCGGCTCGGTTTGGACCAACAACTCCGGCTCCACTCTGCTTGTGGGCAACTTCGGTTCGGGCAACAACGTGACTATTGCCAATGGCGGCGCGGTGTTTAACGGCGCGGCCAGCAGCAGCGTCATCGGCAGCAACAGCACCGCGAACAACAACTGGGTCACCGTCACCGGCTCCGGCTCGGTTTGGAACAACAACAACAGTTCTGTGATTGTGGGCATGTCCGGTTCCGGCAACACCCTGACCATTGCCAATAGCGGCGCGGTCTCCGGCATTGCCGGCACCATCGGCAACTACAGCGGCGCGAACAACAACTCGGTCATCGTTACGGACGCCGGTTCGGTCTGGAGCAACACTGCCAGTGTGACTGTGGGCAAATATGGTTCCGGCAACTATCTGGCCATCACCAACGGAGGCAAGGTCGTCAACGTTAACAACGACGGCTCCATCGGCTACGGCAGCAGCGCGAACAGCAATGCGCTCATTGTTACCGGCCCCGGCTCGGTGTGGAACAACATTTCCGGCTCTCTGTATGTAGGCAACTCCGGTTCCGGCAACACCCTGACCATTGCCACTAGCGGCTCGGTGGTTGACGGCGCCTACGGCTACATCGGCTACAACAGCGGCGCGAACAACAACTCGGTCACCGTCACCGGCTCAGGCTCGGTTTGGAGCAACAACAGTGGTGTGATTGTGGGCAGTTCCGGTTCCGGCAACACCCTGACCATTACCAACGGAGGCATGGTCACCAGCTACGGCGGCTCCGTCGGTGACGGCAGCAGCGCCAACGTGGTCACCGTGACCGGCGCCGGTTCAGTCTGGAGCAACAGGTCCGATATGACTGTGGGCAACGGCGGTTCTGGCAACACCCTGACCATTACCAACGGAGGCATGATCATCAGCTACGGCGGCTACATCGGCTACGGTGGCGGCGGGAAAAGCAACGTAGTCACCGTGACCGGCACCGGTTCGGTTTGGAAAATCGGCCTCGACGGTCTTTGGATGGGCTACTACGGCGCCAACAACAGCCTGATCATAACCAACGGCGCCACGGTCTTTAGCTTCGGCGGCTATCTCGGCTACTACGGCGGCGCAAACAGCAACTCGATTATCGTTACGGGCGCCGGTTCTGTCTGGAGCAACAGCAGCACTCTGTATGTGGGCGACTCCGGCTCCGGCAACTGCCTGCTCGTTGCCAACGGCGGCACGGTCTTTAGCGCCGGCGCCAACATCGGCATCGCCGGCCCGAGCAACAGGGTCTTCGTGACCGGCCCCGGATCGGTCTGGAACGACAGCAGTTATCTGTATGTGAGTTGCAGCAACAACCTCACCGTCGCCAACGGTGGCACGGTCTTCTCTGCCAACGGCTACATTGGCGCCAACACCGGTGCCAACAGCAACTCCGTCTTGGTCACGGGTGCCAACTCCCTCTGGAGCAACAGCAGTTCTCTGTATGTCGGTTATACGGGCTCCACCAACAACCTGACCTTGACCAACGGCGGCATGGCCTATTCTGCCTACGGCTACATCGGCTACGGCACCGGTGCCAAAAGCAACTCCGTCTTGGTCACGGGCGCCGGCTCCCTCTGGAGCAATAGCAGCGGCCTTTTCGTCGGCAACGGCGGCTCCAGCAACAGCCTGACCATTGCCAATGGAGGCACGGTGTATGACGCCATGGGCTATATCGGCAGTAATGCCGGTGCCAACGGCAACGCGGTGATGGTCACCGGTCTGGGCAGCCTTTGGAGCAACAGCTCAAGCCTCTATGTGGGTCTCACGGGCTGTTTCAGCCAACTGACCGTTGCCAACGGCGGCACCGTCTCGGCCACCAACATCGTCGTCGGTGCCAGCGCCTCCTCCACCGGCGACGTCGTCACCGTCTCCGGCGGCATGCTCTACGCCACGAACAGCACCGGCGGCGGCGCGATCAATGTCCTCTACGGCACCCTCAACCTCAACAGCGGCACGGTGGCCGTGGACCGGCTGCTGTTGACCAACTTCGCCAACAGCGTCTTCAACTTCAACGGCGGTGTGCTCCAGGCGGGCCAGGTGTTCTCCGCGCAGCCGCTGACGGTCAACGGCGGCACGCTGTCGCTGGCAGGTTCGTTTGTAAACTCGCCTGGCGGCACGTTCCAGTTGAACAGCGGCAGTGTGATTGTGCCCGGCTCGATGTGGAACCAAGGTTCTTTTGCACAAAACGGTGGATTGTTCGACCCGCTGGTATTCACCAACAGCGGCAGCTTCATCCTCAACAGCGGCACGAACATGGACGGCGTGTTCCTGAACCTCGCCTCGGGCACGGTTCAGCAGAACGACGGCGAGCACGATGTGAACGTGGCGACCAACTACGGCTCATGGGCGATCTCCGGCGGAGTGGCCAACCTGACCAATCTGGTCATTGACGGCGGCGGCGTCTTCACCAACGCGGGCGGAATGCTCGTCTCGACCAACGCGTCCGGGACGGGTGGCGTGGACGTGCGCAACGGCACGCTGGCACTCCTCAGCGGCACGGTCACCGTCAACCAGTTCTACGCCACCAACTTCGCCAACAGCGTGGTCACTTTCAACGGCGGCACGCTCAACAGCGGCGGCACGATGGTGAATAATGGCGCCGCATTCACAGTGGGCGACACAGGCAGCGGAGCCACGCTCAACCTCGTCGGCGGGACGCACAGTTTCAGTAACAGTTTGACCGTTGGCAACAGCGGCGTCGGCAACAGTCTCTTGATCACCAACGGCGCACAGGCTTTCGCGAATGGCAACTGTTACGTGGGCAACGCCGCCAGCGCGAGCAACAATTCGGTTATTGTCGCCGGTTCGGGCTCGATGAGGGTGAGCAGTAATCTTTCCGTAGGCTACCAGGGTTCTTACAACAATCTGGCTATAACCAATGGCGGGACGGTTTATGACTTTATGGGCAGTGTTGGCCTCGGTAACAACAACCAAGCTATTGTGACTGGCGCCGGTTCGCTTTGGAGCAACGCCGATGCAGTACAAATTGGCGGGGCAGGTTCCAGCAACAACCTGACCATAGCGAATGGCGGCCATGTTTATAGCCAATTTAATAGTGGTCCCGGCTCGGGGATATTTAGCGGCGTGGGTGGGCTGAACTCTGGCAGTTTCAACTCGCTTCTGGTTACCGATTTCGGTTCGGTATGGAGCAACATCGGTCCGGCCTGTGTTGGCTTGTCTGGCACTGGTAACAACCTAAGCATCGCTAACGGTGGCCAAGTGTTCATTGGTACTCATACGTTCGTTGGCTCTCTGGATGTTGGGGGACTCCCTATGGGTGCTTACGTCGGATTCAGCAATTCCGTGCTCGTCACGGGACCCGGCTCAGTTCTGACAGTCGCTGATTTAATCAGTGTAGGTATCAACGGATTTGGAAATGCCGTAACGATCACGAATTCGGGTCTGATCATCAGCGGTGGAGCAAGTATTGGTGCTGGTTTCACTTTCCTTGGCCATACTACTGGTGCCAACAGCAATGTCACTGTGGTGGCGGGCTCTGGTTCTACTTGGACAAATAATGGCACGCTGATCGTTGGCGACAACGGTGCCGGCAATAGTCTCACGATCGCCAGTGGTGGTCGGGTTTTCAGCATGGATGCCGCAGTCGGCAACCATGTAGGGTCCGACAGCAACTCGGTATTCGTCACTGGAACCGGTTCGGTGTGGCAGAGCAGCGGTCAATTGTCTGTGGGCGTTTCGGGTACGAATAACAGCCTGACGATTGACAATGGCGGAGCAGTCATTGCTTCAAACTTCGTTTTGGGAATCGGCGGCATCATGACCTTCAACGGCGGCACGCTCAACAGCGGTGGCAGCACGGTCAACAACGGCTCGATCTTCCAGGTCGGCAACGGCACGAGCGCGGCCACGTTCGATTTGCTCGGCGGCTCTCACTCGTTTGCCAACGACCTCTTGATCAACACCAATGCCCTCCTCACCGGCACCGGCGCCATCACCGGCTCCATCACCGACGCCGGTCTCATTGCGCCCGGCAACGGCTTTGGCGTCATTACCGACACCGGCAACCTGACGCTGCTCGGCAACGGGGTGGTGACGATGGAACTGGGCGGCACCAACGCCTGGCTCTACGACCAGTTCGACCTGACCGGCGCGCTCACCTTTGACGGCACACTCACCGTTGCGCTGCTCAACGGCTACACGCCGCACGCGGGAGATCAGTTCAACCTCTTCGACTTCGGCAGCAGCAGCGGAGCTTTCAGTGCGACCAATCTGCCCACGCTCTCCCCAACGCTGTATTGGAACACCACCTTGCTCTACAGCACGGGCGTGATCGAGGCCGACCAGACCACCGGCTCGTTGCAGGTGACCCTCGCGCCGCAAGCGGCCATTGACGCGGGGGCGAAGTGGCAGGTGGACGCCGACGGCAACTGGC
>CAIQCK010000079.1 GCA_903870275.1 uncultured bacterium | reverse complement strand
GACTCCGTCGAGCCTCCGCAGTCTGATAGCTCGACACGCCCAAGAAGGTGGCTCGACGGAGTCTCGCCCCACCGTCTTTGGTTGCGGCTCCGCCGCGCTGGGTTCATCCGTGGCCCCCCGCTCAAGGTTTCGGCGGAACGGATTCTTTGACTTTCACGATCTTCACTGGCGCAAATACCCGGCAATCTTCCTTCGACGAACCACTGTAACAGACGGTCACCTCCCAATCCTCAGACACCCAATAGATCTCGCGGCCTGAGACGCCCGCGCCTCCGCCATATATCGCGAGATAGTGGCCCGGTGTTATCGGCGCATTTGTTCCCAAAGGTGGCTTGTATGGCGGTTCCCATCTCGGCAGAATCTCCTCCACCTCCGCGCGCGTCATGCCCACCTTCACCGTCGCCGCTCTGGCTGGCCAATCTATCGGCGATTCCTTGGCCGCGTCACGTTCCGCGCCACAACCGCCCGCCGCGAGCAATGCGGTCACGGCCATTGTCGTCCATCGGTTCATTGGCGAGTGCATATCTTTTTCAGTATGTCTCCGGGCTTGTAGGAAGGATCGTTAATGTCACAGTGCCTCCATCCAACGTGCGCAGCTTCTATGTCAACCAGCACGGCAGCCGGGGTCTTGATTGCAGGATTGGTTGGTTTGAATTCCACCGTGTAGTACTTGGAAATTCCCAAACGTGGGAAAGGCGCCGTCCCGGACTTTTCATAGTTCTGCGCATCAGGCTGCCAGTATTCCATAAACTCCTCTGCCATGCGCTTCGCGAGAGAACGGTTGAGTTGATCGTCGGAGTCTTCGGATGTTGTCTTCGGAGAAACGTATTTCTCAATTTTCACTGGCGTGACCAAACGGTTTTCGTCCGAAAACCCTTTGGAACCTTTGCTGTCTCGATCATCGTAATTCACCGATACGATCCAATCCTCAGCAACTTGGTAATTTTCAGTGATCAGACCGGGCCCGCGAGATCCCAGGCTGATGTACGTTCCTCCCGAATAATACCCTTGCCCAAGAATTAACGTGTTTGTCCCTAAACTCTTTGCAGGCAAGCCTCCACCCGAATCAACCTTTTCTGTTACTAAAGGCTGTTTTCCACGAATCGTCTGGCTTTGGTTCTTTTCGAAATCCGTGGGAGATTTCCATCTCGGCAGGATATTCTCCACCTCCGCGCGGGTCATGCCCACCTTCACCGTCGCCGCTCTGGCCGGCCAATCTATCGGCGCTTCCTTGGCCGCATCACGTTCCGCGCCACAGCCGCCCGCCGCGAGCATCCCCACCGCAACCGCCATCACCATGAATCGGTTCATGCACATTCCTTAAGGCGTCGGTTTTGGCGGGACTGGCTTCTCGAATGTCTCTATCTTCACCGGCGCAACGACTCGGTTCTCAAGGCTTCGATCTCCCCCGTGACCATCGTAATCAATCGTCAGTGACCAAGTGATATTCGCCGAGCCAGTAACAGTTCCATCATGCGAGAACTTATAAATCTCGTGACTTCCAAGGCCGCTACCGGGGCTATCACGTTCGTCCCACTTCCACGCCGGAATGTTCTGCTCTGCCACCGCTCGCGTCACGCCGACTTTGATCGAAGCCGCTTTCGCCATCCACTCCTTTTCCTCCTCCGCTGACCGCACGATTTTATTAATCCTCACTGGCTCCAGCAGTCTGTTATACGGATTCGACCAGCTCGCATCGTTGGCCGGAAGTCCTACTCGCTGGTCAATCGTCCAAGGTTTGGTTCGTATTCGATCTGCGGAATTGTTGGACTTGTTATCGCGAGCGAAGTCGTAACAGGCGATCACCCGCCAATCCTCCGCAACCAAGTATCGTTCGAACCTGTAATAGCCACCGCCTGTTACCGTGGCACCGCCGTCCCCGCGGAAAGTATTGAAAGTATTGATGTATGGTGGTGGATACCATCGCGGCAAAATCTTCTCCACTTCGGCGCGGGTCATGCCCACCTTCACCGTCGCCGCTCGGGCCGGCCAGTCTATCGGCGCTTCCTTGGCCGCCGCTCTTGCCGCCAGAACTGGTTTCTTGACCTTCCTGATCTTCACCGCTGCCGTCACTTTGCTTTCGGGGTGGAAAACACTAGAATGACGCGGGGGCCATTCGGCGTCGCCCGCTACCGTCACTTTGCTTTCGGGGTGAAACAAACTCTTTGCATCAGCAGGGCCGGAATAATCATAGCAGATAGTCACCTCCCAATCCTCGGATACCAAATACGATGTGAAGATCACACCGCCGCCGTATGATTCCGTGTAAGCTCTGCATAATGGAAATGGATACTTGGAGTCTGGCTGTGGAAACATCGGCAGAATCTTCTCCACCTCCGCCCGCGTCATGCCCACCTTCACCATTGCCGCTCTGGCCCGCCAATCTATCGGCGCTTCCTTGACCGCGTCATGTTCCGCGCCATAGCCGCCCGCAAGAGCGGTCGCGAGGAGCGCGATGGGCACCAGATGCTTCATGGTATTTCGCAGTGTCATCTACGGCGTCGGTTTCAGCGGGGCTGGTTTCACAATTTTCTCGATCTTCACCGGCCGCAAAAGTCTGTTCTGAGGATGAAACCAATCCTTGTTGATTTTCACTCCTTCATTGGTCCACACAGGCTCTCCGCCACAAGAAAAGTCATAACACACCTCCACTCGCCAATCCTCCGCGACGAAATAACTTTGGCTCCTCGAAAAGCCAGCGCCGGTTCCAAGAACCACCCCGGTCTGAGGCGACCGAACATCCTGATCGTCCAAGATCAAAATATGCTTGTCGTCTGGTTGCTCACTTCGTGTTTTTTCATGGCTGCGTGGAGGAATCCACCTCGGCAGGATTTTATCCACCTCCGCCCGGGTCATGCCCACCTTCACCGTCGCCGCTCTGGCCGGCCAATCTATCGGCGCTTCCTTGGCCGCGTCACGTTCCGCGCCATAGCCGCCCGCCGCGAGAATCACCACCGCAACCGCCATCACCATGAATCGGTTCATGTGAGTCCTTACGGGGTCTGTCTCGCTTCCATTCATGCTAGTGCCGCTTCTCACCGCTTTCGCAATAGTCAGTAACTTTAACAGGTTGCCCGTTCTTGTAATCAACCTCCTTCGCCTTCTGGCCGTTCACATACCAATAGCACCACTTCCCCGTGTAGCCTGGTGGAGCGATCTGGTAAACAAGCAATTCACTACGAATCAGCCTCGGTGGCTCTAACACTACTGCCGCCAATGACAGCATTGGCCCTGCGAACTTATTCTCTCCGGTCCCTATCGGAGGTCGGTTTTCGTAAGGGTGGTCATAGAAGATTTCCACCATCCAATGCATGTCAATCCGGTGATAGATTCGCGCTCGATACCAGCCCGCGCCTGATCCATCTATTGTAGTTACAGGAAGGAATTTCAACACTTCCGCGCTCGTCATCCCGACCTTAACGTGACTGATCTTTTCTCTCCACCGGGCTTCGCCTGTGTCCTTCTCGCGGATGTTCGAAGTACCGTTGCCGTATTTTGCCACGATCACGCGCAACTCTTTCGCGGCAGCTTCACGCACTTCCTCGCTAGAGTCGTGAAATCTGTGAATGTATTTGGCAATGGCTGTTTCGTCTTCGGCCAGCGTGTCCCCCGCTCTCGCCGCCCCGCCCGCCGCGAGCATCCCCATCGCAACCGCCATCACCATGAATCGGTTCATACGACACCTTTTGGTTGTTCGAGTCTCTGAGGGGATTTTGCGCCGCGAGGCCGCGTGCCGCAAGCGTTTAAGAAGCGCCAACGTGAGGCAGGGCGGACCGTCCCGGAAGAGAAAACTGAAATCAAACGCAGAGGCTTGCCCCGTCAGAACGGCGGCGCAGAGGACGCGGAGATTATTGGCTCACGCAAAGGCGCAAAGTCGCCAAGGGGTTTTGCGCCTTTGCGTCTTTGCGTGACACAAGTCGTCTATTCTCTGCGCCCTCTGCGGTGAAATCCGCCGCCCAAGCGGGGCACGGCTCAGCGGGACGCTGCGCCCTACCCTTCCAATCATGACTGCTGATTACTGATTACTGACCACTGGTTACTGTTTTTTCCCTCGAATAGACCTTTCCGAGGACTGCTCTAGCGCTGCGCTAGCGCAGTCCATTGGAAAACGCATGTTTTGCCATCCGAAAATCATGCGTTCTTGGCTGGTTTTTCACTGCGCTAGCGCAGTGATTTTTCTTGTCCAAAAACCCCGGTGTGTCATCTCTACGCCAGTTCTTTGAAAATGGAGTAATGGGTTGATGGAGGGATGGAGCATTGAAAGGATTGGCGTCCGTTGCCGTTCGGAGTTCCGCCTTCTTCATGCGGCGCCTGTTTGCGCCCGGACCGGCTGAAGCCGGGACACCAACGGCGGGCAAGCCGATGATGCCGGTCGTCAAATTGGAACTGCACTATGGTCGTGGAGACGGTCTATGGAACCCGTCGAACTGCAACGAAGGATGGCGATGAAAAGGTAGGGCGAAGCGTCCCGCTGAGCCGATTTCCCCTTCATGCTGCAAACGTCGCGGCTCGCCAGGGACGGCTCGCCCTACCCGGCGCACTCACGAAGGTCAATGCGTCCCATGCGCGGCACGAGGGCTGTTCAATTCCTCCGCCTCCTTACGTCGGCGGCTACGAGCCGGACGCCACGCGCCGGCGGCTGCGTTCGGAGGCCCAAGGTGCCGAAGCTGGTTCCCGAAGAGAGGCGGCCATCCGGTTCAGCCAAACCTTGGTCAAACCCAGTCAAAGTCAGTCAAAGCCAGTCAAAGTGGGTCAAAGTGATTTCGACTATTATTTTTTTGCAACCGCATGCCCCTAATCCGACCAGATCCGAGCGAATCCGACTGGATCCGACCAGACCCGCGCCAGAAGTTTGCTGGCAATCGCGCGGGCCGCTGCTAGATTCGATCTTCATGCCCCACGCGACGACAGACAAGTTTTTGAGCGCCGAGCCGGAGGTGAAGCTGGTGAACAGCTTCGCCCGGCCGTTTGACAACGCCATCGCCACGGCGCGCACCTGCTACAGCGCCAAGGGCATCATCACCGCCGAGCAGGTCGCGGCGCTCGATGCCACCGACGAGGCCAAACGCGCGAAGCGGCTCAAGCAGCGCGACGAACTCGGCGCGTCGTTGTTCCAGGCGGGACACCACACCGTTTTCCAGCACGCGCATTTTCAGTTCGCGCTGAGCAACGTCAGCCGGCAGTTCGTCTGGAATTTTCTGCACAGCCATCCGTTCTACAACAGCGAACAGGTGAGCCAGCGTTACGTGGCGGTCAAGCCGAGCATCTGCGCGGTGCCGCCGCTGGCCGGCGAGGCGCTGGCGGTGTATCGCGAGACGATGCGGCGGCAGTTCGACGCCTACGACCGGCTCTGCGCGATGTTGTTCCCGGTGGCCAGCCGCGAGTATTTCGCGCGGTTCCGCGGGCGCGGGAACGCGGCGGCGCTCTACGAGAAGGAGATCCGGAAGCGGTGCATGGAGGTGGCGCGCTACGTCCTGCCGGTGGGAACGTTTACCTTTCTTTACCATACCGTCAGCGGCATCACGCTGTTGCGCTACCAGCGGCTGATCCACCAGTTCGACACGCCGCTGGAGCAGCGCGTCGTCATCGGCAAGATGGTGGAGGAATTGTTGCGCGTCGCGCCGGAATACAAGGTCATCGTCAACGAGCCGATTCCACCCGAGGAGACGCTGGAGCACCAGTTTCTCGCCGCGCTCAAGGACGGCGGCAACCGGGCGACGCCGGCGCGGTCGCGGCAGTTCCGCGAGGAGTTCGACCGCGATCTGGGCGGGCGCGTGTCGAAGCTGGTGGATTTCAAACGCGACAACGAGCGGCTGCTGGCCGACGCGGTGCGCGAGGTGTTCGGCCTGACGCGCGACGAACTCACCGACGACGAGGCGATTGGCTGGACGATGAACCCGGCGCAGAACCGCTACCTTGGCGAGGAGATGAACCTGGCCACGCACGCGAAGATGATGCGGGCGATGGCGCATCCGCATTACACGTTCCGCCGCAAGCTCAGCCACAGCGCCGATTGCCAGGACCAGCGCCACCGGATGACGCCCGCGTCGCGGCCGGCGTTGCGCGCCTACCTGACCGGCGAGCCGGATTTCATCACGCCGACGCTGTTGACGCTCGACGGCGCGGAGGCGGCAAACCAACTTTACCGCGAGACGATGGAAGCGACCTGGAACGGCATCGGCCGGCTGCGCGCGCTGGGCGCCCCGGACGAGCACGCCGCCTATCTGTTGCCCAACGCCGTCAGCATCCGCTACACCGAATCGGCGGACCTTGCGGCGCTCTGGCACAAATGCCGGATGCGGCTCTGCTACAATGCGCAGGAAGAAATCTGGCGCGCGAGCGTGGACGAGGCCGAGCAGGTTCGCACGGTGAACCCGCGCATCGCCCGCTACCTGTTGCCGCCGTGCGGACTGCGCGACCTCGCGGGCCAGCGGCCCGTCTGTCCGGAAGGGCCGCGATTCTGCGGCGTGCCGGTTTGGAAGTTGAAAGCGAAGGATTATTGCCGCACCATCTAGCGCACCGAAGGAGATCATGCCAACCGATTCCATCACTTTTCTGGGCACCAGCGACGCCGTGCCAAGCTGGGAACGCTCGCACGCCTCGCTGGTGGCGCACATGGCCGGACGGACGCTGCTGCTCGATTGCGGCGAGCCGTGCGCCAAAAACCTCGCGTTCGAGTGCGTGGACTTCGGCAAGATTGACGCGATCCTGTTGTCGCACCTGCATCCGGACCACGTCGCCGGGTTGCCGCAAGTCATCATCGGCATGTGGCTGGAAGCCAAACGCACCCGCGACATTCCCGTGTTCATGCCGGCCGAAGGCATCGAGACGTTCAGCAAACTCATCCTCCACACCTATCTGTTCCCGGAGCTGATCAAGTTCAACGTGGACTTCCGGCCGGCGCGCAACGGCCAGCCGTTCGCCGTCGGCGCGGTCCAAGTGACGCCGCACCGCACCACGCACCTCGATTCCATCCGCCGCGTCGCCGGCGACATGCACGGCATCGCCTGCGAACCGTTCCTCTACGAGCTTGCCGCCAACGGCAAACGCATCGCCTACAGCGGCGACCTGGGCGAGGCGCGCGACCTCCTTTCGGTACTCGACCGTCCGCTCGATCTGCTCGTCACGGAGTGCGCGCACTTTTCGCCGGTTTCGCTTTTCGAAACGCTTCGCGACAAGCCGATCAAGCGCGTGGCGATGACTCATCTGCACCGCCAGTTGTGGGAGAAGCGCGATGAGTTGCCGGCGATGGCCAAGGACTACGGTCTTGCCGACAAACTGGTCATCGCGCGCGACGGGATGAAGGTGGAGTTTTGATTTCGTTCTTTGAAAAACCAACGCGACTGCCCTGGGGCAGTCGCTGCCAAAATGGACGCAACGGTTCGCGAGCGGGGATGCTTGCGCCACATCACTTCACGATCAGCGTCGCCGCGCTCATCGGCTCCAGCGCGACCTCGCAGTGGCCGTTCTCGGCCATCACCGGTTTGATCTGGCCGCGTTGGAGCAGTTGCAGTTTGGCGCGAGACGGCACGGCAACGGTGACGGTCGCAGATTCCTTCGCGTCCGGGTTGGCTATCAACACGTAACGGTGGCCGGAGTCGTCGGCACGCGTGACGAATTGCACGGTGTCGCGGCTGGGTTTCACGTCGAGCTTCGGCGGTTTTGCGGCGGAGAGCAGCGCGGGGAAAAGCTGTTTCACTTCGTTGCCGACAACGAGCATGTCGGCCCAGCGTTTGTCGAAGCCGAGCCGGTCGCGCTGCAAATCGAAATAGGCGTAGTAGATGAGGCCTTGCGCGCCGTGGATGAGGCAGAGGTAGGTCATCACCAATTCCTCGTCGAGCGTCGGCGCGCGGAATTTGTCGGCGTGGTCCTTGTGGTAGCACGCCCAGTCCATCGCCTGCGGCACCATCCACAACGGCCGCAGACCGTCCGACACCGCCGCGCATTTCCGCGTCCAGTCCGCCGCCATCGTCACGGGCTTCTCGGACACCGGATACGGATCGGCGCCGAGCACGTCGGCGGAGTTGAGGTAGCCGTAAAACTCGTCCACCTGATAAAGCACGGCCCACGTCGGGTGATTCGGGTCGAGCTGCTGCACGAGCTGCTGGCGCGCGTCGAGCCGG
>CAIQCK010000078.1 GCA_903870275.1 uncultured bacterium | reverse complement strand
CCGTCGAGCCTCTGGATCGCGGGTGGCGGATGGCGGATGGCGGAGGCTCGACGGAGTCTCGCCCCACCCCACGCTTCACGCTCGACGCTCCACGCTCAACGGCCCTGGCCCCGGCGTCTCTGCGTTGAAACGCCGCGCGCTGTCGTTTCCCTGTAGCGGCGGCCTGGACTCCGAAACCGTTCGGGGCCGACGGCCGGTCATTGGGGCACGTTGGACTCTGCACTTGTGTTGGTCTTTTGTTTGCCATGACTGGGTCGGCGGGTCAGCCCCGCACGTTTTCGGAGTCCAGACCGCCGCCACAGAGCGCCGAGCCGACGCCGGTGATGTAAAACCGCGGCGGGTTGCCCCGCATCGTCGCCAGCCCGTGGCGCGCGAACCGCCGCAGCGCCGCCAGCGCCGTGTCGCGCGCGATCTGGACGCCCGCCGCGCCCGCCTGCGCAAGCAACCCGTCCGGTGCGATCCCCTCCACGCTCGCGGCATTGAGCAGCGTGAGGATGTCGCGCTCCTGGTCGGAAAGAGGCAGGGCGGAAATTTCTGATTTCTGAATTCTGAATTCTGATTTCCGGCCTCTGTCTTCCGTCTTCCGGCTTTCCGCCTTCGCGTCTTCGCTGTTGTTTTGTTTCGTCGCGGCGGAAATCGCGCCCGGAGGTCGCGATCCACCGGAAGACCGGCTTCCGCCTTCTGCCTTCTGGCTTCTGACTTCTGTCTTCTGGTTTCTTTCCTTCATCGCATCACCCTTTCCCCTGCGACCCGGCCAGGTTGGAAAGCCCGTTGGATATTTCATCAACTTTTTCACTGGTGGACCTCGCCCATGCTTCCAGCCCGTCGAGCCGCGCGTCCATGCGCTCGAGCTTTTTGCCGAGGTCGCCGATGTGGTTGTGGAGTTTCTCGCGCGCCTGCTTGGCCTGCGCTTCGTAGGCGCTGATCTGCTCAAGCATCCGCAGGCGAATGAGGTTTTCGTTGCCGAGGGCGAGCGCGGCGTGGCGCTCGTCGCACATCGCCTTGGTCATCACCGTCGGCAGCAGGGCCACCTCGCGGCGCTGGGTCTCGTTGACGACGTTCACGTCGCGCGCGGCGCGGCCGCGGCGGATGCGCTGGAGCGTTTCCACCAACGCCACGCCGTAGTAACCGCCCGTGAGCAGCACGCCGACGATCACCACCACCCAGCCGATGGACTGGAAGCTGCCGGGATCGGGAAGTTGGGCGAGGAGGTTAATCATGGCGGCCAACCTCCGTTTGGATGATGGCGAAAGATGAAGGGCGGCGGCCGGAATGCACCGCAGAGGCGCGGAGGTCGCTGAGAGGTTTTCTCTCTGCGCTCTCTGCGCCTCTGCGGTGAATCCTTTCGGCGTCCCTGCGTTGAAAAACCATTTTCATTAGAATTTGAAACCAACCCCGGCGCTGATGACGACCGCCTTGCCCGCGCCGTCCGCGCCGAACGTCTCCACGCCCGCGCCGACGTAGCCGTAGAACGCGTCCACCTGCCGCGGACGCCACGCGAGCGGCGGGAGTTTTTTTTGCGCCCACGTGAGCAGCGGGCCGAGCGGGTCCGTCCAGAGCGCGGCCTCCAGCGCGGAGAACGCGCCGTCCTTGTCGCTGCCGAGCACGAGCGACGGGCCGCCGTAAAGCGCCCAGACCGTGGCGGGGTCGAGCTGCCAGTTCACCTTCACGAGCGGGGCCGCCACCGCCGCGCCACCGCTGGAAAGCCCGCCGCCGGAGCGCCACGAATACACCGCGTTCAACGAGACGTTCGTGCCGAACGCCTTCGCGAAGTCGGAAAAGTTTTCGACGCGCTGCCAGCCCGGCAGCATCTCGACGAGATCCACGGCGACGGCGGAGTTGAAGGAGACGGTGGGAGACGAGGAAGTGGGCAGTGGACAGTGGTCAGTGGTCAGTTGGGAAACGGGAGGATTGGAGTTTTGGAACAATGGAGTGCTGGAGTTTTGGAGCGCTGGGATGTTGGACGAAGTAATCGCCGCGAGCGTATTGCTGCCCGGCCCCTGGCTGCTGGCGTTTGTCCCTTGGCCATTGGCGTTTGTCCCTTGGCCATTGGCGTTTGTCCCTTGGCCATTGGCGATTGACCCTTGGCTATTGGCGATTCCTTCCGGGCTGTTGGCCGCTTGCCCAAACGCCAGCGACGCGCTCAAGAGCAGCGCCACGAGCAGCGGCGTCTTCACCACGTCCACCATGCGGCTCACCACTTCCGGCCGCTTCGCAATGGCGTGGCGGAAGAACATCAGCGCGCCGGCGGCGAGCAGGACGCTCGCGTGCGTGGCCAGATCGTCCGCCGTGGCGGTGCCGTGACGGATCGCGTCCACGACCTTCAGCAAATCGCACGCGACGGCCAGCAGCGCGGTGCGGACGGTTTTGGAGCCGAGCGTTTCGGCGAGCGCGATGGCGTTGTGATGCGCCGCCGCGTCGAGATCGGGCTGCGCGGCGAGGAACGTTTCCGTTTTCCTCAGCCCGAACGCCAGCGCGAACTTTGTGATCCAACCCAGTTTCATTTTTCCCTTTCCGTTTTCTGTTTTCCGTCTTCCGTCTTCCGATTCCCGATTCCCGATTCCCGATTCCCGATTTCTAATTTCTAATTTCCGCCTTCTGACTTCTGACTTCTGTCTTCTGACTTCTGACTTCTTTTTTTCGCCTTCTGCCTTCTCGCTTCTGCGTGCGACGTGCGCGGGAATACCCGCAGAGAAAAATTCTGGGAAGGAAAATCACTGCGCTAGCGCAGTGAAATATCAGCCAAAAACGCACGTTTTTCGGGTGCGAAAATGTGCGTTTTCCAATTGACTGCGCTAGCGCAGCGCTAGCGCAGTCCGCAGAAACCTCTATTCCGGGGAAAAACAGTGGTCAGTGAGCAGTGATCAGTGGTCAGTGGTCAGTGGGCCGTTGAAAAATGGAATGCACCGCCGAGACGCAGAAGGTGGGGACGCCGCGCCCTACCGGGACCTTTGTCCGCGCCGCCAGCGTCCCTATTTTTGCGGCTGCGTGAACGTGAATCGGGCCGGGGAGTTTTGGCGTTGACGGTCCGGGGCATCGGCGTAGGCTGCGCGCCGGAGGTTTGAAGAAGTTGAGAACGGTGCGATGAAACTATTCATCGAAAAACGCCCGACGGCTGTCTCGGTGATCGGCTGGTTCTGGATCATCGTTGGTTTTTTCACGGCGCTCGCCAGTGTGGCTTCGCTCCTGCAGGACCCGCCCAGCGAATCCTTGATCCAAGAGATGGCCAAGGACTCTCCAGTGATGGCGCGGGCGTTGCGTCACTACTTTGTGGGGGCTCTGCTGCAATTCGTTGTTGGGCAGGTGTTCATCTTCTCTGGAATTGGTTTTCTCCGCCTGCGGGCGTGGGCACGAACCGCGCTGGAGGTCGTTTCGTGGCTTGTCGTGGTTTTTTTCGCTGCCATCATGGTTGATGTGTTGGTCATGATGCATACCTATTTGAAGGATGGCGCCTTGCCTTGCGGGGTCATCGGCTGCGTTCTCGGCTCCGCATTCTACTTCGGGCCTGTGGGTCTCATGCTGTACTTCCTGCGGAGCCGAAAGGTGCGCGAGGCGGTTGGCGGCAATGGCGGGAAGAATCCGGCATGATCGAAGAGCGAACCATCCTGGCATCGGCCATGGGGATCGTTTCCCTGGTCGTTGCCCTTGTGTGGCCGCGATTGCGGGTGGCTCGAAACATGGCGGACTTTTATGGACTGGGGGAAGCGGAGATCAAGAAGCAACGTCGCAGCATCAGAATGTGGCTGGTGATCCACGGCCTGAGCCTGCTTCTGTTTGGCCTCCTCCCCATGCCCTATGCCGTCGCCGCCCCCGCGTGGTTGGTGGCCCTGGCGGTTCTTTATGGCGCCGACAGGGGCCTCGCGCTGGGGATGTTCAGGAACTACAACAGATACGGAGGCTATAAAATATGCGACCGGCGGTGCAACACCTCCGATTTCTGGTTCCAGGTCGCCCTGTATGTGGCGGGCGCCGTTGTGTTGGCCGGCTTTGGATTCGATGCGCTGCGGGGCTTCCCGTGGGCCCGGTTCGTCGAGCAGCAACTGGAACCCGGCCGGACACCCGCTGTCATGGGAACGCGGACGCCCGCAGCCAGCCAGCCCCAGCCCGAGGCATCCGGTCCCACCCTCGTGGAACGGAGATCAAGCTCGACCTACTCCAACGGGAAAGATTTGGGTTGCCAGATCTCAGGCATGCCGCGGGGCGCTTACAGCCATCAGATGTTTGGCGACATCGAGCGGCGCTGGACCGGGTTGTTGAAAGAGAATTACGACGGCGGCCAGCCGGGCCGCGTCACGCTTCGTTTCGCGCTGTATCCCACCGGGCGCGTGGATCATTTGAAGATCACGCAAAACACCGCTTCGGCTGCTTTGGGGAGCTATTGCCAGAAGGCGGTGCTGGATTGCGCCCCCTTCGGCCCGTGGCCGCTGGAGCTGAAGCGGTTGGGCGGAGACCGCCTGGACATCGCGATCACTTTCAACGTTTATGCGCGCGACAAGTAGGGCCTGCGCAGGGAAGCCGTGTCGAGTCCGTCTCAAAAACGCGGGTTCCCCACCGTAGAACGGATGTCCACATCCGTTTATCATCCGTGCGAACGGTTGTCTTCATCCAGTAACGGGCTTGGGAGCCCGTTCTACGCGGCATAACGCGCCGGCTGCCAAACTTTTGAGACCGCCTCCAAAGTGCCGGGCTATTCTCACTCGTCCCCGCGGGACTCAGCGCCCTTAAGACTTTCTATTATAATACCGCACCTGCACCGCGACGGGATAGATGAAGCGGAAATCCGACAGGTCGAACTCCAGCGGCGGATACTGGGTATTGAAACTCATGAGCCGCACCTTGTTGGCGCGGGGGCCGTGGCGCAGGAACTTCTTGAAGTAGACTTCGTGGCCCTTGCGCGTGCGCGCGATGACCAGGTCGCCGCTCTGCGCCTCGCGATTGGGCAGCACCACGATGCGGTCGCCCGCGTGGATGTCCGGCTCCATGCTGTCGCCCTCGACGATCACCGCGAACGCGTTCGCGTCGTCGCACGCCACGCGCACCGTCTCGTCCAGGAAATCCCCGAGGTCGTGATAATCCTTGGCCGCGCCCGCCGTCGCCCACGACACCACCGGCACATCGCGGTCGGCCGTGCCGCGCTTCTCGATGCGGACGTTGCCGCCGCGGGTGGCGCCCGATCCGGGGGGAGCGCCCTTGGTGCCGCCGCCCGTCCGCAGCCACTGCTCGGTGACGCCGAGCGCGGCAGCCACGTCGCGCAGCAGGCGCACGCTGAAACTGCCCGCCTTCTCAATCTCGGCGATGGATCGTTGGTTGCAGCCCGCCAGTGCAGCCACGGCGGCCTGGGAAAGTCCGCGCTCGCCCCTCAGGGCCGCGAGCCGGCGCGCAATGCCTTTTCGGTCATAATCAGTGCTCATAGATTTTAGAGAAAAAAAGAGCTAATTTCTCTTGACGCGCAAGAGAAACTCTCTATGTTAGTGCCCGTCAATGAAACGCATCGTTTCCAACGCGTGCAGAGTGAACCCGAAGGCGGGAGCCGTCAATCCCAAAAGTGCGGTGTTTCTCGTGCGGGCCGCGTTGATGGCCCGGGGCCTGTCGCTGGCCGGCTGGGCGCGGGCGGAGCGGGTGAGCCGCACGCAGGTGAGCCTGGCCCTCCACCGCCGCCGCGTGGACGCGAAATCGAAGCTCATCCGCGCCGGGCTGATGAAGCTGATCGGAGGCCGGCGATGAGGGCGGCAACGACGCAACGCAGCATGGGCGGGCGAAGCACTTCCAACAGGGAAGACGGGAAGACGAAAAGTATCCACGGATTGCACGGATTGCACGGAATCCGAATTCCCCGACCTCGCGCCTTCCCTGTTCAAAATCCCCTGACGGAAAAATTCAACAGCGAAGACGCGAAGGCGCGAAGTCTTGAATCCGTGAAATCCGTGGATTCTTCCTGTCTCCGCGCCGCGCTGCACGCTCTACGCTCCACGCTCTACGCCGTCCGCCGACTCACGTCGGCGGCTACGCTCCACGCTTCACGTTTTTTTCCAGGGAGGTTCACCGACATTATGAGCATACCGATGGGTCCGCATGGGCGATGGGTGGCGCGCCATCTTCAAGACACCGTGTGCGGCGCCGCGCAACGGGCGGGAGTGGATCGCCAGAGCCTGAACAAGTTTGCGCGCGGCATGCCGAAAGTCATGGGGGACGACCGCGAGGAGGCGGTGTATCGCGTGTATCGGCTCACGCCCAGGCAGTTCGCGTGGAACGTCAAGGTCGGCTGGCACGGGAAGAAGAGCTACGAGCCGGCGGGGAGGAAAGTGGTCAGTGGACAGTTGTCAGTGGGCAGTGGGCGGGGACCAGTGAACAGTGGGCAACGAGCAGCGGCCAGTGGTCAGTTGTCAGTGGACAGTGGGCGGAACTCCAAAATCTCAGTTCGACCGGCCGTCGCGCGAAAATCCGCAATCCCGAATCTGAAATCCAAAATCTCAAATTTCAAATCCGAAATCCCTGCCCGGCCAGCAGGCGGGCGCAATCCGCAATCCGAAATCCGAAATCGGAAACCTGAAATCGGATTCAACAGGGAAGCCCCGAAAGCTTTCGGGGGAAGTTCCGATTCCGTGAAATCCGTGAAATCCGTGGATTCTTCCCGCCTTCCCGCCTTCGCTGTTCGTTCTTCCATCCGAAACCCGAAACCCGCAGGCCGCAATCCGAAATCCGAAATCGAAAATCGAAAATCCAAAATTCCGCCGTGGCTTTGCCGGCCCGACCTGTGCCGGCTGTCGGGACGCTGTCCGGCGGCGAGGCGGCGGGATTTTTCGGGGCGGACACGGCGCGCGTGCACGGAGACGGAGAAGCGGAAGTGAAGACGAAAGTGAAGAGTGAAGAATTAAGAGTGAAGAGTTGAGGAGGCAATGAACATGGAACCTGCAACGACAGAATGCGGAACGCGAAACGCGAATGGCGAAACGAAATTACTGCCGGCCCGGCCGTCGGCGGCGAGTCAGCCCGCTCAACACGCGCCAGACGCGAAAGGAAAAACCATGCAGCCAGTAACGACAGAATGCGGAAGGCGGCAAGCGGAAGGGGAATTGAACAGGGAAGGCGCGAAGTCGGGAAGTCAGGACAACCACAAAACACCCAGAATCCGGCCTTCGTATCTTCGCGTCTTCCTTGAGCGATTATCGGCCCGACACCCGAACCCCGAAACCCGATCCCCGAAACCCGCCCTGAGCCTGCAAGGCCCGGTGCGCGCGCGCGCCATCGCTTACGCGGGTGAAGTCGCCCGCAGTGTGCGCAACCACTGCCGCGTCCTGGAGGTCGGCGTGGGCGAGGCGATGATGCCCGCGGAGGCCGTCAACGAACTGGACGCCGCGCGCGCGTGCCTGGAGCGGATGATTCACCGGGGCCAACGCGGAACGGAAAACGCGAAGGGCCAAACGCCTGATTCCGCGCCGCTCCAATCCCCCGCTTCTCCACCGCTTCAACACTCCAACACTCCATCGCTCCAGTTTCCCAACGCTCATCACCCGCCGCTCAACCCTTCACGCGGTGTCTCCGTTGACGCGCTGCGGTCGGTGCAGCAACTGCGCGGGGCGATGGACGCGCTCAGCCACGACATCGAGCGATGGCGCGTGGCGTTTCCCGACGAGGAGTTTCCCGAAACGGTGCTGGACGCGCTGAACCAGGAACTGAACCGCGGCGAGATCTTGTTTATGCGGGCCGCGGAGATCGGCAGGGAGGCGTAGCCGTGAAGAAGCACAAGAAGTGCAAATGAAACCAATCGCCAATCGCCAATCGCCAATCGCCAATCGCCAATCGCCAATCGCCAATCGCCAATTACCAATTACCAATCACTGCCCACTGCCACTGCCACTGTCCACTGAAACCCAGGCCTGACATGAACACGGACTCACACAAATTTTTGAACGACGGCGGGACCCCGCGAGGCGGCGGCCAGCTCATGTTGCAACAACATGACATCTCCACCGCGAAAGCCTCCGCCTCACCCGCCGCCGTTCGATTGTGGAACACAGAACGAGGAAGGATTCACCGCAGAGGCGCAGAGACCGCAGAGAGATTTTGGCTCTGCGCTCTCTGCGCCTCTGCGGTGAATTTTGAAAAGGAGGCAACGACATGAAAGGAAGACCGTGCGCCTATTGCGGCGCACCCACGCGGCTGGGCGACGCATGCCCAGCCTGCCGAAGACACCGCGACGAACACGTCGCGCCGCGCCCAGCGCGCGCGAGAAAACCACGCTGCGCCTGCGGCCAGGCCGCCGCCCGCAAAACCAAGTCGGGCTGGGTCTGCCGGCGCTGTTCGGCGCTCGAAGTGCGCGGCTACGACCGGTTCACGGGCGTCCTGCATCGGCAGGCCGTCGAGGAAGGAGGGTCATCGTATGACAACGGACAGTGAAAAGATGGCGATGGATTACGCGGAGTCGGCGGCGGTGAAACGGCGCGTGCGCGCCGGAAGTCAGAAGGCAGAAAACAGAAGTCAGGAGTTGGAAGGAGAAGTGCGAAAGGCGGAAGGCGGAAGCGGCCTTGAACAGGGAAGGCGCGAAGGAGGGAAGTCGAATCCAGCCTTCGCGTCTTCGCGTCTTCGCTGTTCGCTCTCCTCCCCGAAACCCGAAACCCGATACCCGTCCCGCATGTCCCGCCCCCAGCGCGACCTCTACTGGCAGCTCTGGTTCCGGGTCTGCGCGGCGAAGGGCTGGGACCCGCGTGACGAAATGATCCGCCACAACGGCGTGGGCGACCTCCTGGAGGCCAGCGGCGGCGAGGCGAAACGGTTTGCGGAATTTTCGCAGCCGGATTTCGGCGTCGTGAAGTTTGCGTTCGAGGAGCTGGCGACCGGGCGCACGCCGTCGCCCGCCGCGCTGAGGCAGGTCCGCGTTAACGAGCGCCGGAAGAATCTGATCTACGTCATCCGGCGGCTGATGGAGCGCTACGGCAGCGCGAGCGCGTGGACGCTGCTGCGAAACCGTTTCCGCCTTCATTTCATGGAGGAAATGGAGACGCGCGAACTCGACGGCCCGAACGGCCTGGAAGCAGTGCGGCGGACGCTGACCGCTAGAACTTACGAAAGGAAAAACTGCACCGCGGAGACGCAGAGAGCGCAGAGGGAAAACGACTCAGCGACCTCTGCGCCTCTGCGGTGAAAACAAAAAGGAAATATGACAAAGAAACCCACATCTATTGACACGAACAACGAGGATTTTCAAAAACTGCTCGGTTTGCAAAAACGGCACAACGACATCCTCTCGGCCCTCAACAAACTCGCCGGCGAACTCGACGCCGTCCACCGCGACTGGCTCAAGCAAATCGTGGACGACGCGGTCGTCGCGGACACGGAGCGGCAGTGGATCGAGACGGAGGCGGAGGCGATCTGCCGCCGTCACGAGGGCGACTGGTTTGCGCAGCGGCAGAGCATCAAGACGCCGCTCGGCACGGCGAAGTTCCATCGCAGCACGGCGCTCGAGGTGCCGAGCGAGGAGCTGACGATGGAGTTGCTGCGGACGCGCGACGGCGAAGTGCTTGACACGGGCGAGCCGCCGTTGATGGCGGAGAACTACGTCCGCATCGAGCGGTCGCTGAATCTCGACGCGCTCGGCACGCTCTCCGACGCCGCGCTGGCGAAGCTGAAGGTGCGGCGCGTCGGCAAGGAAAGCTTCGCGCTCGTGCCGGCGTCCGTGGATCTCGGCAAAGCCGTGAAGGAGCGGGCCGAGGAGCGTAAAGCCGCGTAGCGAGGCGGCAGTGGTCAGTGGTCAGTTGGCAGTTGTCAGTGGAAATCACTGACTACTGATTGCTGATTGCTGATTACTGCCAACTGATCACTGATCACTAACCGACGGCAGCCAGTGAAGACTTACAAGTGAAGAATGCAGAATCGGCGGAAGCCCGAAATCCGAACCTCGAAACTCGGGGTTTGGAAGATGGGAGAAAGGAGATGGGCGATGGGGAGCGGATTTCCGCGCCCCAACTCCCTTCTCCCCTCTCCAATTTCCAATTTCCAATTTCCAATTTCCCCTCTCCTATCTTCCATCTGCCATCTCCCGTCTCTCCTCTCCCATCCGCCCTCTGCCACTTCCCCGACCGCCTCGCGCCGGTGACGGTGGCGGAGATCGCGGCGGCGCTGGGCTTCACCGACCGGGGCGTGCGCAAGCAGGCCGAGCGCGGCAAGCTCGGCGTGCCGATCTGCACAAGGCCGTATCTGTTCGACCCGGCGACGCTGCCGGAGGACGTGCGCCGCAAAGTGATGGCCCGCCGTCGCGAGCGCGACCGCGCGCTGGCGGCGGCGGCCACGGCGCTGGCGCCCGTCGGGCCGGTGTATCACGTCCCGCTGTCGCACTTCACCGACGAGGAGCAAACGACCGCCCGCCAGCGCGCGGATTTTGTCGCGGAGGTGGACCGGCTGCGGATCGAGCGGCCCGATTGGACGGTGGACCGCGTGGTGGACAGCATCCGGCACCGCGAGGAGACGGCGGCGCGGCGGCGTGGCGGCGACGACTCGGCCGTGCTGCGCTACCCGGCGTTGCTGTGCGGCGGCCAGCGGTTCAACTGCCAGCTCACGGTCAAAAACTTCCAGAACTGGACGGCGCGCTGGAAACCGTGGCGCGCCGGCCCGCTCGACACGGCCAACTGGTGGTGCCTCTGCGACCGTTACCGCGGCCAGAAATATCACCGGCCCGGCGACCCGAAGTTTTGGGAAATCCTCGCCGCGCTGTACGAGACGCCGACGGGCCGCAACCTGCGGCAGTGCGTCGAGCTCGCGTGCCGGCAATCGCTCAAGGCCGGCGTGCTGGCGGAAAATCTGCCGACGGAAAAACAGGTCCGCTATTTCTACAGCGAGCACGCCGACGCGCAGTCCGTCGAGGGCCGGCGCGGCGGCGCGAAGCACGCGAGCGACAAAATCTCGGTTTACATCATTCGCGATTGGCGGCGCGTCGTGCCCGACCAATGCTGGAGCGGCGACCATCACAACCTGCGCATCGCGTGCCGCCGCTATGACGCGAGCGCCGGCGGCTGGCGGTTCTGCACGCCGTGGCTCACCAACTGGCTCGACAACGCCAGTTGGTTCGAGGTCGGTTTTCACATCTCCGCCGAGCCGAACCGCGACACGATCGAGCTGGCGTTGCGCAAGGCCGTCGAGTCGCGGGGCGGCGCGCCGGAGCGGCTCTACTTCGACAACGGCCGGGATTACGCCGCCGTCTTCTCGCCGGCCGGCCCGCTCGGCTACGACGGCGACCGCGCCGCGTCGCTCTGCCAGTCGCTCGGCTCCGTCGGCATGTATGCGTTGCCGCACAACCCGCGCGCGAAGGTGAACGAGCGCGATTACCGGATCGTGGACGAGCGGTTCGAGCGGCTCTGGCCGAGCTACATGGGCCACAACAAGGCGCACCTCGACGCGCTCTGGACGTTCGCGCATCCGGGCGACGGCATGACGCTGCGGCATCGCCTCGCGAAATATCCGGAGCGACACCCGCTCGCCGGCTGCCTGGTGAACTGGGAACTGCTTCCGACCGTGGACGACGTGCGCGCCGCCTACGCGAAATGGCGCGCCGAGCAGCGGCACAAGATGATCAGCCGCGGTCGCATCCTCGCCGGCCAATCGCCGGAGCAACGGTATCTTGGAACAGCGGCTCCCGCGATGAACACGGCCGATTTTCACTGCCGAGGCGGCGAAGGAACTCACCGCAGAGGCGCAGAGAGCGCAGAGAGAGAACCTCTCAGCGTCCTCTGCGTCTCTGCGGTGAACTCCGCCCCCGATCTTCCATCTCCCCTCTCACCTCTTCCATCTCCAATTTCCAATTCCCAATTTCCAATTTCCAATCTCCCCTCTCCCTCCTCCCGTCTCCGCCGCCTCTCTCGCGAAGAAATCGCCCTCGCCTTTCTGCGCCTCGTCGGCGGCAAGCCCCAGCGCGTGGCGCGCGGCGGCGTGCTCAGCCTGCGCCCGCCCAACGGCAAGGCCGCCGACGACATCTTTTATCGCAGCGACGCTCTGCTGGCGCACGTCGGCGAGCGCGTGCAACGGCGCATGGACATCAGCTTCTCGCCGCCGCGACTGTTCGCGTTCGAGGCGGTCGAATCGGAGCGCGCGGGCGAGCACCTGACGACGTGGAAGCTGATCGTGTGCGAAGGCCCGTCCGGCAGCGTGCCCAACGTGCTGGAGGTGGAGGCGTTCACCGATGGCGAAGGGCAGGAAACATTGCGCCGCGCGATGCGCGAGACGCGCCAGCACGAGAAGAACATTCGCAGGGGCGAGCAGAGCGCGGAGATTCTGCGCACCGCCCAGCGCGGCGTCGAGCTGGCCGCCGGCATCCGGCAAGGGACGGAAGACGCCGGAAGGATTCACCGCGGAGACGCAGAGGGCGCAGAGGAGAAACCTCTCCGCGACCTCCGCGCCTCTGCGGTGAACTCTGTTCCCAATCTCCCATCTTCCGACTCCCATCTCCCAATGCCCATTCCGCATTCCGAAATCCAAAATCGTCCTGCGCCGTGGCACTTCGTCCCGCAGACCGAGTCCAAGCGCCAGCGCGACGCCCGCGCCGCAAAGCTCGCCGAGTCCCGCCAGGAACTCGCCGCCGACCCCGAGGCCGCCGCGTTAGCGAGGGCGTATCGGGAAGGCGAAAACGGAAATTGAGGACACAGGACAAAAACCGGAAACGCCCCGCCGCCTCGCCGCGCCCGCAACGCATCCTTCGGGACCTCTGCAAAAGCCCTGTAGCGGCGGTCTCCGACCGCCGAAAGCGTTCGGGGCTGACCGCCGGGCCGTCGCCAAATCCGAACACTGGGAGCGGCGATCTCCAGATCGCCGAACCATCGCAAAATCCAAACGATCCGGCGATCTGGAGATCGCCGCTCCCAGCACGGCCTCGCAAGCCCAACCGCTTTTCGGCGGTCAGAGACCGCCGCTACAGACGGGCCATGATTTTTGCACAGGTCTCAAATCTTAAATCTCAAATCATGGGCCTCAACTCTTCACTCTTCACTCTTAACTGATTTCAAAGGCCACCATGTTCGACACCCACACTCCCGCGCTCGGCACCGACGCACCCACTCCCGCCGCCTCCCCCCGCCACACCGTCACGATTCCCGGCGACCACGTCATGCGCGCGTGCCGCGAACTCTACGAGCCTGCCCAAGCCGACCTCGTGCGATGGGCCTTCTACCGCGCGTTCAGGATGACGTGGCCCGAATGCGGCGAGTTCTACAACCTCGCCACCGACCTGCTCTCGCGCGTCTGGCGCGGCAAACCGCAGGCCGACGACCTGCCGCGCGCGCTGGCTGCGTTCCGCGCCGTGCGCGACGCCACCGGCAAAAACGCCCGCCCCCACTACGCCATGACTTCGATGGCGCGCCGCATCGCTCACGCGCTCGACGTGGCCAGGGCGCTCTCCGACGACGGCGCGGGCGGCTTCGTCTTCATCGGCGCCGATCCGGGTTTCGGCAAGACGACGGTCTGCCAGGCGTTCGCCGCCGAGAACAACCACGGCCGCACCTGCTACGTCCCCAACGACCGCATCGGCGGCGTGAAGCACTTCGTCCAGACGCTCGCCCGCGCCAACAACGTCAACACCTGCACCGGCTACACCGACATGATCGGCCGCGTCGCGCTCTGTTTCGACGCGAACCGCATCCTCATCCCCGACGACGCCCACAAGCTCGTCGAGGGCGGCGACCGCAAACTGCCCAAACTCGAATACCTCCTCGGCCTGCTCGACACCACCGGCTGCGTCATCGTCCTGCCGGCGGCGCTCGACCGGTTCGGCGCGGCGATGAGCGAGAGCCGCTACAACGACAAGCAACTCTGGAGGCGCTGCAAATACCACACCATCGTCAACGGTTGGGAAGACGACGTCGCGCCCGACGGCGAGCTGAAGCGCAGCGCCGAACAGGTCCGCCAGGACGACGTGGCGATCCTCTGGCGCTTCCGCTATCCGCGCCTCGATCCCGGCGACAAACTGGCCGAGACGCTCGACTCGATTGCGGTGCATCCGCATGGCGGCTTCGGCAAAGTCGCCGCCGTCCTCGACGACGCCGGCCGTTTCGCCCGAAAGCAGAAGCTCCCCTTCACCTCCAAACTCGCCCGCACCGTGGCCGACGAACAACTCCGCGACCTGGAAAAACTCTCCAAAACCATCTCCACCCCGCTCTGGAGGCGCTAGCGCGTCTTGGACCGGTATTGCGCGGTCCAATCATCCGCGCGCCGCTTCCCCTCCTCCACTTGAGCCGCCGTCAACGAGCCTTCCAATGTGCTTGCGGCTTTCTTGGCGGCTTCATCACCTTGCCTCGCCGCCAACAGCAGCCATCTATAACCTTCCGCGACATCCTGTTTGACGCCTTTGCCCTTGCTGTAACGGTTGCCCAGGCTGCATTGAGCATCGGCATCATTCTGCTCGGCGGCTTTGCGCCACCACTTCACCGCTTCCACTTCATCCTTTGCCACACCAGAACCATGGGCGTAGCACCAGGCCAAATTGTTTTGAGCATCGGCATCATTCTGCTCGGCGGCTTTGTGATACCACTTCACCGCTTCCACCTCGTCTTTTGTCACACCTCGACCGTTGTCGTAGCAGCAACCCAGATTAAATTGAGCCTGAACCTGATTCTGCTCGGTCGCTTTGCGATACCACTTCACCGCTTCCACTTCATCCTTCGCCACACCAGAGCCATGGGCGTAACACCAGGCCAATTTGTTTTGCGCTTCGGCGTCATTCTGCTCCGCGGCCATGCGATACCACTTCACGGCTTCCACCTCATCCTTCGCCACGCCTCGGCCGATGGCGTAACAAAAGCCTAGATACCATTGAGCACCGGCATAATGCTGCTCGGCGGCCTTGCGATACCACTTCACGGCTTCGCTTTCATCCTTCGCCACGCCTTGGCCGATGGCGTAACAAAAACCTAGATAGCATTGCGCTTCGGCATAATTTTGCCCGGCCGCCTTGCGATACCATTTCACCGCCTCGGCCTCATCCTTCGCCACGCCGCAACCCTGGGCGTAGCAGAGACCCAGATTGTATTGAGCCTCGGCATCATTCTGCTCGGCCGCCTTGCGATACCACTTCGCCGCTTCGGCATCATCTTTCGCGACGCCTCGGCCGCTGGCATAGCGGAGGCCCAGACAGCATAGAGCCTTGGCCTGATTCTGCCCGGCAGCTTTGCGATACCACCTCACCGCTTCGGCATCATCCTTCGTCACGCCCTCGCCGACGGCATAGCAGTAACCCAGACCGTATTGAGCATCGGCATAATTCTGCCCGGCGGCTTTGCGATACCATTTCACCGCCTCCACTTTATCCTTCGCGACGCCTTGGCCATTGGCGTAGCACCAGCCCAGATTGTATTGTGCTGCGGCGAAACCCTGCTCGGCAGACCTGCGATACCACTTCACCGCTTCCTCCAAATCCTTCGTCACACCCCGGCCGTTGGCGTAGCACGATCCCGTGCTTTTTTGAGCGGGGGCGTAACCCTGCTCGGCGGCTTTGAGAAACCATTTCGCCGCCTCGGCCTCGTCTTTGGCCACGCCTTGACCGTTGTCGTAGCAACAGCCCAAATTGTATTGAGCTTTGGCACTATTCTGCCCGGCGGCTTTGCGATACCACTTCGCCGCTTCCACCTCATCCTTGGTCACACCCTGACCGCGGTCATAGCACCAGCCCAGATTGAATTGAGCTTGGGCGTGATCCTGCTCAGCGGCGCTGCGATACCACTTCACCGCCTCGACCTCGTCCTTTGCCACGCCCCGGCCGTTGGCGTAGAAGACACCCAGATTAAATTGAGCATCAGCATCATTCTGCCCGGCGGACTTGCGATACCACTTCACCGCTTCCACTTCATCCTTCGCGACGCCTTGACCATTGGCGTAGCAGGAGCCCAGATTGTATTGAGCCGTGGCATAATTCCGCCCGGCCGCCTTGCGATACCACCTCACCGCTTCGGCATCATCCTTCGCCACGCCCCGGCCAGTGACGTAGCACCACCCCATAAAGTTTTGAGCATCGGCGAGATTCTGCTCGGCAGCCTTGCGCCACCACTTCACTGCCTCGGCCTCATCCTTCACCAAGCCAAGGTTGCCAAAGCAGAATGCCTTGCCCAGGTCATTCTGGGATTGGGGATCACCTTTTTCCGCCTTGGCGCGGAGAAATGCCTGCTGCAGGCCTTTGACATGATCGTTGTTTGGATCGAGGCGCAGGGCGCGGTCAAGGTGTTCATTGGCCTTGTCCATTCGCCCCGACAGGGCGGCGTGGATGGATTGGAGAGTGGCCAGCTCGGCTTGTTGATCGTGTGGCGTGGCATCGGTCACCCGCTTCGCGGTCGCGGCAATGTCCCGGGCTGCGCGGCCCAAGGTGGCGGCATCGCGGCTGCGGCGCACGCTTAACGCGGCTTGGGCGAGATTCGCGAGGACATCTTTGGGCTGGAGTTTGATGGCCGCGTGGACATGGGCTTCAACTTCTTTCTGTTGGCCCTGCAGGTCCCATGCTTTTGCCAGGAGCACGTGGTTGCGCGCAGACTTCACGGCTTCCAGGCGCTGCTGGCAGATGGCGACAAGGTCGTTGGTGCGTTTGGTGGAGAGGATCAGGCCGGTGAGTATATCCCAAGCTTGCTCCCGTGTGGGGTCAAGGGCGACGGCGCGGCGCAGGGTTGCCAGGGCTTGGGTCTGGTTCTGGCGTATGAAGAACTGCAAGGTGCCGAGTGCTTCCAATGTCTCACCGGCCTTGGTTTTGTCGGGAGCCGCAGCCAGTGTGGCCAGCCGGGCCATTGCATGGTCAACGCTTTGGCGGACGCTTTCGGGCAACTTCTGCCACATATCCCGCTGATTCTCGAGGTCGAGCTTCTGGCGGAGAACCTCGGAAAAGAATTCGAACAGGGCGCAGCATACCTGCGTATGGTAGTCCTCCGTATCGAGTTGGGCGGCTTTGCGCAGGTCGGGGAAAACATCAGGATCGATCAGTATCATCGGCGAAACGGGCTGTTTT
Organism: uncultured bacterium; assembly: GCA_903870275.1. Classification (GTDB taxonomy): domain Bacteria; phylum Verrucomicrobiota; class Verrucomicrobiia; order CAIQCK01; family CAIQCK01; genus CAIQCK01. Next base: position 2,916 of record CAIQCK010000078.1, on the reverse strand, counting down.
TCGACGATGGCCCGCAACCAACTGCGGTGGATGCTCCGGTATCCGTAGCGTGCGAGGTAAGGCGCCGCGCTCTCTGGCGCGGCAGCGACGCCTTTGTCAAAGCAATCGCCCGCCTCGGCAAACAGACGTTGGGCTTTGGCGAGGGCTTCTGAACTCGGCGGATGTTGAGTGACGTCGGCGACGGTTTTTTGGAACGGAAACTCGTCGTGATAGCTCGGCAAGGGCAGTAACAAGCGGAACGTCTGTCCAACCAGATACTCGCCAAGCTCCGTCCATGCGGTGCCGTTCTGCGGCGCGATTTTCACCGCCTGACGCAGCGCGGCTTCGCCTTCGTCAGGCCGGTCCGCTCCCCTGAGGGCTTTGCCATAACCAATCCAGAGGGCCGCATCGTTGGGTTGCGATTCCAATTGCTTGTGGAAAAGACCGCAGGCTTTGGCGTAGGCGCGCGTGGAGGCATTGGTGTTTTTCGCGTCGTCGTAGAGATCGCCCAACCGGACATAGCAGGCCGCATCACCCGGGTGCGCGGCTTGCATCTTCCTGGCGGCGGCAATCTCCGCCGCCAAAGCGGCGGGGGAAGATTTGGGTTTCGAGAAAGTGTCCGCCATGGAGCCAAAGCCGAAGCGAAACATCAACGTGATGGAGGGCAGCTTGGCCAGTTGGCGCAACTGCTCCTTGTCCGGTGGAGCGCCGGCAACCGTGGCGGGCGGGTCGAGCGCCTTCAGTTCGGGCAGCGCGAGGCAGAGAAGAACCATCAGCTTCAAGACATGAGTTCTCGGATTCATATTCGCTTCCTCAGTCCGCAGCCAAAAGCCGGCGCGAACCGCATCACGCTCACCGGGATTGCCTGTCTCATGGCAGAAGATTGCACTGCACACCATCCTTCACGAACTGCTCCAAATACCGGTGCCGCTTCTACGCCTGTCCTTGAATGCGATCAATGACAAAACTTCGTCGGAAGCGACAGGCGTTTCATACGTCATCCGTTACGCTGTTTGTTACGAGCAAAGCGTGGGGAACCGGACCCTCCGCCTATCCCGGCGGGTGTTCCGAGTTCATCCTAAACTCCGTCTTTGCCATTTCCCTCCTTCGCGCCCCATCGCGATTCGGTTATTTCCAGCTTCGAATATCGTCCCCAACCGTTGAGGCCGTGCCCGTGCGGCCGTCAGGCCCGTTGGAGAAGAATGCGTAACCTGCGGGAATCGGCGTCGCACCGGAGGAGTCCTTGAACGGCACGGAAACCTGGTTGTCGCCGGCCGTTGAATCGAGCCAAGCAGTCTCTCCGGCGTTTCCCGGACCGCTGTAGTAAATCCCCGGCTTGCCGTTGTCGAAGCAGAACGCGTAAGGCGTGCCCCACGGGTCGTAAAACGCCAAAGGTGACTGGCCGCCGGCACCGGGAAGCGTCACGTCCTTGGCCTTGAACTCCATGAACTGGATTTTGCGCGGATTTTGGTCCGCCACCCGGCTGACATCCTCGCCGGTGACGGGATCGCGGCCACCGTTGAGAATGAGCACGAGGTCGGCCGCGCTGTGCGGCTCCGGCCACTTGCCATACTCGTTATAGTAAGACTTGGAGGCCATGCAAAGATTCTGAATCGAAGCACCCGCCCTGGCCTTGTTGGCGGCGTCCTTGATCGTACCGATGCAGGGAAACAGAAGCCCCAACATGATCGGGAGAAGGATCAATGAGGCGCCACCCAGACAAGTGCCCGTAATGGCCATCCCCTGGCCGGCCAGCCGTCCGCGACTGCGACGGATGGCCACCAACGCTTTGATGCCGAACGCCAGCGCAGGCAAGCCAGTGAGAACGTTGCACACAAACACACAGCAACCCAATACAAGACTGGTGATCGCCAAACGTGATGTGCGGGAACCTGGGAGTGGTGGTGGAATGCTGGCTGGCGTAGTCATTGGCTTGTTCCTTCAAGGCGACCTCGCTGCACTCGATGATCAGGATGCGGCAGGCAGCGGGGATGGCCCTGCATTGTTGTTCATTACCGCATGCACCTTCCTGTCCTCCGGAAACGTATCCCAGAATACGGCTGAGGCACACCGGGCATCAACCACAAAGGCGAGCCGGTCGGGCTTGCGGGGCGCAACCTGGCACCCGCGCCCGTTGGGTAGGGCGAGCCGTCCCCGGCGAGCCGCGACCTTTGGAACGTGAGCGCTTACGGCTCAGCGGGGACGCTTCGCCCTGCCTCTGGGGCTTGATCGTGGCGCGTGTGCCAAGATGCGCCGGCTTGCGTGGGTGGCCCTGGCTTCTGCGGTGGCTCAATACAACCGAAGATCGAAGCTCGGCTTCACAGGCTGCGTGAAAAACGATTCCGAAGCCGCCAGCTCCGTAGGAGCGTCATGTTTATAGCAGCGGTTTTCGCAACGGTAGAAGCTCCGTAGGAGCGACAGATGCAGGGTCCATTGCTTCCGCGGCAATCCCATGCCGCTCCTAAGGAGCTTGGCGCTCTTTCGACATCCCTTTCTATAAACAGGACGCTCCTACGGAGCTAAGGAACGACCGAAGCATGTTTCACTCAGCCGCTTCAGTGCGTCTCAGAAACCGGGTTGCTGATCCCGGCCAATCCATCTCCACGCCCGTGTGGCAAAGACACGGGCGATAAACCCGCCACCGGCACAGCACATGCCGGTTGAAGAGTGGAACTGCCCCAACCCTGACACGACAATCACAGAGGGTGTCAGAATTTCATCGCAGCAGGCGGGGACAGACAGAGCGAAGCGTCCCGCCGAGTCATGTCCCGCGCCGACAGCCAACGGTGGGGCGAGACTCCGTCGAGCCTCCGCCTCCCCTCGTGGTCCTGTTCCGAAGATGGCTCGACGGAGTCTTGCCCCACCTTATTGAGACCTTTGCAAAAGTCATCGTCCATTCTGGAGCGGCGGTCTCCAGACCGCCGAATCGTTTGGATT
>CAIQCK010000077.1 GCA_903870275.1 uncultured bacterium | reverse complement strand
TTGGGCAACAGGTCGTCTTTGATCGTTCGGTTCATGTTCATGGCCACCCTTTTCGGGTGTCTTTTCTCCATGAGTCAACGACCCCTTTTTCGCCCCCTCAGCCCGTCCCCTTCGGTGTCATTTAATTTGAGTCAACGCGCTGACGGCGGGAATCTGCGAAAATCATTTACTTTCCCGCCGTTTTCCGTAAAGTTCCTTCCGGTTGTCGCTGGAAGCCGGTTGCCGGCAGGGGCGAGAGCCATTACAGAACAGACGATTTATGGCCAAAGAAGATGCGGTTCAGTTGGAAGGCACGGTGAAGGAATTGCTCGCCGGCACGATGTATCGTGTCGAGCTGGAGAACGGCCACACCGTCCTCTGCCACATCTCCGGCAAAATGCGCCAGAATTTCATCCGTATTTCCCTCGGCGACAAGGTCACCGTTGAAGTTTCCCCCTACGACCTGACCAAAGGCCGCATCGCGTTCCGTCACAAGTAACGCCGTGGCGCCGGTTGTTGCCGTTCCCCGTCTGGGCTTCTGACCTCCCGTTTTTCGTCGCACCGCAGTCTTGCAATCATCGGTGCAGAAACTAACCTTTGTGGCGGTTGGTCTGTGGCCGCCGTCCATTCGATGGCAACGAAACGCAAATCGCACATCGTCCGCATCGGGCTCGTGCAGATGGCCTGCTCGCCCGAACCGGCGGCGAACTTGAAAAAGGCGCTGGCCCGCGTCCGGGAAGCGGCGCGTCGCGGTGCGCAGATCGTTTGTCTGCCGGAGCTGTTCGGGTCGCAGTATTTCTGCCAGGAGGAGAATTACGCCCATTTCAAACTGGGCGAAGCGGTGCCCGGCCCGACCACCGAGGCGCTGGCGCGGCTGGCGAAGAGCCTCCGTGTGGCCGTCGTCGCTCCGGTGTTCGAGCGGCGGGCACGCGGCGTCTATCACAACACCGCCGCGGTCCTCGACGCCGACGGACGCTGTCTCGGCAAGTATCGAAAGATGCACATCCCGGACGATCCGCTTTATTACGAAAAGTTTTACTTCACGCCGGGCGACCTCGGTTTTCGCGCGTGGACGACGCGGCACGGACGGATCGGCGTGTTGATCTGCTGGGACCAGTGGTATCCGGAGGCGGCGCGGCTTACGGCGTTGCAAGGCGCGGAGATTTTGTTTTTTCCGACGGCGATCGGCTGGCATCCGCGCGAGAAGGCTCGGCTCGGCCCGGCGCAACACGACGCGTGGGAAACCATCCAGCGCAGCCACGCCATCGCCAACGGCTGCTTCGTCGCCGCCGTCAACCGCGTTGGCTGTGAGCGCCCCGCCGGTGGCGACGGCATTGAGTTTTGGGGCCAGAGCTTCGTCGCCGGGCCCGACGGCGGTGTCGTTGCACGGGCGGGCGCGGACACGGAGGAGATCGTCATCGCCGACTGCGACCTCGACCGCGTGGAAGACTCGCGGACGCACTGGCCGTTCCTGCGCGATCGCCGCGTGGACGCTTACGGCGACATCACGAAACGGTTGGTGGACTGAAAGCGATGAAGACAAATCCACCCACACCTGCAGCCCTGGGCTTCCACATGCCGGCCGAGTGGGAGTTACACGAGGCAACGTGGCTAACGTGGCCTCGCGGCGCGGGCGCGAGCTTTCCCGGTAAGTTCGATCCGGTGCCGGCCTACTGGGTGAAGCTGGCCGAGGAACTCAGTCCGCACGAAGTGGTCCATATCGTCGTCCACGACGAAGCGCACGAGGAGATCGTCCGCCGTTTCCTTGCCGCGTCCCCAAAGCTCAGCCGCGACCGTGTTTTTCTCCACCGCTTCGGCTGCAACGAATGCTGGTGCCGTGACCACGGACCGGTTTTCGTTGTTCCGAAACCCGAAAGCCGAAACCCGAAACCCGAAATCGCCGTCCTCGACTGGCGCTACAACGCCTGGGGCGGCAAGTATCCGCCGTGGGACCTCGACGATGCCGTTCCCCAACGCGTTGCGCAGACGCTCGGCCTGCCGTTGTTTTCGCCGGACATGGTGTTGGAAGGCGGCTCGATTGATGTCAACGGCCGCGGCACGCTGCTCACCACCGAATCCGTCCTGCTCAACAAAAACCGCAATCCGCAGTTCACGAAGCCCCAGATCGAACAGCGTCTCCGCGACTACCTCGGTGTTACCCACATCCTCTGGCTCGGCGGCGGCATCGCCGGCGACGACACCGACGGCCACGTGGACGACATCGCCCGTTTTGTCGACGCGCGCACCGTCGTCGCCTGTGCCGAAGAGGATCCCGCCGACGAAAACCACGCGCCGCTGCTGGAAAACCTGAAACGCCTCCGCGCCATGCGCGACCAGGATGGCCAGCCGCTGCGCGTCATCGAGTTGCCGATGCCCGGCCGCCTTGAAGGCCGCGGCCAGCGGCTGCCCGCCAGCTATGCCAACTTTTACATCGCCAACAATGTCGTCCTCGTGCCGGTTTACTCGCACCGGAACGACAGCCGCGCGCTGAAGATTTTGCAGCGGTGTTTCCCGACGCGCCGGGTCGTTGGCATCGAGTGCACCGACCTCGTTTGGGGCCTCGGCGCGCTGCACTGCGTCACGCAGCAGCAGCCGAAAATGACGTAAGCGCCGACAGGAGTCGCGAGCCCGTCTCGAATTTCCAGTTTGCGCCGCCGATTCCCGGATTGTGATTTTGGCAGCGCGTCTTTACAGTCGTGGCCGCCGTTGAGGATTTGCAATGAACCGATCAATCGCACCACTTGTCGCGGTCGCGCTTGTTGCCGTCGCCGCCGGGCCGAAGCCGCCGCCGCAGGAAATTCCCGGCGGCGTGTTTCAACCGCCGACGATGCCGGCGGCGGCCGGCGCGCCGGTGATTTATGAACATAGTGCCGAGGCGGGACCGGACGAAACCTTTTTCATCGTCGGCGACAATCTCACGACAAATCTCGTCGCATGGGGCGTCAGCGACAAGGACGCCACCGGCCAGCTGTGGCCTTTGCACGTGCAGTTGGCCACCCCTCATTATTTGGCGGCGACGCTGCCGGAGAGGGCGCACGACGGGCCGTTCGTCGTGTGGGCAAAAAACGCCGCCGGTTGTTCCGCGCCCATCGTCTTGAACGCGCCGCAACCGTGGTGGTGCTCGCCCGATACGGTAACACCAGGAGATTCTGTGAACATATTTGGCCGCAACCTCGCGCGGCGACCTGACAACATGGCCGGGTTCGTTTATCTCACTCAATGTGGAGGCAAGGGCAAGTGGGTTTGTGCGTCGTATGTTGATAAGTATTTGTTGAACTTCCGAGTTCCCACCGACATTGACATTGGCGACTACGAAATCTGGATGCACGCCGGCCACGGCGGTGAATTCGGCTGGAGTGGTCCGCTCAAGCTCCGTGTTGCAGGTGAGACGCCGCGCAGACAATGGAAGACGATCAACATCCCCAACACCGCCACAGGCGAGGATATCCAGCGCGCGCTCGATGTACTGGGGAAAGATGGTGGTGGAGTGGTGCAACTGGCATTGGGAACATTCACGTTCAACTCCACGTTACGCGTTCCGGCGGGAGTCCACCTCACCGGACAAGCCATGTACAATGGAACGACCCTGCGGCTTGAACATGACTCTGGCGCGCAGTTTCCGCGCCTCAGTGGTTCTGGCTGGAATCAGGCGGCCGGTGCGGTCCACACGCCGGGCGACACGATGGAGTACGCGCTCGATGTGCCGCAGGCCGGCGAGTGGACAGTCTGGTTGCGCTACGCCACCGAGATGACGCCGTGGAAACAGTCCGGCGTCAGCGGCAATCACGCGCTCATCGTGGATGACGGCGCGCCGGTGCCGCTGGAGAACCTGCCGAACACCGGCGGCTTTGGCGCGTTCAAGTGGTCGAAGTCCGCGACGCTGAAACTGACTGCCGGCAAACACAAGCTCGTTTGGAAAAACATCAAGGGCGGCGGCGTCTCGCTCGATGCGTTTGTCTTCGCGCTCGATCCGACATTCACGCCGGGCGACTCGCCATTTCCGAAGACCGGCGGCGGCGTGCTGGTGATGCAAGGCGAAGACTGCGTGAAATTCGTCACGAAGGAAGGTGCGTTGCCGGGCGGTGATCGCGCGGCGGTCTGGTTGAGCGGTGACGACGCGGCTGTAAAAAACCTAACTATTCTTGGCAATGAGCAGGTCAATATCGGCGTCGCCATCCGTTCGCCGGAGTCGACGGCGTGGTTGCGCGACTGCCGTGTCGAATACGTCCGCGTCGCCGACTGTGATGGCAAGCAGGCCGAGAACTGCGGTGTTCATGTGCGTAATGCTGACCACGCTTCCATTGACTCGAATGAACTTTGGGGCCGCGCACCACTTTTCATCAGTGGCGCGAGGCGAAGCCAGTTTGCTAATAACCGGCTGGTATCAGTAACTCGCGTTGGCGGCAACGCGGAGGCGGCGATCCTCGGTCGTTGCGAGCCGATTGAGGAATGCATTATTATGGACAACCGTGTCATCTCGCCGCCGGGCGAGGCGGCTGGCGGACCAACCGCGAGGCGGCTATTGTGGTTCTCCACTGGTCATGGCTCGATAACGCACAACTATATCGCTCGGAACGGCGTCGAAGAGTCGCGCGGCCCCGGCGTGGGCGTCGGGACGGGCCAGACGCGGTTCGGCGGCGTGGCGGGGACGGACCAGAACGTCGGCGAGATGATTTTGTTCGAGGGCAACCACCGCACCGCCTACTTCGGGCCGCTTGCCGGCGCGGATGGGGCGAGCGTGACGCTGCCCAAGACATTTCCGCCGACGCCCGACGACCGGCTCGGCAGCGTGAAACGCGAGCAGCTTACGCACGACGCCGACAAGAATGAGACGCCGTTCTGGCCGCCGGACGCGGACGACGGCTCGCCGGAGCCGCCGATCAGCGAATATTACGTCACGGTTTTCAGCGGCGTTGGCCAGGGACAGACGCGACGCGTGATGAAGCGCGACGGCGAGCGGCTGCTGCTCGACCGGCCGTGGCGTGTTGCGCCGGCGAAAGGCTCCGTTGTCGCGGTGGGCACGATGTTTCATCGCAACCTCATCGTCGGCAACCACACGCCCGACGGCATGACAGGCATCCAACTGTGGATTTCGTGCGTCGAAAACGTCATCGCCGGCAATACCATCGCGCGCCAGCGTAAGCCGGGCCTGTTCCTCTACGCCAACGGCACGACGCTGGCCTCCTCGATGCCGCGCACGTGGAACCGCGGCATCAGCCCGCTGTTTTGGAACGTCGCCGAGGGCAACCGCGTCGAGGAATGCAGCGCCGGCGCGCTCGTCACCAGCGGCGACGCGGCGAATCTGCCGGTGGAGTTTCCGCGTGCGCTCGGCAACGTGCTGCGCCACAACTCGTTCATTCGCAGCCGCACCGACGGCGTGGTCCTCGTCAGCCGCCACGGCGCAGCGTCGGTGCGCGACACGTCGGCCTCGGTCGTTGGCACGGTGGTGGAGTTCAACGTGGTGCGCGACGCGATGACGGCGTATCACGCGGCGGCCAGCAGCGACGCCGTGGTGTTCCGGCGCAACCACGCCTATTTCTGGTATCCGGTGAGCCACTCGACGAACGCGCAGGTGGCATTCGCGATTGATGAGCCGGGCGCGACGGTGGCCATCGAGCAAAATTCGGTGGAAGGCATTCACGGTGTCGGCGAAAAAGGCATCATCGAAGTGCAGCGCGCGAAGGAAAACGGAAAGTGAAACTCCAAAATCCAAAATCCAAATTCCAAGGAAACTCCAAGCGACAAACGCCAAAGGCATCCGCGTCGGCGTGTTGGAGTTTCCTTGGAATTTGGATTTTGGGTTTTGGAGTGTTCTATGCTCTCGCTTCCGCGCGCGCCGAAAATCTCCTGCCGAACCCCAGCTTCGAATTGGGCACGTCGCACTGGATCTGCCAGGTGAGCGACGCGGACGCGTTCGCGGAACGGCCGGCGATCGAGTGGGAAAACCCATCGCCGGACGTGCGCAACAGCGGCACGGCGCATGGGCGGCGCTGTTTGCGCGCCGTGCTGAGCGAGCACCAGCGGCTGACGGTGAGATCGTTCTGGCAGCCGATGCCGGCCGGCCAGGCGCGGACGTTTTCGATTTTTCTCCGGGCCGAGCCGGGGCCGCGATCCGCGCCGGCGTCACAAGCGGAGCTCGTCATCGAGCAGCCGGGCGGGGCGGCGACGACCAACCGCGTATTTCCGACGGGCGCGTGGCAGCGGGTAAGCGTGACGCAACCGGCGGCGAAGGCTGCGGCAGGATCGGCGCGCGTGGCGCTGCAGGCGCGCGGGCCGCAGACGCTGTGGATAGACGCGGCGCAGTTGGAGGCAGGCGAACTGGCCGCGCCGTTTGCACCGCGATTCCCGGCCGAGGTGGCGGTGACCGTGCCGCAGGCGGAGCATTGGTTCCCGCCGGGCGTGCAGCCTTTCGTAGTGGTGGCGGCGGTGTCCTACGCGGCGCAGCCGACGAACGCGGCATGGCGGGTGCGCGTGACGGGGCGCGATTTCAACGAACGGGAGATTTTCCGCCGCGAAGTGACGCTGGGCACGTCGGGCAACGGATTTGGTTCGGCGTCCGTCGTCCTGCCGCTCGGTTTGGCGGGTCGTGTGGTGATCGCAGCGGAACTTGACGGCATCGGCTCGCGCGACGAGACGGCGCTGGCCGTGGTGCAGCCGCTGGTGGCCCGGCCGCCGGCGCACGCGTCGCTGTTTGGCGGGACGATCCGCTGCCGTCGCGAGCAACTGGACGCCGCGGGCCGGCTGGGCGTGCGATGGGTGCGAATGCCGCTGGCGACGCAGTGGTTTGCCGTCGAACCGCAACCCGACCAATGGCAATGGTTCGACGAAACGTTTCGCGCGGCATGGCGGCGCGGATTGGAAGTGCTCGGCTCGCTCGACGCGTCGGTTTACTGGGAGAACGGACCGCGGGACCGCGGCTCGCGGCCGGAGGAGTGGGATGCTTACGTTCAGCAAACCGTCAACCACTACCGGAGTTGGGTCCACGCGTGGGAAGTGTGGAGCGAACCGGACCGGCCGGGCCTGCTGGCCGGCGGCGACGCCGGGGAACGGTTGCAGAACTACGCGAACCTGTTGCGGCGCACGTACGCGGCGGCGAAGACGACAGACCCGGAGTGTCTGATTGTCGGCGGCGCGCTGCGTCAGTGGGACCTCGCGCCCAAGCTGTTGCAATACGGGACGCTGGATTCCATGGATGCCTTGTCCTTCCATCTGCCGCCGGCGTCCGGCCCCGAGGCGCTCGCCGCCGACCCGCCGGTGGAGAAAATGGTGGCGGCGATCAAGGCGGCCATGCGCGCAAGCGGCGGCGAGAAGCCCGTGTGGATTACGAGCGGCGGCTTGCGGAACGTGGCCAGTGGTTATCGTGAGCAGGCGCTCGACGGGAAGCCGTTGCCGCCGCGCGAGGCCGCGGCGCTGATCGTGCGGCAGCAGGTGCTCGCGATGGCGTCCGGCGCGGAGAGATTTTTTTGCGGGCTGGCGTCGCCATGGAGCGCGCCGGAGGACGATCCGGCAAACGGTTTTTTTGAATATGACGACTCGCCAACGGCGGTGGCGGTGGCCTATTATGTGGCCAACGGATTGCTCGACGGCGCCGTCTTGATTGCCGAGCACGCGCTGGGAGCGGGCGCCCGGGCGTTTGAGTTTCAGCGCGCGGGCGACAACGGCCGGGTGCTGGTGGCGTGGGCATTGCCGGAAGATGCGGAGGTTCGGTTGCCGTCGCCATGGGCGGCGCCGGAAGTGCGGGCGCTGGATTTGATGGGCAACGTGCGGATTGTGAATGACCCGCGCGCGCGGTTGACGCGCCTGCCCGTGTATTGGGTGACGACCAAGCGATGAGGCCGGAGATGGGAAGCGTGAACGAGGACCGGACTATTGCCGGCACGGAGCGCATTCCGTTTTACCTGCATTGTGATGATCTTGTTGTTGACCGGTTGCGGCGTTTTTGAGTAAGGTTCGCAGAATGCAAAAAACACCCATGGGATTGGGCGTTGAAAGAATGTCGGTGGATGGGTAGAAGGAGAGTGATGAAAGAACATTTCAGGCCGCTGCGATGGTTGGCGCCGGTAGTTGGGGCGCTTCTGGCATTGGGCGCAAGCGAGTCGCTCGCGCAATTACAGCCTCGCCCTGTGAAGGCGGATTTTCTCATCAAACGGATCGAGCTGCGGCGGTTGAATCCGGCCAGTGGTGGCGCAAGCGGTCGCGGCGGCACCGAGGCGGGGCGGGTGCCGTGGACGCTGTTTGAGTGCGAGTTCGACAGCCAGCCGGAGTGGGCCGACGACTTGGAAATTAAGTGGTATGTGGTGCTGGGCGGAAGCAAGCAACAGGTGATGGCCACTGGCAGCGACACCTATATCTATGTGAAGAAGGGACGCCGGCACGTCGCCGCGATGCTCATGCATCCGCTGGTGACGGAGCGTTGGGCCGGCTCGACCACCCAGGCCGCCATGGAGAGCGTCGGCGTGGAAATCTTGTGGCAAGGGCGGCTGATGAGTTTCGACGACACCAAACACTCCAAGCAACAGTGGTGGCAGCGGTTCACGCCGCAGCCGGGATTGTTGATGCGTGTATCCGAATCGCCGTGGGCGACGACGCTCTACGCTGACTACGAATGGTCGAAATTCACGACTGGCAAACCGTAATGATTGTGAAAGCTGTCAGCATCAAAATCACATTGGCCAGCCATCGCCCCTAAATCAAACAGCCAATTCAAATCGTCTTGAAAGCAAATCGTATTCTAGGGTTGGACATCGGCGCGGCGTCCGTCAAACTGGCGGTGTTGGAGCGGGTGAAGACCGGCGGTGTGCGGCTGCTCCAATACAGCACCACGGACTTGCCGGTGGATTCCACCCAGGAGACCGACCGCAGCGCGGTCATCACCGCCACTCTCCGCCAGATGTTGCGCGAACACGGTGTGCGCCGCGGCCGCGCCGTCATTTCCGTGGCGGGCCAGTCGGTGTTCACGCGTTTCGTGAAACTGCCTGCCGCCACGCCGGAGAACATCGAGCGCATGGTGGGCTTTGAGGCGCAGCAAAACGTCCCGTTCCCGATGTCCGAGGTGGTGTGGGGCTATCAGCTCATCGGCGGCGCGTCGGAGAAAGGCGAATACGAAGTGGTGCTGGTGGCCATCAAGAGCGACATCATCGAATCGCTCGCCAAGGCCGTGGACGCTGCCGGGCTGCACGTCGAACTGGTGGATGTCAGTTCGCTGGCCCTCTACAACGCCGTCCGCTACAACTATGAAGTGGAAGAAGGGTGCATGTTGGTGGCGGACATCGGCGCCAAGACGACCAACCTGATCTTCATCGAGAAGGAAAAGATTTTTACGCGCGCCGTGCCGATCGGCGGCAATCAGATCACGCAGGAAATCATGCGCGAGTTCGAGGACAAGAAGCTCACCTTCGCGCAGGCGGAGGAGTTGAAGCGCAAGAAAGGTTTCGTCGGGCTGGGCGGCGCCTACGAAGAACCCGAAGACCCGTTGACGGCGCGGCTCTGCAAAGTCATCCGCAACGTCATGACCCGCATCCACGCGGACGTGACGCGGTCGGTGATTTTCTACCGCACGCAGCAAGGCGGCCAGCAGCCGTCCAAATTGTTGCTGACGGGCGGTTCGGCCGCGCTGCCCTACGCGGACCATTTCTTCAACGAGAAGCTCCAAATCCCCGTCGAGTTCTTCAACCCGTTCCGCAACATCGAACTGGCGCCGAACCTTGACCGCGAGGCTCTGGCGGCGCAGGCCAGCGGCTACGGCGGCGCGGTTGGTTTGGGACTGCGGCTGGCGGCGGGCGAGTGTCCTATCGAAGTCAACCTCCTGCCGCCCTACGTCATCGAGCGGCGCGAGTTCAACAAAAAGAAAATCTACTTTGCCGGTTGCGCGGTGGGCTTGGCGTTGGTCGGCGCGAGCTGGGGCTACTACTTCAACCAGCGCGCCGAAACCGAGCAGAAACTCCTCGGCGACGAAAGCAATCCCGCCCCGGACACGTTGCAATTCCGCATTCGCGCGTTGCGCAAACTCGAAGGCCAGATTACGCGCCAGCAAAAAAACGTCGAGCATTACAGCAAAATCAGGGACCAGATCAAGAACATGGCCGAGGCGCGTGTCCGCTGGCATCAAATCCTGGACGACCTCGCGGCGCGTTTGCCGGCGGACACATGGGTCATCCAGCTTGAGCCGGCCTCCGGCGGCGTGCCTGTCGGAGGTTTCGGCGGCGAGTCCGTTACTTCCGCCACGCCCGGTGCTTCCGTCGCGCCGCCGCCGCCGCCCGGCTCGCCCGAAGCGATCAAAGCGGCCAAAGAACGGCAGCAGATCACCGAGCTGGTCATCGTCGCCGGCAGCATCTATAAACCCACCGAGCCGGACCGGCTCCAGAAGCCGACCGAGTTCGTGACCCGGTTGCGCGAAAGTCCCTACTTCGACGAAAAGACCACGAACGTCACCAAGGGTCCCACGCCCAAGGAAGGCGACATGGACTTCACGTTCACCATCAGCGCGCAATTGAAGGTGCCGATTCCGCTATGAAAAAATTGCTGTCCTGGCTCAAAGAAAATCCTGGCCTTGCCGTGGGCGCGCTCCTCAGCCTCGGCGCGCTCGGCTACATCTACTACGGCCAGGTTTACGTGAACTATGCCAAGGAAGCGGAGGCGACCGCCAAGCTGGAGGAGAAACACACCGAGTTGGACGGACTGATGCGGCGCAAACCGTTCCCGCACGCGGAGAATGTCGTCATCCTTTCCAACACCGTCGCGGCGCTCTCCGGCACCAACGAGGACCTCAGCGTCGCGCGGTGGCTGACCAATCTCGCCGGCGTCAATCCGCCGCCGCAAAACATCAAGCCTTCCGCGTTCAATACCAAACTGGTGCAATACAAGAACAAGCTGCTGGCGGCGGCCAAGAAGAACAACGTGGTGGTGCCGCAAGACTTCGGCTTCGGCTTTGGCCGCTACGTCACCCACGGCGCAACGCCGGCCAACGACCCCGCCCAAATCCACACGCTGCTTACGCAGTGGAACGCCATCGAGATGTTGTCGGACATCCTCTTCACCAATCGCATTGCTTCGATCACGACCATCCGCCGCGCGCCGGTCGGCGCGGAGATTCCGCATGATGTCAACGCGCCGGCCATGCCGGGGCCGGGCACCGGGGAAAGAACCGACGAATTCCTCGCCATCACCATCCGCGACAATCCCGCCGAGATCTCTAGCGCCCTGCCGTTCGAACTGGAATTTACCGGCGACACACAAGCGTTGCGCGGCATCATGACCGCGCTGGAATTGTCGCCGCGGTTTTTTGTTGTCCGTTCGTTGTCCGTCCTCAACACTCGCAGCGGCGAGATGTTGCAGGGCGGCCGTTCCGAAGCGATGGGCCGGGCGGCCACCGCGGCGGACGCCGCGGCGGGTGCCGCGGCGGGCGCGGCTCCGACCGCCGGAGCGCCGGTTGTGCGCCCGGGCGAGGCCGCGAAGCTCACCGAGCCGGTCCCCGTTTTTGGTCTGGAGAAAATCCAAGTGAAACTGCGCGTGGATTTGGTGGAGTTTCGAGAGCCGTCGGCGTCGGCGCCGACGGCGGCCAAGTAAGGCGCGCGCTGCAGGCTGGAGTGTCATGGAGTTTTTGAAGAAACATTACGAGAAGATAGCAGTGGCCGTCGTGTCGCTGATGATGATCGCCACTGCGGTGACGCTGGCGGGCTGGCTGGGGCTCGGCAACTCGGAGCTTCCCGACATCAACAAGAACATTGCCCCCGCCACGCCGGTGGACACCAACGAGTTGATGCAGATCGCGACGCTGCTGAAGAGTCCGCCGGCATGGCGGACCAACGACGGGCCGCGGCCATTCATCCCCGACATGTGGGTGTGGGACGGCAAGGAAATATTCCCGCCTGGAGAAGCACACGTCGATGTGCACGTCGCCGGCGACCCTGCGAACGAGCTCGAATGGTGGGCGGCCTCCCGCACCTTCCCAATGAGGTTCATGGCGGTGGTCTCCGAGGGTGTGTTCCAGATCAACATCGCCAACGGCGGCAGCCGGTTCGTCAAACAAGGCGACGTCATCAAGCAGACGATCTTCGGCGTTGCAGAGACGTTCACCGTGCTTCGCTACGAATCCAAGAAGGTCAAACAGTTTATTCCATCGCTGGGACTGGAACGGGAAGTGGATCTATCGGTGCTCACTTTGCTGCGGAAATCCGCCGACATCACCAAGCAGGTTCTGTTGGTGATCGGCAAGACGATTTCGGAGAGCGAGCCGGTGGCCCGCTGCGTGTCCAGTGTCACCGGGCAGCAGTTCGACAATCTGAAGCCCAAGTCGAAATTCACCTACAAAGGCAAGGAGTATGAGGTGGTTAGCCTTGACACGTATCGGTCGCAAATGATATTCAAAGACATTCAATCTCAAAAGGAATACAAGAAATATCTTAAAGTGGTGCCGCGGTTTTGAGGAGTTTTTGAAGAGAGTTTGGACACGCGCGTCGCGAGGCCGGGCGGTTGCCTGGCACGGACTGCGGGCGCAAGAGCGCCGAGAGAGCCGGAAAGGAAGCATGAAGAAAGCCGACCAAATTTTACCCGCCGTGCTGTGTGGCAGTCTGGTTTTGGGATTGTGGGCCGCGCCTTTGCGCGCCCAGGCGCAAAGCCAATTGGCCAGCGTGGGCGCCGCGGCACTGGCGACGCCCGAAGAACTGAGCGAGCAGGAAGTCATCCGCCGCAAGGAGCAACTCATTCGCGGCCAGAAGGCGCTGGCCGACGCCGACGCCGCCATGAAGGCCGGCGACTTTGACAAGGCCGCCGAGTATTACACCAACGCTCTCAACACACTGCCCAGAGGCAACGTGGCCGCCAAGGAAATCGCTACGGCCCGCGCCGGGGTGATCAACGCCTACATCAACAAAGGCAGGGCTTCCGTCAAGGCAAAGAACTACGCCGACGCGCGAAAATCCGCCGACCAAGTGTTGATTTATGATCCCACCAACGGTGCCGCCAAGAGCATCATCAAGACCGCCGAGCAAGCCACCGCGGGTCCCAAGCCTCCCGAGGCCACAGTGGACAGCGTGCCGAGGACCCTTCCGCCGGTGGACGAGGCACCGGAGTTCAAGAAGTCGCAAAATCAGGCGACCCAGTTGCTGCGCGACGCACGGCTGGCTTTCCAGAGCAACCAACTCGATCTGGCCGCCGAGAAACTCAATTTGGCGATGGTGCAGGATCGTTACAACGAAGAAGCCCGCACTCTGTTGCGGGAGGTCAACGAGCAGCGTTACCACACCGCCGAGGTGGATAGGAGCCGTGTGCGCGTGCAATATGCCGCTGACACGCTCGAGGCATGGGCTCCGCCGATCCGGGCGCCGCGCAACACAAACCTCCGGACTGTTCAGAAGACCGATTTCATTCCCGTGGAAAAGGAAAAGCTCAATCGCAAGCTCGACACGATTCGTCTTCCGAAGATTGAATTCAGGGAGGCCAACATCGTGGATGTAGTCAATTTCCTGTCCGAGCAGAGCCGTGCGATTGACAAACTACAGGGCGGCAATGGCATCAACATCGTCTTCGCTGGTGGCTTGTCAACGGTGGGAGGCGGAAACGCTCCGGCGGCCCCTGAAGCGGCGGCACCCGCACCCGCACCCGCGCCCGCGCCCATGGCGCCTGGCGCGCCTGGCGCGCCGGCCGCTCCCGGTGCCGCGCCAGTTCCCGGAACCGCTCCAGGAGCTCCGGGAGCCGACGCGGTCCCCGCCCCAGCAGCGCCTGCGGCGCCTGCGGCCGCGACGCCTGGGCCCACGACGTCCGCACCCGGCGGCACCATCACGGGCACGCCTGCGATTACCTTGAACCTTCTGGATGTGCCGTTGCGCGACGCCCTGCGCTATGTGACCGATATCGCAGGCTTGAAGTACATCGTAGAGAATTATGCCGTCCTCATCGTGCCTCCGAACTACGTTTCGCCGGGGGAGATGGTGACGCGCAATTTCAATGTGCCGCCCGGCATCTTTGTGTCCGTCGTGACGGGCACCCCGCCAACCGGGGCTGGTGGCGGTGGTGCTGGCGGTGGCGGTGGCGCAGCGCCAACGCCTGCTCCGGCGCCCAACCAGACGCCGTCGACGGGAGGCGCCACCGTGTCGAGCGAAGACATCAAGAAGTTTTTCGCCGATGCCGGTGTGAAGTTCGACCCGCCGGCCTCGGTGACATATCAGGCGGCGACCAGCCAGTTGTTCGTGAGGAACACGCCCGACAATCTGGACACGATCGAAAAAATTCTGGACACCCTGCGTCGTGCCCAAGGCCAGCAGGTGACCATCGAGGCGAAGTTCATCGAGATCCAGCAGACGGACTTGCGCGAACTGGGCTTCGACTGGATCCTGGGCCAATGGGGATTTGGCAGCATCGGCGGGATCGGCGCGCCCGGCAACCCGGCGTTCGCTGTTGGAGGCGGCAGCGCCAACAACGGAACGTTCCCCGTTTATCCGTCCGATCTGACGGCCACTCCCACGCAGAATCTGACTGTAGGGAACCGGTATGCAAGTCAAGCCGGCACGCTGGTCGGCAATAAACTGGATGCGCTGCTGTCCGGCCAGACGGCCACGGGGCAGACGGTTGCCGACTCCGTGGCGACCTTTACCGGCTTGCTGACCAATCCCCAGTTCCAAGTCGTCCTGCGCGCGTTGTCCCAGCGCGAAAACACGGATTTGCTCTGCGCGCCAAAAGTGACCACGATCAGCGGCCAGCAAGCCAAGATCGAAGTCATCCGCGAGTTCATCTACCCGACCGAGTTTGAGCCGCCGCGCGTGGCCAGCGCCGCCTCTTCCGCGGCCACGTCAGGAGCGGCCGTCTCCGCGCCGATGATTTCGCCTCCGACGCCTGGCGGCTTCCAGACGCGCAACCTCGGTGTGACGTTGAACGTGACGCCGCAGATCGGCGAAACCGGCTTGATCAACCTGACGCTCATCCCGGAGGTCAGCGATTTCGACGGCTTTGTGGATTATGGCAGCCGGGATTCGCTGGGCAGCAGCGGGGTTAACAATCCTGCCGCCTCCTCGCAATACACCCTGGTCTTCCCATACCCGCAGCCGGTCTTCTCCGTGCGGCGTGTCACCACCAGCGTCATGGTTTACGACGGCTCCACGGTCGTCCTTGGCGGTTTGATCCGTGAAGACGCCACCAAGATTCAGGACAAGGTTCCGTTCCTCGGCGACATCCCGCTGTTGGGCAAGTTGTTCCGCAATGAGCTGGAAAACACCATCAAGAAAAACCTGATGGTGTTCGTTACGGCCAAGTTGATTGATCCTTACGGCGACCTGATCAGCCGGGCATCCACGACGACCGGGCCGACGACGCCGACCGAGGTGACGCCTGCCGGTCCGACCGCATCCACGCCGCCGGCTGCGCCGCGGCCTTGAGTGTTTGCAGTTTGCATTGCGTTGGATCCGGACGCGCCTGACGTTGCCGGCCGCCGCTTGCCGCCACGCGCATGGCTGATAAAATCCTGCTTTTGGTTGACGGTCACAGCTACGCTTACCGGGCGTTCTTTGCCATTCCCAAACTGACCAACGCGCACGGCGAGCCGACCAATGCCGTGTTCGGCTTCCTGAAAATGCTGCGCAAGATGGCCGACGACTTTCAACCCACTCACTGGGTCGTCGCGTGGGACACCGGCGTCCCGCGGGAGCGGCTGAAAATGCTGGAAACCTACAAGGCCCAGCGCAAACCGATGCCGGATGACCTGCGCGCCCAATTGCCCGTCATTCGCGAAGTGCTCGACGCCCTGCATGTCGAGTCGCTGGAGCAACCTGACTGTGAGGCGGACGACATCATCGCTTCCGTCTGCCGCCAGGCCGGCGACGCGCGGGTGTTGATTGCCACCGCCGACAAGGATTTGATGCAGTTGGTCGGCGATCGTGTCGCGGGCGTGCGCCTGTTGCCCCAGGGCAACGTGCTCGTGGACTGCGACGGCGTGCGGGAGCGGTACGGCGTGCCGCCGGAAAAGTTGCTGGATTGGCTTTGCCTGACCGGGGACAGTTCCGACAACATTCCCGGCGTGCCGGGCGTCGGCGGAAAAACCGCTGCGCGATTGCTCGATCAGTTCGGCGGCGCGGAGGCGGCGCTGGCGCGCAGCGGCGAAATCGCCAACGCGAAACTGCGCGCGGCGATCGAGCAAAGCGCGGACCGGATCCGGCTGAACCGCGCGCTGATGGCGTTGAACGCGACGCTGCCGGTGTTAGTCGAGTGGGACCGGTGGCGCTGCGTCGAGCCGGATCACGCGCGGCTGGCTGTGCTGTTCGAGCGGTTGGGATTCAAATCGCTGTTGGAAGAAACGCAGCGGCAGGCGCGGCGGTCGCCCCAGGAAGAGTTGCCGTTGAATTGACGACGGCTTGACATTGGCGGAAGGTGCGCTAGAGTTTGCCGCCCTTGAGAAACGGTTGGCTTCGGTGGTTTCGCGGCGCCAGCGTGTCCGGTAGTAAAACAATCCCCTTTTTGAATGACACCGAGCGATGTCATTCGCCAAGTCGTTGATGGACAACTTGATACAGGCAGGTCTGACCGGCGGCATTGCCTCCGGCAAGACGACGGCTGCGGCGGTGCTGGCGACGCTTGGCGCGCGTGTCGTGGACACCGACGAACTGGCGCGGCAGGCGCTCCGGCCGGATGCGCCGGCGTTTGAAGCCGTCGTGCGGGTGTTCGGCCGGCAGATTCTGAACGCCGACGGCACGGTGGATCGCGCGCGGTTGGGCGACATCGTCTTTGCCGACGCCCGTCAGCGGCAGCGGTTGAACGACATCGTGCATCCGGTGGTTCGCGCCGCGTGGCAGGGCGAGTTGGCGGAGTTGAAGCGTGCCGGGTGGCGCGGCGTGGTTGTCGTGGTCATTCCACTGCTCTACGAAGTAGCTGCCCAGGACCGATTCGAGACGGTGATCGTTGTTGCGTGCGCGGAAGCCACGCAACGAAGCCGGTTGCGGGAGCGCGGCCTGACCGCCGCGCAGGCCGACGCGCGCATCCGCGCGCAGATGCCGATGACGGCAAAGATGGATGGCGCGGATTTCGTCGTGTGGAACGAGAGTTCGCCGGCGGTGCTGGAACAACAGATCGCCAGGATTTGGAAACAATTGGAATTTTTGACGCCGGCGGGTGGTAACATTTCAAACTGAGAGGACACAATTATGGCTAGAACATCGAAAAAAACGGCAGCCGTTTCTGAAAAGATTGCTTCCGAAGAGAGAGCCGTCAAGAAAAGCTCGCCCGAAGTGCACGCCAGCATCTCGGCCGCCAGCGAAGAAAGCGTTCGCAAGGTGATCGCCGAGGGCGGCAACATTTATCTTGCCGATCTGCAGAAGATCGTCGTGCCGCAGCTCAACAAGCTGGCGCGCGAGTTGAACATCGAGGGCGTCGGCGTGCTCAAGAAACACGAGGTCATCTTCAAGATTCTCGAAGCCACCGCCGTCAAGTCCAACGTGATCATGATCGGCGAGGGCGTGCTGGAAATTCTGCCCGACGGTTTCGGCTTCCTGCGCTCGCCCAGCTACAACTACCTGCCGTGCCCGGAGGATATTTACGTTTCGCCGTCGCAAATCCGCCGCTTCGATCTCGCCAACGGCGACCTCATCTCCGGCCAGATCCGCCCGCCGAAGGACAAGGAGAAATTCTTCGCGTTGCTGAAACTCGAAGGTGTTTTCGGCGAAGACCCGGAAAAGGCCAAGGACAAGGTTCTTTTCGACAACCTCACGCCGTTGTTCCCCACCCGGCGCATCCAGCTCGAAATCACCAGCAAGCCCGACGAGATCGCCATGCGCGCGATGGACCTGCTGGTGCCGATTGGCATGGGCCAGCGCGGGCTGATCGTGGCCCCGCCGCGCACCGGCAAAACCATCCTGCTCCAAAAACTCGCCAACTCCATTTCCACCAATCATCCCGGCATCTACCTCATCGTCCTGCTCATTGACGAGCGGCCGGAGGAAGTCACCGACATGGAGCGCACCGTCAAAGGCGAGGTGGTCAGCTCCTGCTTCGACGAGCCGCCCGAGCGCCACGCGCAGGTGGCCGAGATGGTCATCGAGAAGGCCAAGCGCCTCGTTGAGCACAAGAAGGACGTGGTCATCCTGCTGGACTCCATCACGCGTCTCGCGCGCGCTTACAACACGCTCCAGCCGCACTCCGGCAAGATTCTCTCCGGCGGCGTGGATGCCAACGCGCTCCACAAGCCGAAGCGTTTCTTTGGCGCCGCGCGCAACATCGAGGAAGGCGGCTCGCTGACGATCATCGCCACGGCGCTGATTGACACCGGCTCGCGCATGGACGAGGTCATCTTCGAGGAGTTCAAAGGCACGGGCAACATGGAACTGTGCCTCGACCGCCACCTCGTGGACAAACGCGTCTTCCCGGCCATCAACATTGAGAAGAGCGGCACGCGCAAGGAAGAACTGCTCTACCACCCCGACGAGATGAGCCGCATCTACATCCTGCGCCGCGCCCTCTCCGGTGTGCCGCCGGTGGAAGCCATGGAACTGGTCCTCGAACGGCTCAAGAAGACCAAGAGCAACGCCGAGTTCCTGCTGTCGATGCACACCTGAGCCGGGCTCGGGTTTCGAAAGCACGAGCCGGAGTTGGAGTGGACGACACAGTTTCTGCCCTCACGGCGGGGGCAAGGTGTGCGCCGGTGTCCGGTCGGAATCCGGAATGATGATCCGCGCGCCAGATGCACAAGCCCAATACCATCGCTGTCACTGCGCCGGCCGCTGGTTTCCATCGGCCTCATTTCGCCACGGCTTTGTCTGCCGCCCATGCCACCATCAGGAAAATGCCGATGAGCGAGATGCAAGAGTAACGGGAGGCCAGGGAGTAAAGTCCCATCCTCATGAGTCCGAGCACCGGCGCCAGGGTGCCGAGAAACCAAAACCAGCCCGTGGCGAGATAAGGCCGCCGCCGCGCTTGTCGGATCACGCAGACGGTGATCGCGACCAAAAAACAGCGCCGCCAGGATCACCAGTCCGACCGGCCAGTTCCACGGCCGGGGATACGGATACGGCATGGCCAGCGTATGCAGGCCAGAGCGTTTTCCACAGATATCGCAGATAGGCAAGCAGCGCGTTGCCGGCGCGGCCGGGTTCTTTATTTCTTCTGCGGTTGGTCGTTCTCCTGGCGTTTCTTGAGAGCTTGCGTGTCGAGGAGGTTGTTCCACGCGGTGTCAATCGTGGGCCATATCTTCACCGCTTTGTTGTACTGTTCTATCGCTTCGTCATAGCGGCCTTTGGCCTGGAAATAATAACCGAGGTCGTTTTCGGCGATGTAGTTTTCGCCCGTTACCGCAAGGGTGTGCGTGAACCATGTGCCGCTGTCTGTCCAAAGCCCAACCTGATCGTGCGTGCGCCAGGCATACAAGCCCAGCAGCACCGCCGCCAGCGCGCCCGCTGCGGTTTTCCATCGGCACCCTTTGGCCACGGCGTCGCCCGCCGCCCAGGCCACCATCAGGAAAATGCCGATGAGCGAGATGTAGGTGTAGCGGTCGGCGATGGAGTAGGGGCCCATCCGCACCAGCCCAAGCACCGGCACGAGGGTGCCGAGAAACCAGAACCAGCCTGTGGCCAGATAAGGCTGCCGCCGCGCCCGGCGAATGACCTGGCGAGTGGTCAGCACCAGAAACACCACGGACAGAATCACCAACCCAATGGGCCAGCCCCATGTCCGCGGAAACGGATACGGCATGGCCAGCGCGACCGGCCAGAGCGTTTTCCACAGATACCGCGGATAGGAAACCAGCGCGTTGCCGATGCGCTGGCCCATGGTCAGAAAGCCCGCCGGTGCCGTGCGGAACGTCACCACGCTGAAGACGGCAGCCAGTAAAACAAAGGGCAGCTTCTCTGCAGCCAGCCAGCACCAGCACCGCCACATCCACACCTTCGGACCGGTTTCCGGCGGTGGGTTTTCAGCCGGCAACAGCGGTGGCGATTTCCATCGTTCCAGCGGCCAGTAATCCAGCAGCAGCATCACACACGGTAGCGTCACCACGATCGGTTTGGCCATCAGCGCGCAGCCAAACAAGAAAAGCGCCGTCACATAACTGCCGGCCGCTTGAATCCTCAGGCCCTGCGCTTGGAACCGCGCATACCCGGTGTAGGCGTAAAGCGTCAGCAGCCAGAACAACATGCTCAGCACGCCCTTGCGTTCCGAAACCCACGCCACCGTTTCGACGTGGAGCGGGTGCAGCGCAAATAATGCGGCCACTAATGCGCTTCGCCACAAACTGCCGGTCATCCGGCGGAGCAGCAGAAACAGCAGCAGGGTGTTGGCGGTGTGGAGCAGCACATTGGTCAGGTGATGTCCCGCCGGATTGTCCCGGTATATTTGCCAGTCCAGAATGTGAGAGAGCCACGTTAGCGGAATCTGGAGGTTTGCGTAGTTGACCGTGAGCGCCCAGCGGACGCTGTCGGCAGTCAGGCCTTGTTGCACATGGCAGTTCTTGGTGACGAAATCGGGGTCATCGTAGTTGATGAAACCGCATTCCGTCGCCCGCCAGAAAACAGCAAGGGTCACCGCCGCCAGCGCCAGCGCCATCCAGCGGACGCCGCGCCGGTTGTTGGCGAACACGGTCTCAATTTTGTCGGCGATCTTCATTCCACAATGTGCGGCCATTGTTTCCAGCGCTCACCAGCGTTCGCTGGCAGATAACCAGCCACTTCGGAACGCAAGAGCCGCGCTGAGTTCCTGTTGACGATGCGCGCCCAAACCGGCGCGACCGGCATCTACTCGTTTTTCCGATCGCTGTTCTTCTGGCCATTCTTGAGGGCTTGCGCTTCGAAGAGGTTGTTCCACGCCAGACCAAACTGCGGCCAGATCTTTACCGCTTCAACGTATTGTCTTATCGCCTCGTCCAGGCGGCCCTTGGTTTGAAAGTAATAACCGAGGCAGGTGTGGGCGAAACAGTTTCTGTCTGTCACTGCAAGGGCGTGGGTGAATAGCGTGCCGCTGTCCGTCCAAAACCCAAGCTGATCATGTGCGCGCCAGGCGCACAAGCCCAGCAGCAGTGCCGCCAGCACGCCGGCAGCGGGTTTCCACCGGCTCCATTTGGCCACGACTTCGCCCGCCGCCCAGGCCACCATCAGGAAAATGCCGATGAGCGGTACGTAGGTGTAGCGGTCGGCCATGGAGTACAGTCCCATCCGCACCAGCCCGAGCACCGGCACCAAAGTGCCGAGATACCAGAACCAGCCCGTGGCCAGGTAGGGCCGCTGCCGCATCCGGCGAATGACCCAGACGGTTGACACCACTAGAAACGCAGCGGCCAGCATCACTTGCCAGACCGGCCAGCTCCACGGGTGCGGATACGGAATGGCCAGCACCGCCGGCCAGAGCGTTTTCCATAGATAACGCGGATAGGAAATCAGCGCGTTGGCGATGCGCTGGGCCACGGTGAGAGAGCTTTCCGGCTGCGTCGAAGACGTCAGCACGCCAAAAGCGGCGGTCAGCAAGAAAAACGGCAGTTTCTCCCCCACCAGCCAGCGCCAGCACCGCCATGTCCACATGTTCGGGCCGGTTTCCGACGATGGATTTTCAGCCGGCGCCAGAGGCGGCGATTTCCATCGTTCCAGCGGCCAGTAATCCAGCAACAACATCACACACGGCAGCGTCACCAGCATGGGTTTGGCCATCAGGCCGGCGACAAACAACGCAAGCGTCATTGCATAGCTGCCGGCCGCCTGCATTCTCGAGCCTTGCGCCTGGAACCGCGCATACCCGGTGTAGGCGCAAAGTGTCAGCAGCCAGAACAGCGTGCTCAACACGCCCTTGCGCTCCGAGATCCAAACCGCCGTTTCAACGTGGAGCGGATGCAACGCGAACAGCGCGGCCACCAACGCGCTTCGCCACAGGCTGCCGGTCATCCGGCGGAGCAGTAGAAACAACAGCAGGGTGTTGGCGATGTGGAGCAGCACATTGGTCATGTGATGTCCCGCCGGATTGTCCTGGTAAATCTGCCAGTCCAGTATGTGGGAAAGCCAGGTCAGCGGGATCCAGAGGCCCTCGTAGCGGGCGGTGAACGCCCAGTGGACGCTTTCCGCCGTCAGGCCTTGTTGCACGTAGCGGTTCTTGGTGACGTAATCGGGGTCGTCGTAGTTGACGAAGCCGCATTCCGTCGCCCGCCAGAAAACAGCAAGGGTCACCGCAGCCAGCGCCAGCGCCACCCAGCGGGCGCCGCGCCGGTCGTTCGCGAACACAGTTTCGGTTGGATTGAGGCTCTTCACAAAGGACAACGAACGCTATTTATGGCTAGTCTCCGTCCGTATTTCCAGCGCGATTCGCGGGATACTTGCACCCCCGCCGTTGCGGCCTTGACAGGCGGCGCCATTTCATTAGACTCCCGGTTCCTTTGGCGGCGGATTTTTTGCCGCCAAAGATCAAAAACAACAAAGATCAGGATCAAAATATCATGGCAAAGACAAAAGTTTCCAAGGCGGGCAAAGGCGGCAAGGCCCCCAAATACGTTTATTTCTTCGGCGCAGGCAAGGCTGACGGCGAAGGCAAGATGCGCGCGCTGCTCGGCGGCAAGGGCGCCAATCTCGCGGAGATGACCCGCATCGGTCTGCCGGTGCCTCCGGGATTCACCATCACCACCGAGGTCTGCACCTACTACTACGACAATAAGAAGGTCTATCCGAAGGTCCTCGAAGCGCAGGTCAACGCCGCCATCGAAAAACTTCAGAACCTCCTCGGCAAGAAATTTGGCGACAAGGAGAATCCGCTGCTGGTCAGCGTCCGCTCCGGCGCCCGCGACTCGATGCCGGGCATGATGGACACCATCCTCAACCTCGGCCTCAACGACGAGACCGTGCTGGTCGTCGCCAAGAAGAGCGGCAACGAGCGCTGGGCGTGGGATTGCTACCGCCGGTTCGTCCAGATGTATGGCGACGTCGTCATGGGTGTGCAGAAGCTGGGCAAGGATGACCACGAGCCGTTCGACGAGGTCATGGACCACCTCAAGGAGGAAGTCGGCGCCAAGCAGGACGTGGACCTCAAGGCCGCCGATCTCAAGGTGCTCGTGGCCCGTTTCAAGGATCTCATCAAGAAGCGGACCGGCCAGGAATTTCCGCAGTGCCCGATCGAGCAGATGTGGGGCTCTGTCAGCGCCGTCTTCGGTTCCTGGAACAACGACCGCGCGATCGTTTATCGCCGCAAATACAACATCCCGCACGAGTGGGGCACCGCCGTCAACGTCCAGACAATGGTCTTCGGCAACCTCGGCGACACCAGCGCCACGGGCGTCGCGTTCACGCGCGACCCGGCCTCCGGCGAGAAGGTGTTCTACGGTGAGTATCTGATCAACGCGCAGGGCGAGGACGTCGTCGCGGGCATCCGCACGCCGAACCCGATCGCCAAGCTGGCCGAGGAAATGCCCGCGGCCCACAAGGAGTTGATGCAAGTCCGCCAGACGCTGGAGAAGCACTTCTCGGACATGCAGGACTTCGAGTTCACCATCGAGGACAAGAAGCTTTATATGCTCCAGACGCGCAACGGCAAACGCACCGGCCTGGCCGCCGTGCGCATTGCCGTTGAGATGGTCGAGGAGAAGTTGATTGACTGGAAGGCCGCGGTGAAGCGCATCCCGGCGGATTCGCTGGCCCATTTGCTCGCGCCGATCTTTGACCGCAAGGCGCGCACTGAAGCTGAGAAGGCCGGCCGGTTGCTCTGCAAAGGCCTGCCCGCCGGTCCCGGCGCTGCGTCCGGCAAGATTGTGTTCAACGCCGAGGACGCTGTGGCTCAGGCCCACAAGGGCAATCGCGTGCTGCTCTGCCGCACCGAGACCACACCCGAGGATTTGCGCGGCATGATTGCCGCCGAGGGCATCCTCACCGCACGCGGTGGCGTCAGCAGCCACGCGGCGCTCGTTGCCCGCCAGATGGGCAAGGTTTGCGTCTGCGGCGCGGCGGACATCGTGATTGATTACACCGCCCGCGTGATGCAGGTGAAGGGCCGCACGTTGAAGGAAGGCGACTTCATCTCCATTGACGGCACGGCCGGCGAGGTGTTCGAGGGAGAGGTCAAGACGGCACCCAGCGAAGTGGTGCAGGTGCTGGTCAGCAAGACGCTGGATCCGAAACAGAGCCGATCCTACCAGCAATTCGCCAAGCTGATGACCTGGTGCGACAAGCTGCGCCGGCTCGGCATTCGCACCAACGCCGACCAGCCCGACCAGGCCGCCAACGCCGTCGCGTTTGGCGCCCAAGGCATCGGCCTCTGCCGCACCGAGCACATGTTCTTCAGCGGCGACCGCATCTACCCGATGCGCGAGATGATTCTCGCCGAGACCGTGGAAGGCCGGAAAGCCGCGTTGGCCAAGTTGCTGCCGTTCCAGCGCGAGGACTTCGTCGGCATCTTCCGTGAGATGAAGGGCCTGCCGGTCACCATCCGCACGCTCGATCCGCCGCTGCACGAGTTCCTGCCGCACGACAACGAGACGCAGCGCGCGACGGCCCACAAACTCGGCATTTCGCCGGAGAAGGTTGCCGCCCGCGTGGCGCAGCTGCACGAGGCCAATCCGATGCTCGGCTTCCGCGGTTGCCGTCTCGGTATCGTCTATCCTGAAATCACCGAGATGCAGACGCGCGCCATCATCGAGGCCGCCCTCCAGGTGCAGAAGGAAGGCATCAAGGTCAAGCCGGAGATCATGATCGTGCTCGTCGGCTTCCCGAAAGAGCTGCAACTCCAGTTGGACATCGTCCACCGCGTGGCCAAGCAGGTCATGGAGGAAAAGAAGGCGAAGATCAGTTACATGGTGGGCACGATGATCGAGATTCCGCGCGGCGCGCTCGCCGCCGATCTCATCGCGAAGGACGCGCAGTTCTTCAGCTTCGGCACCAACGACCTGACGCAGACCACGCTTGGCATGAGCCGCGACGACAGCGGCTCATTCCTGCCAGCCTACGCCGAAAACGACATCATTAAGTCTAACCCGTTCGCGTCCATTGACCAGACGGGTGTTGGCCAGCTCATGCAGATCGCCATCGAGAAGGCGCACAAGACGCGGCCCGACATCAAGCTCGGCATCTGCGGCGAACACGGCGGCGATCCGGAGAGCGTGAAGTTCTGCCATCGGATCGGCCTGACCTATGTGAGCTGCTCGCCGTTCCGCGTGCCGATCGCCAAGCTGGCGGCGGCGCAGGCAGTGCTTGACCAATAAGCAGTTCCCTGTAATCTCATAGAACACGCGGGTGCCGGGGCAATCCCCCGGTGCCCCGTGCAGGAGGCGGTGCAACCATGCGATTCGACCGTACGGAAAGCGAAGGCGGCATCAAAATATATCTTCGTGAGATCGGGCAAATCCCTTTGCTCACTCGCGAGGATGAAGTCGTGCTTTCCAAGCTCATCAAGAAGGGCGACAAGAAGGCCCGCGAGAAAATGATCCGGTCCAACCTGCGCCTTGTCGTCAAAATCGCGCACGACTACTCCGGCCTCGGCCTGCCCCTGCTCGACCTGATCAGCGAAGGCAACATCGGGTTGATGAAGGCCGTGGAGCGGTTCGACCCAAGGAAGGGCGGCAAACTTTCCACGTATGCTTCGTGGTGGATCAAGCAGTCCATGAAGCGCGGCCTGGCGAATCAGGCCAAGACGATTCGCCTGCCGGTGCATCTGGTGGACAAGATCGGCAAGATGCGCCGCGCCGCCATCAAGCTCAGCGAAAAACTGGGCCGCGACCCGACCGACGCCGAGTTGGGCAAGGAATTGGGCGTCTCGGCCGCCAAGGTCAGCGAGTTGCGGACCGTCAGCATCCGCCCCGCGTCGCTCGAAGCGCCGATTGGCGAGGACGAGACCACGGAGTTCGGCGAGATCATCGGCGACGAAAGCGCGCTCGACCCGTTCGAGACGCTCAAGGACAAGTCCACCAAGCAGGACATTACCGCTCTGTTGCACAAGCTCGACGAGCGCGAGCAATTGATCCTTCGCCACCGCTTCGCCCTCGACGGCGGCAAGGAACAGACCTTGGAAGAGATCGGCACCAAGCTGGGCGTGACCCGCGAGCGTGTCCGACAGGTCCAGAACATCGCCTTGCGGAAGCTCCGCAAGATGATGGAGAAACAGGAAAAACCGAAACGGGCCAAAGCCACATCATGAGCGCCGCCAGCATTGACCAGGTCAAGGCCGCCATCCGCGACATCCCGAATTTTCCGAAGCCGCCGGTGATATTCAAGGATATCACGCCGGTGCTGCAACGGCCGGAACTGTTCCGCGCCTCCGTGGACGTTTTCGTGGACCGCCATCGCAAGAGCAAACCCGATGTCATCGTCGGCATTGACGCGCGCGGGTTCATCTTCGCCGGCGCGGTTGCCTATCAGCTCGGCGTGGCTTTCGTGCCCGTCCGCAAAAAAGGCAAGTTGCCCTACAAAACCATCGAGGCAAGCTACGAACTCGAATACGGCCGCGAGACACTCTCGATGCACGTGGACGCCGTGAAAGCCGGGGACCGGGTCGTTATCGTGGACGACGTGCTCGCCACCGGCGGCACCGCCGCCACCGCCGCGAAACTCATCGAGCAACTCGGCAGCAAGGTCACCGAATGCGATTTCCTCATCGAACTGAAATTCCTCTCCGGCGCGGCCAAGCTCGCCAAGTATTCCATCTTCTCGGCGATTGCATACTAGCGAGAGCTCGAGCCATGCAAGAACCGCGGCCGGGATCCAACGCAAAGGCGCAGAGGCCGCAAAGCATCGCAAAGAGAAACGCTTCTCTGCGTGCCTTTGTGTCCTCCGCGCCTCTGTGTTAAACCGCCAGTCTTAAACTTTAAGGAGTTCCTCTTTTATGCCAGCTATCGCTTACGTCAACGGCAAGTTTTCCCCCATCGCCGACGCTGTCGTTTCCGTCGAGGACCGCGGCTTCCAACTCGGCGACGGCATCTACGAGGTCCTGCGCACCCACGGCGGCCGGCTGCACGCCACGCCGGAGCACATGCGCCGCCTCTTCCGCAGCCTCGACGCCATCAAGTTGAAACATCCCTTCACGGCGGCGGGCCTGGAAAAAATCATCCTTGAAGCCGTGAAGCGCGCCGGCTTCGGCGACTCGCTCGTGTATCTCCAGATCACGCGCGGCGCGACGAAACGCACGAAGGAGTTCCCCAAGGGCATCGAGCCGACGTTGGTGATCACCGTGCGCGAACTCCAACTGCCGGCGCCGGCGCTGCGCGAGCGCGGCGTCGCCATCATGACCGCCGACGACATCCGCTGGCAGCGGTGCGACATCAAGACCGTCTGCCTGCTGCCGAACGTGCTGGCGTCCAACAAGGCCATCGCGGCCGGCTGCTTCGAGGCGCTGTTCGTCGAGAAGGACGGCACCGTCAACGAATGCGCCTCCGCGAACATTTTCATCGTCGCCTCCGGCGTGGTCGCCACGCCGGCGCTCGGCACGCGCCTCCTCGGCGGCATCACCCGCGAGGAAGTGATCGCCCTCGCGCGCAAGAACAACGTGCCGATGGAAGAGCGCCGCGTCACGCTCGACGAACTCCTGGCCGCCGACGAAGTGTTCCTGACCGGCACCACCGCGGAGATTCTGCCCGTCGTCAAAGTCAACGACCGCCACATCGCCACCGGCAAACCCGGCCCGGTCACCAAGCGGCTTCACGACCTCTATCGCGCCTCAATCGCCTGAGCTACCGGTCGCGCGTCCAGCCGAAATGACTAGGGCGCGCAGCGGTGGTTGAGCGGTGCAGTGGCAAGTCCGGTGGCCAGCGTGAAACCCTGCAAAACGCATCGGTGCAATCGCATTTATCCAAAAGATGTTGACACTAATTCAAACGACTGTATGATTAATACAAACGTTTGAATTATGAAAGACCAACAAGCTCAACCGAAGAAGCTGGCCGGGGAAGTGGACCGGGCGGAAACCAAGAGCCGAATCCTGGATGTCGCGGAGCAACTGTTTGCCAAGCACGGGCTGGAAACGGTGTCGGTTCGCGATATCACGCAGGCCGCGGAGGCCAATTTGGGGGCGATCAACTATCATTTTGGCACCAAGAAACAATTGATCGCCGCGATATTTGACCGTCGCCTGATCCCCATCAATCAGGAAAGGCTCGACGCGCTCGATGCCGCCATACGGGCCGCCGGCGGCAAACCTCCCAGGCTGGAGGACGTGCTGGAAGCCTTCATCCGTCCGGCCGTCCGGTTTGGCATGGACCCGAAACTGGGCGGAATCACTTTCGGCAAGCTGATGGGCCGCTGTTTGATGGAGCCCAACCCGGAGTTGGAAGCGTTATTGCATATCCACTTCGAGCCAGTAGCGCGGCGGTTCGATGCTGCGCTGATGCAGGCGATGCCCCACCTTACGCGTGTCGAGGTGTTCTGGCGGATGCACCTGACGGTGGGCGCGCTGCATCATTCATTGCTGATGCTCGACAAGACTCCACCGGGACGCCCCAAGATTGTCATCGAATTTGAAAGTTACGTGCAGCGGCTGGTGGCTTTTGCCGCGGCGGGTTTTCGCGCGTTGGCGTCGGTGAAAAGCCGAAAATCGTGAATCGCGATTCGGGACACGCGTTCACATGAAACCCGCTTCTGCCACGCTGGCATTCTCGTCCGGTCTTCTCCTGCTATGCGGCTGCATGGTGGGGCCGGATTACAGGCAACCCGCGACGCCAACGCCCGCAAGCTGGAACTCGGATATGGCTGGCGGCTTGGTCGCCAACCCCGCCGACCCTCAAACACTGTCCCATTGGTGGACGGTGCTCAACGATTCGGTTTTGTCGGATCTTGTGGAACAGGCGCGAAAAGGGAATCTTGATGTCCGCAAAGCGGAAGCCGCCTTGCGTGAAGCGCGCGCCGACCGGTCAATCCAGAGGGCGGCGCTTTTCCCCATGCTGTCCGCCAACGGCTCGGGCAGCCGCACGCGCAGCAGCCGTGCCGTCGGTGCCGGCGGGACCGCCAACGACTTTGCCAACGGCTTCGACGCCAGTTGGGAACTGGATGTGTTCGGCGGAAAACGCCGCTCGCTGGAATCGGCCACCGCCACTATGGAGTCCTCGGAGGAAGATCTTCGCGACGCGCTGGTCAGCCTGTTTTCGGAAGTGGCCGTGGACTACGTAAGCGTTCGTTCCTACCAGGCGCAAATCGCCATTGTCGAAGCGAGCGTGGCGTCTCAAAGCGAGACGTATGAAATCATCCGCTGGCGGCATGAAACCGGTTTCATCACTCAACTCGATGAGGATCAAGCGCGGCTGAGTTTGGAACAAACCCGCGCGGAGATTCCCACGCTGCGGAGCGATCTGGAACAGACCAAGCACAATCTGGCGGTCTTGTTGGGACAACCGCCCGGCACGTTGAAAACGCTGCTCGCCGCGGCGAAACCAGTCCCGGTGACACCATCGGAGATCACCGTCGGTGTGCCCGCGGATTTGCTGCGGCGGCGGCCGGACGTGCGCAGCGCGGAGCGCAAGGTGGCGGCGCAAACCGCCCAGATCGGCGTGGCCCAAGCCGCGCGCTATCCGACCTTCACGCTGAACGGTTCGATTGGTCTGGAATCGTTGATGGTGAGTAACCTCTATACGATTGGCGCGCGCACCGCGCAGGTGGCCGCCAACGCGACGTGGACCCTGTTCGACGGCGGAAAGATCCGGGAGAACATCAAGAAGCAGGTCGCGGTGCAGGAACAGACGTTGTGCGACTACGAAACCGCCGTGTTAACGGCGTTGAAAGACGTCGAAAACGCCCTGGTGGCTTACGCCAACGAACAAACGCGCCGCCGCGCGCTGGCGGAAGCGGTTCGGGCCGGACAAAGCGCCCTGGATCTGGCACGCCAGGAATACTTCGCCGGCCTCGTCGATTTCGAGACCGTGTTGACCACGCAACGCTCGTTGCTGTCGGCGCAGCGGGAACTGGTCATCAGTGAAGCAACGATCACCTCCGATTTAATCAGCCTTTACAAGGCGCTGGGTGGCGGCTGGACGCCTCTTTCGGCGACAACCACCAACGCCGCAACCCAATCCAATTCTCCACACAACAAGTCATGACCCACGCAAACATCAAACCCAAAGACGATGTGGCCAAAACTCTCGGTGTCGGCAAATCCACCGCGCGAAACCACCATCTGAAACGTTGGTTGTTCTGGGCAGGCTTGGTCATAACCACAGGGATCGCCTGGATGTCGCTGGCCGGACAAGGCAGCAACCATGAGGTCAAATACGTGACACAACCGGTGCAGCGCGGTGATCTGGTGGTCACCGTGAGCGCCACGGGCACGCTTCAACCGGTCAAGAAAGTGGATGTCGGCATCGAAGTGTCCGGCACCATTCAATTCGTTTTGGCGAATTACAACGACAAGGTCACCAATGGCCAGGTCCTGGCCCAGCTCGACACGACCAAACTTGATGCGCAAGTGCTGCAATCCCTGGCTGCGCTCAATGCCGCCAAAGCCAAGGTGGTTCAAGCCCAGGCCAACATTCGACTGGCGAAAGCCCAATGGGAACGTTACACCCGGCTTCGTCAACTCAGCGGCGGCAAAATACCCTCCCAGACCGACCTCGACACCGCAGAAGCCACGCTCGCTTCCTATCAGGCCGACGAAGCCAACTACAAGGCCACCGTTACCCAGTGCCAGGGAGCCCTCGATGTCAACCGCACGGATCTTTCCAAGGCGGTTGTGCATTCCCCCATCAACGGCGTCGTCCTCTCACGCAATGTCGAACCCGGGCAGACGGTGGCGGCGACCATGACAACGCCCTTGTTGTTCACGTTGGCCGAAGATCTGACGAAGATGGAACTTCAGGTGGATGTGGATGAAGCGGACGTGGGACAAGTCAACAAAGGCCAGAACGCCACGTTCACGGTGGACGCCTATCCTGACCGGCATTTTCCCGCACAGGTCTCGTTGGTGCGCTACGCGGCCTCCACCAACGCTAATGTGGTCACCTACAAGACCATCCTCAATGTTGACAATTCCGCCTTCTTACTGAGACCCAGCATGACCGCGACCGCCGTGATTACCGTCAATAAACAAAACAACGTTCTCCTCGTGCCGAATGCGGCGTTCCGTTTTGTCCCGCCGCAAACACACGCCAAAAAAGCAGAATCCGGCGGCCTACTCAGCGCTCTGTTGCCACATCCTCCCGGTGAGGAAAGTTTCAACGCGGCCGAAATCATTAATGAAAAGAACAGGACGCAACGAGTCTGGACCGTTCGTGACGGCCAACTGGTCGGCATCCCGGTCACCAAGGGACTCAGCAACGGCGCGATGACTGAAATCACTGACGGTGCGCTCCAACCCGGCATGGAATTGGTAACCGAAATAATCAGCGCCAGACAATGAACCCCGCAACATCCGCAGGCGCCAGCACCCCTCTGATCGAACTGCGAGGCGTCACCAAAGTCTATGGCACTGGCAGCGCCGAGATGATGGCGTTGCGCGGCGTGGACTTGTGCATCCACGAAGGAGAATTCGTCGCGGTGATGGGGCCGAGCGGGTCGGGCAAGAGCACCTGTATGAACATCCTCGGCTGTCTCGATGTTCCCACGGCGGGCAGCTATCTGTTCCAGGGCGTCGAGGTCGGCCGGCTCACACACAATCAACGCGCGCTCCTGCGCCGCCATTACCTCGGCTTTGTGTTCCAAGGTTACAACCTGCTCAATCGCACCTCCGCGCTGGAAAACGTGGAACTGCCATTGATCTACCGCCACACGCCGCCGGCCGCCAGACATCAGCTGGCGCATCGCGCTTTGAATCAAGTCGGGCTGACCGGATGGGAGCATCACACGCCCGGCGAGCTTTCCGGCGGCCAACAGCAACGCGTCGCCATCGCGCGCGCCATCGTCACCGAGCCTGTCGTGCTGCTGGCGGATGAGCCGACCGGCAACCTGGATTCCGCGCGCAGCATGGAGATCATGGAGATGCTGACCTCGTTCAACCGCGACCTGGGAATTACCATTGTCATGGTGACTCACGAGCCCGACATGGCCGCTTACGCCAAACGCATCGTGCATTTCCGCGACGGTTTGATCGAAACCGACCGCATGCACAAGGAGGCCGCCTGATGTTGGGCAACGTCTTGCTCTTGGCGCTGCGGGAACTGCGCCGCAATGTGATGCGCTCCTTTCTGACGATGCTCGGCATTATCATTGGCGTGGCCGCCGTCATTGTCCTGGTTACTCTCGGCGGCGGCGCGACGCGCCAGGTCACGGAACAAATCGCCAGTTTGGGCAGCAATTTGATGATGATTACTCCCGGCAAACGCATGGGACCGGGACAAAGCTCCAGCGCTCCGTTGTTCAAAATGGCGGACGTTGAAGCCATCCAATCGGAGATTCCTCTGTTCAACGCCGTCGCGCCGATGTCCAGTTCCTCCGTCACCGTCATTCTCGCAAACGAAAACTGGGCGACAACCGTCTATGGCACCACCGAACAGTATTTCCCGCTAAGCAATCGCCGCATCAAGGAAGGCCGCGCCTTTACCGCCGGCGATTCGCGGATCGGCACCGCCGTTTGCGTCATCGGCGAAACCGTCCGCCAAAAACTCTTTGGGCAACAAAGCCCCATCGGAAACCGCATCCGCCTGTCAAAACTCTCCTGCGAAGTCATCGGCCTGCTCGAAGCCAAGGGACAATCCACCATGGGAACCGACCAGGACGACGTGGTCGTCATTCCCCTGCGCACCTACCAGCGCCGCGTCGCCGGCAACGATGATGTCACGATGATCCAG
The DNA here is from genome assembly GCA_903870275.1 of uncultured bacterium. Taxonomy (GTDB): domain Bacteria; phylum Verrucomicrobiota; class Verrucomicrobiia; order CAIQCK01; family CAIQCK01; genus CAIQCK01. The sequence continues at coordinate 35,355 of CAIQCK010000077.1, read as the reverse complement.
GTTTCCGTCAAAGACGGCTGCCCCACCGACCGGGCCAAAAGGAGCATCGCCCGGCTGACACGCGCCCGCCGCCATCTCTCTTCCAGCCAGGACGACAACTTCAACGTCATGGACATGAAGGAAATCGCCACGATGCTTTCCGGAACCACGCGGATGATGACCGCGTTGCTCGGCGCCGTGGCGGCCGTAAGCCTGCTGGTCGGCGGCATTGGCATCATGAACATCATGCTCGTCTCGGTCACCGAACGCACCCGCGAGATCGGCACCCGTTTGGCCATCGGCGCCTTGGAGCGCGAGGTTTTGCTCCAGTTTCTTGTCGAAGCAGTAGTCTTGTCATCTTTTGGCGGGCTGATCGGCATTGCGTTAGCGCTGGCTGCCTCTGTTGGTCTGGCCGGACTCCTGCAAGTGCCGTTCGTCTTCAACGCGCCGATCGTTCTCGTCTCCTTCCTGTTCTCTGCTGCTGTCGGGGTGGTGTTTGGCTACTTCCCTGCGCGAAAGGCCGCGCGCATGAACCCCATCGAAGCGCTGCGCCATGAGTAATCCAAGCGAAACTCCGGTCTTTGAGGTTAATCAGCGCCGTAGGTGAAGGTGGCGGAGGCTTTGGCGGCGCGATCCGCGCGCAGGCGGACCCAGTGGGCGGAGTAGCCGCCGGGGAAAACGTGTCGCAACGGCTTGCCCGGCTCGACCGTGAAGCGCGCGTATTCCGACCAACTGCCGTCGGCGAGAAAATCCACCTCGACCATGAACGTCACCGGCTCCTTCGCGTCGTGCGACAGTTCCAACGATTTGCGGTTGTAGCCGGTCATCAGATACGGATCGCTCGGCGCATCGGCGGCGACGGCGGTTTCCTTCCACGGGCCGCCCGTGCCGCGCGGCGGGCCCATCCGCCAGAGATCGTCCACTTCGCCGAACCAGAGCGCGGTCTTGCCGTCGTCGGAGCGGAAGCAATGCCCGTCCGCCGGCGCCTGCGCGGAAACGCCGGCGAGCACGAGCAGCCCGCGCCAACTGCAAAAATCGCTGATGCGTTTGTTGTGGGTCGTCACGGGGCGCATCTTGCGGAAGCCGCCGCCGTCGGGACGCGGCACTTCGTAGAACGTCCCGTGCGCGTTGAACAGGTTGCGCTCGGTGACGACCTCGCGCAGTCCGCGCGGCCAGCCGGAATCGGCCGGCACATCGCAGGCGGCCGCGCTTTTGGGCAGGCGAAACCGCTCGCCGCCCCACGTCACGATCACCGACGCGGCGTCTACGCTGAAGCCGGCGCTCTTCACACCGAACTTCTCGCGGAGAACTTTTTCGCGGCCGGGATTGTCGGCGCGGCGGAGTTTGAACTCGCCGCCGATTTCGTAAAGGCCGGTTTCCTTCACCGCGCCGCCTGCGTCGTGGACATTGGCGGCGAAGATGAGTTTGCGCGCGTCGCCCTGCGCCGGTTTGATGATGCCGTCACTGAGCGGACCGGCGCTGCCGATGTCGGCGAGCGCGCTGAACAACGGCGGCGCTGGTTTTTGAGGTGGATTGCCGAGATGGAAATAGGCGGTCACGTCCGCAGCGTCGCGGTCGGCCGTGAGGCGCAGCCAGTTCGCTCGTAGATCAGCGGGAAACGGCCACCACTTGTAGCCGTTTGCTGGCACGGCGACGGTCGCGATGTTCTTCCAATGACCGCGACCGTCGGTGTCGGCTTCGATGGCGAACTTCACCGTCGCATCGCCGGCATTGCGCAGGTGCAGCACGCCTTGGCGGAAACCGGCGACCAGGAATGGCGCGGACGGCTCGCCGGCTTTGACGGCGTCGTTCAGCCACGGCCCGCCCCAGCCGGCGGGAGTGCCGTAGTGTTTGAGATCGTCGAGCTGGCCGAACCAGAGATTGGAGTGGGACTGGCCGGCGAGGGCGTTTTCCATGATGGAGGCGTCGTCGCGGGTCATGACGATCTGGTTATTCCACCAAAGGTAATCTACAGGCATCTTGTGGTAGGTCGAGATTGGCCGCAGCCCGCCGGTATTGGCCGCCGAAAACGTTTTCGGGAAATCGTAGAAGAGGCCGTGCATGTGCATCAGGAACATACCGGGCATCAGTTCGCGGATGCGCGGCCACTCGGTATACCAGCCGTGGAGCGCGTCGTGGGTGTAGCTCCCTTTGGGCAGGCGGTAGGTGTGCCACTGGCCCGCCTCGCGCAATCGCAACAGCACGGAGCGTTTGTCCCAGCCGGTGCTCCAGACGCGGTCGTCGCCGGGCGCGTGGCCGCGAATGCCGCCGGGGCCGGTGACTTCGCAGGAGTTGTTACGGGCGACGATGGTCCACGGCGCACTCCAATCCTTGCCGTCGCTTTCCGCTAGCACGCCGGCGGGGCCGTCGAAGTGCGGATCTTTTTTGGGCGACCAGCCGCGCTCGCCGTTGAAGGCGACGATGAGGTGGCCTTGGGCGACATAGCCGCCTTTGCCGTGTGTGCCGGGGAACAGGTTTTCTTTGCCGTCGTAGATGCGCGTGACGGCGAGCGAGTGCACGTCCACTTCGTAGAGTTCCTTTTCCATGCCGACGAAGAAAACCTTGTTTGTCGGATCGGTGAGGTGGCGCGTCGTGGCGGTGAGCCGCGCAACGAGCTGGGTGATGTCGGCGGTGCGCACGTTGCCTTGCGCGTCAATGAAATGCGGGCCGATGATGAGCTGGTTCGATTCCTCGTGAATCATCCGGTTGGCGTGCGTGCCGCCGACGCTTTCCGGACGGATTTCCAGTTTCAAGTCATTGTCCACGGTATAGAGCTTGTCGTGGCTGCCTTTGGGACAGTGCGGCGGATAGGTGATGAACCAAAGCTTGCCGGCCCATGGCACGATGGCGCCCATGCCGCACTCGCCGTGAGGGTTGAAGACAGTGAGGTGCGGATAAACGCCGCTGATCTTCAGCACCGCGTCCGTCGGCGACGGCGACCATGTTTCCCCGGTGAGTTCCGCGCCTTGTTTTGGCGCGGTTGCGGCGATGCCGGCCGCGTGAATCATTACCGTGGCGATGACAGCGGTCAGAAGTGCCTTCGCGGAGTCGTGTTGTTTGTTCATGAAACTCTCCTTTGTGCCGGATTATTTGCCAACCGGCGGTGGATGACAAGCCGGCAGTCGCTTGCATCTCGACGAGGCCATTGCTTTGCGATTATTCTGCGAGGCATGAACGCCAGAAGCTTCAGTTTGCCGGCCATCCTCGCTTCGCTGGTTGCATCATGTTTTTTGCCGTGCGCGACGGCGGCAGAGCCAGCGCCGGACCTTTCGGAGTTTCGGACCGCTGCCACGGCGGTCACGACGCAGATCGTTGCCAAAGCCCGGACGGCGAGCGTTGGACAATCGGGTTATCTTGGCGTGAGCGTCGCGGTCGGAAAATACAGGAAACTGGTGATTGCGGACGTCGAACCGGATTCGCCTGCAGCCAAGGCGGGCTTGCGCGCGCAGGACGTGCTGGTCAAAGCCAACAGCCATTCGCCGTCGAATGCCGGGGAGTTGCGTGAACTGCTTGAATCCAAATCACCCGGCGATGAGATGAAGCTGGTCGTGTTGCGCGGCGGCAGGCGGCTGGAGCTTGTCGCAACGCTGGCGGCCACGAGCCGGCCGCTGAAGCTGAGCGGCCAGCGGGCGGTCATCGGCGTGCGGTTCGGCAATCCCAAAGGAGGCGATGGGGCGCTGGTACTGGGCACGACGGCCGGTTTGCCGGCGGCAAAGGCGGGGCTGAAGGCGGGCGACGTTATCGTAAGAATCAACGGCCTGCCCTTGCTGCGTTCGTCGGATTTCGCGGACATGGTGGCGGACAAAGTGCCGGGAGACTCGGTGACGATGACGGTGCGCCGCGCCGGGACGCAGATGGACAAGACGGTCACGCTGGTGGCCGACCCGGCGGGCGACTCGGACGACCGGTCGTGGTATAACAAGAAATTCTGGAAACAGGACCGGTATCGGCTGGCGGTGGTGACGGTCGAGTTTTCCGACGAGAAGCGCAATCCGAAGATCACGGCGCACGACTGGAACGAGTCGTTGTTCAGCGTCGGCACGTATGCAAACCGCACCAACGCGACGGGGCAGTTGGTCTTTGGCAGTGTGAACGACTACTATCGCGAAATGTCCGGCGGCGCGTTCAGGTTCGATGGGAAGATTTTCGACCCGGTGCAGGTTGGAAAAAAACGCGACGACTACCTGCCGGGGACTTTGCAGGCGACCAAGACGGCATTCTTCACGGAGGCGCTGGACGCGCTGCTGGCGCGCGAAGGCACCAATACGCTGACGGCTTTTGACGGCCTGCTGTTTCTCTACGCCGGCGGCCACGTCCCGCAAGTGAGCCGCAACAGCCTTTACTGGCCGCACCGCGGCAACACGCGCTATCGCGGCAAGCAGTGGGCTTACGTCATCTGTCCCGAAGGCGGCCAGTTCATGAGTTCCGTCAGTTTGTTCGGCCACGAGTTTGGCCACTTGCTCGGCCTGCCTGATCTCTACGCGCGACCGGAGAATCCCGGGTCCGAAGGGCTGGGCTATTGGTGCGCGATGTCGCATCAACTCACGGGAGGCCGGCCGCAGCATTTCAGTGCGTGGTGCAAGGAACAGCTCGGCTGGCTCCAACCGGCGGTCATTGACCCGACGGTGAAACAGAAGCTGATTCTTGCTCCGGTCGAAGGCTCGACGAACGAATGTTTCAAAGTGCTGGCCCGGCCCGACGGCAGCGAGTATTTCCTGCTGGAGAACCGCCGCCACAAGGGCTTCGACCAGAGTCTGCCCGGCGAAGGACTGCTCATCTGGCGCGTCGTCCAAGGCCGGCCGTTGCTGGAGGAGTCGCACGGCGTCGAGGGACCGCTGGGGCCGCGCGTCTATCTGCGTTCGGTGCCTTTCCCCAGCGCGTCCAACAACGCTTTCACGCCTTACACCACGCCCTCCAGCCGCGCGCAACTCGGCGGCGGCCTCCCCGTTCACATCACCAACATCCGCCAACTCGACGATGGACGCGTCACGTTCCAAGTCGGGTATGAATACGAGTAGGCGGCGATTTCCACTCTCGTGCCGCCGCGCCGTTTGAGGCAACAACGCCTAGGAAAGGCGAAAGCTATTCGGCATCGTGAGAACAAACACGATCCATCCGGGGCGATCACCCTGCAAAACAAGATCGCCGTGATGGGCGCGGGCGATTTCCCGTGAAAGACTCAGACCAAGGCCGACACCATCCACATGATGGCCGCGGGATTTGTCGGCCCGGTAGAAACGATGGAATAAGCGATCACGGTCTTCGGGTGGAATCGTCTGGCCTGTGTTGGCGATGGTCAAGGTGGCAACGCCCGCCAGCACCCGCAACTGGATTTCGATCTGGCCGCGGTCTTCATTGAATTTTACGGCGTTGCTGGTGAGGTTGCGCAAGAGTTGGGTAAGCAGGTCGGCGTCAGCCTCCACCCAAACATCCCGAGCAATATCCGGTCGCAGGGGAAACTGCGGGGCCATGACGCGGAGGTCGTCTGCCGCGGATTCAGCCAGTTCGCTGAGATTAACGCGGCTCAACGTCATGCACAGATGGCCCGAGTCCGCTTGGGCCAGCAACAACAATTTGCGAACGATGGTTTTTAGCCGCTGCACTTCTTGAAGCCAGCCCGTGTAGGTCTGTTGTTCAGGTGAGCCGTCGGGCGTGTTTTGAATTGCGTGGTCAATCTGGCCCTGCAAGATGGTCAGCGGAGTATTCAGTTCATGCGCGGCATCGGCGCTAAAACGGGACGCTTGTTGGAAACTGCGCTCCAAACGCTCCAACATGCCATTGATAACTTGGATCAGGTTTTGAAACTCGGGGGAGGCGCTCATGCTTGGCACGCGCTGCGAAAGGTGCTGTACGGTGATATTGTTGGCGGTCTGGGCGATGAGTTGCACCGGCCGCAAAGCCTGCCGCGCGAGCTGCAAGCCAACGGCAAATAACAATAACAGGGCGATTGATGCGGCGATGAGAAAAGCGTTGCGGTATTGCTTCAGGTCAGCAAGCGGTCCGGTCATGTTTCGACCGAAAAACACGGTGACCTGCTCGTTGCCCATCACGACAATCCGCCAGACAGTGCCGTTGACGGTGAGCGTGGCAAAACTGGGTATCCGCAAAGCGTTGGCAAAGGGGATGCCCGCCTTGTGGAGGATGGGCGCGCAAAACGCGATCAGAGCATTGTGTCGCAAGCTCGGATCGGGATTCAATCCCAGAATGCCCCATAGCGGTTTTGGAGGCGACGGTGCGGAGACGTTTGGTTTCTCGAAATCACCAGGCGCGGGCAACAGGTTGTCGGTTAATGTTGCCGGCCAATGCGGCGAAGCATGAATCGCTTTGCCATCGCGGTCGAAGACTTTGATAATGAATAGACGTTCTTCTTCATCGCCAAAAGCGAAGCGCAAAGACGCTTCAAACTTCGGCCAGTAATCGGGTGTATGCAACCAGAGGACTTTGGAGTAAGCCGCTTGTTCGATCTCAGTGTTTTGACAGCCGATGTGATAAACCACGGAGTAGAAAATATATCCGAAGGTCAGCAGCACCGTCCCGGACAGGAGCAGCGATAACAGAGCGATTTTCAACGTGAAAGAGATGGGTTTCATTCAGGGAATCTTGCGGAAGCGATAACCAACGCCACGGACGGTTTCAATGAACTCATCCACACCGTCGGGATCGAGTTGTTTGCGGAGCCGCTGGACGTTTACGTCCACGAGATTGGTTTGTGGATCGAAATCGTAGCCCCAGACGTGCTCCAATATTTGCGCGCGCGTAAGCACGCGGCCGGCTGAACGTAGAAAATACTCCAGCAGACTGAACTCACGCGGCGTTGTTTCGATGGCCTTGCCGCCCACCGTAATCTGCCGCGTCATCAAGTTCACCGTCAAACGGCCCGCGCACAGGACGCTCAACGATTCGCCTGACGCGCGCCGCGTCACCGCGTGAATGCGGGCAACGAGTTCCTGAATGTAGAACGGCTTGGTCAGATAATCATCCGCGCCCAGGTTGAGACCCTCGACACGTTCGTTCGGCGCGCTGCGCGCAGTCAACAGGATGATGGGCACCGTGCTCTTCTGTTCCCTCAGGTTGCGCAAAATACTGAGGCCGTCACGCCCCGGCAGCATGATGTCCAACACGATCACGTCGAAGGGTTGCGAGCGCGCCAGCGCATAGGCTTCATCGCCGTGACCGCAGAGCGCCACGCTGAATCCCTGCGGCTCCAATCCCTTGCGGATGAAGCCCGCGATCTTTCGCTCGTCCTCAACGACCAGAACTTTCACCACGACAGGATAAGGCGGCATAGGGCCAAAACCAAGCGTCGCCCACATTACAAATTTGTCATGCGGCGACGAGTCGAATTGTCATCTTGCCGTTGTTTAATAATGCAGCAAGACAGACTTGAAAAATTAATCGTATCACAACCGATAAAGAAACAACAACATGAGGACAATCTTGAAAACAACGATTGTGTTGGCCTGTGCCGCAAGCTTGGGCCTTGCACAGGACCCAACGGCTCCGCCGCCACCACCCGACGGTCCGCATCGGGGGCCTGGCAGAGGCGATCCCGTCGCGATGCTCACCACAACGCTGAGCCTCACTTCGGACCAACAGACCGAGGTTAGGGCCATTTTTGAGATTATGCGCCTGAAGATGACGGAGATTATGGAAGACTCGACGCTGTCGAAGGAAGCTAAAATGGCCAAGCTGAAGGAGCTTCGCGTTTCCACAGACGTGGCGATCAAGGCGCTCCTGACGACCGACCAGCAGAAGAAATTCGACGAGCTTCAAAAGAACCGCCCGCGCCGCCCGGGCGACCGTCAACATGGCCCAGATCCCGGTCCCCCGCCTGGCGAATAGACCGGGAGATGGGTCGCGAGTCTCGGGATAACTCCATGAACAGTGTCAACAAATCAAATAATAGCGGCGGTCAATCATTCCCCATTCGGGATGGTGCGTCTCCGGACATCGCCTCTTGCCGTGCGTTGCATAGTGGAGTGGCTGACCTTGTTGATTGTCTGAGCGGTGGCGCATCCCGCTGCATTTACGCTTTGAGTTTTGGTGCAGGCTACTTTTGCTGTCATTCGAAACGGTTGGAAATCGCGGCGAGGACACAAACGATCTCCCGAACGCGGCAAGGCGTAATAAACGCACACTAGAAAAATCAGGTTTGTGAAAGAACCCCGCCAGTTTTCTCTAAACGTAAAGGAGCACTAGAGCAATGAAGCAGCACGACTGTTCAGCCATGTATTCAACTATAAATATAAATGTCCCGATAAAAGCCATGTGGGCAGGGTTGTTTTTGGCGCTTATTCTTGTGACAGACGCCGCCGCACAAAACTATTGGACGGGTGGCGTTAACGATTGGTTCGACCCGGCCACCTATTGGAGTTTGGGAGCTTTTCCCCTGCCCACCGACACAGCGGTTGTCAATAACGGCGGGACCGCGCAAGTGTCGGCAGGCGAGGCGGCAACAGCCAGCACTCTCTATATGGGTGATACTACTGGTGCTGGAAATGCTTCCGTCCAAGGCAGCGGCAGCAGCCTGACGGTGGGTGGCGACATATTAATCGGCACACAAGGCAATGCTGGCAGCTTTACCTTGTCGAGCGGTGGCACGGTGACCGCAAACCGGCTCTTTATCGGTGCGAGCGGGTCCTATTCCGATGATGCCTCTGGCTCGTTGGTTATTACGAGTGGTGCCAACACCCCGACGATTGAGAACGATTCGTCTTCCCCCGTCACCATCAACAGCGCTGTGACTCTGCAAGCCAGCGCGACAGTCAATGCCGCCAGTGGCAATCTGACATTCACGGGCGTCATTGGCGATGGTGGCGGCGGTTATGGACTGAACGTAAACGGCCCATTCACGCTGACACTTACGGCGGCCAACACCTACAGCGGCGGCACCACTCTTAACGGCGGCACGCTGGCAGTGGGCAACGACTCCGCGCTGGGCAGCGGCACGCTCACCATGAACGGCGGCACGCTGGATGTTCAGGACGGCCTGACCCACACGCTCAACAACGCGGTGACTTTGCAAAACAACGGCACGATCAACACCACGAGCGGCAACCTGACACTCAACGGTGTCATTGGCGAGAGCGGCGGCAGCTATGGGCTGATCGCGAACGGCTCCGGCACGCTGACGCTGATGGCGGCCAACACCTACAGCGGCGGCGTCACTCTTAACGGCGGCACGCTGGCGGTGGGCAACGACTTTGCGCTGGGCAGCGGCACTCTCATCATGAACGGCGGCACGCTGGATGTTCAGGACGGCCTAACCCACACGCTCAACAACGCGGTGACTTTGCAGAACAACGGCACGATCAACACCACGAGCGGCAACCTGACACTCAACGGTGTCATCGGTGAGAGCGGCGGCAGCTATGGGCTGATTGCGAATGGCCCCGGCACGCTGACACTCACGGCGGCCAATACTTACAGTGTCGGAACTCTGATCAACGGCGGCACGCTGGCGGTGCAAAATGCTTCCGCGCTCGGCGTTGGCAACGTTTACCTTGTCGGTGGAGCGATGGCGGTGAATCCGCTGACTTTGAATATTGGCGGCAGCTACAACCAAAGCGGCGGCACGCTGCAACTGGCCGTGGGCGGCACCGGTGCCGGTCAGTTTTCGCAACTCAACATTACGGGCGCGGCCACCATCAACGGCGGGACGTTGCAAGTGGTGCAGTCGGGCGGTTATCAACCCAAGAACCTCGATCAAGTGACGCTGCTGGTTTCCAGCGGCTTGGCGGGAAGCGGATTCAGTTCTTTCAACAACCTGATACCGGCAAGTCCATTGTTGCAGGCGAACCTGACCACGGATCCGAGCGTTTCGGACTTGATCCTGACCTGGACCCAAAACTCATTCGTGCCTTATGCGTTGACGCCAAACCAGCAAGCCGTGGCCCGCAATCTCGACGCGACTGCGAACGATCCGCGAATGACGGCGGTAATCAACGGGCTGGACTATCTGCCCGGCGGCACGAGCCAGTTGCCGGGGGTGTTTGATTTGATTTCGCCGGCGCAATTGACCTCGATGTTCGCCCTCGGCTTCGCCGGCGCGGACGTGCAGGGCTACAACTTGATGAACCGGTTGGGCGATTTGCGCGCCGGCAGCACCGGTTTCAGCGCGAGCGGGCTGAACCTCGACAATCCGACCGGCACGCTCGATTTGGTGCCGCAGTTTATGTCCCCCCAGCCGGCGGATGTGCATGCGACGGATAGCAAGGGCATATGGCGGCAGACGCCCGATAATCCCTGGGGTGTATTCGTGGGCGGCGCGGGCGAGTTCATTGGCGTGAATGGAGATCAGAACGCCAGTGGCTATCATGTCACCAGCGGCGGCCTCTCCGTCGGCGCGGACTACCGGTTGAGCGACCAACTTGCCGTGGGTTTGGCGCTTGGTTATGCCAATAGCACGGCCAGCCTGGCGGGTGACGGCCGCATTACCGTCAACAGCGGCCGGGCTGATGCCTACAGCGTCTGGTTCAACGATGGTTTTTACATGGAGGGCATGGCAGGAGGCGGTTACAGCGGTTATGACACACGGCGGCAGGGCCTCGGAGCCGGAGGCACGACCAGCATGGCCGCCGGCAACACCGATGGCGGCGAGATCGAGGGATTGTTGGGCGGCGGCTACGATTGGCGGAAGGGGCCGTGGACTTTTGGCCCGCAGGCGTTGTTGCAATACACCCGGGTGGACATCAACAGCTTTACCGAGAGCGGCTCGCTGCTGCCGCTGCAAATTCAGTCGCAGAGCGCGGACTCGTTGCAATCCCAACTGGGCGCGCATGTGATGTATCAGACCGAAGTGGGCAAGGTTGTGTTGACGCCGGAACTGCGCCTCGGGTGGAAGCACGAGTATCTGGACCGTGACGTGGCGCTGGACTCCCGGTTTGCCAACGGCGCCGGCAACGTCTTCACCGTTTACGGACCCCAACTGGGACGCGACAGCGCGGTGGTGGGCGTTGGCCTGTCGGCGCGGTGGACGCGAGACATCAGCACCTATATCAACTACGACTCGGAGCTGGGCCGCGCGAATTACTCGTTGCAAAGCGTGAGTGCCGGCGTGCGAATCAGGCTTTGATTCACAAGCGTCGCGTCTGAAATCAACGGCCGTGGACGAGAGATTGTCATGAGAAAAGAAAACAAGAGTTGGATGGCGGGATTGCTGTTGGTTGCGTCCTCGTTGCTGTTTTGCAACTTGGCCGCCGGCGCGGAAGACCCGATCGGCGGCGCAGGAGAAAATGCGGTTAATTCGATCAACGAGGTTCCCGTGATCGAAGCGCAGATTGTCGAAGCCTTGACGAAAAACGGCGCGAAAGGGTCCTACGTCATTTCAGATATTCGGCCCATCGGCGCGAGCCCATTGCGTGGCAAAATCTGTATTGCGGGCAGTGGAAAGCTTCCGATTGCCAAGGACACCAGCGACAGGCCCGGCAAGGACGTTGTGCTGGAGTGGATTTATCCCCTGCGACATGGCGACGGGTTGAACATGCTGAAAACGAAGGCCGGAATCATGTTCCAGCGCGCCGGTACGGATTACAGTTCCATCTATTCGGCGGGCGCGGTGTGGCAAACGATTCCGCGCCTGTTCGAAAAAGAGAAGTTCGACCCGCTCTGCGGCGTGGCGTTGGCGGAGGGCGTTCGTCTGGGATCGCTCTACGAAGGCGACGGAAATCTCATGTTTGATTATGTTCGGGCGGGGGGGCACGTCGTCCTGTTTCCGGCGGGCACGGAGGGAAGCATCCACAGGTTTATGGGGGAGATCACCATCGGTCGATATGTGTTCGCGAGTGACAACGATCCCTTGAACCCTCTGACGTTTCTTCTTACGAAGGACGGCTACGTTTACATTCGCGGAAAAGGGACCGTGACGTTGCCCAGCGGCGAAAAAGTCCAGTTGAGCACCGTCGCGCCGCAGGTGCATCTCAAAGCCGTCTTGGAGCCAACGGCTCGTCTTTCCTCCGGTGCCCGTCTCGTTGCCGCCAACGACCCGGCTCCACGACCTTTACGTCCGGACATCATCAACGATCTGGCCGCGCTGAAACTCCTTTGTGTCGTCGTCCGTTTGGACCGCCTGGGTTTGCTGCCCGTGGCTCTTTCCTCGCAGATGCGAAAGAGTCTCGCGGATCGTTTGGTTGAACTGCACGAGAAGTATCGCATCACCTCCGCGACCCAAATCCATTCGGACATGAGAACTTGGGGCTGCAACCCGGGTTCCGCCGGCCCGACCCTGTTTGTGGAAATGAAGAAAGGGTGCGAAATTCTCCGCATAGAAACCGAGGGTCTGCCGCTCGTCAGGTTGGGCGGCGGGAAAATTCAAATGAACCTGCAATCATTGGCCATCTCGTTTGAAGAGGGCGCCGAGGCGGTGGTTGGCGAAAGCAAATACCGGTGTCAGAACGGTGTGTGGCGCGCGGTTACGGACCGCTGAGTTTGCAGACGGTGGCAAACCCAGCCGGTCAGGGGGCGGTCAACTTTTAAATGGCGGAGGCAACATGGTATCGCATCCGATCCAGGATATCAGGAGACAGGTTGGCAAGAGGGAGAGAAACTGCGACGAACGGACAGCTCAGCTCCAGAAACTCTGGTGCGCGGAGAGAGAGGCAAGCCGGCAAGGCCTTGCAGGCCGGCTGCGTTTCGACCTGTTGAAACAGCGCGCGGGTTTCAGTGAACGAACGGACGACGGCCAGATTCGCCGGCTGCTTCGTGAAGCGAGGCGGCTGTTTGCCAAAGCAAGATTGTCCTAGCCGGCGTTCACCCCTGCCGCGTCACGATGGACGACGGGAAGAAAAGATGCTCGTTACGAAGGTGTTCCGTACCGGCGCCAGGAGGTTCAGACTGGCGTTGCGCCGGCAGCGTTCTTGAAACGCCACGCAGCGAAGGCGACGAACGCCATGTCCGCCGCGACGAATGCCGCCACATAGCCGAGGCCGCCGCTGCCAAAGCCGTAGCTGTGCAGCCCGGTGCCAAGCACAAAGTTGACACCATACCACGCCATCAGCACGGCGTTGAAACAGACGCACGCGGCGACGTTGAGCGAGAAGGTCGTCAGCCAGCCGCTGTAGCGGCCGTGGAGCACGATGAGGTAGCTCAGCAACGCGATAAGCGACCAAGTCTCCTTCGGGTCCCAGCCCCAGAAGCGGCCCCACGCGTAATTCGCCCACAACCCGCCAAGGCCCGTGCCGGCGGCCAGCAGCAACACGCCGACCTGCATGGCGCGGTAGGTGTATTGCGTGAGCGCGTCGAGTTGCGGACGCGCCGACGGCCGCCAGAGATGGAACGCGAGCGAGACGTGGCCAAGCGCGTAGGTCAGTCCGAACGCGGCATAACCGAGAGTGATCGTCAGCACGTGCGTCGTGAGCCAGAAGTTGTCGCGCAGCACCGGCGTCAGCGGCCGGATGTTTGGATCAAGCACATTGGGGAACTGGTCCGCCAGCAACAGTGCGAGCACGACAAAACCCGCCGCCGCCGTGGCGAAGTAGCGGGAGCGGTAGATCAGCTCGAACACCAGCGCAAACGCCGCCGCGCCGAAACCTACCCAGATCACGGATTCATACATGTTGGTTACCGGCGGCCGGCCCGCGATCAGGCAGCGATAGACGAAACCGATGATCAACATGCAGAGGCCGGCGATGTAGAGCGCCATGCCGCTCCCGTAGAAGACCGGGTGGCGCAGTTTGCTCGTCATCACCAGCACCAGCAACGACAGCAGAAGCAATGTCCACGACCAGCGGAACGGCCGCAGATGGTTGTAGGTGATCTCCCGCTCCAGCGCCGGCTGGTCCGGGTAAACTTTCGGACTCAACTGGCGCAGCAGCGCGGCCAACGCCTCGCATTGGCGCGCCAGCACCGCTGCGTCGCCTTCCTGATACGCCCTGCCGACGGCCTGAAACTGCTCCTGAATTTTCTTCGTGTCGTTTGGCCAGTAACCCGCCATTTTCGCCGCGTCGTCGGGCGAAATCCACGCGGCGTCGGGGTCGTTCGGATGCGGCACCAGCGCGAGCGCGCTGCGGTCCACGAGCGACTCGATGTCATGGAGCTTGTTTCCGAGAGCGTTGATTTCGTCCTGAAGCGGATCCTTGGCCTTGCCCTTGCCCTCCATGCCCTGCGATTTGCCCAGTTCCTCGAAGAGCGAGCGGAGTTTGGCGTTGCCGGCCAGTTCGCGGTAGCTGAAATAACTGTCCGTTTCGTGAAGACCAAGCCGCGCCTTGAACGGTTGGTAGCCGAGCCGGATGATTTTCTGGCCGGACCATTCCGATTCGTCCTTCGCGAACGCGATCGAAAACACCAACTCGACCGGATCGCGGTCGTTGAAGCGCGTCCTGCCGGTGATGCGTTGCACGATCTCGCGGGCGAACGTGTCGAATGGTTTTTTGCGTCCGCCCTCCTGAATGGCGAGCCGTCCGGCTGCCGTGCAATCCACCGCCGCCTGTGCCGCGCACGCCGCGGCCACAAGCCCAATCAGAATTCCTGTCAGCCGATGTTTCATAAAGTGGTCATCGCGCGCCGCCGCCGGCAGGCTGGTTCCGCCCCGCTTTCGGTTCGGACGGCGTTGCCGGCTGGCGTGAATTGAAAAAATAAGTCCGCATGTAATACATGATGAAGATGCCGAGACAGATGGTCCAGAAGCCGAGGAACTTCAGCGGCCATCCCGGATCCCACACAACACCGAGCGTGGTTTCGTTTGGCTCGCCCGCCCGCGCTTCGCGGTAGCTGGCTTGGGAGAGTTTGTAGCCGCGCACGCCGAGCCAACCGTCCGGATACGTCACGGGGTTGTTCATCCACACCTCGCGCTGCGCGGTGACGCCATGCGCGTTGTCCTCGATGGTGATGTAACTGCGGAAGTCCGCCGGCATCTCGGTGCCCTCGTAACGCTTCGCCCGGAACTTGTCCAGTTTCACCGTAAAACCGAGTGGCTGCGTCAGCCAGCCATAGCTTGCCGTCACGCGCTTGTCGCCGAGCGTCAGCGGCGTGGCCAGGCTCCAGCGCACCCACACCGGCGGCGAGACGCGCCCGTCCTGGCGCAAGGCAACCCGCAACGCCGGTGAGCGCCCGGCGTCCTCCAGCCCCACGGGCGCAGGCTGCAGTTCCACGCGAGGCTTCGCGTCGGGCACGAAGTCGAGCAGATGCAGTTCCCAATCGGCAAGGCCGGTCTGAATGGCGGTCGTCTGGGTCAGCGCGCCGGTCCTGAAACGGCCGTCGCTGCCGCGGCTGACGTAATGCAACTGATCGCCCGGGCCGGCCACGACCATGAGTTGCGCGCCGCGCGCCGCCTGCGCAAAGCGGTAGTTGGCGGTCACGTTTTTTTCGCCGCCTTTTTCTGCGCGGACGGCGGAGGCGATGTTCATGCCAGGATGGTTGGCGAAGAGGAAGAACTTGATCTCCGTGTCCGGGCCGGCCACGAAAAGCAACACCGCGGGATTGTTCGGCTGGTCGCTGACGGAGACCGGTTTTTTGGTTTCGGTGTCAAAACGGAAGTCCGGAAAATAACCGCGTACGTCCGCGGTGAAGCCGGTCGCGCCGAGCGGCGTCTTCTTGCCGAGCACGTCGGCCAGCTTGAACTCGAAGTGTTTGCCCGCCGCATCCACCGCGAGCACGCCCTTGCCGTCCGGTTCGGCGCTGGCGGGCGGCGCGGTCAGCGCGGCCAGTTCCTGGGCGTTTTGGGCTTCGACCATCCTCAACGCGGCGGGGCCGAAGCTGATCTCGGCGCGGCTGGGATCGCGCGCGAACAGCCATTCGTCGAACGTGGCGCTGCCGCCCATCGCGGCGCTGCTGAGCTTCACATGCGCGGCCGGGTTCGGCTGGCCGGCGCTGCGTTCGACGACGAGCATTTCACGGGTGTTGGGGCAAGCTTGTTGCAGTTCCAGTTCCAGCCCGCCGCCGAGCCGGTAGCGCGCGCCGCCGGCCGGCAGCGGCGAACGCTCGAAGTCGAGCGGGATTTCACGAAGCGTCGCGCCTTGCGGATTGGCGATGCGCACGGTTTCCTGGTCGAAAACGACGGTATCAGTGCTGGCACCCTCCGTCAGCGTGATGTGGCCGTCCACGCCGAACTGGAAGCCGATCATCGCGCCGATGAGCAAGACAATGATGCCGAGATGCGTGACGACGAGGCCGGTCTGATGGCGTTTCCAAGGGTAGCGGAGCAGCGCGACGGCGGCGAGGTTGATGGCGAGGAGCCCCATCAGCGCGCTGAACCAAGCCGAGTGATAGATGTCGCGCTGCGCGGCGGGCGTGCCGTGGGCGGATTCGTAGAAGGTGCCCCAAGCCAGTGTGATCGCCAGCGCGGTAAGCGTGACGACGGCGGTTTTCAAGGAGCCAAACAATCGCAGCAGCGAACCGGACGAACCGTTCATTGGGGTGAAAAATAGACGATCCGGGTTGGTTTGCAAACAAAACCCGCCCGGATCGCCGGAGATGAAATCTATGCCCCTCTACTTTACTATAACGTTCACCACCCTGTTGGTGTTGGGTTTCAGGCTGGTTCCGTTGTTGGCGACGGCGTTTTGGACTTTGTATTGCACCTGGAGGATGCAGTTGGAGTAATCGCCGGGGATGAAAATGCCGTTGGCGTAAATGCAATCGTTGCTCAGAAGATCGCCGGTTGTGCCCAAGTCAGACAGCGCGATGTCATTGAGGGTCTCTCCCGGATAACCGGATGGATAAACCCCCGGTGACGGCGCTGGGTAATAGAGGAGCACGAAATGAGCGATGACTTGCGCGCTCCTGAGGTGTTCCCCTTGGTCGTCCACGATGGTCACCCGGAAGAAGTTGGACGCGTTGCCTTTCACGATATCAATCGTATCCAGGCCCGTCGCGGTAAATTGAGTCCGGTCCGTGGTGGGCAAGGTCACGCCCGTGGCGGGGTAGTTTTCCTCATTGCGGGGGCTGAACGGGAAGACGTGTGGAATGCCAGTGATGATGCCCGGGTTCCCCGTGGGTTGTTTGCCTGCGAGCAAGTAGCTGGCTTCGAGACGGCCATAGCCGTTGTTGTTATCAAAGGCCGTATCAGGGACTTGGACTGTCGAGCCGTTTGCGTTAGTCAGGGTCCCGATGGGTGCCACGTGCCGGGAGAACATGGCCAGCTGCGCACACACCTGCGCCTGGCTCAGATAAGGTTTCTTCTGCAACAGCAAGGCCGCCGCCGCCGCCACGTGCGGCGCCGCCATCGAGGTGCCGGACATATACGAATGATTCGTAAAGGCGGGATTGGGAATAAGGGGCGGGCCCATCGAGACGTTGTATCGCGGATACGTGGAAAAAATCTGCCCCGAGTTATTGGTGGCTCCGCCGCCGCCGGCTCCACCATCGCCGCCGGGCGCGATCAACGTGATCCACGGGCCCGAGGTCGAATAGAAAGTAGGGGTCCCGTCGGGGTTTTGCGCTCCAACGGCGACCACACCCGGAATTTCGGCCGGGTCCAGCGGCGTCTGGGTGCCGGTGTTGCCCATGGCGGCGACGAGGACGCAGCCTTTGAATGTTGTGTTCGGAATCACGGTCGTATCCGTCGTTTGAGTCAAGGCGAACATGACGGCGTTGGTGACCGCAAAGGCGTTTGTGCCAGGGCTTCCGCCCAGGCTCATGTTCATCACCCGGCAACCGTTGGTAGCGGCAAACCGGATGGCAGCGGCAAGATTGGCTTCCGTATAAGTGCCTGATCGGTCAGCAACTTTCAGCGGGTAAAGAATCGAGGCTCCCGCTCCTCCAGCCACGCCGGTGTTATCGCCCGTTTTGGCTGCAATGATGCCGGCCACGTGAGTGCCGTGGCCAAAATCATCCCACGGAGCGCCGGGCGCGAAACCGGACGTGGGCGGATTCAGTTGTGGCACAGCAAACGGCGTGGCGTTGGTGAAGGTCATCCGCGCATAAATATTGGAATTGAAAGGCAGAAATGAGGCATCAGAGGGGAAAGATCCAAAATCCACATTCCGAAGGTCCAAGCCGGTATCAATGACCGCGACCTTCGTTCCGGTGCGCAAGTTATTATAATTCTGCACATAAGTCCACGCGCCCACGAAATCCGCGCCGGTTTTGGCGCCCGGCGCCGCCAAGCCCCACTGATAGGGGTAGAGCGGGTCGTTGGGACTAGAGTAAACATAACCCACGTGATTGGGAGCAGCCGCGTTTGCCCAGCTGGACGCGCCTATTTGCTGGCAGAAACTCAGCACGTCCTTTCTCTGGTCGAAATTGACCACCGCCGTTTGCGGGTCTACGAATTGAATGCTGCTGGGGTCTGCACCGTATTTCGCGAGGATGGATTTGATGGTGAGCAGGGATGTTCCCTGCTTGAAAGAAACAAGAGCCTGCCCGGTGACAAACGCATTGCCCCTTTCGTCGTAATCGAATCCCGCCTGCGCCGCGCCCGGCATCGTCAGCGCGCACACAACCGCCAGTAGAGACAGCCCGTTGGTTCGCCCAAACACTCCTGATAAAAATCGCATGATGACCTCTTGAAATTAACTGCCGTCGTCCGCCTGCGCCACACACCAAGCACCCAGCTTCCAGTCATCGAGTAGTTTGCTCCATGACCACGCGGTGGTCAACAAAATTTCGGCTTGCGCCGCAACCGTCGCCGCGCGCGCTGTTTGCCGCCAGCGGAGGCGGTTCCATCCGCCACTTGTCAGAACCGGCGGATGTGGCATACTGCTGGGGTAATGGTTTCTGTGCGGAGGCGACCATGCAAACAATTCTGCCTTCGGAGTTCAAACGCGGCACGGCGTTGATGCTGGACGGCGCGCCGCACGTGATCGAGCACTGTCATTCGTCCGGTGCGGCGCAGGCCAAGCCGAAGATGCACGCGCGGATGCGGAACCTGAAGACCGGGCGGGTCGTGGAGCGGCTGTTTGCCGACAACGAGCGCGTGCCGGCGGCGGACCTGGAAACGCGGCCGGTGCAGTTCAGTTACCACCAGGGCAACGAGTTTGTGTTTCTCGACGCGGAGACGTTCGACGAACTGGATATGACAGTCGAGTTGGTCGGCGAACGGCGGTGGTTCCTGAAGGAAAACGAGGAATACAAGGCGATGTTCCTTGAGGGCAAGCTGCTCGACATCGTGCTGCCGGACCACGTGGCGTTGAAGGTGGTGGAAACCGCGACGCCGCAGAAAGGCGGCTCGCAGGCGGCTTACAAAACAGCGAAACTCGAAGGCGGGCTGGAGATCATGGTGCCGTTGTTCATCGGGCCGGACGAAATCATCCGCGTGGACACGCGGGAGCGGAAATATCTTGGGAAGGAAAATGTGGAATGAAGTTTTTGAAGTGGATGCTGATCATCGTTGCTGTGTTCGTGCTGCTGGCGGCCGGGGGACTGGCTTTTTACGACGCGGGCGACTGGACGCCGCTGTTCCGCGCCTACAAGGGCAAACTCATCAGCGCGCCCGTCACCAACATGGTCTCCGAGAATGAAATAGCGATGTATGACGTGGAACTGGGCAGCGACACGGGGCGGAACGTCATGTGCCGCGCCAGCGTTCCCGAGTCGTCGTCCGGGAAACGCGGTTCGTGGCCGGCGGTGATCCTGGTGGCGGGCATGGAGACGGGACGCAAGGTGGTGGATACGTTGCCGCCGCAGAAAAACATGATGGTGATGGCTCTCGATTATCCGCAGTCGGTGAAGCTCGATTTTTCCAACAACGTGACGACGGCCCGTTCGGTGTGGGCGGCGCGCGAGGCGGCGATGCACATGGTCTCCAGCGTCCTGCTCGCGGGGGATTTTGTGGCGGCGCAGCCGATGGTGAACAAGGAGCGCGTCGTGCTGGCCGGCATTGGTGAGGGCGCCTTCATTTGCGCGGCGGCGGCCGCGGCGGACGATCAGAACCAGTTTTCCCACGTCGTGCTGATCCAGGCCGGCGCGAATATCGGCCGGTTGATCGAGATGAACGCGCGACGGCTCAAGCTGCCCGGCTCCGCCGCAACGGCGGGGCGGATCGGCGAGTGGTTGTTCAAGCCCATCGAGCCGGTCCGCTACATCGAGCGCATCGCGCCGCGGCCGCTGACGATGCTCAATGGCAAGGCCGACGACTGGATGCCGGCGGAGGCGGCGCAGAAATTGTTCGACCGGGCGCGCGAGCCGAAGAAGCTGATCTGGCTGAAAGGCCAGCATGCGACGCCCGACGACAAGAAGCTGGTCGCCGACCTGGCCAACCGCATCCTGGTCGAGCTGCCTCAAGCCGGACCCACCACCGCCATCGGCATCGCGACCGACATGATGGGACGGTGAGGGTTATTTCGCGGGTGCGTCCTTGAAGAACTCCACCGCGCCGGTGTCGAGGTTGTAGTGCGCGCCAACCACGGAGACCGCACCTGTGGCGACCATCTGCTTGAGAATGGGCGCGGAATCCCGCAGCGCATGGACCACGTTCAGGACGTTGGCCTTGGCGGTGGCTTCAACATCCGCGCCGCCGGTCGCTTCCACGGCGGGCTGGAGGGCCTTGACCAGCGACTGGACATGTCCCGGCGCCTCGGCCTTGGCGGCGAGGGTCTCCCGGGCGGCCTTGACCGCGCCGCAACGCTGGTGGCCGAGCACGACGATGAGCCGCGCCCCAAGATGCTCGACCGCGTATTCGATGCTCCCCACCGTTTCGTCATTGAGCACGTTGCCCGCGACGCGGACGACAAAGATGTCACCCAAGCCTTGATCGAAAACCACCTCCGGCGACGTTCGCGAGTCGGCGCAGCCGAGCACGATGGCGAAAGGGTGCTGGCTATTTGCCAGTTCCGTCCGCCGATGGGCCGTCTGGTGCGGATGCAGAAGCTCGCTGGCGACAAACCGCTGGTTGCCGGCCTGGAGACGCGCGAGAGCTTCGGCGGGGGCGACTTGCGGCGCGGCGTCGGCGTGCCCGCCCTCCGCGGCTGTGACACCGAGCGGGAGGCACAGCAGAAGAGCAACGATGGCGGCCGTCAGGAGATGGGAGATGTGTTTCATGTGCGGTTGGTGCGTGTTCATGGCGACTCCGTTGCAATTTGGAACACGCTGCCTCATTTGTCCAGAATGAGTAGTGTCCTCATTTGAAAACCATCTCTTCGCCGACGTTGGCGTCCCCCGGCTTCAGCCGGTCTGGTTCAAAAAAAGACCGCCTAAAGGCGGGACACCAACAGGCGGATTCGAAACCAGAACTCTCCCAGGAATGCGTTGCGCGGTTGCGGCGTTTTTGCAGCAGCCCATCTCCCGACTCCCATCTGCCATCTCCTTCCGCACCGCCTGTGCGAACCGCGCTTGACCCGCCGCAGCTTTGTATTACGCTCTCCTTCAACCGTAACACCATGAAACGATCCCACCATAACGGCGTCAGCCGTTTCAGTGTTTCGCTGAACAAGCAGCTCCTCCGCAACCTCGACGCGATGACGCGCGAGAAGGGCTACACCAACCGGTCGCTCGCCATTGCCGACATGGTCCGCGCCCAGCTTGTCGAGCACCAGCAGCAACGCGGCGACCAGGAGATCGCCGGCACGATCACGCTCCTCTACGACCACCACAAGCGCCACCTTCAGGCGTTGCTGACGGACATCCAGCACGATCACGAGAACGTCATCATCTCCACCGTCCACGCGCATCTCGACCACGACAACTGCATGGAGGTGCTGCTGGTCCGCGGCAAGGCCGCCGCCATCAAATCCATCGCCGACCAGCTCATCGCCGCCAAAGGCGTCAAGCACGGCAAGCTCACCGTCACCTCCACCGGCAAGGACCTCGCGGGCTGAAACCGAGGTTTGTCAATTGTCAGAAGTTGACCCGACGACTCGCCCAGCAATGGCTTGACCGGGATGGGGCGCTGTGGCTTGATGACCGCATGAGGCACACGTTCTCTCGTCGAACGTTTCTCGCACAAGCTGCTGCCTTGACTGCCTCCCTTTCATTGCCGCGCATTGCCGTCGCGGCGAAATCACCGGCGATGCCCATGATCTCGCTTGGTAAATTGAAGGTTGGCAGGATGTTGCTTGGAAGCAACCCGTTCTTCGGGGTCGCCCACGCCTCGAAGAAGGAAAGCGACGAGATGACGGCGTTCTTCACGAGGGAAAAAGTGATGGAGGTGCTGGATGAGGCGTTCGCCAACGGCGTGACCGCCATCTGGATGCCGGGCGATCCGCCGATGGTGGATTTGTGGACGGAGTATAAGGCCAAGGGCGGGAAGCTGCCGACTTGGATCGTGCAGAATGTCGTCAGCCCCGACAGGATGAAGGCGAACATGACCGAGTCGGTGCGGAAAGGCGCCGCCGCGATCTCGGTGCCGGGCGACGCGATTGACCGGCAAGTCCGCGCCGGCAAGTGGGACGTGGTGAAGGATTGGATCGAGCACATCAAATCGCTCGGTGTGCCAGCCGGGATGGCGTCGCATTCTCCGACCACGCACCTCGAAGCAGAACGACGCGGCATCCCGACGGATTTCTACTGTCAATGCCTGTACATGCCGGAAGATTATTCGCCGGAGCGGCGCGAGGCTGCGTTGAAGACGATCGCACAAATCGAAAAACCGGTCATTGCCTTCAAGGTGCTCGCTGCGGGACGATTGGCGCCGGAGGAGGCGTTCAATTACGTCATCCCGAAGCTGAAACCGAAGGACGGCCTCTGTGTCGGTGTCTTCTCGAAACACAACGCCGACCAGGTCCGTAAGAACACGATCGACCAGGTCCGTGAGGACACGATGCTGGTCGAGATGTTATCGGAGAAATAACCGCTTCGGAAATGGGGTCAACTCCCGGTTCTTGAGAATTGTTGTTTCAGTCTCGCGAGCTTTTTTGCCAGTGCCTTGCGTCGAGTGTCAGGGGCGTGTTGCCCAAACGCTTTGTTGATTGATTTCTTTCGCCCCTGCCGGGGCTTTCTTATTGCGTCACGAGACCCACGGCTCGCGCCGTGGGCTACTATCTGACGCCGCTCCGCGGCTAGAACGATTTGGGCAACACGCCCTCACGCGGTGACCCCATCGCTCAACTGTCCCTGACGCATCCGGACGGTGCGGCTGGCAAATTTCGCCGCTTCCGCATCGTGCGTCACCAGTACTACCGCGACGCCCGCCTTCGCGGCCTCCGCCAGCGCCGTCAGCACGCGCGCGCCGCTCTCCGGATCGAGATTGCCGGTCGGCTCGTCCGCCAGAATCAGTTTGGGTTGGACCAACAGGGCGCGGGCCAGCGCGACTCGTTGCCGCTCGCCGGTGCTCAACTGCGAGGGATAGTGCCGGGCGCGCGGCGTCAGGCCAAATCGTTCCACCAATTCCAGGGCGCATTCCCGTGCGCGAGGGATCTCCTGCGCCACGGTCGCCGCCAGCACGTTATCCAGCACGTTCAGATACGGCACGAGATGAAACCGCTGGAACACAAACCCGATGTGCCGCGCCCGGAACGCGGCGCGTTCGTTGTCACTCATCCGGTAGAGATCGGTCCCGTCCACCATGACGCGGCCGGCATCGGGTGTCAGCAATCCCCCGGCCATCAGCAGCAGCGTGGATTTTCCGCAACCGCTGGGGCCGTGGATGGCGACGCATTCGCCGGGCTGCAACTCGACGGACACGCCCGCCACCGCGTGGACCGGGCCGCTCGCGCCATGAAACGTCTTGCTGATTTGTTCGATGCGCAGCATGAAACCGTTCACTCCTCCCGCAACATGTCGGCCGGGTCCTGCCGCGCGGCCAGGAGCGCCGGCACGGCGGTGGCCGCCAGCACCAGCGCCAGTCCGCCCACGAACAACGCCGCTCCCATCGGCACACCGGCCAGCGAGACGCTCAACTGTCCCGCGCTTTCTCCGGCCCATTGTCGGCCCCAATGGATGCCGAGCGGGTATCCGATCGCCGCGCCGGCCAGGCCGATGACCACCGCTTTGCCGAGAAACAGCCAGGCGACCTGCGAGGAGCGGAGACCCAGCGCGCCGAAGATTCCGATCTCCGCCCGGCGGTCGCGCACATTGGTCCACATCAGAAACCCGACCCAGACCAGCGCGCCGCCGACCATCAGTGGCGCCACCACGCGCGCCAGAAGTTCCTTCTCGCGCCTGCCGGCGTCGCGGCTTTCCCGCTCCGCTTTCGCCGCCGCCGCCGCCACCTCCACCACCCGCTGCCGCGCTTCGGATCGCGCGCCGGCCACTTTGGTGAATTCAAAAACCTGCACGTCCGGCAGGACGGCGCGTATCTCCTTCAGGATCACCGCCACCCGGTCGCCCGGGCACATGCACTCCACCGCCAGGATTTCATTGATCTGGCCCGGCATGTTCAAAACCGCCTGCGCCAGCGGCAGCGTCACCCAAAGCCCCACATCGTCCGGCCCGCCTTCCCGCGTCCGCACGCCGGCAACGGTCAGCTTGTGGCCGTGGAACACAATCGCATCGCCCGCCTTCAGTCCGAACTGTTTCTGCAACTGCTGTCCGATCACCGCCCCGCCTTCCGGCACCGCTTGCAGCAGCGGGACCTGGTTTTTGCTTTGGACATACACCTCGCCCTTCACGCCGATTAACTTCACCGGGATGTTTCCCTGTTCCGGCCACTCCATGTGATGCTGCAAGGTGGGCAACACGTGGTTGAGGGTCGTCGGTTTGCGCCGGGCCAGGCGGTCGCCGTATTCCTCCGGCATGGACGTGGCCGCGTAGCCGCGGGCAAACATCTCCGCCATGTTCTCCTGCGCGCTCACGAGCACGGTGGTGAATCCCATCTTCAACGTGAGCTTGCGGAAATCCTCCTGCAACCGGCTCATCGCGCCCTCCATGTCCTTCTGGCGCTGCTGGGCCAGTTGCTCCGTGCGCGCGTCATAGCAGGCCAGCGCCGTCAGCACGCCGCCAACGCCGGCGATGGCGACCGCCACGGAAACCATCGCCAACAGGAAGGCCAGCCACCTATAGCGGATTTCTTTCAGGATCAACCACACGATCTTCATGCCAATCCTCGACCGTTCCTTGCGCCGAATACGAACACGCCGCACATCGTAGGCCGAAGCGCCGGCCCGTCAACGCACAAATCTTTGGTTCACCTCGGCGGGACGGCCCCGCACAGTGATGCGTTCATGGGGCCAACACGCCCCTAGGAGTTGGCCCCATCACGAGCGAGCGCCGGCGCGTGGAATACGGTAACAGAGAAGCCGCGCTGTTGGCGGGGGTGACGAGCCGCGGAAATGGAAGTAAATTTCACTTGACATGATAGAGAAAATATCTATACTTTGCGCCCGACGATGAAAGGCGGAAACAGAAGTCAGAAGTCAGAAGTCAGAAGTCAGAAGTCAGAAGTCAGAAGTCGGAAGTCAGAAGTCAGAAGTCGGAAGTCGGAAGTCAGAAGTCGGAAGTCGGAAGGACGGAGGACAGCAGGCAGATGGGAGCTGGGAGATAGCAGATGGTTGAAGAGAGAGGACGGAAAGGAGAAGTCAGAAGTCGGAAGGCGACGAAGCGGTGCGCGAAACTGCGCAATCAATCCGGTTCGATCCGACTGAATCCGACCCAATCCGACCCGAACCGGTGAATCCGACTGTATGAAACCCGTTGTGGATTGCAATTGCGCGATGACTGGAGCGGCAAGGTGGATCGCGACCTCCGGGCGCGATGGCTACAGGCCAGGGAAAGATGAGCGCTTGAAAAGCGAGACGCTTGGCTCAAGCTTCATGCTTTCGCTTCTCAACGGCTATCGCGCCCGGAGGTCGTCCACCTCGTTGCCCGGCTGCATCGGAAGGTTTGTGGCAGCACGAATGGCCGCGCTGGATGAACGATTCCGCCTCCTCACGTCGGCGGCTACAGACTTTCAGTGCTTCTTGCAACCTGTCCGCGTGTTTTTTCGCCCAAGTCCTGTTGCGGGAAACGGTTCTGCCGGCGCGAAAAGCCGTGCAAAACGAACCCAAATGATGGCCGCATTCAGAACCGGAAAACATCGTTTTTCCGCAGAAATACGAACATTCCGGTCCGCCTGGAGGTCCGGTGAGAATACACTTTTTTGCGAAACGAACCCAAATAGAGAAAAACGCGATTCGGCTGCAATAAGCTGCAAACTCGCAGGTTATTTGAAAACGATATAGCAATGGTTGACGGGGGATCGGAACCGAACGAACCCAAATGAGAGGGTTCGATGACACCACCGGACGACCCGCCGATGCCGGCGATGGCGGCCGCCATAGCGGAGTTTTATTTCTGTTCTTTATCGTCCGTTTTTTGGCTCGAACTCTTCTTAAAAAACTTGCGAATACGCCATTCGATACCGGGCACCAAGCAATAACTAATTACGCCGATAGGTATAAACAAAGCCCAAATTTTGCCCGGTGGTATTGATGTATGATGGTTTTTGGCAAGTTCCATTGTTGCTGTTGCAACCGCTCCATGGGCCAAGGCGGCAAATAAGAGTATTACGAGCAGGCAAAATGAATTAGATATCCGTCTTTCCTTCCAATCAATTGCCCAAATGTCTGCCACAAGCAGCGCAAGCTTCGGAGCGAACATAATTGTCGGAAATCCCAAGAACCCCTGACAAAAACCACAAGCGGCTACAAGTATTATTTCGAAACTCATGATTAACACAGCCCGCTGAAGTTTGCGGCTGCACTATTTGCCGCTACCGAAAAATCGTCACATATTCTTCGCCTTCTCCAGCAGCATGGGGCGCGCTTCTTCCATCATGTCCTTCACGTCGTCGTAGCGCAGGGTGCGCTGCTCAAACTCGCGTTTCTGGAGCGCGCCGAGGAAGCGGCCCTCGAACTCGCGGAAGTAGGAGCCGTAGATGTGGTAGCTGTCGGCCATGTGGCAGTAGCGGCCCACGGCCACCTCGCGGCCGGACAGTTCGGAGACGCGCGCGGCGATTTTCTTCTGCAACTGCACGAGCGCGAAGATGTTCATGAACGCGGCCTTGTAGGCGTCGTTGGAGCGGAAGCGGACGTTCATGCTCAGCACGGGCTGGTCGGCCTCCTCCTCGAGGATGCGGCACCAGATGCTTTGGAGGCAGGCGGGATCGTAGCAGTCGTTGTCCTCCCACACCTTCCACGTCACCGCCTGCGCGCGACGCGTGTGCGGCGTCTTGGCGAGCTTGCGGCAGACGGTCTCAATCTGGTCCACCGGCTTGAGTCCCGGCGCGTTGTAGCCGAACAGCCGCTGGTGGTAGGTGTATTCCCAGCGCGTGTCCTTCGGGTCGTTCGGGTCGCGCACGAGATGGTCCTTGATGCCTTCGAGCACCTCCATGACGTATTCCTGAAGCTCGACGGGGCCGCCGGGGAAATCCATGTGGATCATCGGCTCCGAGAGCGGCTCGTTGACGGCGATGATCATCGTCGCGTCCTTGCTCGGCGGGTCGGTCGGCTTGTCGTATTCGGTTTTGACGTTGCATCCGTTTTTGTGCAGTTCGATGAGAGAAAGCTCCCACGCCCGCGCGATGCAGTTGGCCTCGACGTGAAGAATCGGTATGCCTTTCATAGTCGTATTATTGACATTCGCCGCCGCTAATCCTTGAATGGGGTCTTTATCATGCCGCGTCCGCGTGTTCAATCCTCATCTCACATGACGCGCACGGCGGTTCAGGGAGGATTGCCAAATGTGACGGTCACTTCAAGATCGGAGAGACCGGCGGATTGCTCCAGCCGCACACGGACGTGATCCTCGGCGATGACTTCCAGCAGCGCCTTGCCCCGCCGTTTGAACTTGTGGCTGAAGGTCAACTGCGCCGTCAGGAAATCCACGCCCTCCGGAAACAAGCGCGTGGCGCCGCTGTTCTTGATGATTTTCGAGCCGCCGCGCTTGAGGTTGTCCACCGGCACATCGTTGATGCGGTTGCCTTGCGAGCCGCGGCTGCTCGTCCAGCGGATCGCGTCCGAAAAGATGTCAATTTCCTCGCCGCCTTCGACGCGGGAGAAAATGCGCAGCTCACTGCTGACGGGCGGCGTCACCAGGATGCGGTCTGCCACTTGCCGCCGGACCTTGTTTTTCTCCGGCTCGCTCAAGTTGGCGAGCGCCTTCAAATACCAATACCGCGCCCGCTGTGGGAAACGGGACCGATCCGGTTCGGCGGCCGGCGCGGCGAGGTTCCACCACAAGTCGCCGATGGCCAGTTGTTCGCGAAGCTCGGCCGGTTTCCTGAGTTCACCGTCCAGCACCGGTTTGAGCGCGGCGTCGTTGCCGCGCGCCATCATCGGCAGACCGGTTTCCCAATCGTTCTTCGCGAAGCAGAGGAATCTTCCAACCTGTAGGCTGGCCGCCGGATCGTCCGGATGCTGGCGCAAAGTTTCCGCGAACGGTTTCACGGTTTCGTATTCGCGCTGACAGCGGGCCGCTTCCGAGTCAAGAAACGCGGCTTCCCGAACAATGTGGGGCAGCGCGGAGGCTTGCGCGGCGGGCGTCGCGCGCGCCGCAAATTGGGCCGCGCTGGCGTAGTCGTCGCCGGCAATCGCCTCGAAGCCGCTGGCGACGCAAAACTCCGCCAAATCCGCGCTGCCTTTGGGCGTGGCCGCGCGCCCGCCGGCCTTGGCGAGCATGTCCAGTTTCACCTGCGAGGCATCCGCCACGAACCGGTCGGCGATCCTCGCGCACACCTCCCTGACCGCGGCAAAATCCTGCGCCTCCATGGCCAGCACGCCGGCGACGCGCAGGCCGGCCAACTGCGCGACCGGATCCTCGGCGGCCGTGCTCCGTTCCAGCAATTCCTTGGCGAGCGAAAGTCTGGCTTCGTCGTCGGCGCCGGCCAATTGTTTGCGGCACTTTTCCATGACGGCTGCTTCGCTTTGCGCCAGAAGGCCGGCATCGGGCAGCGGGCGCTTGCTCGCGCCCAACATCGCGGGCGTCAGATTCACGAGGCGATGGCGAACATAAATCACGCCCTCCGCCAGCACGCCGAGCAGCGCCAGAACCGCCACGGCTTTCGCCGCCAGCGTCAGCCGGCGTTTGCGGAGGCGCGTTTTGCGAACGGATTTTCCGCGGAGCAGCAGTTCCAGGTCGGCGTGCAGTGCCTGCGCCGACGTGTAACGCGCGCGAATGTCGCGGTGGCACGCCTTTGCCACCACCGCGTTGAGCTCCAGCAATTGCTCGCGGTTCGCCAACGCGCCGAAATTGGTGGGCAGTTCGGGGAAGCTCATGCAATCCTTGCCGGTGCTGATTTCGTAGAGCACCTTGCCGAGGCTGTAAATGTCCGCCTGCGGCGAGGTCGGGCCTTCCGGGGGGATGTCGCCTTCAGTGCCGACATACGAAATGGTCAGGTCCGACTCCGTGACTAGGCCGATGTCGGCAAGCTTGGGGACGCCGTTGGTGAAAATGATGTTGGCCGGTTTGATGTCGCGGTGGATCAGCCCGTTGCGGTGCAGGTTGTCCACGGCGGCGCTAAGAGAGAGTCCGAGCCGAAGGCACTCGTCGGCGGGCAACCGTCCGCGGCGGCGCAACTCGCTCTTGAGCGTTTTGGGAACGTAGAGGTCCGGATGCACTTCCCCGCCGGTGTTGGCGTCGTCGGCCAGTTCCATGATGTAGTAAAAATATCCCTCGTCGTCGCGGCGACCGACCTGGAAGATGCTGATCTGGCTGTCGCTGGCGCGGGAGACCGGTTCGAATTTGCGGATGCCGACGTATTCGCGCTCGTAGGGGCGGTCGTTGCCGAAGCTGTCGCGATAGACCACCTTGCAGGCGCGAAGCTGGCCGGTCGCGTCGCGCACGAGCCAGACTTCGCCATAACCACCGTGGCCCACCCGGCGCAGCAGTTCGTAGTCGAAGTTCGCGGGAGGAGTGTCCGCCCAATGGATCACCTTGCGGGAGGAAACGGAATCATCGCCTGTTGGTGGCGTTGGTTCCGGTGGGGCTTGATTCATGGTTCAACGAGTCGCTCGCGGCAGGCGGCATCAACCCATCTTGGTCTCAAGAAGTTTGACTTCTTTTTTGACCAAACTGGAAACCCGGTGTTTGACGAGATAGACCTGTCCAATGCTGACGCCGAGCGCGGCGGCGACTTCTCCGGGCGGCATTTTCCGCAACACATAAAAGTCGAAAATCTGGTATTGCTCCGCGTCCACACGGCCTTTCACGCGCTCCACTGCCGCGTCGAGGATTTTTTGCTGCCATTCCTCTTCCCAAACGGTCTCGATGTTCTGACCGCCGGGGTCGGCCACGCGCTCGATCGGATCGGTGGCGGAGGTCTCGCCGGATCGCATGGCGCTGGCGGCTTGCTCGCGCGGCCGTTTACGAAACTGGTCCGCGATGCGCCGGCGGGTCAGGTGTTGCAGCCACGTTTTGAAGCGGCAGCGGTCGCGGTCGTATTGGAATTCCTTGATGGTCTTGGCCACGGAGAGGACCGTCTCCTGAAGGACCTCCTCGGATTCCTGTTCCGTCAGCCCGGCCTTGCGTGCCGTAGCGAGGATGAGCCTGCGGTAGATGTGAAAAAACTGGTTCCAGCTGTCCTGGTCTTCCCAGTCTTTCATCCGGTTCAGCAAACTCGCGCGAGTCGGGATGAATTCGTCCGGTTGTTTTTCCGCAGCCATGTTGTTATCAAAAAACGTTAACATTTTTCCCGGCGCCGAACCAATCCCTATTTGCACGGCTTGAAACATGCCGCCCGCCATCCGGCTCGAACGGCACAACTTCGGTTTCCGGGTTCAATTTCCATGGACAAGGCCGATGGCAATCTCTAAATTTTTGGCCGGCCGCCGTGTGGATCAGCCGCGTTGAAGAGAACGATCACTTTCTCTGAAAGATTCCACGATGGGCCGCGATTAACTGGATGATGACATCCAACTTGAAACCACAACTCGGGCGCCCGGCCGAAAAGCTGGTGCGGGTTTCATGGGGTGTGCGTCGTTCAACCTCAATCTATATTACGTCCATGAAAAAGTTCATTGTTCATCTGTTCGCGGCCGCCCTGCTTCTTTCGCCGCTGGCGGCGCAAAGCCAAACCGTTACGCCGCCGGCGCCGAAACCGCCGGCTGCAACGTCGGCAACGCATCATCATCGGCATCACCACCACCGGCCTCATCACCGGCATCACCACCGGCATCATCACCATCATCGTTAGAACCACCGCGCGTCGCCGAGTCCGGGCGCGAACCCCACTGCGGGTTCTCCTGTCACTCCTGGCGTCGGCGGCAAACTCTGATGGCACCAACCAGCAACTGACCACCACAGGACGACGATGAAATTTGTTTTGAAACCGGCCCTGGTCGCTTGTTTTTTGACATGGGCATTCGCGCCCATCTGTAGCAATGCCATCCAGCCCATGGCGGCCAAAGTGTTGGCGCGTTTTCCGGCCGCCGTGCAGAGGACGATCTTCGCGGAGATCGGCGAGGGAGAGTTGCTGGACATTCACAGGAGTGTCGAAGACGGCGCCATTGTTTTCGAGGTCGAGATGAACCGCAACGGCAGGACACGCGAGTTCACCGTGGCGGCCACGGGGGAATTGGTGGACATCCAGGTGTTTCTGGATGAAACGCCGTATGGGGTCCAGAAGACCATCCTGGCGGCGGCGGCCGACGGGAAGGTGACGGACATCAGCAAGACCCGCGACGCCGGAAAAACCATATACGATGTCGAGCTGGTCCGGGGCCGAAGGACGCGCAACTTTACCGTGAGTGCCGACGGCCAGCTACTCACCATGCAAGTGTTCCTGGACGAGACACCGCCTGCGGTCAAGGAAACCATCAAGGCCCAGGTGGGCAAAGGCAGCCTGAGGGAAATCAATCGGATCACCGAGGACGGCGAGACGGTTTACGAAGTGGAAATGACCAAAGGCGGCGCCACCCGCGACTTCACGGTGAATGCCAGCGGCGAGCTTTTTGGCCTCAAGACGCTTCTCAGCGAAACGCCGGAGGCTGTGCAAAAGACCGTTCGCGCCGAGGTCGGCAGCGGAAAACTGCTGGAGATCGAAAAGAACACCGAGGAAGGCAAACTGGTGTACGACGTCAAGATGGACAAGGATGGCCGGACCCGTAACTTCACGGTGAGCGACGGCGGCGATCTGATCAACATGGAGGTGTTCCTCAATGAGGCGCCCGCCGTCGTCCAACAGACGATTCAATCCCAGCTGCGCGGCGGACAACTCGCCGACATTTACCGGACGACCGACGAAGGCGACGTTGTTTACGAAGTGGAAATAACCAAAGGCGGGAAGTCGCGCTCCCTGACGGTGGATTCCAACGGTGTTCTGTTCTCCGAGGAAGAGCCAGTGGCGTTGTCGGACACGCCGGCGGCAGTGCGGAATGCCATCCAGACGCTGTTGGGACAGGGCGGACAAGCAGACATCACCCGCCTTAAAGAAGAGGATGAGATTTCCTATCTCGTGGAGTTGAAGCAAGGGGACAAAAAACAGTCGCTCACTCTGGACGCCAGCGGCAAGGTTCTTCCCTCGAGCAAAAACTGAAATGCCGCCGGCAGCTCAGGGCTCCACCCGGTCCCGGTGTGACTACGGACGATCCGCGAGCCGGTCGCGAACAAAATTGATGTGGCCGCGGAGTCCGTAGAACTGGTCGGCGAAGGACGACGGCACTTTCATTTTGTTGACCGCTTGCTCGATCTGGTCGAGCCGTTGAATCAATTCCTGCCGCTTTCCCGGCTCCATGCGCGCCAACAAACTCCGTTCGAGCACCAGCAGTTCTCCATACCACCGGTAAATGCGCCGCTGGACCTGCCACCGATACATCTTGGGAATGATTCGCAAACCGGGAATCACCACCAGAATCATGGGCACAAACACCACGATGATGCGGTTCACAAGACTGGCCATCCAGAAAGGAAGCCAGCGATACAACAAGCTCTTGCCCGATTTGTAGAAACGGCTCGCGTCTTCACTGATGCGGAAATCGTGTTCCAGCGGGGCCGGAAACTCGCCTTGCCGTTGCAACACGGTCGCGTGTCCATGCACCTCGCGCGCCGCCTCCAGCAGCAGGTCTGACAACGCCGGATGCAGACTTGGTCGGGCGATG
Source organism: uncultured bacterium (assembly GCA_903870275.1). GTDB lineage: Bacteria > Verrucomicrobiota > Verrucomicrobiia > CAIQCK01 > CAIQCK01 > CAIQCK01. Next base: position 2,557 of record CAIQCK010000077.1, on the reverse strand, counting down.
ATTTCGACCGTCGGGCCGATCAGATTGAGATCGTGCGGGGGGAGGTCTTTGCCAAATTCAATGGATCCCCGGGGCAAAACCAGCTTATTCAAATAAGTGATGCGACGCGTGTAAGCATCGGCCTGTGAAAAATCCAGCAGATGGATTCCTTCGGTTCGCAACAAGGTACGCATGACGTCGCGCGAGGCGGATTCCCCCATCAAAAACGCGGCGTCAATACTGCCCTCCTGTAGCGCCTTGGACGCGGCTTTCCCCTCCAGGTCCACCAACGTTGTCGAGCCGCCGGGTTTGATGCCGTTGGCTTCGAGCAATGTCAACGCCAGCGACCGGGTGCCGCTGCCTTCCGGCCCGACGGCCAGCCGCTTGCCGGTCAGTTCGGAAATCAGCGTCAACGGTTTGTCGCTGCGACAAAAAACCAGCAGCGGTTGATACGAAATGCTCCCCAGCGAGACCAGCTTGTCTGTCGTCACCGAGTTGGTCACACCGCCTTGGACAAACCCTATGTCCACGCGGAAGGCAGGGTCGCTCAAGCGCTTGAGGTTTTCCAAGGACCCCTCGGACGGCAGGATGTTCAATTTCACGCCCTTGCTCTCCAAGATCACCGCGTATTTCTCGGCGTTCATGGTGAAGATGCTGTCTTTGGGACCAGCCGTCATGGTAATGACGTTGGGTGGTGGTGACATCAGAAGAAAGCAAGTCACGGACATCGCCACGAAGACGACCAGGAGAATGATGCCGGTGGTAACGGTGCGCGCCAGGCCGAACGTCTCCGCAAACACCCCCACGACCCGATCAACTGGTTTTTTTAGCACTTGAGCGTTTGGTGCGAGAGCCATGGTTTTCCCTTAATATAACAACTGGCGCGCCCAGCAGAACTTGAACCAAGACACCCAAGCCTTATACGCGTGTCTGTTCGGACTTACAAAACCGGCCAACGCGCCCCAATCGCCAATTCCACATGCGAACTGTCACGTCTTGTTACGGAGAATATTCGAGGAATTTCGCGGCTAGGCAAGTAAAAACGGCGGTACTCTGAACTGCTGCCTCTCGTTGAATTCGTCTCCAGTCCTATGGTTTGGTTGAGCTGTCCAGTGCCGCGGCAACAGGCGGATAAATCCTTTTGGCTTCCGCTATGAATTCACCCTGTGGATCTCCCTTGGCCCACGCACTGGCCTGCTGCACGAGAAAGACCCGAATCTGGCCATGATCAACAGTCATGTTGGTCTTGTAGGCCCCGCCGTGACCAAAGTTACTTCCATCCTGCGCGGTAATTCCCAAACCGTAGTTGTCCTTTACCAGGGGGCCGGTCTGTTTGATCGTCATCTCGTGGACGGTTTCCTTCGAGAGATAGACCTTCCCCTTAAACGTCCCGCCATTGGCCAGCATCTGACAGAAACACGCTACGTCTTGCGCGGTGGAGAACAGACCGCCACCCGGGGCAGGATAACGTCCCGGCCCGTCCAGCGGATATTTGAGGTATCCGATTTGCGCCTCCTCCAACCCGCTCTTGTCCTTCTTCGTTTTGTAGCTCTTGGCCAGCCGCTGCAACTGGGCTGCCGAGGGGAAAAACGTCGTGTCCTTCATTCCCAGCGGCAAAAACAATCGCTCTTGCAGGAATTTTTCGTATGGCATTCCGCTCACGATCTCAATAATTCGGCCCGCCGTATCAATCCCCTCGTTGGAATATTTGTAGCCGGTGCCTGGATCGAACAGAAGGGGTTCGAGGAGGTCATTCTGGATGGACTCAGCCAACGGCGCCGAATCAATGATGTGTTTGTCCTTCGCGTTGAGGAAACCCATGCCGCTCGTGTGGGAGAGGATTTCGCGTATGGTGATCGGATGACTGGGGGGCACGAGGGTTTTGTCCGGCTTGGCCACCTTGAGTGTCTTGAACTCGGGGATGTATTTTTCCACCGGGTCGTTCAGCTTCACCCGCCCTTCGTCCACCAGCATCAACAGCGCGGCGGCGGTGATCGGCTTCGACATGGAGGCGATCCAGAACAGATCGTCCGTCTTCATGGGCTTTTTTGCCGCCAGATCGGAGTAGCCGACCGCCTCGACATCGAACACCTTGTCCTTGTCTCCAACCAGCATCACCGCGCCCGCCATGATGTTCTCATCAACCAGATGCTGAAGTTTGCCGGCAAAAACGCCGGCCGCCGCTGCCGTTCCCGTTCCCTGGACCAACAGAGAAGACAACAACGCCAGCACAACCACCGCTTTCGACAAACGAGCAAATCGAGTTTTCATTTAGTCAGTGTTTCTGTTTTGGATTCCTGCAACTACATCAATCCGCCCCATTATTTGTTATTTGCCACCTGATCCCTTGACGGTCTTCTTTACCTCGGACATTGGCAGCAACGGCAGTTCTTTAATCTCCTCGCCTGGCTGTTTGACCTTCCAAAAGGTGATCAAACTGCGTATTTCGGGGGAACGTTACCAGGCGTTTCGGGAATAAGTTACCAGTGATTTCGGAGCAAAGTTTCCAGCGATTTCGGTCTGAAAGTTACCACTTTTTCGGGTGAGTCCGAAACGGGTGGAAACGATGGAGCGAAAC
>CAIQCK010000076.1 GCA_903870275.1 uncultured bacterium | reverse complement strand
CTCCGTCGAGCCTGCATTGGGAAAGCGGAGGCTCGACGGAGTCTCGCCCCACCTTTAACTGACCCATTACCGTTACGGACAACGTTGCACTGGCTGCGAAGTGGCGCGGGCCACCGCCTTGAGATTCGCCAGTGGCGTGGTCAACGGGATGGCGCATTCGGGGCCGACGACGTCCATGCCGGCGGCCACGGCGTTCGCGGCTTGGGCGGCCACTTCATCGGGCGCGCCGCGCAAGAGGAGATAGTTGCTCACGCCGCCCATCAGCGCCAGATTCGCCCCGGCCGTGGCGCGCTCCTGTTCCGGCGGGCCGCTCTTGGTGTCCCAGTGAAAACAGGCGACTCCGGTGCGCGCGATCATGCCGACGCGGTCCAGGGTATTGCCGCAAATGTGCAGGATCAGCGGAACTTCGATTTCTTCGGCCAGCCGTTGATGAAGCGACATCACGAAGGTTTCATACGTCTCCGGGCTGCACAAGTCGCGGGTCACGTGGTCGGCCAGCAGAATGCAATCCGCACCCGCCTCGATCTGGGCTTGCGCGAACTGGATCGTCACCGGCAGCAGCCGATCGAGAATGCGGCGGGTCTTGTCCGGGTCGTCGAGCGTGCCCATCAGGAAGTTCTCGATGCCGAAGTAGTGGTAGCTCTGGGTCCAACTGCCGAAGACCTTGCCGCAGACGGCGGCATCATCGCCGAGCCGTTTCTTCAACAACCCGATGGCCTGCAGCGGCACGGCGCAGCCGGGCCGTTCGAGCAAATCGTGCGGGATGCGGATGTCGTCGAAGTCGCCGAAGATGGGCGGGCCGCTTTCCGGCATCAAGGTGGGGTTGCCCCATTTGACGTCGCAGCCCATCGCCGCCGCCTCATGGCAAACGGAAAAGAGCGGCATGACCACGTCGAAACCCAACTCCGTGTGTCCCGTCATCGCCAGCGCGGCCATTTTCTCCGCATTGAGATGCGCGTCCGGGAACTGCGCGCCCGTCAGGTCCATCAAGTCCCGGCAGGCAATCGAAGTGCCGGTGCCAAACACGGGTTGGCCCGGAGCGTTCTTCCGCATGATGGCGTCCAGAAATCGTTGTCGGTTCGTGATCATTCGAGCCGTCGGCATTTCCACAAGGTCCTTGTCCGGTCAACTGCCGGGTGAGCAAATGCCCGCCCGGCATTTGAGTCAAGGCGCAAGTAATGGCGCGGTCGTGAGAATCCCAGTTCAAAAGGCAGGATGAACAGGATGCAGCCGCCGACGTGAGTCGGTGGCAGTCTTGTTCAAAGGACAGGATGAACAGGATGAGGAGTCACGGAGCGTGGAGTGTCGGAAACCACACCATCCTGTGAATCCTGTAAATCCCGTCAAAAGCTTCTTTAGCGTCTGAAATGTTGTTATCCCTCTACAGCATCTCCTGATGCTTGGGACCGACCGTTTCCTTCACCACTTTCGCAAACGGTTTCGCCGTCATGGCTTCGTCTTCAAGTGCTCTTCCACGATTTCCTTGACGTAGCCGGGAATGTTCTTCTGAAGCTGTAGCGTCCGCTGTTTGAGCTTCTCGTAAACCTCGACCTCCTTCTCTGTCCACATGATGTCGGCACGGCGAATCTGGCGCATGGCGATGTGCGTGTAATTGTCGGGGAAGGCCCAGTAGCATGAGCGGCAAATGTCGGGCTTCTTGAGTTCCAGCCAGTTCACGCAATGCTCGCACGACCATGATTTCGCCCGATTGGCCGAAGCGCACACCAACATGAAATTCTTGGGATTTGGCTTTCGAGTTTGAGAATCACCAGCTACCTGAAAAGGAACACGGTGATCTATTTGCAAATCTCGCTCCGGAAACGGTTGCATATAGATTGCACAGCGGGCTCCTTGCGTGAGAATGAGCTTTTGTTTCAGTTGCTTCCCAAGAGCGCTACGTCCGAGAAGTTGATCCATTCTGGTTTTAGCCGGGTCGCCGAAGCTGTAGCGCGCGATAGGCCGACCTTGCTTCCCCGGAGTGCTGACTTTTTTGATTGGAATGCCGAGATCCTTAACGTCTTGCACCGCACGTGGAGGGTGATCGTATTTATACTTGTCGCGCAGCACCTCAGACGTGACTGACCCGTGTCTGAGGATGTGCATGATGACTGTCTTCGCACGCTTGGCGGTTACTGCTTTGCAGAGCTTCACGAAGCCTGCCGGCAACTTGGGAACACTCAATGTTTGGCCTCCAAAAGCACCATCTGCTCAACGGCGCGATGTCGGTAGCGACGAGGCAAGCGCAAACATTCAGCGAGTGCGGGTGACAGGTAGAGTGATTCGACCGTCACTTCAGTGCGGCCCAGCAGCGTGGCTTGTGACGAACGCCCAGCCTCCAGCTCGATCAGATGGAGCCGCAGATTCTCCGGCAGCTTTCGACCGTGGACTTTGTCGCCGGTCCGCCCGTCGTAACTGACCATGTATTTAATGTCGCGGTGATTGAGCATTTCCAACGTTTCGACAAATTCCTCGAAGAGGACCGCCTTCAGATATCGTGGGTCGCGCTCGCCGCAGACGCCCTGGTAGGGCGGGTCCATGTAGATGAGGTCACTAGCCGTCGCTTCCGCGACAACTTTCTTGTAATCGAGCGAACAACACTCCGTCTTGCCTCTCAGCAAATAGGAAGCACCGAGGATGTGGTCGCGCATGGTTTCGGGCAGCGCGCCCATGCGACGATTATCGGGACTCTGGTTGAACTCCCCGTTGGCGTTGTAGCGCACGGAAGCTTTCACGCATCGAGCGAGAAGGTAGAGCAGGCAGTCCGGCCTGCCGGTAGCGTTGAACTCGTCGCGGATTTCGTCGTAGTAGCTTCGACGGTCGCCGTGCTGCGCCTGCCAGAGCGATTCATATTGGCGGGCCAGCTTTTCGGGCGAGTTGATGATGGCGCGCCACAAGTCCATCAGCGGCTTGTTCAGGTCGTTGATGACGTAACGGCAAGCCAATCTACGTGCGGCGGCTGCCAGCGTGAACGCTGCGGAACCAGCAAACGGCTCTATGAGCGCATCAGTGTTCTCTGGAAAATAAGCGAGAATGGCCGGCGCAAGATTGCGCTTGCTGCCCTGATAGGGAATCGGGTGTGGAACTTTCAAACGGCTGTCGTTCCCATTGGTGGCGCCAATCTTTCCATTCCGCGCAGAACAACGAGTCGTGTAATTCTCGATGTGCATGTCTCAGTCATGAGAATAGAATCATGCGGCGGCGTGAGCAAGCCTTAAGCATCGTCAACGACAGTAAGAGCCGGCGGGGATCTTGTTGTTGACGAGCGGTCGGGTGATTTCACGATGCGCGGCGGCTGATCCATTTTGATGCCGACGACCCGGCGACGATCTCCCTGTAAACCATCTTTCAGCCACCGGTCATCGGTGTGAATCGGTGTTCATCCGTGGCTGCTCTCCTGCCGTTACCCATGGCGGCTCCATGACCGTGGTGGCGGCAATTGTCTTGCGCGCCACCGAGAAAATGTGAGACAGAGAATGCGCGTCTCACGGCCGTTGCCGGCCCGGACACATCGGAGTTGCCATGACATCGCGCGAACGAGTCACCAAAGCCATCAACCATCAAGTCCCCGACCGCGTGCCGGTGGACCTTGGCGGCATGAAGGCGTCCACCATTGCGGCCATCGCCTACGACAAGGTGAAACGCCAGCTCGGCATGACAACGCCGACGCGCGTGATTGACGCGCGATTCATGATCGCGGCGCTCGAGGACGACGTGCTGAAGCGCTTGCACGCAGACGTGGTGCCGCTGGATTTGTCCTGCGCGCTGCCGATGAGCCGGCCGCAGGACGAGTGGATTCCGCGGCAGTTGTTCGACGGCACGGACGTGCTCTTCCCGCCGGACACGCGCATCGGCGAGGACGCGGCGGGCAACTGGCTTCTGCTCAATGAGGACGGCTCGCCCACGTCGTTCCAGATGCCGAAGGGCGGCTATTATTTCGACGACATGGCGTTCAACCGGGGCGACCGGATTGACCCGAAACAATTCCGGCCGGTGTCGGACGTTTCCGACGAACACCTGGCGCTGTTGCAGAAATACGGCCGCTCGCTTTACCGGAACACCGACTACGCGATTCTCGGCTGGGGCTTCGGCATCTGCTTCCTCGGCCTGAGCCTGATCACCGACCGCACGAGCAATGTCACGCAGGCGCTGACCGACGAGTGGATGATGATGCTCATGACGGAAAAGGAAACCTGTCACGAGATGATGGACCGTTCGGTGGAGGCGAGCATCAAGTGCCTCAAGTTGGCGCACGAGGCGGTCGGCGACTGCTGCTTCGCGTGGGGCGTCGCCGCCGACGACAGCGGCACGCAGCGCGGCGAGTTCATCCGGCCGGAACTGTGGGCGGAGATGCTCAAGCCGCACTACAAGAGGCTGACCGACTGGATTCACACGAACACACCGTGGAAGGTCTTCATGCATTCGTGCGGCTCGATCTACAACCTCCTCCCCCATTTCATCGAGGCCGGCATAGACATTCTCAACCCCGTGCAGACTTCCGCCGCGAACATGGACCCGGCGCGGTTGAAGAAGGAGTTCGGCGACCGCTTGGTCTTCTGGGGCGGCGGTTGCGACACACAGAGCGTGCTGGGCAAGGCGACACCGGAGGAAATCCGCCTGCACGTGAAGGAGCGAATGCGGATTTTCAGTCCGGGCGGCGGCTACGTGTTCAATCAGGTCCACAACATTCAGTACAATGTCCCGCCGGAGAACATTCTTGCGATGTTCGACGCCGCCCACGAGTTCGGAACCTATTCATGAAAGACATCCCGCACACGACACCAAACCGGCGTTTTTCCCGCCGCGCTTTTTTGAAAGCCGCGGCTTCGGTCGCCGTCGCGCCCTGCATTATCCCCGCCTCGGCGCTCGGAAAGGATGGCACGGTGGCGCCGAGCAACCGGCTCGGGCTGGGCGTGATCGGCCTTGGCGGGCGCAACACGAGCAACCTGGGCCATTTTCTCAAACAGGACGACGTGCGATGCCTGACCGTGTGCGATTGCTTCGCCGACCGGCGCGCGCGCGGCAAGAAGATGGTGGACGAGGCTTACGGCAACACGGATTGCGTCGCCACGCGGTTCCATGAGGAGCTTTTCGCGCGCAAGGACATTGATGCCGTGCTGATCGGCACGGGCGACCGCTGGCATGCGGTGCTCTCCATGCTCGCGGCGCGCGCGGGCAAGGATGTGTATTGCGAGAAACCGTTTTGCCTGGCCATTGGCGAGGGACGGATGCTGGTGGAGACGATGGCGCGCTACGGCACCGTCTGGCAGTGCGGCACGCAGCGGCGGTCGAACAGCGCCTACCGTTTCGTGGCCGAAGGTGTCAAGGGCGGCATGGTCGGCCGGCTGCGCACGATCACGATGTCGTTCGGCAAATGGGGTGGCAACGGCATTCCCACGCCGGAGCCAGCGCCCGACCCGGAGGTGTTCGACTACGACCGCTGGCTGGGACAGGCGCCGTGGGCGCCGTATTCCAAGGTCCGCGTTGCGCTGTGGCGCAACAACTGGGACACGAGCGCCGGGCCAATCGTGGACATGGGGCCGCACTACCTCGACATCGCGCAATGGGCGCACAACAGCGAGCTTTCCGGCCCGATCGAGTTTGAGGGCGAGGCGACGTGGCCGGAGCCGGGCGGCATCGCCAACGTGCCGTTCGTCGTCAACGTCCAGGCGCGTTACGCCGACGGCGTGCGCATCCTCATGGACTCCGGCGACAAGGGCGTCCGCTTTGAGGGTGACGAAGGTTGGATGAAAATCTCCGATGCGGGCGAAATCACGGCCGAGCCTGTCTCCATCCTTCGCGCGAAGGCCGCGCCGCGCGTGGACTGGGCCAACATGAACGACCACGTGCGAAACTTCCTCGACGCCATCAAGTCGCGGCGGCTGACGGCGTCGCATCCCGAACTGGCCCAGCGCTGCCACACGGCGGCGCATTGCGCCAACCTTTGCCTGCGGCTCGGCCGCAAGCTCCACTGGGACCCGGTGCGCGAGCATTTCGTCAACGACGACACCGCCAATCGTTTCCTGTCCCGCGTGATGCGCGTGCCGTGGAACGCTTGAGCCGCGTCGCGGACAACATCACCCGATGGCTCCGAGAATTCCATATCGCTGGCTGATCGCCGGCGTTCTTTGGTTTGGCTACAGCATTCAGTATCTGGGGCGCGTCATCGCCACGGTGTTGACGCCGCGGTTTGCGGGGGACATCCACCTGTCCACGACGGACATCGGCACCGGCGCGTTCCTGATGATGATCTTCTACGGGCCGGCGCAAATCGTGTCGGGGTTTCTGACCGACAGGTTTGGCGCGAAACGGCTGTTGCTCTTTTCCATCGTTGCCTGGTCGGTGATGGTCGGCTGGCTGGGAATGATGCAGTCATCCACGGAATACTTCTACCGGATGGCCTTGTTCGGCTTGTTGGTGGGCACGGAACTGGTGCCGTCGGCGCGAATCCTGATGCGCTGGTTCAACAAGGCCGGCCGGGCAAGGGCGCAGGCGCTGCTGTCACTGGCGTGGATACTGACGCCGGCCTGGGCGGGCATTTTGGCCACGCAGCTCACGCTTCATTTCGGCGATTGGCGTCCGGTCTTCTTCATCAGCGCCGTTGCCGGCATCGTGCCGCTGATTCTCATCAAGAGATTCGTCTTCGACCGCCCCGAAGACTACAAGCACATCACCCGTGAGGAACTGGCGCACTCGTATCAGGATGAACTGGAGGCGGGCATTCTCAACGGCACCGATTTCAAAAACGCCCAGCAGCAGATCATGGCGACCAAGACCTTTGCCTTCATGGATTTATTCAAGAGCCGCAGCTATCTCGCCGTGGTGGTCGTGGACATCGTCATCCAGATCGCCTACTGGGGCACGCTGGTCTGGATTCCGCTCTATCTGTCGGATGCGTTCGGCTTCAAGCTGAGCACGATGGGCTGGTGGAGCTCGCTCTATTTCATCTCGGCGGCGATAGGCAGTTTTGCCTCCTCCTGGCTTTCCGACAAAGTGTTCCGCAACAACCGCCGCGTCATGATCATCGTCTGCTTCGCCGGGCTGATTCCGTTTGTGCTGTTGCTCGCCTCGCTGAAGACGGCCGCGCCGGGTCTGCTGGCGCTGGCGCTGTGCGGAATGGGGTTCTTCGCGAACATGGCGTGGGGACCGATCCTCGCCGTGCCGGCGGAGATTTTCACGCCGGAGGTTTACGGCCGGGCGATGGGCTTCGTCAACTGCTGCGGCTACGTCGCCGCCGCGTTCGCCACCAAGATTTTCAGCAAACTGGTGATCGTCAACGACGCCGGGAAAGACTACACGCGGGGTTGGGTGTTCATCGCGGCCTGCGCGGTGGTCGGAGTCGTGGCGGCGTGCTTCATTACGACGCACCCGGCGCCGGAACGCAAAGCCAGTTCTCCTTGTTGAAACCTGCTCGAATGACAATGAACACCCCCTCCTCTCCTCAAGACTCTTCCGACATCGAGCGCAACCTCGGCGAGCAGCCCATCGCGCGGCTCTTGCAGGAGCACGGTCTGAAGGCGCACGACCTCGTCGCGGCCTCGACGGAGCAGATCACGCACAAGATGGTGGCGCGTGCCTGCAAGGGGCGTCGGCTGACGCTCAACGCACAGTCCAAGGTGTTGCGCGCCCTCAACCGCGCCACCGGGAAGAACTTTTCGCTGGGCGACCTCTTCAACTACCAACCATAAAGCGCCGGAACCCGTCCCGCCTCAAAAGTCGCTATTCCCCAAATAGCAGCCCGGAACGCGGGCTTGATGGGAACGTGGCGGTTGTGGTAGGTTTGGTGCTGGAAAATCCTGTGAAAGAAATATTTGGACCGATGAGTGTGGCAGGAAGTGAGCCGTATTGCCACAGCGCCGCAGACGGCGGTGTGGGCAGCGCAGAGTGTGACGAGTTGTATCAATGAAGCCGAAGTTTCGAGAAAAACTGCTGGGAAAACTGAACTGGCTCGACACCGAGCGGGTGCAGGACTATTTCGGCCAGCTCGCGCAGGAGAAGGGTTTTCTCGAAGCCGTGTTCCATTCGCTCAATGAAGGCGTCATCGTCACCAACGCTGGCGGACGGATCACGTATCTGAATCAAGCGGCGACGGAACTACTCGGCGTGCCGTCGGACACCGCGATCGGTCTGCCGTTGGGCCGCTACCTGCCGGATTTGAAATGGGATGACGGCGGCAACGGCCAGCCGCGGGCGTTCAGCCGCGAGATCGAGGTGTTTTATCCACGCCAGCGCTATCTGCACCTGCACGCCGTGCCGCTGACGACCGCCGACGGAGGCGCGGTGCTGATCCTGCGCGACGTGACCGCCGCGCGCAAACAGACCGCCGACGCCATCACGCACGAGCGCAACGAGGCGGTGTCGCTGCTGGCCGCCGGCGTGGCGCACGAGATCGGCAACCCGCTGAACTCGCTTCACATTCATCTGCAACTGCTTGATCGCGAGTTGCGCCATCTGCCCGCCGAGAAACGTTCGACGTTGAAGGAATCCGTGCGCGTGGCCAAGGCAGAGGTGGCGCGGCTGGACACGATCATCTCGGATTTTTTGCGGGCCGCCCGCCCTGCCCCGGTGCGCCTGGAGCCCGCTTCGGTGAACGCCGTGGTGGAGGAGACGCTGCAATTCATGTCCGCGGAAATCCAGAGCGCCGGCATCGCGGCGGAGGTGAACCTGACGCGGGGTTTGCCGCGCGTCTGGCTCGACCACGACCAGATGAAGCAGGTGTTCATCAATCTCATCAAGAACGCGCTGCAAGCGATGAAACCCGGCGGCAAGCTGGCCGTCGCCACGGAGCGGACGGGAGATTACGTCACTGTGAGCGTCACGGACACCGGCGCGGGCATTCCACCGAACCTGATCGGGAAAATTTTCGAGCCCTACGAGAGCACCAAGCAAGGCGGGTCCGGCCTCGGCTTGATGATCGTGCGGCGGATCGTCCAGCAACATGGCGGGGCGATTGACGTGGACAGCGCAGTCGGCAAAGGCACGGTGTTCCGTGTCCGGCTGCCCACGCGAGAGAAGCGCGCCCGCGTGTTGGAAGCGGCGTCACCCGCGGCCAGGCAACTGGCTGCGCCAGCGGAGAGTTGATATGGAAACCGAGAATCCGTCCGGCAAACCGAGCGTCCTGATCGTGGACGACGAGAAACATACACGCGAGGGCCTGCGCCGCGCGTTGGAGGCGGACTACGCCATCACCATCGCCGAAGACGGCGCGACTGCAATGCGGTTGCTGGAAAGTGAGACCTTCGACATCGTCCTGACCGACCTGCGGATGCCGGACTTCGACGGCTTGCAACTGGTGCAGCGCGCGCAGTCCGTCGCCCGCCCGCCGGTCTGCATCGTCATGACGGCCTACGGCACCGTCGAGAACGCCGTCGAGGCGATGCGCCGCGGCGCGCACGACTACCTGACAAAGCCGATTGACCTCGACCGACTGGAACTGGTGCTGGCGCGGGCGTTGAAGAGCCGGCGCCTGGAGGTGGAGAACGTCACGCTCCGCCAGCAACTCGACAAACGCTACGGCCTGGAGAACATCATCGGCCAGTCCGCGCCAATGGTCGAAGTGCTCGATACGATCCGGCAGGTGGCGCCAAGCCGCGCCACGGTGTTGATCCAGGGCGAAAGTGGCACGGGCAAGGAAGTGGTGGCGCGAGCGGTCCACCAGCTCAGCCCGCGGCGCAACGGGCCGTTCATGGCGGTGCATTGCGCGGCGCTGTCGCAGAACCTGCTGGAGAGCGAACTCTTCGGCCACGAGCGAGGCGCGTTCACCGGCGCGCTGGAGCGGCGGATCGGGCGGTTCGAGGAAGCCGACGGCGGGACGATCTTCCTCGACGAGATCGGCGAGATTGACCCGTCGGTGCAGGTGAAGATTTTGCGCGTGCTCGGCGAGCGGCAGTTTGAGCGCGTCGGCGGCAACAAGACGCTGTCGGTGGACGTGCGGCTCGTGGCCGCCACCAACCGCAATCTGGAGGAACTGGTCAAGGCCGGAAAATTCCGCGACGACCTTTTCTACCGTCTCCAGGTGGTCACCGTCACCCTGCCCCCGTTGAGGCAACGCGGCGAGGACACGGTGCTGCTGGCCAACGCCTTCCTGCGGGAGTATGCGCGCGAGAACAACAAGATCATTTCCGAAATCACGCCGGAAGCGATGAACGCTTTGCTGCTTTATCCCTGGCCCGGCAACGTCCGCGAATTGCGCACCGCCATCGAACGGGCGGTGGTGCTGGCCCGCGGCGACAAGATTGCGCTGCGCGACCTGCCGCCCATCATCGCCGCCGTGACCGAGACGGCGCACGGGCAAGGCGCCGTTCCGCCGGAACAATTGGCCAAGAGCAATTTGACGCTGGAGGAAGTGGAACGGTTGATGATCATCCACGCCCTGAAGGCCACCGAGGGCAACCGCAGCGAATCCGCCCGCCGCCTCGGCATCAGCCGGCGCACCTTGCATCGGAAGCTGCACGACTATAAGCTGGAAGACCTGTGAGCAACCCAGAAGAAGAAAAAATGCGGCCGATGCAGGCCGCGATTCAGGACACGGTCCATTCGCTGGACATCGGCGTTGGCCAGCGCGTGCTGCGGGGCCTGCTGCTGACCGTGACCCTTGGCGCGATCCTGCTGCTATACGCCGGCAACCAGTTTTCCGGACTGCGGTATCCGGAAGCGATGGACCAGGCGCAACTCGGCCGCAATCTGGCGCGCGGCGAAGGTTACATGACGCGATTCATCCGCCCGCTGAGCATGTGGCAGGAGTTGAACTGCCCGCGCTGGCGCAACGCGATGCTGGAGCGGCATCCGGATCTGATGAATCCGCCCGTGTATCCGATTCTGATCGGCTCCTTGCTGTACATGGTGCAGAAGGGCGACCTGTGGCCCGGTGACGAACCGCGGCCCACGTGGAAGGCGGGCGAGCCGCAAACATTCCGGGAGCGGATGTTCGACTTGCTGCACTGGACCTACTGGCCGTGGACATTGTTGGGTATTGCCGCCTTGTGGATGTGTTTGATTGTGCATCGTGCGCTGCGGATGAAGCTCCGCCGGGGCGAATTGCCCTGGCACGGCGTCGGCATTTTGCTGTGCCTGATGTTGATGGGCGTGCTCTGGGCACCGGCCACTTCGTTCAAAGTCGAGCCGGAGGAGGCGGCGACCGTTTTCGGCCCGGATCGCTGGATCGCCTACGGACTGGGGATTCCACTGACACTGTTGAACGGCTGCCTGACCTACCTGATTGCGCGGCGGTTGTTCGACCGGCGCGTGGGCGTCACCGCCGCCGCGCTTTTTGTGCTCTCGGAAACCATGTGCCAATACGCCATCTCCGGCTTGAACGTGATGCTCACAATGTTGTGGCTCAGCCTGGCGACGTTCGCGCTGGTGGTCGCCAGCGATCTGCGATCGCCAGAGCGTCGGCCAGTAATCGCACTGTTGCTGGCGCTGCTGGCCGGCGCGATCATCGGGCTGGCGTTCCTCACGAAATATGCCGCCGGCTGGCTGCTGTTGCCCGCGTGCATCCTGGCTTGGCGCCTCTGGGGCTGGCAGCGCGGCGCCTGGGTCGCGCTCGGAATGGCGGCGATGTTCCTGCTCGTGGCGACACCCTGGATGGCGCGCAACTACTGGCTCTCCAACAACCCGCTGGGTCTGGCCACCAGCAGCATTTCCGAAAAAGTCCCGGCCCTGCTGCGCAGCAATTTGCAGCGGTCATTGGAGCCGAATTTCACCGCGGCAGACTTCAAGCAAATCGCCGCCAAGACCACTCGCAACATGCGCGAGGTGTGGATCGAAAGCCCCTGGGTTTCCGGCGGCGGCGTCATCCTGGCGTTTTTTGTGGTGGCGCTTTTCAATCCGTTTCGCCGGCCGGCGGTCAACCGGTTCAAGTGGTTCACCGTCGGCTGCGCGGCGGTCTTATTTCTCGCCACGTGCGCGGTGGGTCTCCAGCCGCGTCCGCCCAACGCGCTCGCGCAGGAAGGCAACCTGCTGGTGTTGCTGGCGCCGCTGATGACGATGTATGCGGCGGCGCTGTTCTTCACGTTGCTCGACCGGCTTCAACTCTACGTGCCGCTCTGGCGCGGTTGCGTCGTCGCCCTGTTCATGCTGACAACGGCGCTGCCTGTCCTGGTCGCGCTGGCGCCGTCGCTCCAGTCTTTGAGCCTGTTCGGTCCGATGGCGGATCGTTACGCGTATCCGCCCTATTACCCGCCAAAGATCGCCGAAGCCGCCGGCTACCTCGACGCGAAGGAATTCATGGTCAGCGACCAACCGTGGGCCGTCGCGTGGTATGGCGACCGGCGATGTATCTGGATTCCGCTCACCCCGAAGCAGTTTTACGACCTCAACGATCTGCACCAACACATCGCTGCGCTGCTGCTGACGCCGGTCACGCTGAATCGCCGGATGCTGTCCGAAATCATGTTTGACGAATGGTGGCCGTGGGCGCCGATCCTGCGGTTCCTCAAATTCCCTGAAGATTTCCCGCTGAAGGCCGCCAAACAACTGGAAGGCGTCAACATCATCCTGTCCTGCGACCGCAAACGCTGGCCCGACGCGCCGCCAAGGTAAGTCACGCCCCCGCCCCGCCGCGCGCGTCAGTTAAATGCCGCGCTCGGTCACAATGCTGTTGCTGCCGTCCAACACGATCACCTTCGGTTTCCAGTGGCTCGCCAGCTTCGGCTCCACTTCGATGAAACTCATGATCGTGAGCCGGTCGCCCGCCTTGCCGAGGTGGGCGGTGGCGCCGTTGAGGACGATCTGCCGCTTGCCGCGCTCGCCGGGGATGGCGTAGGTCTCGAACCGCGCGCCGTTGGCCATGTTGCTGGCCAGGATGCGCTCATACGGCACCAGCCCGACTTTCTCCATCAACTCCAGGTCAATCGTCAGGCTGCCTTCGTAGTCCGCGCTCGAACCGGTCACTGCCGCGCGGTGAATTTTGGATTTCAGCAAAGTAACTAACATTTGCACAAACATTGTATTGAGAGCGCGCTGTTTTCAACTAGAATGTCACCCCAAATCCGAATGACGCCGCTCATGAAAAAACATTGTCTCATCCTGTCTCTCTGCCTGCTCGCTGCGTCGTCTGCTGTCGCCGGTGACGCGCCGTATTACGTCCGCAAAGACACATGGCAGAACTCGATAGCCGCCTCGCAGGAGGCGTTGCTCCGATATGAGATCGAGCAAACCCGCCGCGCCTACGCCGCCGCGCTGCCGAAGGGCGTCGAGATCGGGCTGTGGCACGCCGTCGGGCCCTTCCAAGGCAAGACACCGCATGGTTTCAACGACATCTTTCCGCCGCAGGTGAATGTTGACCTCGCCGCAACCTACGAAGAAGGCAAGCTGCGCTGGGAAAAGCATCCTGAGTGGAGTGACGGAGAGACGATCGAGCTTCACGGTGGCTCGTCCGCCGTGACCTACATCTACCGGGCGATCACCGCCAAACAACCGTGCGTCATCACCGGTCACTTCGGCGCCGACGACGGGATGCAGGTCTGGCTCAATGCCGATCGTGTGCTTGCAAAAGATGTCCCCACGTTTTCCCCAGCAAGCGGCGGCACGGTAAATCTCAACCTGAAGCAGGGCGAGAACCACCTGCTGCTGCGGGTCAACAACATCACCGGCGGCTACAGTTTCTATTTCTCCATCGCCGGCATCGCCCGCCACGCGCAGCAAGGCGAACGCGAGCGCCAGCAGTTGTGGAGCCTGCTCCGCCGCGACTTCAGCGACCCCGCCGCGCACCGGCAGATGAACTGGGAGCGCGAGGACAACATCTGGAGCGGCAACATCGCCGTCGCTGGCGCAACCGAACTGGCGAAACGCTACCAACGCGCCATCACCGTCGCTTCCCTCGCGGAGCAGTCGAAAAAGACGCCCGACCTCGCCGCGTTGCGGGAACTCTACTATCGCTCCCGCGCCGTGAGCGACGCGGTCAACGCCGTGCGCGATTTCCAGTTCGAGTCGCTGCGTCTTGCCATCGCCGACCTCGCTAGGACATTCGTCGGCAAGTATCCGAGCGCGCCGCAGTTTCTCGCGCGGCTCGACGCGTTAAAGAAAACCGCCGACGAATTGACCGCAGCAGCCGCCAAAGACCCCGTTGCCGCCGCCGACCGCGCCGCGTCGCTCGCTGCGGATCTGCGCGCGTTGCAACGCGAGGCGTTGCTGGCCAATCCGCTGCTCGATTTCGACCGGCTGCTGGTCGTCAAGCGCCGCCCCGACATGCTCGGCCTGCCACAGAACTGGCAGGGCAACTGCGCCCTCGCCCGCCAGGGCTTCGATAACGAGATCGCCACGCTCTCGCCCGTCCGCCCCGACGGCGCGCTCACGACGCTCTACCGGCCGGAGAAAAAGGTTTTTGTCGGCGACGTGGACCTGGACTTTGACGCCGACAAGATGCTCTTCTCCTCCATCGGCTCGCAGAACCGCTGGCATGTCTTTGAGATGGACGCCGACGGCAAGAACCTCCGCCAGCGCACGCCCGACGAGCCGGACGTGGATTTCTACGATCCGTGTTATCTGCCCGACGGCAGGATTCTTTTCGACTCCACCTGCACGTTCGCCGGCGTGCCGTGCGTCGGCGGCGGTGACTCGGTGGCGAACCTCTGCCGCATGGACGCCGACGGCAGCAACATCCGCCAGCTTTGCTTCGACCAGGAACACAACTGGTGCCCGACCGTGCTCAGCGACGGCCGCGTCCTCTACAGCCGATGGGAATACACCGACACGCCGCATTACTTCACGCGGCTCCTCTTCCATATGAATCCCGACGGGACCGGCCAGATGGTCCACTACGGCAGCAACTCCTACTGGCCGAACTCCATCTTCTACGCGCGGCCGATCCCCGGCGACCCGAACCGCGTCGTCGCCGTCATCTCCGGCCATCACGGCGCGCCACGCATGGGCGAGATGGTGCTGTTCGATGTCAGCAAGGGCCGCAACGAAGCCTCCGGCGCCGTCCAGCGCATCCCCGGCCACGCCAAACCCGTCGAGCCAATCATCCGCGACACGCTCGTGAACGATTCGTGGCCGAAATTCCTCCATCCGTATCCGCTCAGTGGAAAATACTTCCTCGTCTCAATGCAGCCGACGCCGCAAGCACAGTGGGGCATTTACCTCGTGGATGTGTTCGACAACATGGTGCTCATCCGTGAGGACAACGACTATGCGCTGCTGGAGCCGGTGCCGTTCCGCAAGACGCCGCGCCCGCCGGTGATTCCCGACCGCGTGGATCTCGCCACCAACGAAGGTGTCGTCTATCTCAGCGACATCTACGCCGGCCCCGGCCTCGCCGGTGTGCCGCGCGGCTCCGTGAAAAAACTGCGCGTCTTCGAGCCGCACTACACCTATCGGCGCATGGGCGGTCACATCAACGTCGGCGTGGACGGCCCGTGGGACGTGCATCGCATCCTCGGCACCGTGCCGGTCGAGGAAGACGGCTCGGCGGCGTTCAAGGTCCCTGCCAACACGCCAATCGCCGTCCAGCCGCTCGACAAGGACGGCAAGGCGCTGCAAGTCATGCGCAGTTGGTTTACCGCCATGCCCGGTGAAAAAGTGTCGTGCGTCGGCTGCCACGAGGACCCGAACTCGTCACCGCTGGCGAAATCCGCCGTTGCGATGACCAAACCGCCCGTCGCCATCCAGCCATGGCACGGCCCGGCGCGCGGGTTCAGCTTCAAGCGCGAAGTCCAGCCCGTCCTCGACCGGTTTTGCGTCGGTTGCCACAACGAGCAGACCGCCGCCGCGAAGAGCGTTCCCGATTTCACCGCGAAGCCGCAAAACGGCTGGCGCAACTTTACGCCGTCCTATCTGGCGCTGCATCCGTTCGTGCGCCGGCCCGGCCCGGAGAGCGACTACCATCTGCCGACGCCGCTCGAGTGGAACGCCGACACCAGCGAGCTGGTCCAGATGCTCAAGAAAGGCCACCACAACGTGAAGCTCGACGCCGAGGCGTGGGACCGGCTCCTCACGTGGATTGACCTCAACGTCCCCGACCACGGCACATGGGGCGAGCATCGCAAGATCGAAGCCAACTACCGCGAGCGCCGCATTGAGTTCCGGACACGCTACGCCAACAACCCGACCGACCCGGAGGCGATCATCGAGACCAAGCGCGAGCCGATCCAGTTTCTCAAACCCGACCCAATCCAAAATCCAAAATCTAAAATCCAAAATCCCGCTGGCTGGCCGTTTGACGCCGCCGAAGCCAAACGCCGCCAGGTCGCCGCTGGCGCGCCGCCGCAGACCAAGGTGGAACTCGCGCCGGGTGTGACGCTCGACCTCGCGCTCATCCCTGCCGGTGAGTTTGTCATGGGCGACTCCGCCGGTTGTGCCGACGAGCAGCCGCAGACCGTCGTGAAAATCAAGAAGCCGTTCTACATGGGCGCGTGCGAGATCACCGCCGAGCAGTTTGCCGCGTTCGACCCGGCGCACGACAACGGCTACATCAGCGTGTTCAACAAGGACCAGACCGCGCGCGGCGTGGCCGCCAACAACGCAAAGCAGCCGGTCATCCGCGTCTCGTGGAACCAGGCGATGGAATTCTGCGCGTGGCTCTCCAGGAAGACCGGCCGCAAGTTCACTCTGCCGACCGAGGCGCAATGGGAATACGCCTGCCGCGCCGGCACGACCACGCCGCTCAACTTCGGCGATTGCGCCACCGACTTCGGCAAGCTCGCCAACCTCGCCGACGAGCGGCTGGAGAATCTCTGTCGCGGCGATTCCCCAAAGTGGATTCCCGCTATGACCAACGTCAACGACGGCGCCATCGTCACCGAGAACGTCGGCAAGTATCTGCCGAACGCCTGGGGCCTCTACGACATGCACGGCAACGCCGCCGAATGGACGCTCACCGCCTATGCCCCCTACCCCTACGCCGCCGACGGCCGCGACAGCGGCTCGTCCGATGGCCCCAAGGTCGTGCGCGGCGGATCGTTCTACGACCGGCCCTTGCGCGCGCGCTCCGCGTTCCGCCTCAGCTACCCGCCGTGGCAACGCGTCTTCAACGTCGGCTTCCGCATCGTCTGCGAGGCCGAAATCAACAAGGTTGCTGCCAAATAGTTGTTTCACTCATTTTCTTGGCTTGCCTGCCGTTGGCCGATTCGGTTAGCTATCCGCGCGCAAGGACTCAAAACAACAACGCTAGGACACGGACACATCAGACCATGGCTACTGCTGCATTTCCGGACGTTTCCGCCATCAAGTTCGAGGGACCGATCTCCAGAAACCCTCTCGCCTTCAAGCACTACAATGCCGCTGAAAAAGTCGGCGAGAAGACGATGCGCGACCACCTGCGCTTCGCCGTCGCCTACTGGCACACGATGCGCGGCACCGGCGGCGACCCGTTCGGCCCCGGCACCGCCCTGCGGCCGTGGGACGATGGCAGCAACTCCGTCGCCAACGCCATCAAGCGCGCCCATGTCGCCTTTGAGTTTTTCGAGAAGCTCGGCGCGCCGTTCTATTGCTTCCATGACCGCGACGTGGCGCCCGAAGGCGCGTCGCTGAAGGAAACGAACAAGAACCTCGACGCCGTCGTGCGCGTGCTCAAGGACGAACAGAAGCGCACCGGCATCAAGCTGCTCTGGGGCACGGCAAATCTATTCTCAAATCCCCGCTTCGTTCACGGCGCAGGCACCAGTTGCAACGCCGATGTGTTCGCCTTCGCCGCCGCGCAGGTGAAGAAGGCGATGGAGGCGACGATGGAACTCGGCGGCCAGGGCTACGTTTTCTGGGGCGGCCGCGAGGGCTATTCGACGTTGCTCAATACCGACATGAAACGCGAGCTGGACCATCTCGCGAAGCTCCTGCACATGGCGGTGGACTACAAAAAGGAGATCGGTTTCAAGGGCCAGTTCTACATCGAGCCGAAGCCGAAGGAGCCGACCAAGCACCAATACGACTCCGACGCCGCCGCGTGTCTGAACTTCCTGCGTCAATACGATCTGCTCGGCGACTTCAAGCTGAACATCGAGACCAATCACGCCACGCTCGCCGGCCACACCGTGCAGCACGATCTGGAGACTGCCGCCGGCGCCGGCGCGCTCGGCTCGATTGATGCCAACGTCGGCGACCCGATGCTCGGCTGGGACACTGACCAGTTCCCCACCGACATCTACCTCACGACGCAGATCATGCTCGTTGTGCTCAAGATGGGCGGCTTCACCACCGGCGGCCTGAACTTCGACGCCAAGGTCCGCCGCGAGAGCTTCGAGCCGGTGGACCTTTTCCACGCACACATCGGCGGCATGGACGCCTTCGCGCGCGGCCTGAAGATCGCCACCGCGATTCGCAAGGACGGCCGGCTCGCCGATTTCGTCAAGAAACGTTACGCCTCGTGGGACAGTGGCGTCGGCGCGAAGATCGAAACCGGCAAGGCGGGCTTCAAGGACCTCGAAGAGTATATGCTCAAGAAAGGCGACGCCGCGCCGTGCGTCAGCGGGCGTCAGGAGTATCTGGAAAATCTGATCAACGAATTCATTTGAGGCGGCTGTAGCGGCGGTCTATGACCGCCGCCCGGCTCCGGCGCTCATAGCGCGCCGCTACAGGCAACAAGTAAAACAATACAAAAGGAAAAAATCATGTCACAAAGACCTCTTAATGTCGGTTTGGTTGGCGGCGGCAAAGGCGCGTTCATCGTCCAGCCGCACCAGAAAGCCATTCACTTCGACGGCACCCGCCGTGTCACGGCCGCCGCGCTCTTCCCCGACCCCAAGGTCGCGCTCGAAGAAGCCGCCAATTGGCCCTACCCCATCAAAGGCTACGGCTCCTACGACGAGATGATCGCCGCCAACGCGACGCTCCCGGCGGACCAGAAGCTTGATTACATCCTGATCGTCACGCCGAACTTCGTCCACTTCGATCCGGCGATGAAGGCCATGAAGGCGGGCATCCCGGTGTTCTGCGAGAAGCCGCTTTGCATGAACCTTCAGGAGGCCGAGGAGCTCGTCAAGACCTCGCGCCAGCTCAACATCCCGTTCTGCGTGGCGCACACCTACGTCGGCCACTGGACCAGCCGCCTCTCGCGCTACATCGTCCGCAGCGGCCTGCTCGGCGACGTGCGCTGGGTGGACAGCTATTACATCCAGGGCTGGCTCGCGACGAAGCTCGAAGCCACCGGCCAGATGCAGGCCACGTGGCGCACGAACCCGAAACTCGCCGGCGGCTCCGGCTGCGGCGGCGACATCGGCACGCACGCGCTGATGCAACTCCGTTTCATCACCGGCCTGAACGTCACCGACGTCGCGGCGCACCTGGAAATGTTCGTCGAAGGCCGGCCGATTGACGACCACTTCACCGTCTACTGCAAGCTCAGCAACGGCGGCAAAGCCCTCGTGCGCGCGTCGCAGATTTGCATCGGCAAGAAGAACGACCTCGGCATCCTCGTCGCCGGCACCAAGGGCACGCTCCAATGGCGCCAGGAGGACCCGGAGTCCATCACCATCTGCCTGCCGAACCAGCCCGACCGCATTTACTATCGCGGCGCGGTCACGCCGGGCGACGGCTTCCTGCCGAAGGACATGCCCGCCGACCTCATGGCCGAACCGACCATTCCGTCCGGCCATCCGGAGGCGTTCCACGATGCGTTCGCCCGCCTGCACCGCTGCTTCGAAGCCGACGTGCGCGCATGGAAAGCCGGCAAGCCCTTCAAGTGCGACGGCGCGAAGTATGCGAACGTCGAGGACGGCTGGATGGGTCTGGCGTTCATCGAGGCGTGCATCAAGAGCAACGCCGCCAAGAGCGCCTGGACGCCGATGCCCAAGAGCATCTAACAACGTTTGTCGTCGATCAGAGGGGCGGCCTCGTGCCGCCCCTCTGTTTTTTTCAGCCATGAAACGCCCCATCGGTCTCTACTTCGTGGCGGTGTGGTGTTTTCTATCTTTCTACTGGGCAATAGGAGGCTGCACGGACAGGTGGGGAATGCCTTTCTTGAGGATTTTCCCATGCACGCTCTGTATCAACGAGTGCGTGTTTCTCGTGTTCAAGCACATCGCGGCACTGACAGTATCTCTTTGGTTGGCTGTCGGGCTTCTTAGTATGAATTCCGGATCGCGACGAGGTTGTTTGCTCTTACAAGGGTCGTACGCAATTCTTGGGGTTTATGTTTTGGTGGCTATTCTGAGAGATAACGCGATGGTAACCATGGGTGCCGCCATCGAACTGGCGATGATCTTGATCATGAGCCCTCTCTCCATCTGGTATCTTTCGCGACGCAGCTTACGTGAGTTTGCCCGGCAGTTCGTCGAGGAGCGGCAGAAGCAATAGCCATCCAAGGTGGATCGCGTTCTCCGAACGCGATGGCTACAGGCAAGAAAACGCGCCGCGCTTGAAACGCGGAAAGCCCGACACAAGCACTGCACTATAGCGTCTCAGCGTCTATCGCGTCCGGAGGACGCGATCCACCCGTTGGTGTCCCGCCTTCAGGCGGTTTTTGTTAATAGCACGGACCGGCTGAAGCCGGGACACCAACCGCGGCGCCCGCCCTACTCCATCGTCCGGCTCATCAATTTCGCGAACAGGCGAAGCATCGCCATCATCTCGCCGAAAACGGCGGGCGTGAGCTGCTGCGCGCCGTCGCTGAGAGCGCGCTTCGGGTCGCCGTGACGTTCTCAAATCAGCTCGCAGTCTCTTGGCCGAAGCTTTCGCCCGGCACGGCGGAGTCTGTCTCAGACCGCGGGTTCACGACCGTAGAACGGATGTCCAGGACCTGTTGCCCAAACGCTTTGTTTGTTCGACATCCGGCCAGTAATGGCGGGGGAGCGCCGGAGGCGCGGCAGGTCATAGCCCACGGCGCGAGGGCGTGTTGCCCAAATGTTCTGTTTGCTCAAAAACAACCCGGTTCTGGAGGAGAGCGCCGGAGGCGCGGCAGAAAATAGCCCACGGCGCGAGCCGTGGGAATAGTGACCCGAAAAGTAAAAGCCCCGTCAGGGGCGATAGAAAACGCGCCACGGATGAATGATTTCTTTCGCCCCTGCCGGGGCTTTCTTATTGCGTCACG
>CAIQCK010000075.1 GCA_903870275.1 uncultured bacterium | reverse complement strand
GGAAATTCTCGCCCTGGCCGGAGCGCCCGCGCGGCGCGGCCACAAGCCGAACCGTCACACGCTGCGCGACCACTTTGCCGCGCAAGGTGTCGCCGAGCCGGATGTGAAAACGGACGTGGACGCTCTGGTGCGGCTGGGATTGCTGATCGAGTTTGACAACGGCCAGCTCGACGCGCTTGGACCGGGATCGCACATCGCGGTGTAATGCGGAAGACGTGATTTGTAAGGCGTAAACCCCTCACTGCCGCATTGCGCATTACGCATTACGTCTCACGGCAACGGCGCGCCATTGGCGGCCACGAACAGCCGATACCACTCCTCGCGAGTCAGTTCGATTTCAGCGGCCTTCGTCGCCTCGCGGATGCGGGCGGGATCCGTGGAGCCGACGATGGGGATGATCTTCGACGGGTGCTTCATCAGCCACGCCAGCGCCACCGTGCTCCGGCTGACGCCGCGTTCCTTCGCGACGAGATTGAGCGTTTCGACGATCGGCGGGATGAGATAACTTTGTTGTGATGGCAACAAGCGTTGCGCGCCGTCGGCGATCTGGCCACCGGCGAGCGGACTCCACGCCATGGGCGTCATTTTCATGGCCAGACACTGGTCCAACGTGCCGTCGGTGAACACGTCGAGTTTCGCAAGGCTGATTTCGACCTGATGCGTGACCAGTGGGAAGTGGCAGGCGGCTTGCACGGCCGCCGCGAGCGACGGGCGGAAGTTGCTGACGCCGAAGAAACGCGCCTTGCCGGCTTCCTTCAGTTGTGTGAACGCCCGCGCGATTTCCGCCGGGTCGGCGAGGTAATCGGGCCGGTGGAGCATGAGCACGTCCACGGTCTCGACGCCAAGTCGGCGGAGCGACGCCTCGGCCGCGGCGATGATATAGGACGCGGAGAAATCCCACCGCGCCGGCATGGCGGGCGTCGGGTCGCCCTTGCGCCGGATGCCGCACTTGGTGGCGATGATCACCCGGTCGCGCATCCCGGAGACTTCCTTCAACACCTTGCCGAAAATTTCCTCCGCAACGCCGTGGCAGTAGATGTCCGCGTGGTCGAAGAGCGTGTAGCCCGCCTCGTAGGCGGTGAGGATCGCGCGGCGGGCGGATTCTTGGAGCGACGGGGTGACTTCGTTTGGCGACCAGCCGGCGATGCGCCAGCAGCCGTAACAGAGCCGGCTGACATTCAGAAAACTTGTGCCGAGCGGAACTGTTTGCATATTTTTTCTCTCCAATCAGGCTGGACCGTGGCGGCAGCCTCCGCTGCCGTTAGCATTCATCCGATCTCGTTAGAGTATATAATCCGCAGCGGGCCGGTTGAAGCGCATTTTGTAGATGCGCATGAGTTCATCTATCGGCGCCGAGTGGTCGTCCACGCGGTAGTTTGCTTTGTGGATGTTTTCCGCCGTGCCTTTCTGCCCGCTGACGACCAGAATCGCTGCCGATTGCTTGCCTCGATGGTCGCCGCCCGCCTCGTCGCCGGCCTTCAACGCCGCGAGCAATCGCCACGCGAGTGACACACCCGTCTTCTCCATTTCGATGAACTTTGTTTGCATCGCTTCCAACACCTGCGGGCCGGTAAGCGTGTTGCCAAGGACGATGGCGTTCTCCATCTCCAGGTGACCGAAGTGTTTCGCGTGCGGATCGGTCGCGTCGAGCGACGGCGTCCACGCCGCCTTTCGCCCTTGCGCGTCCATCAGCGCAAACTGCCGCGTGCCGGCCTTCTCGTGGTCATCATCGAGCAGTTGTGTGAGCACGTGTTTGGGTTGATGTCCCGTTCGGATCAACGCGAGTGCATATTCCGCCATGCGTGGCGATGCCGCATGCTGTGTAGCCACGACACCGACACCCTCCTCGGCCCACGGCACGACGGCGCCCACTGCGAGGTATTTCGACGCGGTCGCCACGCCCATGTCGCCCGTCTTTGGGCAGCGTCCCACGACCGAAAACGTCGCCGTATTCACCGTAGAAAATTCTCGATGTTGTCGAGGCAGAACTGCGACCACGTTTCCATCCGCTCGCGGCGGTCGCGCAGTTCGGCCAGCGTCAGCCATTCCTGCTGGGAGATGACCTGCTCGCGCTTCTTCACCTGCTCCGGCCGGCGGCGCATGACGTGGACGACGCCGAAGTGGACCCGGCCCACTTCGACCGAATCGTCATTGATGAGGCCGACCGGTTTCGCGTCGAACGCGCCCTCGACGTTCAACTCCTCGCGCACCTCGCGCTCGACGGCGGCGCGGAAGGCGTCCATGCCGACGGCGAACAGCGAGTGGTCCTCGTCGTTGATGTGGCCGCCGATGCCGATGGAGCCTTTGGCCACGAGCCGCTGCTCGCCGGCTTTCTTGCCGCGGACGTAATGCAGCACGCGCTCGCCGTCGGTGATGACGACGTAGGGGATGATCTGCTTGAAGCTCGGATCGGTCTCGGCCTGCGAGCGGAGGCGGAAGCTGTTGTTCTTCGGGTCGAGGATCATGGGCAGGTAGCGGTCCACGTCCAGGCTGAAGCCCTGGAAGACGCCGAGCTGCTCGAAGATCGCCCGCGGGAAGCCGAGAATTTTTTCGTCAGGTGTTGCCATAATTGTTGCAGCGGTATCGCACAACCACCGCCCGTGGGTCAACGCCACAGTTGGTCCCGGCTTCATCGAATCATTCGTTTGCGAGGCGTTGCATCGCAACGGGCCGTCGGGTAAACTGGCGCCCGTGGAACCGACTCACATAACAACGGCGCAGCAGATCTGGCGGCGATTGGTTTTGCTGGGCATCTATGCCATCGCGATGGGTTTGCTGGAGGCTATCTGTGTCATCTACCTGCGCCGGTTGCTTCCGGTGGAGACAAACCATCCCATCCCGGCGATGGAACACCTGCGCGTCGAAGTGATTCGCGAGGCCTGCACCATCGTCATGCTGCTGGCCGTCGCGTGGCTCAGCGGCGTCAACTTTCGGTCGCGCGTGGCGTGTTTCTTCTACGCGTTCGGCCTGTGGGACATTCTCTACTATGTCGGGCTGCGATGGCTCAGCGGCTGGCCCGGCGGGTTGCTGGAGTGGGACTGCCTGTTCCTGATTCCTAAGCCGTGGTATGGGCCGGTGCTCGCGCCGGTGCTCATCAGCGTTTACTTCGCGCTGGCGTGCTGGTGGCTGCACGCCTGCGAGGTTCGCGGCAAACCGATGCGTTTCTCCATGGTGATGGTCCTGTCGCAACTGGCTGCGTTCGTGGCGTGGTATTGGTCGTTTGTGAAAGACGCCGACCACATAAGCAAGCACGGCTTTTCAGCCGTGGCCTACTCGTGGGCGCTGCTGGTCATCGGCGCGGTCATTGGCATCGCGGGCCTCTGGCTGGCGACGCGAACGCCGCGGCCGGCAACCGCGATGGCGCCCGCGGTTGCGGATTAGTTGCACTCCGCCACGAGCGGGCCGGCGAGTTCCTTCAGGTAGAAAAGCTTGCCCGCCTGCGTCGGCATAAAACTCGACGGGACCCACATGCTCGGCCCGTAGCGCAGCGTCACCCAGAGCGACAATCCCTGCCACGCCATGCCGCGGCCGAGCGCGCCGTCGGCGCCGCCGATGATCTTGTCCGCCGCCAGAAACAGCGCTGGGCCGATCGTGTTCGCGCGGGTCGGCACCAGCGTCGTGCGGCTCTTGAAGCTGGTGATGGCGTTCTGTTCGATGGTGAGCGGATGCAGTTTCGCGCCGAGCCGGTGCGACTGCCGCCGCCACTCCGCCTCGCTCTTGAACTCCGCGGCGAAGTGAGGCTCCCAGAATGCAATATGAAACACCCGTCCGATGCCGAACACCACCACCAGGTCCGCGCCCGCCGCGCGCAACTCGCCGATCTGGTCCCGGTAATTCGGCAGCGAGTCCTTCGTCGCGAAATGCCGCTGCTTGGGTGGTACCGTCAGCTTGCCGAGCGGATTGTAGAACGCCTGCTCCATCGCATACTGAAACGCGCCGGAATTGGTCGGCGGCAGCGTGTTGCCATTCGCGTCGCTCCACTCGTCCATGTTGAAACCGTGGACGTGGCCGCAGTCCATGTTCCACTCGCGCAGGAAGTAGACGACCCAGCGATACATCCCCATCGGCCCGACCGGCAGGATGAACGCCACCGGTTTGCCGGCGTCCTTCGCGCGCGCAATGGTCAGCGCGATCTCGTGGCCCATCATCATGTCGAAGTCCGCGAGCGACTCGCATGGCACGGGCCGGAAATCCTTGTGCCACCATTTTTGCCGGTCGGTGATGGACGCGGGTGGTTGCGAACAACAGCGGTCAATCTTTGCCAGGTCCCATCCGGCGGGGAAAAAGTTTTCGAGCAGCGAACCTTTCAGGGTGGTGAGAAGTGTGGGCTGTTTCATGGCTCACTTCATGCCACAACCCGGCGGGCAAGGTCAAAGCGAAATGATGGTCGGGGTTCGGGGTTCGTAATCAGTGGTCCGTGATCGGTCCTCGGCGGACGTGTGTCTCATCCCCACGGGTTACAAATCATGAACCACGAATTGCCAGTTACCAATTACCAGTTACGGATTACGAGTCCCGCATCCCTGACTGCCTCAACTCTTCTTGCCTGACTTGCCAGGCTTGGTGGGCTTCTCCTGTGGCTGTTCCTGTGAATCGAGTGGCCTCAGGTTGGCGAAGGCGGCCTTGACGGTGGTCGGAACAAATTCCTCCCACAGTACCCGGCCTCCAAGCATCACCTGGACGCCGTGGCCGTGGATCTTTTCGCCAGACCGGCGGTCCGTTAGTTGCGACTCGGCGCTGTTGGCTTCGACGACGTCCGTTTCGATGATTTTGGTCTCCTTCGGCTTCAGCGAACACTTCTCCTCCTTGCCGTAAACCGCATCCGCGCCATGGCCGGTGCCGCTCAGCCGTATTTTGGAGATGCCCCACCGGACAACGATGTCCTCAATCGGGCTGGTCGAGGAGTTCTGGAGTGTAATGCGTAAACTCATGGACGCAGCCACGGTGTTGGGCGCGACTAAAATCACCCTGCCGGATGGCGTGAAGTCTCCCTGCGCGCTCTTCTTCTTGCTGACCCGTTGAACGGTGACTTGCACCGGGGAGAACTGCGCGCTGGCAGATAGAGCCATGCCCGCCACCACCACCCAAATCACCAGAGTTTTCATAAGGGGACCTCCTGGCGGCGCATCGAGGCAGAAAACATCCGGCGTGTCAAGGATAATCCCGGTGAACGCAACAACGGCGGCGAAGTTATGACGAACGAAGTGCGGGGGCGACACTATGTTGTGTTATCACAGCAGCGAAAGCGGGTCCACGTCCACGGTGGCGAGGACGTCGGGCGGGAGTTTGGCGGCGCGGAGGATGGCGGCGATCAGTTCGGTGAGGCGCATGATCTGGCGGGTGCGCAGCAGCATGTTGTAGCGGAAAAAGCCTTTGATCTTCGCCATCGGCGCGGGGGCGGGGCCGGCGATGAGGGCGAGCTTGCCGGCCTGCGCGCGCAACCGCTCGCCGATGGCCTCGGCGTGGCGGCGGACCTTGTCCTCGTTGCGGCCGCGGAACAGCAGCGCCACGGCGCGCGTGAAGGGCGGGTAGTGGAACTCGCGGCGATACTCGATCTCCTGCTCGTAGAAGCCCGCGAAGTCGTGCTGCCGCGCGTGGCGGATGGCGTCGGCGAACGGCGTGAAGGTTTGGACGACGACCTCGCCCTCAACATCGCCGCGGCCGGCGCGGCCGGCGACCTGGACGATGAGTTGGAACGTGCGCTCGGCGGCGCGGAAGTCGGGCAGGTGCAGGGCCATGTCGGCGTAGATGATCCCGACGAGGGTGACGTTGGGGTAGTGGAGGCCGCGCGCGATCATCTGCGTGCCGATGAGGATGTCAATCTTGCCGGTGCGGAAAGCACCCAGTATTTCCCGGTATAAGTCTTTGCGGATCATCACGTCGGAGTCCATCCGCGCCACCCGGGCGGCGGGGAAATTTTTGGCGACGGCGGCTTCGATCTTCTCCGTGCCGACGCCGGAGTATTTGATCTGCGGCGAGCGGCAGTCGGGACTGGGACAACGCTCCGGCGCGGCCTGCTCGTGGCCGCAGTAGTGGCACTTCAACTGCGCCAACTTGCGATGATAGACGAGCGACACCGAGCAGTTCTCGCACTTGGCGACATAGCCGCACTTGGGGCACGTCATGGAAGTGGCGTAACCGCGGCGGTTGAGGAAGAGGAGGGTTTGCTCCTTGCGCTCCAGCCGCAGCGAGATGGCGGTGCGGAGTTTTTCGCTGAAGACAAAGAGGCCCTTCTGCCGCATCAGTTCCTCGCGCAAGTCCACGACGCGGATGCGCGGCATCTGTTTGTGGTCGGCGCGCTCGGGCAACTGGATGAGGCCGTATTTCGGCGGCTGGTCGTCGCGCGGCTGGGTGTTGAAGTAGCTTTCCAGCGATGGCGTGGCCGAGCCGAGCACGACGGCGCACTTGTGCATCCGGCCGCGCACGACGGCGACATCGCGGGCGTTGTAACGCGGCGCTTCCTCCTGCTTGTAGGAGGTCTCGTGTTCCTCGTCCACGACGATGAGGCCGAGCGCGTTGACCGGCGCGAACACCGCCGAGCGCGCGCCGATGACGATGCGGGCGTCGCCGCGGTGAATCTTGTGCCACTCATCGTGGCGTTCGCCGGCCGAGAGATGGCTGTGGAGCACGGCCACCTGCGTGCCGTGGCGCTTCGGGTTGAACCGCGACTTGAACCGCTCGACAGTCTGCGGCGTCAACGAGATCTCAGGCACGAGCACGATGACGCCTTTGCCTTGCGCGAGGACGTGTTCGATGGCCTGGAGATAAACTTCCGTCTTGCCGCTGCCGGTGACGCCGTGAAGCAGCACCACCGACGGTTCCAGCGTGTCGGCGCTCTTGAGGACGAGGTCGAGCGCCTGCTGCTGCGCGGCATTGAGCGGCAACGGCTCGCTCGGCAGGAAAACTTCGTCGGAGTAGGGGTCGCGCTCGGCGGTCTTCACCGCGATCTCGACGATGCCCTTGCGTTTGAGCGTCTCGACCACCGCCGCCGTCACGTCGGCCTTGCGGAGCAAGAGCGCCAGGAACATGCCGTGCGGATTGGCTTTGAGAATCTCGACGACGAGCGCCTGCTTGGCCGCGCGCGGGCCGAGCTCAAGCGGGCCGGCGGTTGCTGCGGTGAGTTGGACGTGGAGATTCTGTTTGAACGTCGTCTCGCCCTGGCGCACGGCCTCCGGCAGCACACAGCGCATGGCGGTTTCCACCGGGCAGCAATAGTAGCGGGCCATCCACCGCGCCAGCTCGATCATCGTCGGGTCGAGCAACGGCCGCTCGCCGATGACGTCGGTGATTTCCTTGACGCCCGGATAGCCCGACTTCTCCGCGAAGGCGACGACGTGGCCCTGCACGTTGCGGTGGCCGAACGGCACGCGCACGCGCGAGCCGACGCGGACAACGTCCCGCAACCGCTCCGGCACGCGATAATCGAACTCGCGCCCGGTGGCGATGTCCACAATGACTTTGGCAATGGGTCCCATGCTGTAACTGGCATTTCAAGAACTCACCGCAGAGGCGCAGAGGACGCAGAGACGAAGAAGCAGGGACGGTGCGTTGCGCCGTCCAGTTCCATTCTTGACCATGGACGCCGAGATGCGGCGTCCTTGTCAATCGCATCACTCTGCGCTCTCTGCGTCTCTGCGGTGAATCCTTCCGTTCTCGATTATCACGCCGCTGCGCCATTGCCAAAACTAAACTCTCCGGTCATACTGGCGGCGTGGCAGGCGGAACCAAGTTTCGCGGGGTGATCGTTGGCGTCGGCGTGATGCTCGCGCTGCTGGCGTCGGCTTGGTTCATTTACGACTACTGGCGCGACCACCGTTTCGATGAGGAGATCGCGCGCGCGGCGCAGCAGCATGGACTCAGTCCTTTTCTCGTCAAGGCCGTGGTCTGGCGCGAGAGCCGGTTCGATCCTTTTGCGCGCGGACGCAAAGGCGAGATCGGCCTGATGCAAGTGATGCCCGCCACCGCGGCGGAGTGGGCGCGGCTCCACGGCCAAAACTCCTTTGATCCGCAAGCTCTTCTGCTTCCGCCGGTGGGCCTCAACATCGGTTGCTGGTGTCTGCGCCGCGCGCTCGATCGCTGGAGCGGCAGCACGCCCGACCCGGTGCCGTTTGCGCTGGCCGAGTATAACGCCGGCCGCAGCAACGCCTTGCGCTGGGCAAGCAGTCCGGCGGGGCACGATCCGCAGCAGTTCTGCGCGAGCATTACCTATCCCGGCACTCGCCAATATGTGCGGACGATCGAAGAACGCTACCAGCGCTACAAGGAGCGGGGCCGGCTGTGACCTGCGCAAGGCTTTGCAAATAGTTATGTTAATTCAGACGAAGAAAACTTCCGATATTCCCGCCCCTTCTCAGTTTTCTCCGTTTTCCTCTTGCGCGAGAGCGGCGGTTTCGGTAGCTTTCGCGGCCTTAATTTGTATACATGAAACCTGACATACATCCTGATTACGCGGAGACGACGATCGTGTGCGCTTGCGGCAACGTGATCCGCACCCGCTCCACCCGCAAAGATCTGCACATCGGCATCTGCAACGTCTGCCACCCGTTCTTCACGGG
This sequence comes from uncultured bacterium, assembly GCA_903870275.1. Taxonomy (GTDB): domain Bacteria; phylum Verrucomicrobiota; class Verrucomicrobiia; order CAIQCK01; family CAIQCK01; genus CAIQCK01. The sequence continues at coordinate 91,023 of CAIQCK010000075.1, read as the reverse complement.
CACGCAGAAGTTTGTGGACACCGCCGGCCGCGTGGAACGCTTCCAGCGCCGTTACGCCACCAGCGCCAAGAAGAAGTAGATTGCTTTCACCAACGCTGCGTTTTGGCCCGAAGTGGGTCGAAACGCAGCGTTGTTTTTGTGCCACGGCAACGCCGTGGTCCGAATCGCGAATCACTCATCATGAACGCTGCCATGGACATCGCGGCCCAGGTTGAACGGTTGCAAAAACGTTTCGACGAGCTTGAGCGCGAACTGAGCGATCCGCGCGTGTTCGGCGACCAGCGCCGCGCCGCGGAACTGAGTCGCGAGCATCGCAAGCTGCGCCAGCTTTTCGAGTTTCACGAGGAGTTGCAGAAGGTGGAGCGCGAACTGCGCGAGAACGAGGGGATGGCCGTCGACGAGAAAGCCGACGCGGAATTGCGCGAGATGGCGGCGCACGAGATTGAGCCGCTCAAGGTGCGGCAGCAGAAGCTGGTGTTTGAAATCCAGAGCATCATCGTCCCGGCCGACCCGAACAACTCGCGCAATACGATCGTCGAAATCCGCGCCGGCGCGGGCGGCCAGGAGGCGGCGTTGTTCGCGGCGAACCTCTACCGGATGTATGCGCGCTACGCCGAGACGCGCGGCTGGAAGGTGGAGACGATGGACATCAGCCCGTCGGACCTCGGCGGGTTGAAGGAAGTCATTTTTTCCATCACCGGCGAGGACGTGTTTCGCCGGATGCGCTACGAGAGCGGCGTGCACCGCGTGCAACGCGTGCCGGTGACGGAAGGGAGCGGGCGCATCCACACTTCGACGGCGACTGTGGCAGTGCTGCCGGAAGCCGAGGAGGTGGACGTGGAGATCAAGCCGGAGGACCTCGACATCACCGTCTGCCGCGCGAGCGGGCCGGGCGGGCAGGGCGTCAATACGACCGACTCGGCGGTGCAGATCATTTACAAGCCGACGGGCATGCTGGTGCGTTGCGCCGACGAGCGTTCGCAGCTCAAGAACAAGGCGAAGGCGCTTCGCGTGTTGCGCTCGCGGCTGCTCCAGCAGCGGCAGGAGGAGGAGGCGGCGAAATATGCCGCGCAGCGCAAGTCGCAGGTCGGCACCGGCGAGCGCAACGAGCGCATCCGCACCTACAACTTCCCGCAAAACCGCGTCACCGATCATCGCGTCAACCTGACATTGTATAACCTGCCGGCCATCATCGAAGGCGAACTGGAGCCGGTGATCGAGGTGTTGATGGCGCGCGACCTCGAAGAACGGTTGAAGAACGCGGCATGATGTAATCAGCCACGGATGAAACACGGATCGAACACGGATGTTGGGGTGATAAGGTCTTCGCTTCAGTCACGTGTGGATCGGGAGTAGAATGCCGGCCTTATGAAGCTGGAGCACGAGGCGATTACCGAGAAGATAATCGGGGCGGCGTTTGAGGTGCATCGTGTGCTCGGCTACGGGTTTCTGGAGAAGGTCTATCAACGTGCGATGCAGGTGGAGTTGTTGAAACAAGGGCTAAAGGTGGAGTTGGAGCATCCAATCAAGGTGAGCTACAAGGGAGCGATTGTTGGCGAATACCAAGCTGACCTTTTCGTGGAAGATGCGGTCATGCTGGAGTTGAAGGTGGCGAAGAGCTACAACCCCGAGGATGAGGCGCAGTTGCTGAACGAGTTGAAAGCGACTGGAGTCAAAGTAGGGCTGTTGATCAATTTTGGCCGGACAAAAGTGGAGTTTCAGCGGAGGGTGTTCTGATGAATAAGACGTGTGACGGCAAACAATCAGAATTTGAATCCGTGTTCCATCCGTGTTTCATCCGTGGCTGAAGACCCCTGTGAAGATCCTCGAACTCATCCAGCGCACGACCGAGTTCTTTCAGCGGCAGGGGGTGGACAGCCCTCGCCTGACCATCGAGTTGATGGTGGCGCATGTGCTGAAGCGGAAGCGGCTGGAGCTTTACCTCGACTTTGAGCGTGAGATCGGCGAGCCCGCGCTGAGCACGCTGCGGGCGATGGTGAAACGGCGCGCGGCGGGCGAGCCGCTCCAATACGTCTTCGGCGTCGCCTGTTTTTACGGCTTGGATTTCGCTGTGGATAAACGTGTCTTGGTGCCGCGACCGGAGACCGAATTGCTGGTAGATTACGTCGTGAAAAACAGTGCGGCAGCAAAGACCCTGGCGGACCTCGGCGTCGGGAGCGGCGCCATCGCCGTTGCGCTGGCGAAAAAACTGGCGGCGGCGCGCGTGCTGGCGGTGGATGCTTCGTCGGATGCGCTGGATGTGGCGCGGGCGAATGCCGCGGCGCATGGCGCGCAGGTTGAGTTTTTTCATGGCGATCTTTTCGCGCCGCTGCCGGCAGAGACGCGATTCGACTGGATCGTTTCCAACCCGCCCTACATTACCAGCGGCGAGATTGCATCCCTGCCGCGGGAGATTCGCGACCACGAGCCGCGGGCGGCGCTCGACGGCGGCGCGGACGGCCTCGACATCATCCGGCGCATTGCCGCGGAGGCGAAGGCGCGGCTCGCGGCCGGCGGGCGCGTGGCATTGGAGATTGGCGCGGGGCAGGGGAGCGCGGTCGAAAGAATCTTTCTCGACAACGGCTATCGCGTGGAGAAGATGATAGGCGATTGGCAAGGCCACCCGCGTGTGCTGGTGGCGGCCGGATAGGACAATTTCCATGGACAGATTTGTGATCAACGGCGGCGTGGCCCTCAAGGGCGAGGTCGTCATCGGTGGTTCCAAGAACGCGGCGCTGCCGCTGATCGCGGCGATGCTGTTGACGCCGGAGCGGTGTGTGCTCCGCGGCGTGCCCAACCTCAGCGACACGCGCTACATGGTGGCGATCCTGCAGGAACTGGGCGCGGAGGCGAAGTTCGAGGATGGCACGGTGACCGTGGAGGCGAAACGGTTGCGGGTGGTCGCCGACTACGATATTGTGCGGAAAATGCGCGCGAGTTTTTGCGTGTTCGGGCCGCTGCTCGGCCGTCAACGCAAGGCGAAGGTCAGCGTGCCCGGCGGCTGCGTCATCGGCCCGCGGCCGATTGACATGCACATCAAAGGTTTTCGCGCGCTCGGCGCGAAGGTGGACATTGAGAAAGGCCTGGTGGTTGCCGACGCGAAGGAACTCATCGGCACGACGGTGTTTCTCGGCGGGCGGTTCGGCTCAACGGTGACGGGCACGGCGAACGTGATGATGGCCGCAGTGCTCGCCAAAGGGACCACCGTGATCGAGTGCGCCGCGTGCGAGCCGGAGGTCGTGGACCTGGCGGAGTTCCTCATCGCAATGGGCGCGCAAATCCACGGCGCAGGCAGTCCGACGCTGACCATTCATGGCGTCGAACAATTGCACGGCGCGGAGCACACGGTCATTGGCGACCGCGTTGAGGCGGCGACGTTCATGACGGCTGCGGCGATCACTGGCGGCTGCGTGCGGCTGAAAGGCGCGCGCTCGGAACATCTGGGCGCCATCATTGACAAATTCCGCGAGTCAGGCATCCGCGTGGAGCGGAACGGCACGGATGTTGTGGTCAAGAGCGATGGCGCGCGCAAGCCGGCCGACGTGGTCACCATGCCGTATCCCGGGTTCCCGACGGACATGCAGGCGCAGTTCATGACGCTGATGGCGGTGACGCCGGGCATTTCGGTGATCACGGAAAAAATTTATCCGGAGCGTTTCATGCACGTCGCCGAACTGGGCCGTCTCGGCGCGGATATTTCGCTGGAAGGCCCGTGCGCGATCGTGAAAGGAGTGCCGCGGCTCAGTGGCGCGCCGATCATGGCGAGCGACCTGCGCGCCAGCGCCGCGTTGATATTGGCGGGACTGGTGGCACAGGGCAAGACGAGGGTGAACCGCGTTTACCATATTGACCGGGGTTACGAGAAGATTGACGATAAGCTGCGCGCCTTGGGCGCGCGTATCGAGAGGCAGAAACAATGAAGAAGTATTTGAACTCATTAGCCGCTGTAGCGGTGTTGGCGGGTGCTGTCATGTTTTACATGAGACTTTCCAGCATGGGGCCGGAGTCGGAATCCGAGGCGCCGCCGCCATCACAATCGGAAGCTGCCGCGACGGAAACCAAACCGGCCGCGACGGAAACGCCCGCGAAGCCGGAGGCCGCCGCTCCCGCGCCTGCCGTGGCGGAGAAACCCGCTGCGGAAACGCCGGCAACAACGCCAGCCGCTCCGGCGATGCCGGCAGCGACTACGCCGGCAGCACCGGCGGAAACCGCCGCGCAACCCGCAATGCCGGCACCGGCCGCTCCGGCGCAACCGGCAGCTCCAGTTGCCGAACAACCAGCCGCCCCACCCGCGCCGGCGCAGCCGGCGACGCCCGCTCCCGCGCAACCCGCGCCTTCGGTTGCCGCGACGCCGACGCCGGCAGCAACGCCCGCCGCGCCGGCAAAACCAGCCGTCGCAGCTCCGGCGATTCCCGCACCTGCGTCCGCCATTCCTGCGCCGACCTCTGCGATGCCGGCGCCGGCAGCGCCTGTGGCTCCGGCACCGGTTCAAGTGGCAATCGCAAAACCGCCGCCTGCTCCGGCACCACCCGCCGCGCCGGCGCAACCGACGAAACCATTGGTGCAGTTGACGGCGGATGATTTGGTTGCCCAGCTGCCGGCGAATGCGAGGAGCGCTTACAAGCTGGCCCATGCCACCGCCGACTCGAAGGGCGACATGATGGGAATGCGTTCGTGGCTGAGCATGTGGCGGCGGTATCTGACCGACCCGACACGGGCGTTGATCGAATTGGACATGGCAAAAATGTTGGTGCAAAACAAAGGGGAAACGCGCAACGAAGCGATGGCGAAGGCCGCCAAGCGAGCGAGTCTGACTGAAGCCAAGATGCTGACGCGGGGCGTTCGCGCCCGCAATGCCAATAACGCCGAGTTGTTGGAGTTGGTGGACAAGATGGATCAGGACATTGATCGCGATCTGAGTCAGGTCAAATAAGCCGCAAGGCAGGCACGGATGTTTCAAACGCTTTCCGACAAACTCCAGTCGGTTTTTAAAAACCTCCGCGGCTTCGGCAAGCTGACCGAGAAGAATATCGCCGACGCCCTCCGCGAGGTGCGGATGGCGTTGCTCGAAGCCGACGTCAACTACAAGGTCGCGAAGGATTTCATCGAATCGGTCAAGACGAAGGCGCTTGGCCAGACGGTTCTCGACAGCGTCACGCCCGGCCAGCAGGTCGTCAAAATCATTTTCGACGAACTGGTGGCGCTCATGGGCGCGCAGCAGGCAGCGCTGGACCTGGGCCGGTCGCCATCGGCCATCCTGCTCTGCGGCCTGCATGGTTGCGGCAAAACCACCACCGCCGGCAAACTGGCCCGCCTGCTGGCGAAGCAAGGCCATCATCCACTGCTGGCCGCGTGTGACGTTTACCGGCCCGCCGCCGTCACGCAACTCCAGACGCTCGGCAAACAGCTCGGCATCCCGGTCCATGCCGTGCCCGGTGAGACGGACGTGCTGAAGATTGCGCGCGGTGCGATGGAAGCCGCGGCGGCGCAGGGACGCAACATCATCATTTTTGACACCGCCGGGCGGTTGCAGATTGACGAGCCGCTGGTGCAGGAGTTGGTGCGTTTGAAGGAAGCGGTGGACCCGCGCGAAATCCTCCTCGTGGCCGATGCCGCCACCGGCCAGCAGGCGGTGGATATCGCCTCTCGTTTCAACGCCGCGCTGGGACTGACGGGCATCGTGCTCACCAAGCTCGACGGCGACAGCCGCGGCGGCGCGGCGCTGTCCATGCGCGCGGTCAGCGGCAAGCCGATCAAACTGGTTGGCGTCGGCGAGAAACTCGAGGATTTGGAGCCGTTCCATCCGGACCGGATGGCGTCCCGAATCCTCGGCATGGGCGACGTGGTAAGCCTGGTGGAGAAGGCCCAGGAGACGTTCGACGAGGCTCAGGCCGGAAAAATGCAGGAGAAACTGCGCAAAGCCGACGTGAATTTGGAGGATTTCCTCGACCAGATGCAGCAGTTTAAAAAGATGGGTCCGCTTGAGAATGTGCTTGGCATGTTGCCCGGTATGAGTAACATACGCGACCTTTCGGTTGAGCAGAAACAGCTCAAGCGCATGGAGGCGATCATCCAGTCGATGACGCCTGCCGAACGCCGGCGGCCTGAAGTGATAGATGGCCACCGGCGCCAACGCATCGCCCGCGGCAGCGGCACGACCGTGGCCGACGTGAACCAGTTGTTGAAACAGTTCTGGGCGATGAGAAACCTAATGAAGCAAATGCCACGGCTTGGTCGTAAAATGGCCAAGATGGGTGGCTTCAAACTTCCGGCGCGCTGAAGCGGCCGGTCAGGAGATGTGAAATGGCAGCAGTGATTCGGTTAACGCGGATTGGCGGCAGAAACGACCCATGTTATCGCGTGGTCATCGCGCACAAGCGCAGTCCTCGCGACGGCAAGAGCATTGAGCAGATCGGCACGTACGATCCGCGCAAGAAGGGCAGCAATTGCGTGTTGAAGATGGAACGTGTGGATTACTGGCTGAGCTGCGGCGCCCAGCCCACCGAGACGGTGGCGAACCTGATTCGCACCGCGCGCAAGCAGGCGGCCGCCGCGGCGGCTGCGCCCGCGCCCGCCGCTGAAGTCAAACCGGCCTGACAACCCGCAAGCCGCGGGGTTGAGCGATGCCCATGAAAGAGTTTGTGGAGTATGTGGCCCGCGCGCTGGTGGATAATCCCGCCAGCGTCCAGGTCACCGAGACGGAGCGAAACGGCGCGCGGGTTCTGGACCTGAGCGTTGATCCGTCGGATTTTGGCCAGGTGATTGGCAAACAAGGCCGTGTTTGCGCGGCCCTCCGCGCGCTGCTGAGTTGCGCGGCCGGCAAACTCGGCCAGCGCGTCGTTCTGAACATTGTGGAGCCGCCGGGGGAGCGAAGATCGTCGGGCGACGAGGTCGCGCCGCCCGAGGAGCCGGCCCCGCAGGAGTAGTGCGACGGTCGCCGCCGGCATCCGTCGCGCCGGAGATTGTCCGTGAAGTTCGACATCCTGACCATTCTCCCAGAAATGCTTCGCGGTCCGCTGGACGAGAGCATCCTGAAGCGGGCTCAGGAGAAGAAGCTGGTGGAGATTTGCGTGCGCAATCTGCGGGATTGGACGCACGACAAGCACCGCACGACGGACGACCGGCCGTTCGGCGGCGGACCCGGCATGGTCATGAAGCCGGAACCGATCTTTGAAGCCGTTGAGGAGTTGAAACGCGGCAGTCCGGACGCGTGGGTGGTCATGCTCACGCCGCAGGGACGGCCGTTCGACCAGCAGGCGGCGCGGGCGCTGGCCGCCCGCGGGCACGTGATCATGGTCTGCGGCCATTACGAGGGCGTGGACGAACGCGTGCGCGAGGCGCTGGTGGACGAGGAAATCTCCATCGGCGACTACATCTTGACTAACGGCGCTTTGGCCGCCATGGTGGTCGTGGACGCCACAGCGCGGCTCGTGCCGGGTGTGCTGGGCCATGCCGACAGCGCGAAGGACGAATCCTTCAGCAATGGCTGGCTGGAATACCCGCAATACACGCGGCCGGCGGAGTTTCGAGGCATGACGGTGCCGGAAATGTTGCTGTCCGGCGACCACGCGGCCATTGCGGCGTGGCGGCTGGAACAGAGCCGCCAGCGCACGCGCCGGCAGCGGCCGGATTTAATGAAACAGGAAGAGAAGAAGTAGAATAGCAGTCGCTGTATAAGTTTGCTGTAGCGGCGGTCTATGACCGCCGAAATCGAGTGTGCAATGAACAGTCGGCGGTCATAGACCGCCGCTACAGATTTTAAGACGAGAAGAAGTAGAACGGAGTTGGAAACATGAACATCATTGAAGCCATTACGCAGGAACAACTGAAGAAGGACCGCGGAAATTTCCGCGTCGGCGACAGCGTTCGCGTCCATACGAAGGTCATCGAGGGCGACAAAGAGCGCATCCAGATTTTTGCAGGTGTTGTCATCGGCCGCCGCGGCCATGGCATCGGCGAGACCTTCACCGTCCGCCGCATCAGCTACGGCGAGGGCGTCGAGCGTATTTTCCCGCTCCATTCGCCCCGCCTCGAGAAGATCGAGGTCGAGCGCGAAGGCTCCACCCGCCGCGCCAAGCTCAACTACCTGCGCGGCCGCAAAGGCAAGCAGGCGCTGGCCGTTGACGAGAAGATGATGACCGCTGAAGAATCGGCCGCCGCTTCCACGGCCAAGACCGAGGCGAGGGCCGTTGCCAAAGCCGAGGCGAAGGCTGCGGAAACCGCCAAAGCCGAGGCCAAAGTCGCCAAAGCTAAAACCGAAGCGCCCGCCGCTCCGGCGAAGCCCGCCGAAGCTCCCAAAGAGCCGGCGAAGTAAACAGCGCGGGGCGGACGTAGAGCGTTGAGCGTGGAGCGCGAAAGGCGAAACGCGAAATGGAAACGTGAAGGACGCCTCGCCCACGGCCCAAGCCGCTTCGCGATCCGCGATTCGCGTTTCCCGTTCCCCGTTAGCTCCCCGCCCGAGTTTCCGCTTCGAGCGCGCGGCGGCGCGGAGTGGCGCGAAGATCATTGCCGGCGTGGACGAAGCCGGGCGCGGGCCGCTGGCCGGGCCGGTCGTCGCAGCGGCGGTGATTCTGCCCGACGGTTTCAAGCTTCGCGGCCTCAACGATTCCAAGCAGCTCACCGCTGAACGGCGTGACGAGTTTTTCCAAGTCCTCACCGGCGACCCGCGCGTCGTTTTCGGCGTCGGCATCGTGGAGGCGGATTGGATTGACCGCATCAACATCCTCCAAGCCACGCACCGCGCGATGGCCGAGGCGCTGCGGCGCCTGCCAGTCCAGCCGGACCATGTGCTGGTGGACGGTCTGCCGGTCAAGAGCTTCACGATTCCCCAGACCGCCATTGTTAAAGGCGACGCCCGCAGTTTCTCCATCGCCGCCGCCTCGGTTATCGCGAAGGTGACGCGGGACCGGCTGATGCTGGCGCTGCACGTGCAATATCCGGTTTACGGCTTCGACCAGCACAAAGGCTACCCCACGCCGGATCACCTCGCCGCGTTGCGCGCCCACGGCCCGTGTCCCATCCACCGCCGCACCTTTGGCCCCGTGCGGGAACGACTCGTTCAAGGCGAGATGGCACTCTGATCGGATTACGGTCCCAGACCTGGAGGTTTTGAACTTGCAGCGCATCCGGCGCGCGTTACCATGCGGTTCTTGTGAGAACCGTGAGGTTATGGAGCGGGGTGCGCGGAGGCAACCGGAGGTAAAGACAATGTCCCGACGATTCCTGTGGTTGCTGGCGGCGCTTATGGGGTTGACCGCTTCGGTTTTCGGCGAGTTACTGGACAAAGAGCAGTTGCGCCAAATGGCGAAGCTGCCGACCGTCAATTTGATGTTTTCCTTCGGTGTTGATTCCCTCAACGGCTTTACCTCGGAACCAACGCTTTCGGCCGCTGAAGCGACGGCGCAAATCACCGCCATCAAGAAAACGCAATCATCTCACACGGCTGACGCGGCGTGGTATGACCGATTGGGCGATCTCTACGGGCAGGCCAAGGACACTAATGCCGCCATGCGCGCCTATGCCAAAGCCGCCGGTCTCTACCAGCGGCAACTGAAAACGCAACCGGATGACGCCGCCATCTGGCTTGCCTATGGCGCGGTCCTCGGTGGCGCCGGCAAGCCTGCGGAAGCTGAAACTGCGATGCGCCAAGCGGTGAAAGTCGCGCCGCAGAATGCCGCTGCGTGGCTCCAGTTGGGCAACTTCCTGTCGGGACGGGCCGCCGTCACGTTACTGCCCTCATTGTCGAAATTGAACTTGAACGAGATGCCGGTTGACGGAGTGCCGTTCCATAAAACCATTGCCGCCGTCACGGAGCATCCGCCGACCTCGGAGGCACGCGCAAAGGCTCAACGGTTGATAGCCGAGGCGGATGATTGTTTTGACAAAGCCGTGGTTGTCGCGCCTCAAAAGGAGGAGTCTTACATCAAGCGCTACGCTAACCGCACCTTTGTCCACGCGTGGTTTCGAGCGGCTCTTGAAAAACAACCGGCATCGCCCCTGTTTTTGTTTGCCCCTGATGCAATGGGCGACTTGCGCCGCGCCGCCCAACTCGGTTCTGAGGACTACCTGGCGCAACGCTATTGTGTCATTACAGAGTTCTTGTATGAGATTTATCGCCAGCGTCTCCATCTCGAGAATCTGTGGGATGCGTGGGACAAACTGCCGGGGGACACACGCAAACGCATCCATGAAGCCGAGGCCCGCTTGGTCGCGGTTTCCGTGTCCGTTGACAAGACCAAGGCCGGTGGCGCAGCCGAGGCCCTTGGCATTTTTCAGTATTTCTTGCACGGCGACTCCACCAACTCTGTGGCGACGCTGCGCCGCGCCGTCGCGATCGATCCTACCCGTGAGCAGGCTTGGGACATGCTTCTCGGCATTCTTTTTACCTCCCAGCACACCAACGACATGCTTGTGGTGTGCCAGCAACGGCTGGTCGCCACCCCATCTGTGCGAAACCACCTGCTCTTGGCGAAGGTATGGGATATGCAAGGCCGGCAACGTGAAACGGAAGCCCAGGTTCGCGCCGCGCTGAAACTGGGTCCCAAAGATGTTCTCGTCAATCTCGCCCAAGCCGCCATGAGCGTCCGTTGCGCGCACGATGCTGCGGGTTTGAGACGCGCCGCACAACATCTCGCCGCCGTTGCGAAGTTGATGAACGATGACACGCCGCGCGAGCAGCAAGCCGACCTCGCCGTTCTCCAATGCATCCATGCCGCGTTGAGCGGACAAACGAACAAAGCCAGACAACACATTGAGCGCGCCCTGCGCCTTGATCCGAACAACGACCACGCGAAAAACCTGCTCAAATTCAAAGCCCTCCGCCCCGCGGGTGATTCCGCCTGACGGGAATCGTGCTCCATCAGACAATGGCAAGACCCTGGCGGCTTCGACCAGCACAAAGGCTACCCGACGCCGGATCATCTCGCCGCGTTGCGCGCCCACGGCCCGTGTCCCATCCACCGCCGCACCTTCGGTCCGGTGCGGGAGAAGTTGGTGCAGACGGAGATGGGGTTGTAGAAAGGCTCTCAACCGGCCTTGGCGTGCAAACTCAATCCGAGCGCCTCAACCACTTTGAGAACCGTGTCAAATCCGGGACTGCGCTCACCGGAGAGCGCTTTGTAAAGGCTTTCACGAGACAGTCCTGCATCGCGAGCAACCTGTGCCATGCCCTTGGCACGCGCGATATCTCCGAGCGCTTTGGCTATGAACGCGGCGTCTCCGTTGCTTTCTTCGAGACACGCCTCCAGATAAGCCGCCATCTCCTCCGGCGTGCGAAGGTGTTCGGCAACATCGTAACGGGTTGTCATCGTTTTCTTTTTCATAGCAACTGCTCCTAAAGATCACGTGCAAGGCGCAAGGCGGTCTTGATGTCGCGGGCTTGAGTGCGCTTATCCCCGCCCGCCAGCAGAATAACCAACTCATGGCCCCGCAGTTTGAAATACACCCGGTAACCGGGACCGTAATGGATTCGCAACTCGGAAACACCTTCGCCAACAGGCGCAACATCGCCGGGGTTTCCCGCCGCGAGCCGTTCTATCCTCACCTGCACGCGCGCCCTCGCTCGAAGGTCGCCCAGGCCGTCCAGCCACCGGGCGAAGATCTCGGTTTTGCGGATCTCCATCACCCATCAACTGTAGCCAATTGGCTACACATCGTCAAGCGGTTGATATGGTTCCCCGACGCCGGATCATCTCGCCGCGTTGCGCGCCCACGGCCCGTGCCCCATCCACCGCCGCACCTTCGGCCCCGTGCGGGAGAAGCTGGTGCAGACGGAGATGGGGTTGTAGTGGGCGAGTGCTTCGGTGCAGGAGAAGGGAATGAGCGTTACTGCAAGCAGGCGGTTCTTTGGTTTAACGTCCAAGCTCAACGCCCGGCGCTGGCAGCGCCCGTCCGCCGAAGCCGACGATGTTGTAAAACCAGTGACTCATAAAACTGAAACGCATAGCGCCGGTTCGCTGAAGCGCCTCGTTAGCCTCATCGTTCGAGTTTCTTCCTCTCATGCTCCAAAAGGTAATACTCCAACGCGACTGAGGTGTCCGTCCGGTCTTTCGCTTGTCTCCACAGTCGGCGAGTCTCGTCAATATCTCCCTGCTCGTATGCTCCCACGCCACCATAAAACAGAACCTGCCACTCATAATCCTCTCGGACTTGCGGTGGCTGGTCACGATAGCTGGCCTTAACCTGTGGCAGATCAATCTCCTGACGAAGAAACCTCGCAAGCAAACTCGAAAAGCCTGCTCCCATCACCGGCTGGCGCTTCCGCAGCAGCTTGTCGAACAGTGCAGCGGCCTCCTCGTGCCAGTCCTCGTCCTTCAACCAAACCGATGCAAACCAAAGCAAAAGGCCGGACTGAAATGTCCCAGTGCTCGAATATCCAAATTTACCTTTCAGCGCCTCATCACATGCTCTCGACCAGACTCTGCCAGCGCCATCCGTATCGCCCATCAGCCACAAAGTGACACCGAATCCACAGATCCAAACGTCACTGTGGTAACGCCCATGCAAGCGATAATCCAGCATCTCGCGCGCGGCGAAGCCGTGAAGCGCCGCCTGCAAATCACCGGCCTCAATTGCCGCCTTCGGCTGAGGCAGCTTTGAGATGTCCCACCAATCCTTAAGAAGTTCGCGCATGGAATGATGAGGCTAACATTTAGATTGAGCCTCTGATTTGTCGCATAACACGAGGGGGCGTGGCGGCAGATTAGAGGTTGTTTTTCACCTTGTCCACAGCGTTTTACGCGGCTGTAGCGGTCTCATATTAAACCTGCAAACACGAACAGGGCTACGGCCATCCGAAAAGCGCCACGCGGTTTCGGCGCGTGTGGAAGGACGCAACCGGCTCGGTATGCCTTCCCAGAGCGTCCCGAAGACCGTTGCGATTTTGACAGCGGTTTCCGCCGCTCCGGTTTTTTCGCATTCGTCACAATTTGAGCTTCCCCAACGCGCGGCGAGAGGCTAGAACATCGCCCGCAGCACGCAGAGTTTTCACCGAAAGGACGAACCGATATGTCAGGCCATAGCAAATGGGCGACAATTCGCCACAAAAAAGGCGCGCTCGACGCGAAGCGCGGGCAGATTTTTTCCAAGATCGCCAAGGAAATCATCGTGGCCGCCAAACAGGGCGGCGGCGATGCCGGCATGAACCCGCGCTTGCGCACGGTGTTGCTCAAGGCCCGGTCGGTGAATATGCCCTCGGACAACATTGACCGCGCCGTCAAGCGCGGCACCGGCGAACTTCCCGGCATCGTTTACGAGGAAATCACCTACGAAGGGTTTGCGCCCGGCGGCGTGGCGATGATCGTCGAGTTGCTCACCGACAACAAGAACCGCACCTCGGCGGAAATCCGCAACGTCTTTACCCGCAACGGCGGCCATCTTGGTGGCGGCGCGGTCAAGCATCTCTTCCACCGCCGCGGCCAGTTCCTCGTGGGCAAGGACAAGATCGGTGAAGACGACTTGATGACCCTCGCACTCGACGCCGGCGCGGAGGACATGACCACGACCGACGCGGGTTACGAGATCACGTGCGACCCCGCGCACTTCGAGGCGATCCAGAAGGCGCTCGACGGCAAGAACATCAAGCCCGAATCGGGGGAGTTGACATTCCTGCCGCTGAATCCGGTGCCGATTGCCGACGAGGGGACGGCGCGCACGGTGCTGCGCTTGTTTGGCGAACTCGAAGATCACGACGACGTGCAGAACGTTTACGCCAACTTCGACATAGCGGAAGAGATCCTGGCCAAGGCAGCGGAGTAGGGAGGAGTGGAGTGATGGAGCGTTGGAGTAATGGAGTATTGGGAACGGCAGCGGGTCGCTTCCTCAACGCTCCACCGCTTTATTTCCCAACCAACTTTTCGTCGGTGTCGAAAAGTTCTGAACGGTGGGGCGAGACTCCGTCGAGCCTCCATCCGGTCGCGACTGTGGTGAAAAACAGAGGCTCGACGGAGTCTCGCCCCACCTTGTTTGGTTGCAACCTTATTGCGCTGGGACTCCGATGATCATTCTCGGGGTAGATCCGTCCCTGCGCTCGACCGGTTATGGCGTCATCGAGGCGGCCGGCAACGAAATGCGCGGTCTGGCTTTCGGCGAGATCAAGAACGCGGCCAGCCTGCGGCAGTCGCAATGTCTGTTGCGCATCCACGACACGCTTCGCGATGTCATCGCCCGTGTGCGGCCCGATGTCGTTGCCATCGAGAGTATCATCTACGTCCAGTCCACCCGCGTTGCCATCATCATGGGCCACGCGCGAGGCGCGGCGGTGCTGGCGGCGGCGGCGGCGGGCCTGCCGGTTTACGAATACGCGCCGCGCAAGGTGAAGGCCGTCGTCACCGGTCTCGGCGGGGCGGGCAAGCTGCAGGTCGGGCGCATGGTGCGGGCGCTGCTGGGCTTGGCGGAGGTTCCGCCGCCGGATGCCGCGGACGCGCTTGCGCTGGCCATCTGTCACGCGCAGAATCAGCGCGGCATCGTCATCGAGCCGCCGAAACAAATCTGATGATGATAAAGAAGAGCAAAACCACGGAATGCACGAAATGCACGGAAGGACATTGCCGCGTCGTCTCCAATTTCGTTTTCGTGCATTTCGTGCATTCCGTGGTTAATCTCAACCAGCCATGATCTCATTTCTCCGAGGCAAACTGGTCGCCGCGTCGCCCACGCACGTCATCGTGGACTGCAATGGCGTCGGCTACGAAGCCGCCATTCCGCTCTCCAGCTACGACAAGCTCCCCGCGCCCGGCGGTGACGTGCGTATTCTGACCTATTTCCACGTCCGCGAGGACGCGCAATTGCTTTTCGGCTTCATGACCGAGGCCGAGCGCGGACTGTTCAAGCTTCTGCTTGGTGTCAGCGGCGTCGGGCCGAAGATTGCGCTCACGTTGCTCGGCGGCATGTCGGCCATCGCGCTCAAGGGCGCCATCGTCAGCAACGACATCAAATCGCTCTCCCGCATCAAGGGCGTCGGCGCGAAGACGGCCGAGCGGTTGTGCGTGGAGCTTCGCGACAAGGTCGGCGCGCTGGGCGCCGCGGAGGCCGCCGGCATGAGGCACGCGCTCACCGCGGAGGATCAGAAGCTCAACGACGCGATTCTCGCGATGGTCTCGCTCGGCTACAAACAGCTCGAAGCCCACAAAGCCGTCCATGCCGCCATCGCCAAACTGGGCGCGACTGCCACCGTGGAAGAATTGGTTCGCCAGGCGCTCAAAGCGGCCTGAGCCAACGGCGCGGTTAATCAGATCAGGGTAGGGCGCGACCGCTGGGCGCGCCGCAACGTTCTCAGATCAGCGTTGCAGTCTCTTGGCCAAGTTTTCGGCCGGCCCAGCGGTCCGGCCCTGCCGGCCGGCAATCTCTGGCTGCCGAAACCGGTTTGCCGTGGATTCGGGGAATCCCAACGGGATTCCATCGCTCAGCCCGGGGTTCGTTCTGCGTCACGAATCCCACGGCTCGCGCCGTGGGCTATTATCTGACGCCGCTCCGCGGCTGGAACGATTCGGACAACACGCGCTTGATGCCTTCCATCGTCCGGTTGCATTCGGCCTTTTTGCTTGCCCGTGTCCGTCGCGCGCCGCATCCTCGCTGCATGGCGGAGCGGTTTGTCACTGACAGCATCCAGCACCCGGACAAGGCGTTTGAACTAACGCTGCGGCCGCCGGATTTTATTTCCTACATCGGGCAGGCAAAGGTGAAGGAGCGGCTCGAATTGGCGGTGGAAGCGGCCAAGCAACGCGGCGAGCCGGTTGGCCACATCCTGCTCAGCGGCCCGCCGGGCCTGGGCAAGACGACGTTGGCGCACATCATCGCCCGGATGATGGGCAGCAACATCGTCGTCACGAGCGGGCCAACCATCGAGCGCGCGGGCGATCTGGCGGGCCTGCTCACGAAGCTGGAGCGGGGCGACGTGATGTTCATTGACGAGATTCACCGGCTGCCGGCGCAGGTCGAGGAGTATCTCTACCCGGCGATGGAGGATTACCGGCTCGACATCGTCATTGACCAGGGGCCAAGCGCGCGCAGCGTGCGGCTGAACCTGCCGCGCTTCACGCTGATCGGGGCGACGACCCGGAGCGGATTGCTCACCGCGCCGCTGCGCAGCCGGTTTGAAATCACCGACCGGCTCGATTACTACGTGGCGGCGGACTTGCAGCAAATCTGCCTGCGCTCGGCACGAATCCTGAACGTGGAGGTAGACGACGCCGGCGCGCTGGAGATTGCGCGGCGCTCGCGCGGCACGCCGCGGCTTTGCAACAACCTCCTCCGGCGCGTTCGCGACTACGCCCAGGTGCGCGAGGACGGCCGCATCACCGCCCCGATTGCCGACAAGGCGCTGGCGATGCTGGACATTGACGAGCACGGCCTCGACGACATGGACAAACGCATCCTCGAAGCCATCGTGCACAAATACAACGGCGGCCCCGTTGGCGTGAACACCATCGCGGTGGCCGTTGGAGAGGAGCCGGGCACGATCGAGGAGGTTTACGAGCCCTTTCTCATCCAGGAAGGCTACCTCCAGCGGACGCCGCAGGGCCGCGTCGCGACGGAGATGACCTACAAGAAGCTCGGCGTCAAACGGACGCGCGGGGCACAGAGAGAGATGTTCTAACCGCCGCGTTTTCTGTTGCCGGGTGGTGAAGATTTCCCGCATAGTTAGGGGAACAATTTATGCCCAAGCGCACCGACATTCATAAAATTCTGATCATCGGCTCCGGCCCAATCGTCATTGGGCAGGCGTGCGAATTTGACTACAGCGGCACGCAGGCGTGCAAGGCGCTCCGCGAGGAAGGTTTTGAGGTGGTGTTGGTGAACTCCAACCCGGCCACGATCATGACCGACCCGGAGTTCGCCAACCGCACCTACATCGAGCCGATCACGCCGGAAGCCATCGAGAAGATCATCGAACGCGAGCGGCCCGACGCGCTGCTGCCGACACTCGGCGGGCAGACGGGGTTGAACACCTCGATGGAACTCTGGAAGCGCGGCATTCTGGACAAATACAGCGTCGAGATGATCGGCGCGAAGGCCGAGGCCATTGCGAAGGGTGAGGACCGCGACCTGTTCAAAAAGGCGATGCAACGCATCGGCCTCGACGTGCCCGTCAGCGGCATTGCGCACACTCTCGACGAGGCCCGCGCGGTCGCGCGCGACATCGGCCGTCTTCCTCTGATCATCCGGCCCGCCTACACTCTCGGCGGCACTGGCGGCGGCATCGCCTACAACCGCGAGGAGTTCGACACGATGGCCGCGCGCGGCATCGAGTTGTCACCGATCTCGGAGGTGCTGATCGAGGAATCGCTCGTGGGCTGGAAAGAGTTCGAGATGGAGGTCATGCGCGACCGGATGGACAACTGCGTGGTCATTTGCTCCATCGAGAATTTCGATCCGATGGGCGTTCACACCGGCGACTCCATCACCGTCGCGCCGATCCAGACGCTCACGGATAAGGAATACCAGGTGATGCGCGATGCGAGCTTCGCCTGCATCCGCGAGATCGGCGTCGAGACCGGCGGCTCGAACATCCAGTTCGCCGTCAACCCCGACAACGGCCGCATGGTCATCATCGAGATGAACCCGCGCGTCAGCCGCAGTTCGGCGCTGGCGTCCAAGGCCACCGGCTTTCCCATCGCGAAGATCGCTGCCAAGCTCGCCGTCGGTTACACGCTCGACGAAATTCCCAACGACATCACCAAGTCCACGCCGGCCAGTTTCGAGCCGACGATTGATTACGTTGTCGTGAAGGTGCCGCGGTTCACGTTTGAAAAATTTCCGCAAGCCGACCCGACGCTGACGACGCAGATGAAGAGCGTCGGCGAGGCAATGGCCATCGGCCGCACGTTCAAGGAGTCGCTGCAAAAGGCGCTGCGCTCGCTGGAGATCGGGCGTTTCGGCCTCGGCGGCGACGGCAAAGCGGTGCGCGTGGACGGCCAACTCATTCAGGACAATGAACTGCTGCCGGTGGAGACGATCACGAAGAAACTCGTCACGCCGAATGGCGATCGCATTTTCTTTTTGCGCCACGCGATGCGCGCGGGCATGACCGTGGATCAAATTTTCGACCTGACGAAGATTGACCGCTGGTTCCTCCAGCACATGAAGGAGATCGTGGACTTCGAGGCGGAACTGGCGAAGTCAAAGAAGCCGAACGATCGGATGCTCGAAGCTAAACAGATGGGGTTCTCCGACCGGCAGATCGCGAATCTCACCGGTTCCACCGAGGACGAGGTCCGCGCGGCGCGCAAGAAGGCCGGCATCGTGCCGACCTACCGGCTCGTGGACACCTGCGCGGCGGAGTTCGAGGCTTACACGCCTTACTACTACTCGACCTACGGCGACGAGGACGAGACGCGCCAGAACGACAAGCGCAAGGTCATGATCCTCGGCGGCGGCCCGAACCGGATCGGGCAGGGGATCGAGTTTGATTATTGCTGCGTCCACGCCGCGTTCGCGTTGAAGGAACTCGGCTTCGAGACGATCATGGTCAACTCCAACCCGGAGACCGTCTCGACCGACTACGACACCAGCGACAAGCTCTATTTCGAGCCGCTCACGCTCGAGGACGTGCTGAACATCTACGAGCGCGAGAAGTGCTGGGGCGCCATCGCGCAATTCGGCGGGCAGACGCCGCTGAACCTCGCCCTCGGCCTCCAACGCCACGGCGTCAACATCATCGGCACCTCGCCGCAAAGCATCGAGATTGCCGAGGATCGGAAGTTCTTCTCTGCGATGCTCGACAAGTTGAAGATTCCGCAGCCGCCGAACGGCCTCGCCACCAACGAAGCCGAGGCCATCGCCGCCGCTACCAAACTCGGCTATCCGGTGTTGGTGCGCCCGTCGTTCGTGCTCGGCGGTCGCGCGATGCAGGTTGTCTATAACGAGGAGGACTTGCGCCACTACATGCGCTTTGCCGTTGAGGCGTCGCCCGAACGGCCGGTGCTCGTGGACAAATTCCTCGACGACGCCATCGAAGTGGACGTGGACTGCATCGCCGACGTCGGCCTGCCCAACGGCGGCCACGTCGTCATCGGCGGCATGCTCGAGCACATCGAGTTTGCCGGCGTTCACAGCGGCGACGCGGCCATGGTCCTGCCGGCGCACACGCTTTCCAAGAAGGTCATTCAGACCATCCACGACTATACCGACGCCATGGCGCGCGAACTGCAGGTCATCGGCCTGATGAACGTGCAGTATGCCGTCAAAAACAATATCGTCTATGTCCTTGAGGTCAACCCCCGCGCCTCGCGCACGGTGCCGTTTGTGAGCAAAGCCATCGGCATGCCGCTGGCCAAGCTCGCCTCCAAGGTCATGACCGGCAAGACCCTCAAGGAACTCAAGTTCACCAAGGAGGTCATGCCCAAATACTACTCCGTCAAGGAGAGCGTCTTCCCCTTCAACCGTTTCTTCGGCGTGGACATCATCCTTGGCCCGGAGATGAAGAGCACCGGCGAGGTCATGGGCATTGACGCCGACCTCGGCTTGGCCTACGCCAAGAGCCAGATGGCCGCGGGCGGCGCGCTGCCCACGGCGGGCAACGTCTTTGTCAGCGTCCACGATGCCGAGAAAACCCGCGTCGCCAAGATCGCGGAAAAATTTGTCCTCCTTGGTTTCAAGCTTTTCGGCACCGAAGGCACGGCCAAGGCCATCGCCGCTGCCGGCGTGCCCGTCACGCCGCTCTTCAAACTCGCTGAAGGCCGCCCAAACGTCCTCGACATGATCAAGAACGGCGAGATCGCCCTCGTCATCAATACTCCCTCCGGCAAAGCCCCGCGCGCCGACGAGGTGCGCATTCGCGCCGCCGCCGTCCAATGCCGCGTGCCGATCATGACCACTCTCACCAGCGCGGTCGCCGCCGTCCAAGGCATCGCCGCCCTCAAGAAACACGGCCTCACCGTTTGCAGCTTGCAGGAATATCACGCCAGGTAGTGTGAAAGTTCGATCGAATCCCAATGTCTTTTGGCGGATAATCGTTGTTGCGGTCTTCCTTCCGCTGGCGCTGGTTGGATTGTCGCGCGCGTCTGCCGGCGCTGAGGCGTCTTCGTCCGACCGGCCGCTCCATGTCCTGTTCATCGGTAACAGCTACACGTCGGTCAATTCGTTGCCTTTCATCTTCGAGCAAATGGTCGCCAGCGCCGGCTTTCCCAAACCGGTTGTGGATTCCGCCACTCCGGGTGGATGGCAACTCGTCAAGCACCTGCAAAGCGCCGAAACGCTGGCGAAGATTGACGGTGGCGCGAGCGACGGAGCGCGCTGGGATGTTGTGGTGTTGCAGGAGCAAAGCCAGACGCCGGCGATGGCGGAGGTTTTTGACAACGCGCGCCAGTCGTTTCTAAACGGTGTGGCCGGACATCCAGAGCTTCTCGCGCGGCCCGCAGGCCAGTAACCAGCCTCATCCCCGCGGCGAACGGCAGCAAGAGGTTTCCGTTCACCTGTGTTTCCGTCGCTGGTCGGTGCTCTGCGGTTTTTTAGTGGGAGCAAAATTGCTCAAGAAGTATAAACAAAATGATAAGACTGAATAAGCAAATGGGGAGATTCAGCACGACTCCCAGCTTGGCAAAAGTTTGCTTGCAGTTTGCATCCAGCAGAACGGCGATGCAGAACCCCAAAGCGATGGGGCCTAGGAGTGGACCAACTCCCCAAAATAAAAACTTGATTGGTTTGGGCTGCATCCAATCCCACCCAATCTGTCGCGGCAAATGAGCGGGTTGAATAATAGGAGTGAAAAGCGCGAGAGCGGTCCAGAGGCAGGCAATCATGGTCATCACCAACGCCGCTGTGCCTTTCCTTGAATGTTCCAGTTCCATCGCCGTTCTCCTTGACCGCTTCCGATCCGTCTTCGTCGGACATCATCCTCTCCGCGGCAGACGGCAGCAAGCGGTTTCCGTTTCTATCGTGGCGGTCGGCGAGAGCAAGATGTAGGCCGGGTCCCCGACCCGGCGGAGTCATCGTCAACCACCGCCGCGTGAGGGCACGCGGCCTACATTCCATTCTTCGCCGCGCGTTTTCCCTGCGGAAAAATCTTGGACTTCGCCGTGCAATCGGCGAAGAAAGGGCGCGAACGGAGAACCTATGAAAACCTTGCGAACCTTGCTGACCGCCGGACTGATTCTTTTCACCTTCGCCTGCCCGTCGCTGCCTGCGGCGGAGAAGCTCAAGGTGCTCATTGTGGACGGCCAGAACAATCACAGTTGGGCGACCACGACACCGGTGCTCAAGTGGATTTTGGAGGAGAGCGGGCGGTTCACGGTGGACGTGTCCACGACACCGCCCGGCCCACCGAAGGGGCGTTTGACGGCGGAGCAGAAGGCGGAGCATGAGAAGGCGAACGCCCCGCTCTGGGCGAAGTGGCGGCCGAAGTTCAGCGCTTACGACGTGATCGTGTCGAACTACAACGGCGAGCCGTGGCCCGCAGAGGTGCGCGCGGCGTTCATCGAGTATATCCACAACGGCGGCGGACTGGTGAGTTTCCACGCCGCAGACAACGCGTTTGGCGACTGGCCGGAATACAACGAGATGATCGGCGTCGGCGGATGGGGTGGGCGCAACGAGAAGTCCGGCCCGATGATTCGCTGGCGCGACGGCAAAGTCGTGCGCGACGAGACGCCTGGCGCGGGCGGCACGCACGGCCCGGCGCACGAGTTCCTCGTGGAGATTCGCGCTTCGAAACATCCGATTACGAAGGGACTGCCGAAATGCTGGATGCACGCGAAGGATGAGCTTTACTCGAAGCTGCGCGGCCCGGCGAAGAACCTCACCGTGCTGGCGACGTCGTATGCCGGCCCGGAGTTTCGCGGCACCAGCGAGCACGAGCCGATGTTGATGACGATCGCCTACGGTAAGGGCCGCGTCTTTCACGACGCGCTTGGCCATGATCCTGGCTCGATGGTGGACATCGGTTTCCAAGCGACACTCGCGCGCGGCACGGAGTGGGCCGCCACCGGCAAGGTTACGCTGCCTGCGCCGAAACCGGAAGAGATGCCCGCCGACAAGGTCGTCAAGCGCGAGCCGCCGGCGAAGCCATAAGTTTTGCTGCGGCTCCATCTGAGCTTTTTGGCGGAGCAGCGTGAAGAAATGGTTTCTTCGCGCGCCGTTTTCTGGCAGCATCCGGCCACCATGAAGACAAGAGCCGCCATGATTCTGTGCGCGTGCCTCGCTTGGGCCGCGTTCCTCACCACCTCAACCGTTGGCGCCGCCACGCCGAAGCCGAACATCGTCTATATCCTTTGCGACGACCTCGGCTACGGCGACGTGCATTGCCTCAACTCCAAAGGCAAGATTGCCACGCCGCACGCCGACCGCCTTGCCGCCGGAGGCATGGTTTTCACCGACGCGCACAGCAGCTCGTCGGTCTGCTCGCCGACGCGCTACGGCATCATGACTGGACGCTACAATTGGCGTTCAAAGCTCCAACGCTTCGTACTCGGCGGTCTCTCGCCGCGGCTCATCGAACCGGGCCGGCTCACGGTGCCGGCGTTGCTCAAGCAGCACGGCTACGCCACCGCCTGCGTCGGCAAGTGGCACCTCGGCATGGACTGGGTGAAGAAGGAAGGCAAGGACGTGAGCGAGCTTGAGATCGAGACGCGGGAACAGGTTTGGAACGTGGACTACACCAAGCCGATCACCAACGGCCCGAACAGCGTCGGGTTCGATTATTACTTCGGCATCAGCGCCTCGCTCGACATGGTGCCCTACACGTTCATCGAGAACGACCGCGTCACCGTCGTGCCGACGGTGGAGAAGTCGTTCCCGTTGATGCACGGCAAGGAGGGGAACCCGTCGCGGCTCGGCCCGGCGGCGGAGAAATTCGAGGACGTGGACGTGCTGCCGACGCTGACGCGCAAAGCCGTGGAATACATCGGCCAGCGCGCCGCCGATGCGAAGGCGGGCAAGCCGTTTTTCCTCTATCTGCCGTTGAACGCGCCGCACACGCCGATCGCGCCGTCGCCGGAGTGGCAGGGCAAGAGCGGGTTGAATCCCTACGCCGATTACGTGATGGAAACCGACGCAACGCTCGGCGCGGTGATGGAGGCGCTGGAAAAGAACGGCGTCGCGGAAAACACACTGCTGATTTTCACGAGCGACAACGGTTGCTCGCCGCAAGCTGATTTCCCCGCGCTGCTCGCGAAGGGCCACAACCCCAGCTACCATTTCCGCGGTCACAAGGCGGACATCTGGGATGGCGGCCACCGCATCCCGTTCATTGTGCGCTGGCCGGGGAAAGTCCAGCCCGGTAGTTCGAGTGAACAACTCATCTGTCTCACCGACCTGATGGCGACGTGCGCGTCCATTCTCGGCGTGAAACTGCCCGACAACGCAGGCGAAGACAGTGTGAGCATGATGATGGCGCTGCAGGGCACGCTGACAGACTTGTATTCCGCGATGATCGGCACGCGATCCACCGGGTGGCGCGAAACGGTGGTGCATCATTCCATCAATGGCAGGTTTTCCATTCGTGAGAGTCGGTGGAAATTGGAGCTCTGTCCCGGCTCCGGCGGCTGGAGCGCGCCGCGCGATCCGCAAGCGGTGCGGCAGGGGCTGCCGCGGGTGCAGCTTTATGACATGGGCGGCGATGTGGGCGAGAAGGTCAACGTGCAGGACAAGCATCCCGACGTGGTCGCGCGCCTGACGAAGCTGTTGGAGAAATACGTCGCCGAGGGCCGCAGCACGCCCGGCGCGCCGCAGAAGAACACGGTCGAGGTGGACATCTGGAAAAAAGATCCGGCGCCGGTGGGGAAGGCGGCCAAAGAAAAACAGGCGGCGATGCTGAAGGCGGACTGATTGCGGAGGCGCGCGTCCGGCCCGCGAAAAGACAACGAAGGTCCATTCATGAAACTCCGACTTCCGTCCGTTGCTTTCACGGGGGTTGCAATGGCGCTGGCGCCAATCTGTGCCGCAGACGCGCCGTTGCCGACGCGGCCCAACATCATCTTCATCCTCAGTGACGACCAGGGCTACGGCGACGTGTCGGCCCACGGCAATCCGGTGCTGAAGACGCCGAACCTGGACCGGCTTCACGACGAAGGCGTGCGGTTTGACGATTTTCACGTCAGCCCGACCTGCTCGCCGTCGCGCTCGACATTGATCACGGGCCGGCACGAATTCCGCAACGGCGTCACGCACACCATTTACGAGCGCGAGCGGCTCACGCTGAAGGCGACGACGCTGGCGCAGGTGTTGAAGTCCGCGGGCTACACGACCGGCATCTTCGGCAAATGGCACCTCGGCGACGAGGACGCGTATCAGCCCGACCAGCGCGGGTTTGACGAGGTCTTCATCCACGGCGGCGGCGGCATCGGCCAGACGTATCCCGGCAGTTGCGGCGACGCGCCGGGCAACTCGTATTTCAGCCCGACGCTCAAGCACAACGGCCGGTTCGAGAAGACCGACGGCTATTGTACGGATGTGTTCTTCGCGCAGGCGATGAAGTGGATGGCAGCGGTGAAAGGCAAACGCCCGTTTTACGCCTACATCGCCACGAACGTGCCGCACGAGCCGTTGCAGGTGCGGCCGGAGGACGAGGCACGCTACGCCGGCAAGGTGCCGGCCAAGGTCGCGAAGTTTTTCGGCATGCTCGCCAACCTCGACGACAACGTCGGCCGGTTGCTGGCGAAGCTGGCCGAGTGGGGCGTCGAGCGCGACACGCTGGTCGTCTTCATGAACGACAACGGCGGCACTGCCGGCTGCAAGCTCTACAACGCCGGCATGCGCGGCACCAAGGGCACCGCCTGGCTTGGCGGCACGCGCGCGTCGTCGTTCTGGCGCTGGCCGGGGACACTCAAGCCGGCCACGGTGGACCAGCTGGTGGGCGCGGCGGATTTCTTCCCGACCATCGTTGATATCACCGGCGCTCCGCTTAGCGAGGAGGCGCAGCAACAGGTTGAGGGCGGCACACTCGTGCCGCTCTTGCGCGATGCGAACGCCGCGTGGCCCTACCGCATCCTGTTCACGCACCTCGGCCGCTGGCCGCGCGGCGAGGCCACGCATTACAAATACAGTACATGCAGCGTCCGCTCGCCTTTGTGGCATTTGGTCTCGGCGGCGAAGCCCGGTGGCGGGAAGAACTGGCAGTTGTTCGATGTGAAGGCCGACATCGGCGAGTCGAACGACGTGGCGGCGCAGCATCCCGATGTGGTGAAGGAATTGGACGCCGCTTACGACAAGTGGTGGGACTCCGTGCAGCCGCAGCTCGTCAACGAAAACGCCGTCGGGCCGGAGATCAATCCGTTCAAGGCGCTCTATTGGAAACAATTCGGCGGCGGTCCCGACACGGCGCCGAGGGCTGACATGATTTTCACGGATGGCAAGATCGTGACGCTCGACTCGCATGATCGCGTGGCGGAAGCGCTGGCAATTCGCGACGGGCGGATCGTCGCCGTCGGCTCGAACGCGGAGACGCTCAAACTCACCGGCAAGCGCACGGAGATCATCAAGCTGGACGGCAAGACCGTCCTGCCGGGCTTCGTCGAGTCGCATGTTCATTCCATCGGCGTGGCGCGGGCGTCGGTGACCGAGACGTATGCGGAGCTGTCGAGCATCGCGGAGATCCAGGACTGGATTCGCCGGCGCGCCCGCGAAGTGCCGCCCGGCCGGTGGATCGAAGTGCCGCGCAACGACCTCACGCGCTTGAAGGAACGCCGCCACCCGACGCCGGCGGAACTGGACGCGGCGACGACGGATCATCCGGTGCTTTACACCGGTGCGATGAAGCACGCGCTGAACAGCGCCGGTTTCCGCGCGCTCGGCATTGTGGACGCCAATAGCAAGCTGCCCGACGGCGAGATCGTGCGCGACGAGCAGGGCCGGCCGGTCCTCATTCGCGGTGGCAACCAGACGTTGCGCAAGCTGATGCCGCAGCCGGCGGTGACGCGCGAGCAGACGATGGAGGCGTTGAGCAAACTGCTGCGCCGCTACAACGAGGTTGGTATCACCACCATTCACGAGCGCGCAACGGACCGCGACGGCGTCGGCATGTATAGGGAGCTTCGCGAGCAGGGGCGGCTCACGACGCGGATGCGGGGGACGTTCCGTTTCTCCGCGAAGACAGCAGAGGGAGTTGAGAAATACATCAAGGCGCTCGGCTTTAAACCGGGCGAGGGTGACGACTGGGTCCGCGCCGTCATGATGAAGACCACGGTGGACGGCGGCATCCACTGGGGCACGACGCGGTTGAGCGAGCCTTACGGCGAGCGGCGCATGCGGTTTTACCGACTCACCGATCCGAACTATCGCGGCGAGCTTTACGACACGCCGGAGGAATTGAAGACCGTGTTTGCGACGGTCAACCGGCTCGGTTGGCCGATGTGCGTCCACGTCACCGGCGACGGCGGCACGGAAATCGTGCTCGACGCCGTCGCCGCGGTCGCCGCCACCGATCCGAGCATCAAGCAACGGCGGTTCACCCTGCTGCACACCTATTTTCCGACGCCGGCCATCGCGCGGCGGGCGAAGGAACTCGGCGTCGGCGTGGACACGCAGGGCTATCTTTACTACCGCGACACCGAGGCGATGGCGGAGGTTTACGGAAAGAGCTGGGCGGAGCGGTTCATCGGTCTGGGCGAATGGGTGAATGCCGGCGTGCCGGTGGCCGTCAACAGCGACCACATGATCGGCTTCGATCCCGACCACGCGATGAACGCGTTCAATCCCGCGTTGATGCTCTGGATCGCCGTGGCGCGCCAGACCGACCGCGGCCACGTCTATGGCGCGGAACAAAAACTTACGCGGCTCGACGCGTTGCGGGCCGTCACGCTCTGGCCCGCGTGGCTGAGTTTCGACGAGGACAAACTCGGCTCGCTGGAGCCGGGCAAACTCGCCGACCTCGTTGTGATAGACCGCGATTACCTCACGTGTCCCCTCAAGGAACTGCGCGAGATCAAGGTCCTGCGGACCATGGTCGGCGGCAAGACAGTGTTTCAGCGCGCCAAACCGTAAAACACGTCGCCGGGGCGTCGGGATCGAACTTCCCTTTTGGGGACGGCGCTGCACACCGTTCCTGCCAACCTCGGTTTTCGGGTTTAACCGTCGCATTTGGCTTCGTTTTGCTTCGAGCACGGTCAACTTTCGCTATGTCTTTTTCAAATAACCTGCGGGTTTGCAGTTCGTTGCAGCAGACCCGCGTTTTTCTCTATTTGGGTTCGTTTCGTAAAAACATGGTTTCACACCCGACCCCAGGACGGATCGAAATGTTCGTATTCCCGTGGAAAAACGATGTTTTCCGGCTCTGGCCGCGGCCATCATTTGGGTTCGTTTTGCACGGTCTGTCGTGCTGACGGAACTATTTGCAGCAACAGTACTTGGGCGTAGAATCATGGTTTTGTCCCGTCCGTTCCAACCCGGATGCAGTCGGATGCAGTCGGATCGAGCCGGATCGAGCCGGATTGGGCCGGTGAGTTGGCGAAGCGCAGGTTTCCAACTCTCGCCACGTGAAACGTGGTGAATATCGCCGGCTTCCAGCCGGGCACTGTCAGCGCACAAAAATCCCCGTTTCGCCGGCAGGAGACCTGCGGATTGGAAATCCGCGACACGGCAGTTTGGAAACCCGCGCTACGGCATGGGGACCCGGTTGCGCCTTTTCTCATGGCCGCCTCCCGCCTTCCTCTTTTATCGTCAGGCGCAAGATATAGAGATTTAACTGTCATGTCAAGAGAAATTTGCTATGTTATTTCGGGGCGCGACGCGGCCCTGTCCCATGCCAGCGCAAAGATCATAGGACTGTCCCCTTGACTGCTCCCGATAGCTCTTGTGCCTCGCCGCCTGTCGGCGCAGAATCCCCACAAGACTCGACCGACCCAATGGTGTCGTATGAACCGATTCATGGTGATGGCGGTTGCGGTGGTGATGCTCGCCGGCTGCGTTCACAAGAGCGAAAGCGCTCCGGCGCCGCTCGCCGCCGCCGGCCACACGCGTTTCGAAGTTCTCGGAATGCTGTACGAGTATGTGTCGCGATACTTCGACGGACAATTGATCGAGGGATTCGATGGATTCCAACACCAGGAGACTGCCATTGCCGCACATTTCGAAAGGCTCTTGCGTGCTTTCTGCGTGGAAGAGGGCATCAATCCGGCGTTCGATAAGTATGTCGAATCGGAAGGCGGCATCATGTTCTCTTCTCCAGCCATCGCCGACGCGATTGAGCGCCACTACACCAGTGGATGGCTGGATGAGTCGGTCTTCGACGGCGCTTCAGACGAAGATTTGCTGCGTTATGTCGCTGGCGCTTACCTGCGATTCGGCCGCGATAAGAAAAGTGTCATCATTGGCTGGAATGCTCCTCGGAAGATGCACACGGTAGGGCTTGTGCTCTCCAGACTGGGCTGTTCCGGCGTGGAGCTCTACTACGGGGGTGGAGTCCCCACGCCGTATGTTTTGTTTTTTTCGCCGAGCCCGCGCGTGAAGAAAAGACTTGGCATTCAGAAAGAGGTGCCTGTTTCCGAGATCACCGACCCCAAAAACAACCTGGAGCTGGTGGAAAAAATACCGCCGAACTCAGCGACAAAACCGGCGTCCACATCGGTCACGCCTCCTGCGAGACTGGAGACGCGCCAGCCGTCTGTTGTGGCCGAAAGACTCAAAGGCGAGGACCCCGCAAAGGTTACGGAGTTGAGCTTTCGAGGTTCGGATATTCGGGATGAAGACCTTGCCGCGCTCAAGCCGCTGGCCCAGTTGCAGGTGCTTGACCTCTCCTTCACGCCGGTCAGCGACGCGGGGCTGGAACATCTGAAGGCGTTGACAAAGTTGAAGACACTTAATCTCAAAGGCACGCAGGTCAGCAAAGCGGGGCTGGAACATCTGAAGACGCTGACGGAGTTGAAAGAGCTTAACCTCGTCGGCACGAAAGTCAGCGTCGTGGTCCAGGAACTCTGGGGCGAGGACCTCGCAAAGGTCAAAGAGTTGCGCTTGGGGAGTTCGGAAGCCCGCGATGAAGACCTTGCCGCGCTCAAGCCGCTGACGCAGTTGCAGGTGCTTCACCTCCCCGGCACGCCGGTCAGCGACGCGGGGCTGGCGCATCTGAAGTCGCTGACGCAATTGCAGGGGCTTAACCTCAGCCACACGCAGGTCAGCGACGCGGGACTGGTGCATCTGGAGTCCTTGACGCAGTTGCAGTGGCTTAACCTCACCTGCGAGAAGATTAGCGACGCGGGGCTGGAGCATTTGAAACCGCTGACCCAGTTGCAGGATCTTGACCTTTCCGACACGCAGGTCAGCGACGCGGGTCTGGTGCATCTGAAGTCGCTGACCCAGTTGCAACGGCTTGACCTCTGCGGCACGCGGATCAGCGACGCAGGGCTGGCGCATCTGAAACCGCTGACCCGGTTGCAGTGCCTTCAGATCCGCTGCACGGGGGTCGGCGACGCAGGGCTGGAACATCTGAAGCCACTGACGCAGTTGCAGGAGCTTTGGCTCCAAGGCACGGAGGTTGGCGACGCGGGGCTGGCGCATCTGAAGGCACTGACGCAGTTGCAGGCGCTTTACCTCTACGGCAGGCGGGTTAGCGACGCGGGTCTGGTGCATCTGAAGTCGCTGACCCGGTTGCAACGGCTTGGCCTCACCGGCACGAAGGTCAGCGATGCGGGGCTGGAACAACTAAAGTCGCTGACGCAGTTGCAGGTGCTAAACCTCCAAGGCACGAAGGTGACGAAAGCGGGGGTGGACAGGCTTCAGAAACAACTGCCGAACTGCTATATCTCCAGGTAGCTCCGCCAAGCGCCCGGCGGCGGATGAGGGGCCGGCGGAACCGTGCGGGCATCGGGTGGCGAGGTCACATGGTTTAATTGTTTTCGGCAACACCGTTTTTCAGCGCCACACTGCTATTTCCAGTGGAGCCGATGGCCGGCAGGGTTTATTTCTCGCGGCGACGCTTGAAATAAACAAGTTCCGGGTCGCCCTCGTCCAGGTTTTGAATGATGCCGCTATTGCAAAAGCCTTCTCTCTCAAGCAGCAACCGCATGGGCTGGTTGGAGGAATTGGTCGCAGCAAATAGCTTCGGCGTCGGGCAGCGCTTCGCCATGTGACGCAGCAAGGCGGTGCCGATTCGCTGTCGTCGAAAGTCGGAATGGACGTAGAGCATTTCGATGAAACCGTTTTCGAAGAAGGAGCAACTCATCACCCCGTAGGCGACAATATGGGTGACTCCATATCTTGCGACAAAGCACATGCCCGAGGCGACGGCGCGACAAATAAGCTTCCGCCGTTTCGTGTCCTTGTGCGCGACAAGGTCCAAGGCGAACAGAGCAGGAATATCGTTCTCGGTGGCATTTCGGTAAGTGGGGTGGACTTTCATCGGTGGTATTTGTGGAGCAGGACATAACAGAAACCGCGCAGTTTGTCAGGTGGCACATTCTGTTCTCCGGTTTTGAGGATTTTTCTTGTGGCGCGCGGACGGCGGGCGGTGGCACGCTGCGGGGGCATGAAAAGGTTCTTCGGCTTCAGCGCCCTGTTGCTGGCTTTGGCGGCATCCCTCAATGCCGCGGACACGCAGACGAAGCCGAACATACTTTTCATCCTCGCCGACGATCTCGGGTGGGGCGACCCGTCGTGCTACGGCAACGTGAGGTTCAAGACGCCCGCACTCGACCGGCTCGCGCGCGAGGGGACGCTGTTCACGCAATATTACCAGGGCGGCTCGGTCTGCTCGCCGTCGCGCTGCACGTTGATGACGGGCCGCTGGCCGGCGGAGTTTCGCATCCACGGCCACTACGCCCCGGCGCAGGAAAACCGCCGCCGTGACATGTCGGACTTCCTCGATCCCGCCGCCGCGACGGTGCCGCGATTGCTGAAGGAGGCCGGTTACGCCACCGCGCACGTCGGCAAATGGCACCTCGGCCGGCCGCCGCAGGCGCGCGACGGGCTGGTGGTGTATGGTTTCGACGAGGCGCATTGGGTGGACGCGCTTGGCGACATGGCCGGCGAGGACGTGAACCTCTGGAGCATCCCGAACCGCCCGCGCGCCTCGCGCGTGCTGGTGGACTCGATGATCGAAGTGCTCCAGCGCGCCAAAGCGGCCGGCAAGCCGTTCTTCGGCCAGCTCTGGCTCAACGATCCGCATGCGCCGCTTGCGCCGTCGGTGGAACAGATGAAACCGTTTCACCGTCAGGAGCCGGCGGGGTTTACGTCGCCGTTTGAAGTGTTCGCGGCGACGGTGGTGGAAATGGACCGGCAGATTGGCCGGCTGCTCGACCAGCTCGACGCGCTCGGCCTTGCGCAAAACACCATCGTCATTTTCTCCTCGGACAACGGTCCCGAGGACATCGAGATCAACAACGCCACCTGGTCCGGCATCGGCAGCACCGGGCCATTGCGCGGACGCAAGCGCAGCCTCTACGAAGGCGGCATCCGGTTGCCGTTCATTGTCCGCTGGCCGCAAAGCGTGCCCGCTGGGCAGGTCAACGACCGCACCGTCGTGAGCGGAGCCGACCTGCTGCCGACGCTCTGTGAACTCGCCGGCGCCACCGTGCCGGACGCCGTGCGCGCCACGTTGCGCGGCCAGAGCGTCGCGGCGGCGTGGCGGGGCGACAGAACATTTCAGCGCACGACACCGCTCATGTGGGAATGGCGCTTCCGTATTTTCAATCATCCGTGGAACCGCAGCCCGATGCTGGCCATCCGCGAGGGCAAATGGAAACTGCTGCTCAATCCCGACGGCAGCCGCGTGGAGCTTTACGACATTCCGGCGGATGCGTCGGAGCAAAACAATCTCGCCGAACAACACCCCGATGTGGTAGCGCGCCTGTCGGAAAAAGCTCTCGCGTGGCAACGAGCGCTGCCGCCCGGCATGATTGAACCGATGGCGGGCAAGAACAGCTATCCGTGGCCGGGAAAAACTCCGCCGCCGGCTCCAAAGAAAGGTCCATGACATGAAATCGCTAGCCACCGCCAGCCGCGCAAGGTTCTCCAAATGCGGTGAAAGACGAGCTTTTGGCCTTGTGAGCCCTCCCGTGTCATGGGACAAAGCGAGGCTCAATTAACAAGGTTCTGCGGAGGAACAATGAGAAGGATCTTTATTGCGATATTCTCACTCGCGATTTTTAGCTCTTGCCAAAACTACGATTATTCAAGAGTGAAACTGCCGGACGACCACAAGGACTTGGATTACAATTCGTATCTTTACGGCTACAAGTATGGATACGAACAAGGACGGAAAGGAAACCAAACGTCATTCCCGTTTCACGGAATTAAAAACGAAGGAGCAGTGATGGTAGGTTTCTATTCCGGACAGTATGATGGCTTGAAAGGGAATCATCCGAACTAGAGGTCGGACCATGCGCTCGAGCCAACGCCGCTAACGCGCCGCGGCTCAGCTTTGGCGTCTGGCGCTTCTGCGCGTCCTTTGTGAAATCGTTCCGCACATCATTTCCAGATTGGGTTCCGCTCGATCACCCAGCGCGAGCCGTCCTTGCGCAAAAGCAAGGCAAGCGGCGGGGCGGAATTACCTACAGGTTGTTGGAGCCAGACGAGTATTCCCCAAACATTCCGCTGTGGGAGTCTATTCTCGGTGTCAGACTCATCGGCATCGGAGAGTTCGACAACGGATATGAGATGCTCTTCCTTGCGTCGGATGGTCGTTGCTTCAGCGAGGATACTGTAGATGGTGATGTCTTTTTCTACGAAGCCCAATCACTCTTCTGGTTCCATCCAATGCGACTCCTTGGCAGAGGATGTCGCCCGATGTTGAGACCCGACCAGGATAGCGTGGTGGTACGTGGCATCACTATCACTCGAGAGAGCCCTGAGGTTTATGACCCCGCATCGTTCAGACAAAACGCCTAACCATGCGTAGCAGCCAACGGCGCTCCGCGCCGTTGCTGGGTTTGGTCGTTAGGAATCCAACAAGTCTCAGTGTACCGAGCTGCGCTTTTCCCACGCATTCAGCGCGCAATCTTCCCTGCCGCTGTCCCAATAGCGCGACGAACCGGGCGGGCGGATGAGTTTGCCGCGCCGGGGCCGAGGCTTGGACGGCTATGGGCAAGGAAAAGGGCGGATGGGTTGCGGGTGGAAAGGCGTCCGCCGACTCACGTCGGCAGCTGCGATTTGTCGGCGTCTCGTGTCGCTTATGAAGTACCCGGGCTGGGACGGTCCACACGCGCGGAGCTTGAAAGGGACGACGGGCGGTGGCACGCTGCGGGTTCATGAAAAAGTTCCTCGGCTTCACCGCCCTGTTGCTGGCCTCCGCGATCTCCCTCAACGCCGCCGACTCACCGGCGAAGCCCAACATCGTTCTCATCCTCGCCGACGACATCGGCTATGGCGACCTCTCGTGCTACGGCGCGAAACTGGTGCAGACGCCGGTGCTCGACCGGCTCGCGCGCGAGGGACGGCGGTTCACCGACGCGCATTCGCCGGCGTCCACGTGCTCTCCGTCGCGGCGGGCGTTGATGACCGGCTCATATTCGTGGCGGCAACAGGCCGGCTCGGCGATCCTCGCGGGCGACGCGTCGCTCAGCATCAAGCCCGGATCGGTGACGCTGCCCTCGATGCTGAAACAGGCCGGTTACACCACCGGGATCGTCGGCAAGTGGCATCTCGGCCTTGGCAACGAAGGCGGCCCCGACTGGAACGACGGCATCAAGCCCGGTCCGCTGGAGATCGGTTTCGATTACGCGTTCTTTTTCCCCGCCACCGGCGATCGCGTGCCGTGCGTGTTCATCGAGGACCATCATGTGGTCGGCCTTGATCCGAGCGATCCCATCGCCGTCAGTTATCTGCAGAAGATCGGCAACGAACCGACGGGCAAGGAGAACCCGGAGTTGTTGAAGCTCAAGCACACGCATGGCCACGACAACACCATCGTCAACGGCATTGGCCGCATCGGTTGGATGAGCGGCGGCAAGTCGGCACGCTGGAAGGACGAGGAGATTGCCGACACGTTTCGGAAGAAGGCAGTGGAGTTCATCGAGCGGAGCAAGGACAAGCCGTTCTTCCTCTATCTCGCCACGCACAATATCCACGTGCCGCGCGTGCCGAATCCGCGCCATATCGGAAAGAGCCAGTGCGGCATCCGCGGCGACGCCATCGTGGAACTGGACGTGGCCGTCGGCGAAGTGCTGGCGACGCTCGACCGGCTGAAACTCGCCGACAACACGCTGGTGATTTTCAGCAGCGACAACGGCGGCATCATGGACGACGGCTATCGCGACGTGAGCGGCAGCGGATACGACGACGCGACTTGCTTTTCGCATCCGTGCAACGGGGTGTTGCGCGGCTACAAGGGCAGCCTTTGGGAGGGCGGTCATCGCGTGCCGCTGATCGCGCGCTGGCCGGGGCACATCCAGCCCGGCGGCGAGTGCGGCGAACTCATCACGCTGATTGACATGACGGCGACCTTCGCCGCGCTGACCGGCCAGACACTGCCCGCCGACGGTGCGCCGGACAGCTTCAACGTGTTGCCCGCGTTGCTGGGCCGGCCGCATGACAAACCGGCCCGCGATACGTTCGTCGCGCACAGCGGTGGCACGAAAGGGCCGTTTGCAATCCGGCAGGGCCAATGGAAACTCATCCAGGCCGGCGGCGCACGGCCCAGCTATGCCGACGCCAGCAAAACCGCGGAGGCCAACAAAGCCAAACCAGCGAAGCCGGGGCCGTTCCTGGTCAACCTCGCCGACGATCTCAACGAAACAAAAAATCTCGCCGAGGACAATCCCGCCAAGGTGGCGGAGCTGCGGGCGCTGATGGAGAAACTCCGCGCGGATGGCCGCAGCCGGCCATGACGCGGATGGATGTTTTCATGGGAAGGGCGGTTCACTTGTTGAACATTGTCTTGGGGCGTTGCTGATATGCCATACTTCGATCACGACGGCGTGCGATTTCACTATGCCGATTCGGGCGAAGGTGTGCCGATTGTTTTCCAGCACGGTTTGGCAAGCGACTCGCGGCAACTCGTGGCGTCGTTTCAGCCGCCGCCGGGGTTTCGCCTGTTGAGCATGGACTTCCGAGCGCATGGCGAAACCCGGCCGGTGGGGCCTTCGGAGAAGATCGGCATGGCGGCGTTCGCCGATGACGTCGTGGCTTTCATGGGCGGGCAGGGGATTGACCGGGCCGTGGTGGGCGGCATTTCGATGGGTGCGGCGGTGGCGTTGAATCTCACGCTGCGGTTTCCCCATCGCACGCGCGCTTTGATTCTCTCCCGGCCTTGCTGGCTGGACCGGCCGCTGCCAGCCAACGCAGAGGTGTTTCTGAGCATCGCCCATTGCATTCGCCAGTTCGAAGCGAAGGAAGGCCGGGCGCAGTTCAGCCGGTCGGAGGAATATCGGGATCTTTTCCGGCAGTGGCCATATTTTGCCCAGTCGCTTTTGGGTTTGTTCGACGATTCTCGTGCGGAAGAAACGGTGATCCGGCTGGAGCGGATCGCCCGCGATGCTCCCTGCCGGAGCCTCGAAGAATTAGCTGCAATCCGCGTCCCGACACTGGTGCTGGTCAATCGCCACGATCCGGTGCATCCGTTCGAGTATGGCGCGGTTCTCGGCGATGCCATTCCGGGGGCGCAGGTGCGTGAAATCACCGCCAAGTCGGAAGGTGAATCGCGCCACGCCGCCGACGTGCAACGCTCCGTGACCGAATTTCTAAAAACGATAGGTTAACTCCGTTATGCAAATCGGCATTCTCAGCAAAGTCTTTGTGCGCCCGACGGTGGAGGCCGTGTTCGACGCCGTGGCTGCCGCCGGTCTGGAGTGCGTTCAATTCAACCCCGAAAGCGCCGGGCTGGCGCCGATGCCCGACGGGTTCCCCGCCCGGATCGCAGAGCGGGTTCGGCGCGCGGCGGTTGACCGGCGGGTCGTGATTGCCTCCGTCCAGGGAACCTTCAACATGAGCCATCCCGACGCGGAATTTCGCCGCGAGGGTTTGCGCCGATTGCGCGAGATCGCCACGGTCTGCGGGCAACTGGGCGCGCCGGTCATCGCCATTTGCATCGGCACGCGGGACCGGGAGAACATGTGGCGTCATCACCCGGACAACGATTCCCCGCAAGCGTGGCGCGACATGACCGCGTGCGTTCGCGAGGCGGTGGACATCGCCAGCGAGGACGGTGTGACCCTGGCGCTCGAACCGGAAGTCAGCAACGTGGTTGATTCGCCGGAGAAGGCACGGCGATTGCTGGATGAAATAGGCTCTCCGCATCTGAAGATCACGCTGGACGCCGCGAACTTGTTTCACGCCGGCGAGTTGTCGCGGATGTCCGAGGTGCTGGAAAACGCTTTCGCTGTGGTAGGGCACGACATCATTCTGGCTCATGCCAAAGACCTCAGCCGCGACGGCGAGGCGGGCCAAGAGGCGGCGGGAACCGGGCGTCTGGACTATGACCGTTATCTCTCCTTGCTCCGCGCGCATGGTTTCGACGGACCGTTGCTGCTCCACGCGTTGTCGGAATCGCAGGTGCCGGGCTGTGTGACGTTTCTGCGAAACAAACTGGCGCGTGTGGCGCCGCCATCCAACAAGTTTTGAAAGTTTCCGACCCGGTCACAACCATCGTCTTCATGAAACATTTCATTCCTCTGGCTTTTGTTTCGTTCGCGTTGGTCTGCGCGCCTTCCTTCGCGGCCTCGACAACCGCCGATGCCGCGCCGTCCGTCGTCAGTGCCGCGTCGCTGCGCGGAAAAGTCATGTGCGGTTACCAAGGCTGGTTTCGCTGCCCCGGCGATGCAGCCAATTTGGGATGGGTTCACTGGAGCCGGGACAGCAAGCGCATCGCGCCGGAGGCGCTGACGTTCGAGATGTGGCCGGACGTGCGCGGCTACTCCGCCGCGGAGCGATTCGCCGCGCCGGGCTTCACGCATCCCGACGGCTCGCAGGCGGAGCTGTTCAGCTCGGACAACGCGGCGACTGTCCGTCGGCATTTCGAGTGGATGCGCGACTACGGCATTGACGGCGCGTGGTTGCAACGATTCCTCGTCGGCCTGCCCGGCGCACGGGGAGAGAAGTTTTACCCGTCCAACCGCCGCGTGCTCGATCATCTGCGCGACGCGGCGCGGCAAACCGGCCGCGTGTGGGCGCTTTCCTACGACATCGCCGGCATGCCACCCGAAGGCATTTTCGAGACGCTGACGGGCGACTGGAAGAAACTGGTGGATGAAAAAATCATCGCCGACGAACGCTACGTGCGCGAGGCCGGACTGCCGGTCGTGCAGATTTGGGGATTCTACCATAACAACCCGCACACGCCGATGGACGCGGAACTAGCCAACCGGCTGATTGAATTTTTCCGGACGTCAGGCCGTTATGCCGCGTTTCTAATCGGCGGCGGCGACTGGAACTGGCGGCGCAATCCCGATCCGGCATGGCAGGCGTTCTGCCGCAAGTTCGGCGCTTACTGCCCGTGGAATGTCGGCAACCTCGGCAAAGATCGCGACGGCGTGCTGCACGCCTCGATGCACTACTGGGCCGACGACCAACGCGAATGCGAAAAGTCCGGCGTGTTCTGGCTGCCCGTCGTCTATCCCGGTTTCAGTTGGGACAATCTCAAACGGCTGCCGGCCGGCGCCAGCAACGTCTCGCGTCGGCGCGGCGAGTTTCTCTGGGAACAGTTCCACAAACTGTCGGAGCTTGGCGTGGACTCCGTCTATGTCGCGATGTTCGACGAGATGGACGAAGGCACCGCCATGTTCAAAATCACCAGCGCGCCGCCCACTCAAGGCCACTTTGTCGGCTATGAAGGCATGCCGAGCGATTGGTATTTGCGCCTCGTTGGCGAAGGCGCGCGTTTGCTAAAAAAACATCTGCCGGTGCCGGCGGAAATACCGATACAACCATGACGAGTTTTGTTTTGTGAGAATGAGAATCAACCTCATTGCGTTCCTGATCAGCCTGACGATGGCCGCCACAGCCGCCGAACCAATCGCCGCATTCACGCCCGGTGCGCGCATCTTGTTTCAGGGCGACTCAATCACGGACGGCAACCGCGGGCGCAATGCGGACCCGAATCATATCCTGGGGCACGGATACGTCTTCATCATCGCGGCGCGGCATGGGGCGGCGTTCCCCGACGCCAAGCTCGACTTCATGAATCGCGGCGTCAGCGGCAACACGGTGCTCGACCTGGAGAAACGCTGGCAAAAGGACACGCTCGATTTGAAACCCGATGTGCTGAGCATTCTCATCGGTGTCAACGACGACGGCAAGCATGTCGCCCTCGATCAATATGAGCAGGTATATGACAAGCTCCTCACCGATGCGCGGGCGGCGAACCCGAAGCTCAAGCTGGTGCTGGGCGAACCCTTTGTGAAGCCGACGGGAAAGGTCGGCGAGGGTATTCGCAAGCGGCAGGAGATCGTCGCCCGGCTTGCGCAAAAGCACGGCGCGGCGCTCGTGCATTACCAGCGCATTTTCGACGAGGCCGTGAAACGCGCACCCGCCGATTACTGGATTTGGGACAGCGTGCATCCGACTTATCGCGGCCACCAACTGATGGCCGACGAATGGGAACGCGTGGTTCGAGGGTTTTGGAAATAAACTCATGAATCAAACCTCCGTCGCGCTTGTCGTCCTGCTCCTGACGCCGCTGACCGCCGCGTGTGCCGATGATGCGCCGAATCGCGCTCCGGATGCGGGGCAGGGCGGTAAGGTTTTGGTCGGCGTCAATTACTTTGCCGGCTGGTGGGAATCGCTTCCCAATAAGTGGCACGGCAATGGGTGGACCGTCCAGGAGCCGGATTGGCGGCTGCAATTTCCGGGCCGCGTGCCGTTGCTCGGCAGCTACAACGATCAGGCCACGATGGACCGGGAGATTGCCGCCGCCGCAAGCCACGGCGTGGATTTCTTCCTCATCCTCTGGTATTTCCCGCGGCCCGAATCCCGCACGGAGGAGCAAGCGAAGTTGCTGAATCGCGGTCTGGAAAACTACCTGGCCTCTCCGAACGCCGGGTTGATGCACTTCGCGATTGAATACTGCAACGCGGCGGATTTCAGCGCGACCAACGACGCCGAATGGAACGCCTGTCTGAAGATGTGGGTGGCGGCGATGAAGCATCCCCGCTATCTGCGCGTGGATGGCCGGCTAGTTTTTAAGATTCACGACGCTGATCGGTTTTGGAAAACTCACGACCGCGACCTCGAACGCTGCGGGCGCCGCTTGAACGAACTGCGAGACGCCGTGCGTACTGCGGGACTCGGTGAGATGCTCATCGGCGGCGGCGTTATGAGCCGCACTCGGATCAATCCCGCGCATCCGGTGGCGAAGCTCTTCGATTTTACCGCGACCTACATGAGCGTCCCGCCCGTCGAACCGCGCGAGGCTGAATATCCATTCGCCACCCTGGCTCAGGAGGCCCGGCAGGCGCGCGCGTTGCACGCGGACGATCCGATTCCGTGGGTGCCATATCTGGCGGCGGGTTGGAACCCTCGACCGTGGACGCATCCGCAAGCCGATCCCCACCACCGGTCTTTTTTCACATTTCCCACCCGCGCGGAGTGGATGGAGGAGCTTCGCGCCATTAAGGAGGATTTTCGGAAATATCCACGCCTGGGTTTGCCGTGCTCCAGCGGCGCGCGGCAACCGGTTTTCACCATCTATGCGTGGAACGAATTTGGCGAAGGCGGTATTGTGGCCCCAACCAAAGGTGAGAATGATCTGAAACTAGAAGCCATTCGTAGTGTTTTCTCATCCCGTTCGCCATCAACAGGAACTTCATCCAAATAATAACCATCAATGAACACCCATATTGACGCTCGAACCATTTCAGTTGTTGCTGCTCTGCTGTTGTCGCCCTTGGTGTTTGTTTCAGGGGCCGCCGAAGCGCCGAAGCCGAAATTCCGTCCGCCTCCGGGACAGGAACTGCTCTCGGACGTCGTCTTTGGCACCGGCGGCGGGCGCGAGTTGCACGCGGAAATCCTGCGGCCGAAGGACCCGCCGAAAGAACCGATGCCGGCGGTATTGTTGATTCACGGCGGCGGCTGGGCGGGCGGTTCGCATATCGGCTACTACGCGCCGTGGCTGGTGGAGAAGGGTTATTTCACTGCCGCCATCGAGTATCGGCTCAGCGGCGATGCAAAATGGCCCGCGCAGATCGAAGATTGCAAACTCGCCGTGCGCTGGTTGCGCGCCAATGCCGCAAAATTTCACGTCAACCCCGACCGCATCGGCGTCATGGGCCACAGCGCGGGCGGCCATCTCGTCGCCTGTCTGGGCACGCTCGGCGACGTGAAAGAACTGGAAGGGAAGGGCGGTTACGAGGGCGTCAGCAGCCGCGTGCAGGCGGTGGTGGACCAGTGCGGTCCCGCCGATTTCACGCCCGATGCCGGTCCCGCCGTCGGCACCAACCGCACGGATCATCCCGGCCTCATCAAACTCTTCGGCGGCACCTATGCCGAGAAAAACGAGGCGTGGCGCCAAGCCAGTCCCGCGCTCCATGCCGGCGCCGATGCGCCGCCGTTTCTGATCGTGCATGGCGAGAACGACAAGCTGGTGCCGATTGCCCAGTCCGAGCGGCTCGCCGCCGCGTTGAAAAAGTCCGGGGCGACGGTGGAATTGCTGCGCGTCAAGAACGCGGGCCACGGTTTGAGGGCCGACAAACCCACCGATCCGCCGGCCGAGCCGGATTCGAAAACACTGCAAGCCACCATCCTCGCGTTTTTCGACAAGTGTTTGAAAAAATAGCCCGCGACGTTCGTAGAACTCGTGCCCTATCAGGCGCGCCGACGTGGCGGTTGCTGGCAGGAGAAAACTGGAACTGTTCAACACTGGCGCAAATTGATAAGGAACACACCTGATATGAGATTATTCCGCTGTTTGCTCACAGCTTTGCTGGCAACCGCCGCGTTTACGGTGAGAGCCGCCGACAAGCCCAACATCGTTTTCATCCTCGCGGACGATCTTGGTTGGCGCGACACGTCGCTCTACGGCAGCAAGTTCTACCAGACGCCGAACATTGACCGGCTCGCGGCGCGCGGGATGATGTTCACGCAGGCTTACGCCGCCGCGCCGATCTGTTCGCCCACGCGCGCGAGCATCATGACCGGCCTTTGGCCTGCGCGCGTCGGCATCACGTCGCCGGTGTGCCATCAGCCGGAGGAGTATCTGGAGGAACTGCTGCAGGACCGTGCGCGACCGTGGGAGAAGGCACTCAGCGACCGCAGCGCAACGCGGCTGAAGACCGATTACATGACGATTGCGAAGTCGCTCAAGGAGGCGGGCTACGTGACGGGTCACTTTGGCAAATGGCACCTCGGCCCGGAGCCGTTCTCGCCGCTGGAGCAGGGCTTTGGCGTGGACGTGCCGCATTACCCCGGCCCCGGCCCGGCCGGCAGCTATCTGGCGCCGTGGAAATTTCCGCCGAAGTTGAACTTTCAGGGCGAACCGGGCGAGGACATCGAGGATCGCATGGCGTCGGAGGCGATGAAGTTTTTGCGCGCCAACAAGGACCGGCCGTTTTTCCTGAACTACTGGGCGTTCTCCGTCCACTCGCCATGGGATGCGAAGCCGGACAAGATCGAGAAATACCGCAAGCGGGTTGACCCGAAGAATCCCCAGCACAACGCGCTCTATGCGGCGATGATCGAGAACCTCGACGACTCGGTCGGCACGCTAATGAGGACGCTCGACGAACTGAAACTGGCGGATCACACCATCGTCGTGTTTTTCTCCGACAACGGCGGCGTGCACTGGACCGTGGGCAAGGAAGGTCCCGGCAGCGTGAGGCTGCATCCCGACTTTGCCAGCATGCCGATCACCTGCAACGCGCCGTTGCGCGGTGGCAAGGGCACCATCTACGAAGGCGGCACGCGCGAGCCGTGCATCGTCATCTGGCCCGGCGTCACGCGCGGCGGCGCGAAGAGCGAAGCGGTTGTTCAAAGCGTGGATTTTTATCCGTCGCTGCTGGAGATGGCCGGGCTGAAACCCCGCGACGGGCAGAAGTTTGACGGCGTCAGCTTCGTGCCGGCGCTCCGCGGCCAGCCGCTCAACCGCGAGGCGATCTTCTGCTTCTTTCCACATTACGCCACGCGCACCGGCGCGGTCCCGTCGGCTTACGTTCGTGCGGGCGATTGGAAACTCATCCGGGACTTTTGCGACAGCGACACCCAGACCGACCGGGTTGAACTCTACAACCTCGCGGACGATCTCGGCGAAACCCGCGACCTTGCCGCGAAGCTGCCGGAGAAGGTGAAGGAACTGGGCGCGTTGCTCGACAAGTTTCTTGCCGACAGCCACGCCGTCGTGCCGAAGCCAAATCCGAACTACCGGCCGCTGCCGCCCGGCGCGAAACCCGCCGAAGGTTGGAACGCGAGCAAGGACGCCGAGGTGATGCTCAAGGACAACCATCTTGTTATCATCTCCACCGGCGGCGATCCGTTTGTCATGACGAGCAACATTCCGCCCGGCAAAGGTCCGTTCACGGTGGAACTGCGAATGAAGTCAAACAGCAAAGGCACCGGCCAGTTCTTCTGGAGCACGACGGCCAAAGCGGCCTTTGCGCGCGCCGGCTCGGTCTTTTTCGATGTGAACCACGACGGCGAGTGGCACGACTACACGTTCAAGCTG
Organism: uncultured bacterium; assembly: GCA_903870275.1. GTDB lineage: Bacteria > Verrucomicrobiota > Verrucomicrobiia > CAIQCK01 > CAIQCK01 > CAIQCK01. Next base: position 48,578 of record CAIQCK010000075.1, on the reverse strand, counting down.
CCCGTCGAGCAGGCCATCCGGCACATCCGTCTCGATCCGTCCACCGCGCCTGGCGAGATGCGCGTCGAGTGGCTGCGATTGAAAGACAGCGGCGGAACTGTGGTGAAGGAATGGAAATCCGACGACGATGGTGCGAAGTAAACACGAGATGCCGCCAGTTGTCAAGTAGGGACGGTGCGCCGCGCCGTCTGGCGGTTTCTTAACGGAGATTTCGGACGCCGCAGCGCGGCGTCCTTTACTTGACGAACTGCGGTGCTTCGCCCGCTGAAACGCGTTTCCAAAACTCGCCCACAAAGATATCATTAATTTTTACGAATGTAGTGATTGAGCGCAGAATCTTTGTGTCGCGCTCAGGCACAAAGTCGTAATACAAATACTTGAGAGGCATGCTTTTAATTAGCGACAGGTCTTTGACCTGTCGTTTTCGTGAAAGTTAAACGTTCGAGATGCATACCTTTCAATGGTAAAAGGTCGCTAACCTCTGTCTGACTACAATCCAACTCCGTGAGCCTCATGCCCTTCAACGGCGACAGATCGTTGATCTTTGCACATGAGTAGCATTTCAAGCTCTGTAGCGGCATGCCTTGCAGCGGCGAAAGATCGGTCACTCTCGTGGCAGCACAGTCCAACCTGGACAGTTTCATTCCCTCCAGCGGTGTCAGATCAATAATTAGAGTGTGGTCACAAATTAATTCCTTGAGCTGCATGCCTTGTAATGGCGAAAGGTCATCTATTTGGCCCAACTTCTCCCATGATCCGTGGCAATCCAACTTCTCAAGTCCCCTGAGCTCTGAAACAGGCGAGATATTTGTCACACACTCTGGCGCAAACGTAATCTCGACTACTTTGCCACGTTCGATCTTGTGAGTCACTAATCCGTCGAACATCCGGTTAAGTTCTTTCATCTTCTCTACAAAACGGCGGATTTGTTCCTTGGCGGAAACTGCGGACGTTTGTTGTATCGCCCCTGTTCCTTGACCGGGAATTGGCTTTGTGGTCGCCGCTGTAGTTTTGCCGGCTTGGGTGGTCACGGTGCCCGCAACAGTCGCCGCGCGCATCCAGAATGCACCCGCCGGCTGGTCGTTGATCTTTGACAGTGTTCTGATGCCACGCAGAACCGCCGCGTCGCGTTCTGGCTTAAAGTCGCAACGCAGTTCCTGCAACGGCATGTTTTTCAGTGATGACAAATCCGTCACTTGTGTTCTATTGCACCACAAAACCGTCAGCGGCATTCCTTCCAAAGGCCCGATGTCGCCGACCATCGTGTCATTGCAACTCAACACGGTTAATTTCATTCCTGTGAGCGGGGCAAGGCTGTTCACTTGCGTGCCGCCGCAGCTCAGCACTGTCAGCGGCATGTCTTGGAGAGGCGCCAAGTCGGCGATCGGGTTGTTCTGGCAATAAAGCCATATCAGCTTCATGCCTTTTAATACCGACAGGTCTGACAAAGAACCTTTTTGGTTCGCTGCCCACGGGGTCACGGTCAATTTCTTAAGCCACGTCAGAGCTTTGACCGGCAAGATGTTCGTCACGCCCACCGTCGAGAACCCCAGTTCCGTCACCACGCCACTCTCGATCTTGTGGGTTTCCTTGCCGTCGAAGTTCGGGTTGAGTTCTTTCAGCTTGGCGATGACGGCCCCGACCTGTTGTTCGGCAGGCAGTGCGGAGACGGCGTTGATGAAGGCATCGTTGGGCGGGTTGTCTGCACCGACAGCGGTGAATGCGGACAGGATGAGCGCACAGAGAAGGGAGACTCGGTTTGTCATTTGCATAAGCCGTTCCTCAAGCGCAGTTCATACGCCGCAGATGCCTGTCGTTCAAGCCTTCGTTTGCGGCCGGAATCAAATCATAATTCGGCGGCCATAGACCCGCCGCTACAGGTTCGGATCGCCCGGAGGCTCTTGCGAGCCGGGACCACCTTTATCGCCTTTCGGCCCGGCTGGCCCGGTGGGGACGGCGTCTATGAGGGCCTTGAGGGCGGTGAGTTGTCCCCGCATCCCCGCCGCGTGCGACGGCGAGTTGTCGGCGGGGGAGTGAGGAATCGAAGGGCATGGCTTTACGGAGGAAATGGGAGTTGGGATTGATTTGCAGAATTCGCCAGCGTGCGATTGTGCAAGATTTGCGCTGGCGATTCCGATAGAGTTGGCTCACAGAGACGACGCAGCCGTGGCCCGACATGGAATACCGAATAACAGGAACCGCCATGAATTTGCAGAAGAAAAATTTCCAGTCCTTCACCCCTTTTGCCACCCGCCGCCAATTTCTCAAAACCTTTGCCAGCGGCGTCGCGGGCGCGGCGATGACAGGCGCGCTGGCGCGGCCCGGCTACACCGAAAGCAGCGACACGATCAAGATCGCACTGGTTGGTTGCGGCGGTCGCGGCACGGGCGCGGCGGCGCAGGCGTTGAACACCAAGGGCACGAAGATGCTTTGCGCGATGGCCGACGTGTTCGATTACCGGCTCAACGCCAGCCACAAGACCCTGTCCGCGAAATACGACGTGAGTGTGGACGTGCCGGCCGACCGGCGGTTCATCGGGTTCGACGCCTACAAGAAGGCAATAGACACCGTCGGCAAGGGCGGGGTGGTGCTGCTGGCGACGCCGCCGGCGTTCCGGCCGCTGCACGTGGAGTATGCGGTCTCGAAGGGCGTGCATGTGTTCATGGAAAAGTCGTTCGCTGTGGACGGGCCGGGGGTGCGGCGCATCCTCCGGGCCGGCGAAGAAGCCAAACGGAAGAACCTGAAGGTGGCGGGCGGGCTGATGAGCCGGCATTACAAGCCGCTGGAGGAGGCGGTGCAGAAGATTCACGACGGTTGCATCGGCGAGGTCATCAGCGAGTGGGCCTACCGCATGCTTGGGCCGGTCCGTTATCAGCCGCGCAAGAAAGCCGTGACGGAGATGGCCTACCAGATTTCTAATTACTGTTGTTTCACGTGGCTCAACGGCTCGTTCTTGCTGGATGGGTTGATTCACAACCTGGACGTGGCCTGCTGGTGCAAGAACGCGTGGCCGGTTTCCTGCCAGGGCATGGGCGGCCGGCAGGTGCGCGACCTCCCAGATCAGCTTTTCGATCACCACGCCGCGGAATACACGTTTGCCGACGGCACCCGGATGCTGGGGCAAAGCCGGAACATCGCGAAGTGCTGGGACTTCTGGGGTGTGACGGTCCACGGCACGAAAGGCTCGGCGGTCCTCGGCGAAGGGCAAAAGGAACCGCATCTCTACAAGGGCTACAACGCAACGCCGGAGAATCAGGTTTGGGAATATACCGGAGCGGCTTGCGACCATTATCAGTATGAGCACGATCTGCTTTTCGACGCGATCCGCAACGACAAGCCGTGCAACGAAGCGGAGCGTTGCGCAAAAGCGACGCTGGTGGGGATCATGGGCCGCATGGCGTGCGAGTCGGGGCAGTTGATCACATGGGACGCCGCGATGAACTCACAGGCCGAACTGGCGCCGGGCATTGAGAATTTCACGATGGACACGACCCCGCCCGTGGTGCCGGACGCGAAGGGCAACTATCCGGTGGCGATGCCGGGCCTCACGCCGCCGGCGTGAGCCGTGACCATGCACTAGGTTGCCTGCGCCCATGTTTCAAAAGCTCCACACGATCTTTGAGAAGGCGTTTCACCGCCAGAAGGAAGACCAGAAGGAAGATCGGCGTCTGGTGGTGGGCGATGTCGAAGTTGCGTTATTCAAGGACAGCGTAGAGGTTTGGCGCTTTCATTGGGATGACGTCACGCGGATTGTGACCTACAAGTGTGACTTGTTCAGCGTTGATTTGGTTTGTTTGGATTTTGTCGTCGAGTCGCAACAGTTGATTTACCAGACAGATGAGGATATGCAGGGCTTTTTGGATTTGTGTGAGCAGATGCACCGTTTATTTCCATCCATCAGCGAGGGTTGGTGGTCAGAGGTTGTATTACCGCCTTTTGCCACGAACGAAAAAGTTTTGTATGACAAACCGGCAGCTTGACGCCGCGCTGGAGCCAGCGCCGACTGCGCCCTTGCGGACCTGCTCGCCGGCCGGGTTTTGCAAAATTCGTCGTCGAGTAATTGTGCAAGATTTGCGCTGGCCATTTCGATAGAGTCGGCGCACAAAGACAGTAGTCGCCGGCCGCGCATCGGCGGCGACGGCCCGACATGGAAAACCAAACAACAGGAACGACCATGAACCAGGATAAGAACACCCAACGTTTCACCTTCCTCACTTCCCGCCGTCAATTCCTCAAAACCTCCGCCACGGCCGTCGCAGGGGCGGCGCTGGCGCGGCCCGGCTACGCCGAGAGCAGCGACACGATCAAAATCGCACTCGTCGGTTGCGGCGGACGCGGCACGGGCGCGGCGGCGCAAGCGTTGACCACCAAGGGCACGAAGATGCTTTGCGCGATGGCCGATGTGTTTGAGCACCGGCTCACCGCCAGCCACAAGACCCTGTCCGCGAAATACGACGTGAGCGTGGACGTGCCAGCCGACCGGCGGTTCATCGGTTTCGACGCCTACAAGAAGGCGATTGACACCGTCGGCAAGGGCGGCGTCGTGCTGCTGACCACGCCGCCGGCGTTCCGGCCGTTGCACGTAGAGTATGCGGTTTCGAAGGGCGTGCACGTGTTCATGGAGAAGTCGTTCGGCGTGGACGCGCCCGGCATCCGGCGCATCATCCGGGCCGGCGAGGAAGCCAAGCGGACAAATGTGAAGGTGGCGGGCGGATTGATGAGCCGGCATTACAAGCCGCTGGAGGAGGCGGTCCAGAAGATCCACGACGGTTGCATCGGCGATGTCATCAGCGAGTGGGCCTACCGCATGCACGGGCCGGTCGGTGTGCGCCCGCCCAAGGAAGGTGAGACGGAGATGGGCCACCAGATTTCCAACTACAGTTGCTACACGTGGCTCAACGGCACGTTCCTGCTCGACTGGTTGATTCACAACCTGGACGTGGCCTGTTGGTGCAAGGACGCGTGGCCCGTTTCCTGCCAGGGCATGGGCGGCCGGCAGGTGCGCGACGCCGCCGACCAGCTCTTCGATCACTACGCCGCCGAATACACCTTCCCCGACGGCACACGGATGCACGCGCAGGGCCGTCACATGGCAAAGTGCTTCGATTTCTGGGGCGTCGTCGTCCACGGCACGAAAGGCGCGGCGGTGCTCGGCGAAGGCCAGAAGGAGCCGCACCTTTACAAGGGTCACAACACGACGGCGGAGAACTTGATTTGGGAATACAAGGGCGAGCCGTGGAACCATTACCAGTATGAGCACGACCTGCTCTTTGACGCCATTCGCAACGACAAGCCGTATAACGAGGCCGAGCGTTGCGCGAAGACTACGCTGGTCGGCGTCATGGGCCGCATGGCGTGCGAGTCGGGGCAGTTGATCACGTGGGATGCCGCGATGAACTCGCAGGCCGAACTGGCGCCGGGCATCGAGAACTTCACGATGGACGGCAAGCCGCCGGTCGCGCCGGATGACAAGGGCAAGTATCCGGTGGCGATGCCCGGCATCACGCCACCGGCCTGAGCCAGTTTGTAGCGGCGATCTCTGACCGCCGCCGCACTAAGAGAATACAGCGTCGGCGGCGGTCAGAGACCGCCGCTACGGGCGACGACTGAAAGGAAAGCACGATGAACGCGCAAAACTCTGCTTCACAATCCGTGACCCGGCGCGATTTCTTGCGGACGAGCGCGGGCGCAACCGCCGCAGCGGCAGTCGCCGCGCCGTATGTCGCGCGCGGCCAGGTGCTCGGCGCCAACAGCCGCATCGGCATCGGCTTCATCGGCACTGGGGCGCGGGCGCAGGCGCATTTCAGCATCGTTAAATGGCTCAAGGAGCAGGGCAAGCACCCCGTCGAGGTCGTCGCCGTCTGCGACACGTATCGGCCGCGCATGCAACGCGCCGCGGAGCGCTTCAAGGCGAAGGGGTTCATGGATTACCGCGAGCTGCTCGCCGAAAAGGGCGTGGATCTTGTCTGCATCGCGACGCCCGACGGCCATCACTGCGCCCAATCCATCGCCGCCGTGCGCGCGGGCAAGGACGTGTATTGCGAAAAACCGGTGAGCCACTGGCGGCAGTTCCCGCTGGTGAAGCAACTGGCCGCCGAGGTCAAGAAGTCCGGCCGCGCATTCCAGCTCGGCACACAGGGCATCGCCGACGGCGTATGGCGGCAGATGAAACAACTTGTGCAGGATGGACTCATCGGTCAGCCGATTCACGCTGAGTGCGGCTACTTCCGCGTCGGCGACTGGGGCGAGCGCGGCATGCCGATTGACGACCCGAACGCCAAGCCCGGCCCGGACCTGGACTGGAAGGCGTTCCTTGGCGACGCGCCGAAGCGACCATTCGACGTGAGCCGCTATTTCCGCTGGCGGATGTATGAGGATTACGCGGGCGGGCCGGTGACGGACACGTATCCGCACGCGTTCACGCCGGTGGCTAGCGTGCTCGGCCTGAAGTTTCCCAGGGAAGTCGTGGCCACGGGCGGGAAGTATCGCTACTCCGAGCGCGAGGTGCCGGACACCTTCGACGTGCTCATCAGTTACCCGGAGAAAATCACCGTCGCGGTGCTCGGCACGCAGGGCAATGATTTTCCGGGCGGCAACGGCACGCGCGGGCCGGGCGGGCGCGTCCCGATCATTCGCGGCTGGGACGGCACGCTGACGATTCAAATTTCCCCGGCGACGAAGAAACCGGCAGTTGTTTTCGTGCCTGCGCAGGGATCGAACAAAAAGCCCCAGAGCTTTGAGATTGAGAAGCGTGGCGACCTGGCAGAGCACTGGGAAAACCTGCTGGACTGCTGCACGGATCGGAAACAGAAGCCGTGGAGCGACGTCGAGATGGCGTATCACGTCCAGACGGCAATGATCATGGGTATGTTGGCGTCGCGCAACGGCAGGACGGCGCGGTTCGACGCCAAACAAGAAAAGATCGTTGTGTAAAGCAGAGGAGGAGATTCGCATGAAACCGATTTACATCGTCTCGTTCGCGGTGGCGTTGGCGGCGGGTTGCGCTACAGGCGCGGAACCGCTCATCGTGGACAAGGACGACACCACCATCAAGATCAGCCGGCTCTCCAGGCCTTTGCTCGAATACCGCTACGCCAACGTGCCGTTCAAACCTTACGTTTCGCGGATGTGGGCGCCGCCATGGCCGAATTTGAAGCTGGTCAGTAGCGTTCAAGTGTTGCGCGACTCGCCGAGCGACCACAAACATCACCATGGCCTCATGTTCGCGCTCGAAGCCGACGGTGTGGACTTCTGGAGCGAGACAGCGAAGAATGGCAAACAACTCTCGCGCGCACTCGACGAGCCGACAACAGCGGCGGACGGCGCGCAGTTTACTCAACGGCTCGACTGGGTAGCGACGAACGGGACCGTCGTGCTGTGTGAGCGACGGCACCTGTTTGTGCATAACACGCAGGAGCAAGGCGCCACCTTGCTGACATGGCGGAGCCGCCTGTCCACCGGGCCGAACCGCGAGGTGGTGAATCTGACGGGCCACCACTACTTCGGCTTGGGCGCGCGGTTTCTGCAAGGGATGGACAAGGTTGGCGAGTTCATCAACGCCACGGGCCAGCCGGGCGAAACCGTCCGCGGCGACGAGCGGCTCGTGGCGGCGAAATGGTGCGCCTACACCGCGCAAGCCGACACGACGGACATGGAAATCAAGCCACCGACAATTGCGGTTTCGTCGGGAGCTGGCCTTACCACGGCGACGATGGACATGCCGGTGACGATTGCGATGTTTGACGACCCGAAGAATCCACGTCATCCAGCTAAGATGTTCACGATGAGCAAGCCGTTCGCTTACCTCTCGGCGACGCTGAATTTGTGGAAGGAGCCGATGGAATTGAAGTGCGGCTCGGAATTGGACTTGTGCTACGGCTTCGCTGTTTGCGACGGCAAGCTCAGTGCGGCTGACATCGAGAAGCTTTACCAGCGCTGGCTGACTTTGCGCAGCGCCTGCAAGTAAACGCGATACGAAACAAAACATCATCAACTGGAAAGACCTATGGCGAAGATCAAAATCGGCATCAATTTGGAGTTCGTACGGCACGCGGACAAGTCGTTCGAGTGGGGCGCGAAGAAGGCGGCGGAGATCGGCTATCGTTACATCGAGCCGTGCTTTCTGATGGGCACGTGCCTGCTCAGTAACGCCGGCTATTGCCACCTCCAGTCGCTCGACACCGACCCGGAATACTTCAAGGACTTCTGCCGCGAGCAGAAGCTGAAGATTTCCGGCGTCAGTTCTCACTCCGACCTGCTCGACACGCGCATCGGCGTCGAGTATGCGCGCCAGGGCATCATGTATGCCCGCGCGCTGGCCGACCGCGGCCTGTTCGACACCGTGCCGGTGGTGCAAATCTGCGAGACGATGTATCCGCCGAAATGGATGAAGTCCAAGGAAGCCTACGCGGTGATGAAGATGAACCTCCGCCCGATCATGGAGTGCTGCGAGGACAACGGCGTCTATCTCGGCGTGGAGCCGCACGGGCCTTACACGTCGCACGCGAAGAGCATGTTGCGCATCCTGGAGCTGAATGATTCGCCGTGGCTGCGCGTAAACTTCGACACCGGCAACTCCTACCTCTCCGGTGAGGACCCGTATGAGTTCCTGCGCGCGGTGAAGGACAAGCTGGTTCATCTCCACGCCAAGGACATCACCGTGGCCCAGAGCGATGCCGAGCGCGGCAAGGTGGCGGGCACCGCCGTCGGCTGTGCCTGCGGCGACGGCGTGATTGACTGGGCGAAAATCGCGAAGATCTGCCGACCGCTGAAACGCGACCTCATCTTCTCCGTCGAGTGCGGCACGGTCGAACAAGCCGAGCGCAGCCTCAAGCATCTGCAAGGCGTGTTGAAAGCGTGAGGTTGGGGTGATGAAGTCATTTGCACTGGTTCTTGCGGCATGTCTTGCGGCCGTTGCGCAGGCGGCGGACGCGCCGCGCCTTACGCGCGAGGCCGTTCTCGACGAAACGCTCAAGCCTTACACCGGCCCGTCTGTTCGCGGTGTGGACACGAGCACTCTCACGGGCAAGGTGATGTGTGGTTATCAAGGCTGGTTCAACGCCGAAGGCGACGGCGCGGAGCGCGGGTGGGTTCACTGGACTAAGCACCACGGTCCGCTGGCCGACGGCAACGCCAAGTTTGACTTCTGGCCCGACGTGTCGGAACTCGCCCCCGACGAACGGTTCGCCACCGGGTTCAAACACGCCGACGGCCGCGTGGCCGAGGTCTTCAGTTCGTTCAAGCAACCGACCGTGCTGCGGCATTTCCAGTGGATGCGAGACTACGGCATTGACGGCGCGTTTGTGCAGCGGTTTGTGAGTGGGATTCACGATCCGCGGTTGCTGCGGCACAACAACACCGTGCTGGCGCATTGCCGCGAGGGCGCGAATCGCAACGGCCGCGCCTACGCGGTCATGTATGACCTCAGCGGCCTTCGCCCGGACCGCGTCGGCGAAGTCATGGACGACTGGCGCATGCTGCGCTCGCGGATGCGCATCGGGGAAGACCCGGCGTATCTGCGCCATCGCGGCAAGCCCGTGGTGGTGCTGTGGGGCGTTGGATTCAGCGACGGGCGGGCTTACACGGTCGAGGACTGCCGGCGATTGGTCAAGTTTCTGAAGAACGATCCCGAGGCCGGCGGTTGCACGGTTATGCTTGGCGTGCCGGCGCACTGGCGCGAATTGAAGGGCGACGCGGTGAACGATCCGGCGCTGCATGAAGTCTGCAAACTGGCGGACATCGTCAGCCCGTGGACCGTTGGCCGCTACGGCAACCTTGAGGGAGTCGCGCGCCACGGGGAGCGGCTGTTGAAACCCGACATGGCGTGGTGCCAGGAGCAAGGACTGGATTATCTGCCGGTGGTCTTCCCAGGTTTCAGTTGGCACAACATGTATGGCGCGCCGTCCGACCAGATTCCGCGATTGAAGGGACAGTTTCTCTGGTCGCAATTCTGCGAAACGAAACGCGCGGGCGCTTCGATGATTTACGTCGCCATGTTCGACGAGGTGGACGAGGGCACGGCCATCTTCAAATGCACCAACGACGTGCCGCCCGGCGGCGAATCGAAGTTTGTGACCTTCGAGGGACTGCCGGGTGATTTCTACTTGCGCCTCACGGGTCTCGGCGGAAAGCTTCTCCGCGGCGAGATTCCCATCAGCGCCCGCCCGCCGGAGCGGTGAATAGGGCAGCGAGGAGAGCAATGACAACCAACTCAACCATTCGCTACGCGCACACCAGCCTCATTGCCAATGACTGGCGAAAGATGGCGAAGTTTTATGGCGAGGTGTTCGGCTGCGTGCCGGTCGGCGGCGAGCGCGACCGCAAAGGGCCGGAGTTGGATGCGCTCACCGGCGTCAAAGACAGCCGCGTCCAAGGGCAGCATCTGCGGTTGCCCGGTTACGGCCAGAACGGCCCCACGATTGAAATCTTCCAGTTCCACAAGAACGACCCCGCGCCGCTGCCGTCGGTGATGCGTGTTGGCTTCACGCATCTGGCGTTTGTGGTGCCCGATGTCGAAGCAAAGCGAAAGGAGATTCAAGCGTGGGGCGGCAGGGATTTCAGCCAGCTCGTGACGCTGGATATTCCCGGCGAGGGAAAGCTGACCGTGATCTACGTTTGCGACCCCGAGGGGAACCTCATCGAGTTGCAGGAATGGCATTAGCCTCGTAGCCGCCGACGTGAGGAGGCGGATAGGCTGCGCCTGTTCAACGATTCCGCCGACTCACATCGGCGGCTACAAGGGCCGTGCGCTTCAATCGAGTTCCGGCCTAATACTGCCGCGAGCGCAAGGCCATCTCCAGTTGGCGAAGATCCTTGGGCAACTCCGCGGTCCATGTCATGCGCTTGCCGGGCTGGGCCGGGTGTTCGAGACTGAGAATTTCGGCGTGCAAAGCCTGGCGGGGAAAATCAATGACCGCTCTGGTGTGCTCCCGTCCGCGATAGGAGGGGTTATACATCCGGTCGCCGATCAAGGGCAGTCCGGCATGTGCCGCCTGCACGCGGATTTGATGCTTCCGGCCGGTCTCCAGCCGGAGCCGCAGCTTGGTCACGACACCTTTCCCGCCCCGGAGCGGATACTCGGCGATGACTTCGTAATGCGTGATGGCTTCCAACGCTCCAGAGTCCGTGGCTTTGGCCGCCGTTTCGGGAATGACCTGTTGCCGCAGTTCGTCCTCGCTCAATTTCAGCCATTGCCGCCAGGTGCCTTGCGGCTCGCGCGCGCGTCCCTCCACAAAGGCCACGTATTCCCGCTTCATCGTGTGCGCCTTGAGCTGCTCGATGAGGTGATGCCGCGCGGCGGGACTTGTCGCAATGCAGAAGACGCCGCTCGTGTGCTGGTCGAGGCGATGGACGGGCAGGGGTTCGAGCTTGCGATATGCGGGCGGCAATGTCCTCCCGGCGACGCCGCGGTCCTGCGCCCGCAGTTTGCCCACCAGAAAGTCGGCGAGAATGCTCAGCGCGGAGAGATCGCAATTCGGCGCGGGCACTGAGATGAGGCCCGGCCCTTTGTTGACGATGGCGAGCGCGGTGTCCAGATAGAGCAGTGAAACGCGCGGATGAATCTGCCAGCCGGTGCCGCAATCCAGCGTGCTGGCGCGGCGTCCGCCCAGTTCCAGTGTCTCGCCGGGGTCCGGGATGACTTGATGCGGCTTGCGGATGACAACGCCATTGACGCTGACCCGTCCCGCCGCGATCCATTGCTTGGCGCGGGTCTTCGGCGTGTCCGGGTGCTGCCGCAGGAGCCACTCCAACAGCGGTGCGCTTTTAGTTTCTGTCATGTCTTCAGTCATCAGACGAAATACTCTACGGCATTTTCGTTAACCACGGAATGCACTAAATGCGCAAAAAGCGGAATGGGGAGATTAAACAGGGAAGGCGGGAAGGCGGGAAGCGGCAAACTTCGCGTCTTCCCGCCTTCCCTGTTATTCCGTCCGCCGGTTTCGTGTCATTTCGTGCATTTCGTGGTTTGTCCCCAATCTTTCCCCGCCGTCCGCGTTTACTGGCGGTGGCTTTTTGCTTCTGCGGTCCGGCCAGCCGATTCCCGGCGTCTCTTCATTTCTCCCGCGACGAACATCTGCTCCACCTTCTGGCGCGCCCAGGGGTTCTTCCGTAGAAACTTGAGGCTGGAATTCACGGTCGGCTCAAACATGAAACACCGGATCGGGATGCGATCCGCCATCCGCTTCCAACCATACCACACCACCAGTTGCTTGATGATGCTCTCCAGCGTCACCCCGTGCAACGGATCATGCGGATGCGGACGTGGCGATGGCGGTTGCGAATTCACAGTGTTCTATTCGGGAAGGTAATGGTGGGGCGAGACTCCGTCGAGCCTCCGCGCCCGCCAAATGCAATTTGAGAGGAGGCTCGACAGAGTCTCGCCCCACCGCAATGGATTTCCATCCGCCTCACTGCTCGATGCCGAGCAGTTCCACCTCGAAGATCAGGACGCTGTTGGGCGGAATCGCGGGGCTGGGGCTTTGCTCGCCGTAGGCCAGCTTGGCCGGGATGAACAACTTCCACTTGTCGCCTACCTTCATCAATTGCAACGCCTCGGTCCATCCGGGGATCACGCCGCCGACCGGGAATGAGATTGGCTGGCCGCGCTCCACCGAACTGTCAAAAACTGTCCCGTTGATCAGCGTGCCGTGATAATGCACCTTCACCCCGTCCGATAGTTTCGGCGTCGCGCCCGTGCCGGACTTGATCACCAGGTATTGCAGGCCGCTGGCCGTCGTCTTCACGCCATCCTTCTTCGCGTTCTCCGCGAGAAACTGGCCGCCGGGCGTATTGTCCACAACCGCCGGTTCTTCTTTCACGCCGCAACCTGCGACCAAGCCGAGAGCGAGTGTCAGGATCAAAATGTGTTTCATAGAGTTGTTCGACTGCATGGATTGTGTTTCGGTGCGCCGAGCTTCAGCCAAGTCGGCTGCAACGTCAAGCCGGGAACGTTAGCGACTTAATGCGGTATAGATTTCAGTTGCTTTGAAAAGTCAGCAAGGAGCATTCTCTGGTTTACGGCTGTTTCTTGACTACGACAGCTTAGAAAGGACCGGAATGTCATTGGGTGAAATAGCGTTTTGGACAGTGGCTGCAAGCGTGCCGACGATCCTGTTGACTTACAGCATGTATATGCACGGTATTTCTGAGGCAGTTTGTTGGAAAGAGCCTAACGGCAATTGTGTTTGGCCATTAGATGTGTTTCCTTTGTGGCTCACGCAGCGCGTTCTAACCAATCTGTATATGTCTTCGTTGTCGCTGCTAGGCAGTGTGTGCTTCGCTTATTGGTGGACAATTAGTTTTCTAGGCGCCCTTGGAATCGGTGCATCCGTTTATCTTGTTAGTCTTTTCATTTCGTTTCTCTTGCTTCGACGCTGGACAAGGCTCCATCCGAAACAGGTTGAGCTTGCGACTCGAATGCAGTGTGTCAACACGCTGATGGACGATTTAATGAAGGAATAGTTCGGATAAAGCTCTTGGCGGAACGGGGCGACAGAACATGCCGCGCATTTCTTTCGCCCCGTCCGGGGCTTGATTATTCTACTTCACGAAACCCACGGCTGGCGCCGTGGGCTACTGTCTTGCGCCGCTACGCGGCTGAAATTATTCCTGCAAAACGCGCCGACCGCGAAACCAAAACCCGGCGCTGGTGTTGAATGCATCACGAACGCGAACACCACATTCAACGAGCGTCCTTGGAAATCATGAAACGAATCGTCCAACTCCTCCTTCCGTGCCTTCTGTGTGTTTTGGGGTCCGCCGGCGCCGCGGATCCACAGAAGCCCAACATCATCATGGTCCTCTCCGACGACGTCGGACTCGGCGACATCGGTTGCTGTGGCGGGCCGTTCAAGACGCCGCACATTGATTCGCTGGCGCAATCGGGCCTCCGCTTCACACAATGCTACGCCATGCCGTTGTGCGGGCCGTCGCGCAGCCTGACGCTGACGGGGCGCTATCCGTACCGCACCGGTCTTCTCACCAACCACGACCACGACGCACTCCAGCCGGGCAAGGAGATCATGATTCCCACGGTTATGAAAAAAGCTGGCTACGTCACCGCCAGCGTCGGCAAATGGGGCCAGATGTCGTTCGGCCCCGGCGAGTGGGGGTTCGACGAATATCTTGTTTTTCGCGGCAGCGGCAAGTATTGGCGCGAGCAGCTCACGAGCTATACCGTCAACCACAAGGAGGTGGAGTTGCCCGAAGGGAAATACCTGCCCGACCTGATGCATGAGTTTCTCGTGAACTTCATCACGCAGCACAAGGACCAGCCGTTCTTTGTTTATTACCCGATGTCGCACATCCACGGTAAAATTCTGCGCACGCCCGACAGCAAGCCCGGAGCGGACAAGGACCAGCTCTACGCTGACAACGTCGTTTACATGGACAAGCTCGTCGGCAAGCTCATGGGCGAACTTGACCGGCTGCAACTACGCGAGAAGACGGTGGTTTTGTTCGCCGGCGACAACGGCACGGCACACTTTGGCGCGGAAACCGCGACGGTCAACGGCCGCAAGATCAGCGGCATGAAAGGCACCATGCTCGAAGGCGGCAGCCGCGTGCCGCTCATCGCCAACTGGAAAGGCGTGACACCCGCCGGGAAAGTCCTGAACGATCTCGTGGATTTCAGCGATTTCTTTACGACGTTTGCCGAGCTGGGGGGCGCGCAGTTGCCCGAGGGCGTGACGCTCGACGGCCATAGCTTTGCGGCGCAGTTGCGCGGCGAGAAAGGCGCGCCGCGCGATTGGGTTTACGTCCAGCTCGGCGCGAAATGGTATGTCCGCGAACAGGGCTTCAAGCTCACGCAAAGCGGCGAGTTGTTCGATATGAACGAGGCGCCGTTCGTGGAAAAGGCGGTCGCCTTCGACTCGAAGGACGAGGCCGCCACCGCCGCCCGCGCGCGGTTGCAAGCCGTGCTCGATAAACTCAGCCCCTCCACCGGCAAAACCACGCCGCCCGACGAGAAGAAGGGCAAGGCCGGAAAGAAAAAGAAGAAGAATCAAGAGTGATCGAGCCGTCGAACGTCGTGCGAGCGCATTTGTTCGGCGAGGATCCCAACGGGATTCTGGCCGCCGCGTCGGAAGGGAAGCGGGAAGCCCAGCCACGGAGTGGCGGCAGACAGTAGCCCACGGTGCAATCGTGGGAACGAACGTCACTAAGTCCATGAAGCCCCGGATGGGGCGATAGAAGACATCGCACGTTTCTTTCGCCCCGTTCGGGGCTGGAATTCTTTCCTCACGAAACCCACGGCTTGCGCCGTGGGCCATTCTCTTGCGCCGCTCTGCGGCTGAAACCATTCCGGGTGTGCGCGATGGGGTAAACACCCTATTGCGAACACACGGTGCTCGTGCTTAATTTCCCGCGCAGTATGAATTTCTAAATGGAGACGATGATGAGAGAGTGCGCTGGAGCGAATGAAACCCATGGGCGGGCGCTGTTCATAAACGATCGCCCAGTTCAGCAGGAAAGCTCGCAGTCGTCATCGCACGATGAGCGCGGGTTGGAGCCGTTAATCGCAAAAATCATTCTGGTGATCGGGGTGATCTGCGTCGTCGCGTTTATCGTTATCCGGCCCGCCCATGCGCCGGACAGCAAAACAGCCGATACCCGGCCTTCGGCACTGGCATCCTACGATTCGCGGCGTTGATGACGACGGCGAAGGCTGTTGGCGATGCGGAGAAGATTACAGGGCACTGGCTTTTTTCCATTCCGCCTCCAACTGGCGGCGGCGAACCCAATCGCCCAATTCCGCGCGGTTGATTTGGTCTTCCCGTCTTCCCTGTTCAATCTACCCATTTCAGGTTCGGGCATTGGAGAAAATCCGTGTGACCTCGCGCGCCACCTGCGCTTACCGCGAAACCCAAAGTTGAGCCGGCGGGATGTCGCGCGGTAGTCATTCGTTGCAGGCCGCGTCCCCGACACGGCGATTTCGTTGAGAACCAACCCGGCAGGGGGCGGGGAAAAGGGGCAGGGGAGAGGCGGAATCGGCGGGTGAAAAAAGTAGCGAAAATCACTTGACAGGCGCTAGTGAAAATTGCTAATCTATGCGTGACGGTAAAAGGCGCTGTTGCGCCGGCGCGAAAGCGATAACCGTTCTTTGACAATATGGCGATGCCGGCTCCGGATGGAAATGGCAGGTCGCGACCGCGCGAAACGTGACAAGCCGTCGGGCGCAGCGGTTGTCGTTGCGGCCGGCCCAGCGGTCCGCCCTACCGTTTGCCGCCGCGGCGATCCGCGCGGTGACGAGAGGCGGCGTGTTTTCGCGCTGCCATGGGAACATCTGACCATGGGGGGCCGACTCAGTCTGACTGAATATGACCTGAACCGGCTCGATCCGACTAGATCCGACTCACTCCGACCGGCGCGCTGAGCAGAAGCCGCCCAACAGGGTCAAAATGACTCGCTTGGGATGTTGCAGGCCCCGTCCCCGATGCCGCAGTCCGTTGAAGAGCAAACGACGTCCGGTGAGAATACCGGGCCGACATTGAGATGCCTTCGGTTAACGCGCCCTGCGGGTTGCCTCAGATCGTGCTGGCGTCGAACGCGGTCTTCGTGCCTTTGTCCCAGCCGTCCCAGAGGAAGGCGGAATCCTTGCCGTCGGCGATGAGGCGGAGGGCGTAACGCACCTGCTCCTCGTAAAACTCGCAGAACGCGCCGAGCTGTTTCATGCCGCCGTTCATCTCGTGGGCTTCGGCGGGGCAGGGCGATCCGCAGAAATGGCGGATGGCGCAACGGCTGCACGGCTCGATGTCTTCCACCTTACGGCCGGTGACCATCGCGAACGGCTTGCTGGTGAGCACCTGCGGGATCGAGTCCTTGAAGAGGTTGCCGCCCACGAACTGCGGCAGGCCGATGAACTCGCTGCACGGGAACAGGTCGCCGTTGGGCGCGACGGCGAAGAAACAACGGCCGCCGCCGCAGGGGGAGATGTCGCACATGAGCCGGCGCGCGGTGGGCGCGATGATGCCGACGAGAATGTTGGCGAAGTTGGCGACGATGAGCTTGCGGCCCGTGCGATTGTAAAGTTCGTAGGTCCGGTCCAGCGCGGCGGTGAAGTATTTGGCGGCGTCGGCGTCGCGGGGCTTCACCTTGCGCGAGGCGGGCAGGGTGCAGCGGAGGATGTTCAACATGCACGCCGGCACCTCCTGCTTGTGGAAGAAGTCCACGATCTTGACGAGGTGGCGCATGTTCTCCGTCGTGACGGTGCAGATGACGTTGTAGCCGTGGTAGCCGCGCAGCTTGTCCATGGCGCGGGTGACGTGCTCGAACGCGCCGCGACCTTCCCACGTCTTGCGCGTGCGGTTGGCGATGGAGGCTTCGTGGCCGTCGAGCGAGAGGCCGATGCCGCAGCCGCGCGAGGTTAGGAACTCAATGGCGCTGTCGTCGAGCAGCGTGGCGTTGGTCTGGACGCCGAAGCGGAAGTCGTTGCTGAACTTCTCGATGCCGGCGAAGACGGCTTCGCGGGCCAGAAGCGGCTCGGAGCCGTGGAAAACGATCTGCGGCAGCCGGCCCTTGGGGACGGTGGTCTTGAAATAGTCCTTCAACCGCGCGAGGGCGTCGAGCAACTGCGCGATGGTCATCTGCGGGCCGCTGCGGCGCATCGTCTCCGGGATGTAACAGTAGGTGCAGTTGAGGTTGCAGCGCGCGGTCGGGTTGAAATAGACGGCGGAAGGTTTCAGGCCGAAGCGCAGCATCCGCATCTCCTCGGCGAAAGTCTTGGACTTCTTCCGGTAGGCGCGGAGCAGGGGACTGTCGTTGAGCGCGTCGCCGAGCTGGTCGCGGCGAACCAGCGACCAAAACGCCGTGTCGGGGTCCACCAGCGCGACGTGGGTCGCGTGGCCGATCTCGATGGGTTGGAGCGCCGGACCGTTGCCCGTGTTGACGAAGCGGCCCCGCGAGGGGGCCGCTTCGCCAATACCCTTGGGAATGCTGTCTTTCTTCATTACTTGGACTTCTTGTCCATGAGGATGTAGTGGGACAGGCCAGTGCCTTCGGCCTGGCAGCACTTCCGGCGGGCGATCACGTTCTTCAGTTGTTTCTTCGCTACCTTCTTCATCGTTCGTTCCTTTCGTTATTCCACTCAAACAAAAAGGCCCCGACAGACCACGCGGGTCCATCGGAACCTTTTGCCATCAGATTCCATTTGTTTCGTCCATCCAGCAGGTCTTCTGGCTTTCGGATCAACCGCTCGGTCACTGCCTTCCCGTCCCTTTGGACAGTGGCTGGCTTTTCGCCCAGTGACCGGCGTCCCCGATTACAGCGGCGGGACCGCCACGGTATCAAACCGTGTTCCGGGATGCTGAACTTCGATAAAGTATTTACCAGCGACAGCGCGGAGATGAAAGAAAAAAATCAGCCAGGGTCCACGTTGCAAAAAAAACGCCGGCGCCAAAACACTTGCAAAGGCAAGCCGAAATGTGGAGAAAAAGACTGCAAGGAGCCATCATCATGAACATGAGCAACAAGCCATGCGGTAAACCGAAGGCATCGGGAAGCGGTTGGTTGTCATCACTCATCTTCGTCATGGTGGCGTGGCTGGCTGCGGCTGGCGTCGCGGCCGGGGCTTCGCAGGGCATCGCGATCGCGGTGACGGGTGACATCCACAAGCCCGGCGCGAAAATGGTTTCGGACGTGATTGTGGGGCATCCCGAAGTGACGGCCGTCCTGCTGGTCGGCGACACGGTCAACGGGAAGGCGTCGCCGCTGGAGGTCTACAAGGAAATCTACGAGGGAACCTACGGCCGGTTCATCGCGAAGATTTTCCCATGCCCCGGCAATCATGATCAACTCGACGTGCCGCCGTTCAGCGGCTATTGCCAGTTTTGGGGGAAAGCCGCGCATGCGCCTCAAATGTATTACAGCTTCGATCTGGGCGGATGGCACATCGTCAGTCTGGACAGCGTGAACCTTGCCAAGGGCGGTGAAAAAGCCGACACCCAGCTCCTGTGGCTAAAAAGCGATCTCGCCAAGAAGCCCAAAACGCCCGTGCTCGCCTACTGGCACTATCCATATTTCTCCAATGCCAAGCACCACGGCATGGCCAAGATGAAACCGTATTGGGACGTGGTGTATGCGCACGGGCCGGCGTTGGTGATGAATGGCCACAACCACATCTACGAACGCTTCGCGCCAATGAACCCCGACGGCGAAAAGGTTGCGGAAACACGGGGCATCCAGGAATTCGTGGTCGGGCCGGGCGGAGCATCGCCGACGAAGGAGAAAGCCGACGACGGCCTGGGGCCGCAGTCCGAGAAGCTTCACTTGGGCGCGCATCACGTGGGGTTTTTCACGCTGTTTGCGGATGGAGGTTTCACCTACACCGTCCAGTCCATCACCAGCACCGGAGAGAAAGCGGTGGTGGACAAAGGCGCCGGGAATCTATCGGGCAAGCCGGTTCCGGCGGGCAATTAGCCCACACGGTTTGGCCCGGGCGAAGGGAACTGTTGCGGCGTCGCTGCCCGCGAGGGCGTTTCCCGCCAGTGGACAAGCCAGCGGAAAAGAATTGTCGCTGGGCGAACTTTCTCCTAGCTTCAACGCCACGTATTTTGACCGGTAGAAAGGAACGCAATGTCACACATTCATCTCGGCGGTATTGATTACTCCATCATGGCGATTTATGTGGTCGCCATCCTGGCCATTGGCTGGGTCTTGAAGCGCTACATGAAGACCAGTGCGGACTTCCTGACCTCCAGTCATTCGATCCCGGCGTGGATCACCGGCCTGGCGTTCATCTCCGCCAACCTCGGCGCGCTGGAGTTGGTCGGCATGGCGGCCAGCGGCGCCAAATACGGCATTGCGACGTGCCACTTCTACTGGGTGGGCGCGATCCCCGCGATGATCTTCCTGGCGGTGTTCATGATGCCGTTCTACTACGGGTCCAAGGCGCGCTCGGTGCCGGAGTATCTCAAGCTCCGCTTCGACGAGCGCACCCGCTGTTTGAACTCCATCTCGTTCGCCGTGATGACCGTGTTCGCTTCGGGCATCTCGATGAACGCGCTGGCCAAGCTGCTCCATCAACTTCTCGGATGGAACTACGATGTCAGTCTTTGGATCTGTTCCGCGATCGTGCTGGTGTATGTGCTCAAGGGCGGCCTGACCTCCGCGATCTATACCGAAGTGTTGCAGTTCTTCATGATTGTGCTTGGGTTTGCACCGGTCGTTTATCTCGGCCTCAAGGATGTCGGCGGCTGGGGCGCTCTCAAAACGTCGCTGGCCGCTGTGGCCCAGAATCCGGCGGCGTTGGAGCTGAACACCAAGAGCTTCCAGCCCGATGCCTGGACAAGCGCATGGAAGCCGCTGCTCGAGGGCGCGTCGGCCAACCCGATGGGCGTGGACGTAATCGCGATGGTGTTCGGCCTCGGGTTTGTGCTCTCGTTCGGCTACTGGTGCACCAACTTCCTCGTTGTGCAACGTGCCATGGCGGCCAAAAACATGAGCGCCGCGCGCCGCACACCGCTCATCGCCGCAGTGCCGAAGATGATCTTCCCGGTGCTGGTCATCCTGCCCGGCATGATCGCCGCGGCGCTGGCGTTGACCGCGAAGGATGGTTACCGCCTGCCGCCGAAGATCGTCAGCGAGAGCGCCTATGTGCAGGCCATTGCCGCCGTCAAGGACGCCGCCGCGCAGAAGCTGGACGACAAAGTCGCTTTTGAGAGAATCAGCAAGGCGGTTGAAATGAAGTTGAGTCCGGCCAAGGTTGCTGCCGTTGTCAAAGAAGTCCCGGCTCTTGACGAAGCCACTCTCAAGGACCGGCTGCAGGATGCCGTGGTCGAGAACGATTATGACGGCGTGATCCTTTCGCTGGTGAAGAAGTATTGTCCGTCGGGCCTGCTCGGTCTGGCGTTGACCGGTTTGCTGGCGTCGTTCATGTCGGGCATGGCCGGCAATGTCACGGCCTTCAACACCGTGTGGACCTACGACCTCTATCAAGCCTACATCGCCAGGAACAAGAGCGACGGTCATTACATGTGGATGGGCCGGTGCATCACGGTGGTGGGTATTGGGTTGAGCATCGTCTGCGCGTATCTGGTCAGCCGATGGTCCAATGCCATGGACATCATCCAGCTGGTGTTCGGATTTGTGAACGCGCCGCTGTTTGCGACCTTCCTGCTGGGGATGTTCTGGAAACGCACCACGAGTCATGGCGCCTTCTTCGGGTTGTTGGGCGGCACGTTGACCTCCGCGCTTTTCCATGCGCTGACTTCGGCGGTCGGCAACGCCCCCGGCGTCAAGGGCGGTTATCTCGGCGTCCTTCAAGTCTTCCCGAGCGACATGGCGCAGAATTTCTGGCTGGCCGCGTTCGCGTTCACCGCGTGCTTCATGCTGACGCTGGTCATCTCGCTGCTGACGCGGCGGACCAAGACCGATGACGAACTCAAGGGCCTGGTCTATTCGCTGACGCCGAAGACTGTGGATCATGCGCAGGCGTGGTATGCGCGACCGGCTTTCCTCGGCTGCGTGTTGCTGGTCGGTTGCTTCATCCTCAACATTATCTTTTGGTAAGAAAGGAACCGGTTTATGGGACTCGATATTCGCTGGCCGATCGGACTCATGTTTTCCGCCGTGGGCGTGTTGCTGGTTCTCCAGGGCTTGCTGGCCGGACCGGACGCCAACAAACCCTCTCTCGGCATCAACATCAACCTCGGTTGGGGTTGCGTGCTGCTCGTCTTCGGGTTGTTGATGGTGTTCTTCGCCTGGCGCGGCAAATCGAGCGCGAAGTAAGCGCCGCCACGTCACGGTGACCTGCGGCAGCCTGCCATGACCAAGCGCGATGTTGTCCGACGGGTGCTCGAAGGCCAACGGCCGCCCTACGTGCCGTGGTCGATGGGTTTCACCCAGGAGGCGAAGGAGAAGCTCCAGCGCCACTACGGCTGTGAAGACCTCGAAGGGCCGTTGCAAAACCACCTGCTCAAGCTCGGCAGCGACATCGGGTTTTTCACGGACCTCGGTCACGATCGCGTGCGCGACGTGTTCGGCGTCGTGTGGGACCACAGCGTGGACAAGGACATCGGCAACGTCGAGGGACAGGTGCTGCCGGAGCCGACGCTGGCGGGCTGCGAGTTTCCCAATCCGCTCGACCTACGTTTTTTTGCGGAGATCCCGGCGAAGCTGGCGAAACATCCCGACCGGTTCCGCGTGTTTCAGGTCGGCTTCTCCCTCTACGAGCGGGCGTGGACGCTGCGCGGAATGGAGACGTTGATGACGGATTTCCTCGATCATCCGGCGTTCGTTCGCGAGTTGTTCAACCGGATCGCCGATTACAACATCGCGCAGGTCCGCGCGGCGCTGCGCCACGACATTGACGCGGTGTATTTCGGCGACGATTGGGGCCAGCAGCACGGCTTGCAAATGGGGCCGTCGCTGTGGCGCGAGTTTATTTATCCGGTGCTGAAACGGATGTATGGCGTCGTGCGCGAGGCGGGCAAGTTCGTGATGATCCACTCGTGCGGCGATGTGGACGAATTGTTCGACGACCTCATCGGCATCGGGCTGAACTGCTTCAATCCGTTCCAGCCCGAGGTCATGGACGTTTACAGCCTGCTGCCGCGCTATCGCGGCCGGCTGGCGTTTCATGGCGGTCTCTCGACGCAGAAAACGCTGCCGTTTGGATGCGTTGAGGATGTGCGCAGAGAAGCGCGGCGGTTGCTGGAACTGGGCCGTGATGGCGGTTACATCTTCGCGCCCGCTCATGATGTGGAGGGCGATGTGCCGTTGGAGAACATGCTCGTCGCCATCGAGATGGCGCAGCAGCAACCGGGATATTTATGAAAAACTGGCTTTTGGTTCTGACTTTGTGTGCCGCAGCGCAGCTTGGCGCGGCGGAGATCGCGACACTCAAACCGCTGTTCGACTTTCCCGTCCGCGACACCTGCGTTTGTCTTGGGCCGGATGGTTGCTATTACCTGACGGGCACGACGGGTCACCCGACATGGTGGCAGACCAACGACGGCATTCGCCTCTGGAAATCACGCGACCTCAAAACGTGGGAGCCGCTCGGCCTCATCTGGAGCTTCGAGAAGAACACGACGTGGCAGAAAGGCAGGACGGGCAAGGACGGCAAACTGCGCCGCGCAATCTGGGCGCCGGAGATTCATTGCTTCAAGGGCACGTTCTGGTTGGCCTACTGCGTCAACTACGGCGGCACCGGCGTGCTCAAGAGCACGAGCGGCAAGGCCGAAGGCCCGTACGAAGACGTGAAGCCCGACGGGCCGCTCACCGGCGAGATTGACGCGTCGTTGTTCGATGACGACGACGGCAGGGTCTATTTCGTGTTCCAGAACGGCAAGATCGCGCGCTTCAAGGACGACATGAGCGGCCTCGCCGAGCCGCCGCATCTGCTCAAGCCCGCCAACGCGAAACAGGTCGGGTTCGAGGGCGCGTTCCTGACGAAGATCGCGAGCCGTTATCACCTCATCTGCGCCGAGTTCAACGTCAACGGCAAGAATCGCACCTACGATTGCATGGCGGCGAGCGCCGACAAACTCGACGGCCCGTGGAGCGAGCGGTATCTGGCGATTCCGCACGGCGGGCACAACATGCTTTTCCGCGACAAGGAGGGCGGTTGGTGGAGCACGTTCTTCGGCAACGACGCCACCGCGTCGTTCCGTGAGCGGCCGGCCATGCTGCCGATCCGAGTGGACGAATCGGGGCGGATTCAGCCGAAGTAAAAAACCCAAGCAATCCAACGCCAAGCGACCATGAAGACACTCCTCATACTCCTGACGGTTTGTTGTGTGCTGTGCGATCCGTTGCCGGCGGCTGAGCCGGTCGGAAAGGCCGGGCCGTTCGTGTTTGCGTATTTCAACACGGGCAGGGGAGAGGAGCAGGGATTGCAACTGGCCTTCAGCCGGGACGGATACACATGGACGAGGATCGAACCGCCCGGCGATTGCTTCCTGAAACCCGGCGTTGGCGGCAAGCTGTTGCGCGATCCGTCGGTGGTTCAGGGACCTGACGGCATGTTTCACATGGTCTGGACGACCGGCTGGAGCCGGCCGGGCATTGGCATTGGCATCGCCCATTCCAAAAATCTGCGCGACTGGTCGGAGCAAAAATACTTGGACGTGATGAAGGACTATCCGGGCTGCGCCAATGC
Organism: uncultured bacterium; assembly: GCA_903870275.1. Taxonomy (GTDB): domain Bacteria; phylum Verrucomicrobiota; class Verrucomicrobiia; order CAIQCK01; family CAIQCK01; genus CAIQCK01. Next base: position 24,481 of record CAIQCK010000075.1, on the reverse strand, counting down.
CTGGGCGCCGGAGATCACCCGCGACGGCAAAACGGGAACCTATTTGATTTATTGGGCGTCCACCATCCCTGGCAGGTTTCCAGAAACGGAGGAGCACGGCGACACGTTCTCGCGCGAGCCCGTCAAGGGCGTGAAGTGTAACCATCGCATCTACTTGACCACGACAAAAGATTTCGAGACCTACACGCCGCCGACGTTGTTCTATGACGGCGGCTACAGTTGCATTGACGCCTTCATTGTCCACGACCCGTCGCGCGACCGATGGGTGATGGCGGTCAAGGACGAGGAACGCTGGCCCGTGGCGAAGAAGAACATCCGCCTCGCGTTTACGAAAAGCCCGCTGGGTCCGTGGAGCAAAAGTTCGGCGCCGATCTCGCCCGATTGGGTCGAGGGGCCGGCGTTGCTCCAAGTGGGCGAGGAGTGGTTCCTCTACTACGACGCCTACACGCGGCATCGTTACGAGGGCCTGCGGACGACGGACTTCGAGCATTGGACGTCCATTACGGAGCAACTCCACATGCCCGACGGCATCCGCCACGGCACGGCGTTTCCCGTCACTGAAGACATTCTCCAGGGTCTTTTGAACATCAAGTCGGCTCATCCGGTGAAACCCTGAGCAGGAACAGGAACCGCTCCAGCCATGATTCCGACCCTCGACATCGTCATCTTCGGCGTCTATCTCGCGGTCGTCGCCGCGGTCGGCGTGCTGGTGTCGCGCAAGGAGAAGGAATCCGACGATTACTTCCTCGCGGGCCGCAACCTGACGTGGTGGATCATCGGCGGCTCGATGATCGCGGCGAACATCTCGACCCACCACTTCATCGGCATGTCGGGCCGCGCGGCGGAGATCGGGCTGGCCATCGCGAGCTTCGAGTGGATGGCGGCCATCGCGCTGATTCTCTACGGAAAATTCTTCCTGCCTTACTATCTCAAGAGCCGCATCACGACGATGCCGGAGTTCTTGGAGCGGCGCTTCAACGACAAGGTGCGGTTGGTCTATGCCATCATCAGTCTCATCGGCTACATCGTCATCGAACTGGCCGTGGTGCTTTACACCGGCTCGCTGGCCATTCACTCCATCTTCGGCCTGCCGTTGGTGGCGGGACTGGCCATCCTCTGCGTCATCGGCGGCGGTTACACGATCTACGGCGGGTTCAAATCGGTCGCCTATACCGACATCATCCAGGTCACGGTGTTGATCCTCGGCGGCCTGACGGTGACCTGGCTCGGGTTGCAGCAAGTCGGCGCGGTGACGCCCGGCTACAGCGCCACGGTGGCCGGCGGGTTTCGCGCGGTGCTCGACGGAGCGCCGGAGAAGTTCCACATGGTCAGGCCGTGGAACGACCCGGAACTGCCGTGGATCGGCGTGTTCTTTGGCGGGATGTGGCTGGCGAATATTTTCTATTGGGGCTGCAACCAGTTCATCACGCAGCGCACGCTGGCGGCGAAGGACGTCTGGCACGGCCAGATGGGCGTGGTGTTCGCGGCCTTCCTGAAACTGCTCGTGCCGGTGTTGGTGGTGCTGCCGGGCATCATCGCGTTCCGCCTCTACAACGCCGACACCGGCCTGATGCGGCATGTCTGCGTGCTGGAAAAATCCGACCTCGCGTTTCCGACGCTCGTCAAACAGCTCCTGCCCGCGGGCTTCACGGGCCTCGTGATGGCGGGCCTGATGGGCTGTGTGATGTCGCACATCGCTTCGATGCTGTCGGCCAGCTCCTCGATCATCACGTTCGATATCTACAAGAACTACGTCCGGCGCGACGCCACGAGCCGCGACCTGATCCGCTTTGGCCGCGTGACGACGCTGCTCGTGCTGGTTGCGGCAACGGTGGTCGGCTTTTTCCTGCGCGACCTGAAAGCGATCTTCTTTTACATCCAAAAATACTGGTCCATCGCCTATCCATCGGTCTGCGCGCTGTTCCTGGCGGGCTTCTTCTACAAGCGGGCGACGGCGCGCGGCGCGCTCATCGCGATCATTGTCGGCCCGGTCTGGGCGCTGGCGTTTACACTGGCCGAGTCGGCGAAACTGGCGCCCGCTATTCCCTTCCTGACGCGCGCGGCCATTGATTTTGTCGTGGCGTGCGTGATCCTCTGGATTTTCCGCGAGCGAGGCGCGATCCCCGCGCAGGCGATTATAGACCGGTCCTTCACGCCCGAGGTGGCGGCGGAGATGGCCAAGGTCCCGCTCTGGTGCTCATTCCGGCTATGGGCGACGATCCTGCTGTTGGCAGTCGTGGCGCTCTTCGCGCGGTTCTTTTGAACGAGGCCGGGTGGGGCGGCGCTTAGGCGTGCGGCGGGTGAGGTTTGTGTTGGGCGGCATTTTGAAAGCTATAGCGGCGGGTTCTGACCTCGAAAGCTTTCGGGGCTGACCGCCGAAACGTAGGACAGGCATCCTGCCTGTCATTGATCATGAACCGATTTTCAACACCCCGTTACTACGTGCACAACCAGAACGCCAACGGTGGCAACCAGCACCAATAGCAGCGTGCATTCCATCAGTGATTGACCAGCGTTTGAGGTTTTCCTAATGCTCATACGAAATCTCCAACGACTACTATAAACCAGGGCGGAAACCATGCATGTCGGGAATTCACGCACCATGCGTCAGAGAATTGCCGGACATGACCATAATCCCCCCGTAATGCCCATGAGGGTTTCAAATTGAGACACAACCGAAGTTTGCGGTTGCGCGCACCGGCTTTTCGGTTCAGAAAGAACGGCATATTCATGGCATCCGAAGCCAAAACTCAACAACTGAAAGCCGGTTTTCAAACCGCCGCCCTTCCCACGGCGCTGGCCGCGCTCATGGCGGCGGCGCTGGCGGCCGGCGGCGTCGCCGTGGCGCATTGGCAGCCGGGCCAGCCGGGCGACTACATCGCGCTGGTCCAGCAGAAGCTCGCGCCACTGCCCGGCACGACTGACGTGGACGCCATTCCGGTGGACGAGGCCGACCGTGCCCTGCGGCGCGGCAACGCGCTGCTGTCGGCGCGCCAACCCGGCGAGGCGATCAAGGAGTTCGAGCGCGCCGTGACCGTGCAACCGGCCAATGCGCTCGCGTGGATCAACATGGGGGTGGTTTACTACAGCCTGAACCGGGTCAAGGACGCGCGTGAGGCGTTTTTGCACGGCTACACGCTCGACCCCTACAGTTTTCTGGCGGCGCGCAATCTCGCCCTGTTGAACGACATGGAGGGCCACCTCCACGCCGCGCGCGACTTTTACCAGCAGGCGGCCCGGCTCGATCCGAACAATGCCGAGGTGAAAAGACGATTGCAGAGCTTGAAATCGCTGGATCGTTGATGCGCGCGGACCGGGCCGCCGGGTCTGAGAGGTGTCATTCATGAACAGAAATCAAAGAGGCAGGTGGTGTTTTGGTATCGTCGCAACATGGCTCGCGGGCGTCTGCGCGGGCGGCGCCATCGTCCCCTGCTTGGCGATGAATCCCTATCCGCGGCAGGTGCTCCGGACAGAATCGCTCCAAACGTGGTCTTTTCAAAACGGCACGGCGGATTGGAAGGCGCTGCACGACTGCACAGTCGCGGCGGCCGGCGGCGTGCTGAAGATTCAAAGCAGCGGCAACGATCCCTACCTCGTCAGTCCGCCGTTCCACATCGAGGGGGCGTTCACGGTGAAGATTCGCGTGAAGTGCGCCACGGGCGGCGCCGGCCAGTTTTTCTGGACGACCACCGAATCGCCCGCCACCGAAGAAGAACGCAGCGAACACTTCAAACTCATTCACGACGGTCAGTGGCACGATTACGCGGTGCGGCTCGAAGCGCGCGGCACGGTCACACGCTTGCGGCTCGACCCCGGCAGCGCGCCGGGCTTGGTCGAAGTGGAAAAGATCGAACTCGTTCGCGAAATCCTGCATCCGCTGGAAATCCAGTCGCTGCACGCCGACGGACGCCGGATTTCAGTGTCGCTGATGAACCACTCGGACAAGGCGATCGCTTGCACTGTTGACGACCACCGGGTCACTGTCGAGGGCACCGGAACGCAAACCGTCGTCGTCAATGCCGCTGGAAAAGAGCCGTTCGAGGCGCGCGAAGTCGCCGTCGTGGCAGAAAGTTTACCGACGCTTCGGCGAACGTTGTTCATCGCCGACGCCGAAGCTGCCGGCGACTGGATCACGCGGACGGCGGGAGACCTCGCATTGCAAGTGGCTCGCGACGGTTCGGGGGCGCGCATCGAGGTGGGCGGCAAGCTCGCCGGCTTCATCGCGCCGCTGGTTTGGCGCGACGGTGTCGTGCCGAAACTCAAGCTGGCCGGTCAGGGCGGCTCGCTGCGGTTTGCCGGCGACGGCGTCAGCGTCACGCTCGCGCTCCGAGGCAAGGAGATCTCCGTGGTCATTCAAAGCGACGCGCCGTGCGAAGGGCCGGTGCTGCGTGCGCTCGGCTCGTTGGAGCAGGGCGTGTTCGCCGGGCTGGAATACCTTGGCAAGGGCGAGGCGTCGTCCTCGACGCTCGACATTGAGACTGAGGAGCACATCCGCTTCGCGCCGGACCCGATGAAAGTGACCATGCCGCTGATGGCGTTTGTCACCGACCGGGTGTCGGCGGCGATGACGTGGCGCGACATGTCGCTGCAACCGGTCTTTGCCACGCCGAACTTTCTGGATGGCACGGAGGGACATCGCGCCGCGTTGCGCGGAAAGAAGATCGAGGCGACGATTCGCGTGGGCAAGCCGGCGCCGCTGGAGGACACGATTCTTTGGGCGGTCAAAAAGCGCGGTCTGCCGGCGCTGCCGAAGCCGCCGCGCGACCGCGAGGCGCAGATGGCGCTCTCGTTGAAGGCGCTGACTGGCCCGCCGTTGAGGACCGACGCGGGTTGGGGACATTGCGCCGAGGCACATTGGCCGCGGCAACCGTTTGGCGATTGCGCTTCGACAATCTGGCGGCTCACCGGCGAAGCGCCGCGACTGCCGAAGCTGGTGATGGCCGGCTCGCATATCCGCAACGAAGCGATCTACTTCGTTACCGGTCGCGCAGACGAATGGCTCAAGGTGAAGACGGCACAGGTTCGCAATAGTATCGCCAACCAGAAGGCCGATGGCTCGTACCGCTACACCGGCAAATACCAGCGCGGCCATTTCGAGGACACCGCCAGCGGCTTATGCGGGGTGAACGCTGTCATGCTGTTGGAGCACGCGCGGGCCACCGGCGACAAAACGGCGTTGGACGCAGGCCTCAAGACGCTGGAGTTCATGAAACGGTTCCGCACGCCGCGCGGCGCGCAGACGTGGGAGTGCGCGTTGCACACACCGGACATCCTGGCGTCTGCGTATCTTGTTCACGCCTACGTGCGTGGCTACGAGCTGACCGGCAACCGCGAGTATCTCGACTGCGCGCGCAAATGGGCCATCACCGGACTGCCATTTGTGTATCAGTGGAGTTGCAAGCCGGTGATGATGTATGCGACGACGCCGGTTTTTGGCGCGACCAACTGGCGCGCGCCCAACTGGATCGGCCTGCCCGTGCAGTGGTGCGGCTACGATTACGCCTACGCGCTGACGATGCTCATGCCTTATGACAAGACGCTGAATTGGCGGCAACTGGCCGAGGGCATCCTCATTACCGCCGAGCAGATGCAGTATCCCGATGGCGAGTTCGCCGGATGCGTGCCGGACTCGTTCAACCTCGTCGAACAGCACCGCAATCCGTGGAACATCAACCCCTGCGCCATCGTTAGCTTGCGGCTCGCCCTCGAAGACAAACTGGATGCGCTCGCAGTCGCCATCGCGGGTGGCCATCGCGTCGTCGCGCCATTTCCGGTGACAATTCACGGCGGCAAGGCGCGCGTTCTGGGCAAGGAAGGTGTTGCCTACCAAGTGTTTGTGGACGGCCAGCGGGTGGTGGACGTGCGTTCGCGCGGCGAAGACATCGTGCCGCTCGAATGATCGGCTTTGATTTTGGACGGCGTTTGGTTCAAAGTTGATGCCGTTGTTGTCAGGGACTCGAAAGCTATGAAGATCAAGAAAGCTGTCGTTACCGCCGCCGGCCGGAACCAGCGCGGCCTGCCCCTTCAGACGCTCGTGGACCGCGACCGCGTCCAGAAAACCGCGTTGCGGATCATCGTCGAGGAGGCGTTGAACGCGGGCATGGAGGAGGTCTGCATTGTCATTCATCCGGGCGATCACGATGCCTACGCGACGGCGGCCGGCGAACACGCGCGCCGGTTGCGCTTCGTCGAGCAAACCGCGCCGCGCGGCTACGGTCACGCGGTGTTGTGCGCGCGCGAATTCATTGGCAACGACCCGTTCCTCCATCTGGTCGGCGACCACCTTTACCTGAGCCGCGACGAGCAGGGGAAGCCGTGCGCGCGGCAGCTCGTGGAGATCGCGGAGGCGGAGCAGTGCGCGGTCTCGGCAGTGCAGCCGACGCGCGAGACGATGCTGACCAACTACGGCACCGTTGGCGGCAAGCGCGTGCCGGTGAAACCGTTGCTCTATAATATCGAAAGCGTGCTGGAGAAGCCGACGCCCACCGAGGCCGAGCAGAGCCTGATCGTGCCGGGCTTGCGGGCGGGCTACTACCTTTGCTTCTTTGGCATCCATGTTCTGACGCCTGCGGTGATGGAGATTCTGGAACGGCAGGCCCGGGGCGACGCGCCCAACGTCCATCTCTCGCCGGCGTTGGCGGAAATGGCCGGAGGCGAGCGGTATCTGGCGTATGAAATGAAAGGCCGCCGCTACGACATCGGCGTCCAATACGGCCTGCTGGTGGCGCAGCTTGCCCTGGCGCTGGATGGCCCGGACCGCGCCGAGGTGTTGGCTCAACTGGTCGAACTGCTTGCCACGGGCCGCGACCTGTAGGGAACAGAAACGCCTTGCGCTGAATCCACTTCAACCACGACCACGACCACGGCCATGTCCGAACTCACGAACATCATCACTTCCGCCGACCCGGCGGTCCGCGATCAATCGCTCGACGCCTTCTGCCGCCGGGCGACGCTGGCGGAGCTGCTCGTGGAATGCGCCGCGCTCGACGCATTCCGCCGCGACAGCGACAACCTTTACGAGCGGGTGCGTGCCCTGTTCTTCCTCTACGCCATCCATCGGTTTCATCTGTTGACGAAGCCGGGGATGAAATCGAGTGGGCTGGTGCCATTCGCGGGTTACGAGCATTTGTTGCAACGGCGGTTCGAGGAGGCGATCAGTTCGTTTCTGGGCGCGCAGCAAGAGCAGGGGCCGAACGAAACCGTCAGCAGCGCGCTGGCGGAGGCGTATCACAGCCTCGGTTTCCAGACGCTGGCGGATCAGGTGCGGCGGAGTGTGCGCACGGTGCGCGGCAACCAATGGATGTTCCGCATGGGCCATCCTTCCGACCAGCCGTTGCGCGTGCGACCGGAACTGTTGGGGCGCGGGGCGTCGTCCGGCGGCGGCAGTGACAAAACCGGTTTCCCGATCCTGCGCGAACGGACGCCGGTGCGCATGGACCTGTCCCACAGCGCGTGGAGTGACATCTTTTTCCTCGGCATGGATTTTCCCGAGGGCGCGCGTGTGCTCAACGTCTCGATTGACCTCGCGGTGCGGGGGCGCGACGCCGAACCGCGTCCGCCGGTGGAGAGTTATTTCCGCGTCATTGACGAGCCGGTGCTGAGGTTGACGAGCGTGGACCTTGGCGCGACGGCGGAGATCACGGAATTGCGCGACGTGTTCGATTTTGCGAAGGACTATCTTGGCCTGCTGAAAGCGGCCATCATCGCGTCGGGCATCCTGCCGCCGGGCATCGAAGGTTCCGGCCAGAGCCTCACCGACCTGCTCACGAGGCTGGTCGGTCCGGGCCTTGGCATCGAGGTGGTCAGCAACGTCAACGACATCCCAAAAGGGTCGCGGCTCGCCGTCTCCACCAACCTGCTCGCGTGTCTTATCTCCGTCTGCATGAGGGCGACCGGCCAGGCGAAGTCGCTGACGGGCCAGCTTCAGGAGTCGGAGCGCCGGCTCGTGGCGGGGCGTGCGATCCTCGGCGAATGGCTCGCCGGTTCCGGCGGCGGCTGGCAGGACTCCGGCGGCGTCTGGCCCGGCATGAAATTGATCCAAGGCGTGCTCGCGGGCGAAGGCGACCCGGAGTTTGGCGTCAGCCGCGGGCGGTTGCTGCCGTCACACAAGATTCTCGACGACCTCGACGCGCCGCCGGCGGTGCGCGAGCAGCTTTGCGACAGCCTCATCCTCGTCCATGGCGGCATGGCGCAAAACGTCGGCCCGATTCTGGAGATGGTGACGGAGAAATATCTGCTCCGCTCCGAAGCCGAGTGGCAGGGGCGCAAGGAGGCGATGCGCGTGCTCGACGACATCGTCGCGGCGTTGCGAGGCGGCGGCAAGCCGCGTGAGGCCGTCCATCGCATCGGCGAGACGACCACACGCAATTTCTTCGGCCCGATTCAGACGATCATTCCTTGGGCGAGCAACTTCTACACCGAGACGCTCATCGAACGGGCGCGCGCGGCGTTCGGCGCTGATTTCTGGGGTTTCTGGATGCTCGGCGGCATGTCCGGCGGCGGGATGGGGTTCATCGTCGCGCCGGAGATCAAACGTCAGGCGCAGGACCAGTTGCAGGAGATCATGCTGACGACGAAGAACGAGTTGCAACACGCATTGCCGTTCGCGATGGACCCGGTGGTGTATGATTTCGGCATCAACCCGCGCGGCTCGTTCGCCAACGTGCTCACCCTGGACGAGGCGCTAATGCCGATGGGCTACTACGCGTTGCATCTGCCGCAATGGCTGCGGATGGAGCAACGGACCCTCTCGCCGATGCGGCGCGCTGAACTCCAGCGGTTTGGCGCGGCGTGCCGGACGCGTCCAGAGCTGGGCGGCATGAACAAGGTTCTGTTCGACCGCCTGCTGCCGCAGATCAAACGGGACACCGCGCGTGGCGGCAGGGCAACGCTGGAGGAACTGTTGGACCGGTTCGGTTTTGACCGCGCGCAGCACGAGCAGATTCGCGCCGACCTCAAGAGCGGGCGCATTGGCCTCGCCCAGAATCGCATGCCCGCGAGCACTACCATCGAAGACGTGCAGCGGGACGATATTGTTGACGCGACGAACGAGCAATCCCTCGCCGCGCATCGCCAGCGCGGCATCGAAGCGATCAAGGCAGGCGAGATTGGCGTCGTCTCGCTCGCGGCGGGCGCGGGCAGCCGTTGGACACAAGGCGCGGGTGTCGTGAAGGCGTTGAATCCGTTCGCGCGGTTCGGCGGCAAACACCGGACGTTTCTGGAGGTCCACTTTGCCAAGAGCCGGCGCATCAGCCGCCAGCATGGCGTGGTGATTCCACACGTGGTCACGACGAGTTACCTGACGCACGAGCCGATTGAGGACTATCTGGCCTCGCGCGACCAAGGTGCTGCGGCCAACTCCGGCGTCGCCACCTTCCTGTCTCAAGGCCGCTCGGTGGGGCTGCGGATGATACCGATGGCGCGCGACCTGCGGTTTGCGTGGGAGGAAATGCCGCAGCAGTTGCTCGACGAACAGGCACAGAAAGTGCGTGAGAGTTTGCATGCTGCGCTCATTGGCTGGGCGCGACAGGCGGGCGAAGGCGGCGACTACACCGACAACCTGCCAATGCAGTGTCTCCATCCGGTCGGACACTGGTTCGAGGTGCCGAACATGTTGCGCAACGGATTGCTGGCGAAAATGTTGCACGATTTTCCGAACCTGAAGTATCTGATGCTTCACAACGTGGACACGCTCGGCGCCAACCTCGACCCCGCGATGGTCGGCCTGAACATGTCGCTCGGCGCATGTCTTACGTTTGAGGTCATCACGCGTCACGTTCACGACCGCGGCGGCGGCCTCGCGCGCGTGGACGGTCACGTCCGGCTCGTCGAGGGCCTCGCGATGCCGCGCGAGGAGGCGGAGTTTTCGCTTTCCTACTACAACAGCATGACGACGTGGATAGACGTGCGGCAGTTGCTCGATGTCTTCGGCCTGACGCGCGACGACCTGGCGAACGAAGCGGCGGTGACGGCGGCGATCCGCAAGGTCAGCTCGCGCATTCCGACCTACATCACGTTGAAGGACGTGAAGAAACGCTGGGGTCACGGCCAGGAGGACGTCTTTCCGGTGGCGCAGTTCGAAAAACTCTGGAGTGACATGACATGGCTGCCGGAAGTGAGCAGCCGGTTTGTCGTCGTGCCGCGGATGCGCGGCCAGCAGCTCAAGGACGCCGCCCAGTTGGACGGCTGGCTCCGCGACGGTTCCGCCGCTTATGTCGAGAAGCTGTGCGATTGGGAGTAGGGGGAATTCGGTTTGGAATGGCGCGGGGAAGGGTGGGGCGAAAGCGTTCCGCTGAGCCGTGGCCTGCCGCGCCCACATACGCCACTTCCCATTTGCATCGGCGGGCGATTCGCGTAATTTTCGCCGCCGGCAAATCCGGCGGGAATTGTCATGCCAACTGAACAGAAAACGACCGAGGCCACGCGCGGACCGAGGGTGCGCCACTTCTCCGTCTTTTTGTCCAACCGGGTCGGTGCGCTCATGGATCTGACCAAGGCCCTTGGAGAGGCCAACGTCCACATCTGCGGCCTCGATGTCATCAACTCCGCCGATTCCGCCATCTTGCGCATGGTTGTGGACGACCCCAGCCGTTGCCGCGACGTGCTCGCGCGCCAGGGAATCGCCGTCGCCGAGACCGAAGCCATTGCCGTCGAACTGCCGATGGGGCCGGAAAAACTCGGCAACGTCTTGAGCATCCTGCTCACCGCGGAAATCAACGTCGAGTTCACTTACTCCCTCATGATTCGTCCGCGTGGCAAGGCCGTCCTCCTGCTGCACGTGGACGACGAAGAGTTCGCCAGCAGCGTGCTCGCCAAAGCCGGCATCGTCGTCCTCGGCCAGGCGGACATCTCGCGGTGAGCGGCGTGTAGTGCGGCGCGCGGGCGTAACGTGGCACAGACAAATTTCCGCCCGACAGACGTCCTAGTTGCGGAACATGAAAACAAGACCCGTCATTGCCATCGTCTGCGGTTTGGTTGTCGCCGTTGCCGGCTGGCTGATCGTCAGGGAATTCGTTGGCTCCCGGCCGGCGGTGAAGACCGGACGGCAGGTTGCCAAGGCCATCACACGACCGCCGGCGGTCGTCAAGCGTCCGCCGCGCCGCCGGCCGCCAGCGACAAAAACTTTTGCCTCGGCCGCGCGCGACGCGATGAGCGACCGCGAGGCCCGGTTTATAAAATCGCTGATGAAGGGCGGGCCGGACATGAAGCTTTCGGCGCTGGAGATTGAAAAATACTTGGCGCAGCACGGTCGCAGCGCGGCCAACCTTCTTGCGGCGTTTCAAGCCAGCAATAACGACCGCTACTTGAAGGAAGCCGCCGCGGCGTTCCCGAACGATCCGCACGTGCAGTTCCTCGTGCTTTCGCGCAACGCGCTGCCGGAGGAGCGCGCGAAGTGGATCGCGGCGTTTCAGCAGGCTGCGCCGGACAACCGGCTGGCCAATTTTTTCGCCGCGCTCGACGGGTTCAAGAACAACCAACCCGCCGACGCCTTGCAACAGATGATTGCCGCCGCCGCGAAGCCGTCCTATGACGACTACCTGTTCGAGCAATCCGCGGCCGCCGAGGCGCTCTACGCGGGCGCGGGCTGGTCGCCACTCGAGGCGAAGTTCGCCGCCACGTTCGGGTTGATGATGCCGCAGCTTTCCATGATGCGCGACCTGAGCCGCGAACTGGGCGTGATGGAAGCCACGGCGATGGCCGGTGGCGACATGGCGACGGCGCAGACGGCGGCGAGCGTCGGTCTGGGGTTCGCGCGGCAAGTGGCCGAGGGCACCACGATGCCCACCTACGTCAACGAACTGGTCGGCCAGGCCATCGAACGGCAATTTCTTTCCACGGCCGACCCGGCCGTCATCGAACAAGTCCTCGGCCAGGCCGCCGCCGACCGCCTCGCGGAGCTGGACCGCCAGCGCAACGACATCCGCCAGATCGCCAATCAATGGTCCGCCCGCATCGAGGCCGGCGATTTATCCGCCGCGGAACTCTCCGAGTATCTCGACCTCGTCCGCTACGTCGGCGAGCCGGAGGCCAACCGCTGGTTGTTGTCGTTGAAACCGTCGCGCTGATGTGGAAGGCTGTCAGCCGCAGGAGGAATACAACCCTATCGCAAATAGGGAAGCGCGGCAGAGCAAGCTGTTGGCTGGGGCAAATTCACACATGAGTAGTTTGCTGTCAGATCGGGCGCGGGTTTGCGGGCGGCGTTACAGCGAGCGACGCCAGGGTGGCAAGGTCGGCTGGGCTGACGAAGATTCCTACGCCCGGAAGCAAGGCATCGTCCGCCGCATCCTTGCCGGAGGCCGCCTGCCTCGGCGATGCCGGGTCCTGGAACTGGGGTGCGGGAACGGACGCGTCACTTTGTTCACGGCTCGAAAAGGCCACGACGCTTATGGGATGGACGTCGTTCCGGAAGCCATTGATTGGGCCAGACAGCAGGCTCGTGAGCAGGGGATTGAAGCGCATTTCACGGTCGGAAACGTCGTCACCCTTTCGGCATACGCCGATGGCTTCTTCGATTTCGTTTTCGATGCCGACTGCCTGTTCATGATCATTGGAAAAGATCGAAAAACCTGTGTCGAAAATGTCTTCCGCGTTTTGAAACCGGGCGGGATTTTTTATGCAAAGGCACACTTGGTGAACGAGAAGATCAAGATCCGCACGCGTCTCGGCGGGAAGAATTACTTCGATCCCAAGGGACAGTATTCAACCGTCGAAGGGCTGCCGATGTATTACTTTTCGCGCGAGCAGGAGTTCAAGGACTTGATTGAGGGGGCGGGGTTCAAGATTCTCCATTACCGGACAAATCCGAAGCCCGCTGCCCGTGCGAGGGTGTCCTTTTACGCAGCGGACATGTGGATCGAAGCCTTCCGTCCGATTCCACGAAACCGGTTTTGATCTAGCATCCGCCTCGTGGCGGCGTATGATCGGCCATGGTTCAAGGAGCCGGCATGTGGGATAACAAGGACAACGAAACCAGCTTCCGGGTTCTTCCTGTGCCGAGAGCGGACAAACGCAAACGACCGACCGACATTAACCATGGCCACAAACCAACTCCCCGGTGGCTCGAATAGATGAATTCAGTCAGGAGACGTATGGCAAAGATATTTGCGGTTCTGATGGCGGTTTTGGCTTTGCAGGCGGGGACGGCATTGGCGCAGGACAAAGTCGCACAACCCACCGCGGCCGAGCTTAAAGCCATGCTCGCCGACTTCGATCAGTATGCAGCCAAGGCGATGGCCGACTGGAAGATTCCCGGCATGGCCGTCGGCATCGTGAAGGACGGCAAGCTCATCTTCGGAAAAGGGTATGGAGTGAAAACCTTGGGCGGCAACGATCCGGTCACGGAGAACACGCTTTTCCAGATCGGCTCGACCTCCAAGGCGTTCACCTCGACGCTGGTCGCGATGCTGGTGGATGAAGGAAAACTCAAATGGGAGGACAAGGTCGTCGATCACGCGGCGGATTTCAGGATGTATGATCCCTGGGTCACCCGCGAGTTTCAAATCGTGGATTTGATGGCCCAGCGCAGCGGCATGCCGGCATACGCTGCCGACACGCTTTTCTCCCTGGGCTTTGACCGCGCGTATATCAAACAGGCCATCCGTCATATCAAACCGGTGACCAGTTTTCGCGGGCACTTTGCCTATGTGAACAACCTCTGGCTGGTTGCCGCCGGGATTGTTGAACGATACACCGGCAAAACTTGGGAGCAGACGCTTAAGGAGCGTATTTTTGATCCGCTGGGAATGTCCCATTCATCGGCGGATATGCAATCGTTCCTGAACGCCAAGGACGTCTCTTCGTTGCATGCGGCGGAAGGCGGCAAGGTGATCACACTGCCCAAGAACTGGGAGTTTCTTGAGTGGAGCTATATTGCCGGTCCCGCAGGCGCGATTAACTCGACGATCGGGGACATGGCGAAGTGGCTGGCCTTTCAGATGGATAACGGCAAGGTCGACGACAAACAACTGGTCTCGGAGGCGAATATGCAGGTGTTGCATTCACCAAAGACCATCGCGGGCTTGAGCGGGGAGCTGCATAAGAACGCGTTTTATTGTTTGGGCTGGATCTACATGGAGCATTCGCCCTATCCGGTTATCTGGCACAATGGCGGCACCCAGATGAAGACCATGGTGGCCTATGTCCCCGAGCAGAAAATAGGTGTGGTCGTGCTTTCCAACTACGTGACGGGTCTGCCGGAGCTTTTGGCTTTCAGGTTCTTCGATCAGTATGCGGGCAAGCCCGCCAAGGATCTGAGCGCGGAAGGATTGGCTGAGTTTGAAAAGGCGAAGAAAAAGGAAGAAGCCAAAAAACCGGTCCCGCCAAAGAATCCGCTCGCGCCAATGCCGCTGGAGACTTACACGGGAATTTATTCGAATGATGTTTACGGCAAGATAAGCGTTTCGCTGGTTGATGGGAAATTAACCGTCGTGATAGGGCCTAAAAAATTAAAAATAACCCTCAGTCATTGGAATAAGGATGTGTTTGCGGCGCACTGGCCGGTGTCTGATCCTGAACTTGAATCCGCATTCGCGAGTTTTCAGGCTAATCCGGAAGGCAAAATAACGGGTATTACTTTGGATACTTTGAACCAGGACGACGATTTGGGCGTTTTTCACCGTGTCGAAACTCCCGCGGATACCCATTGAACCCAATGCCATCGAGTGGAAGGCGCCATTGCCATGAAGACACTATTTCCGGCCCTGATGATCGGCGCGGGCATGACCGCCTTTGCCGAACCCATCCATTTTGAGCGGCACGAGATTGCGGATTTTCCCGCGCCGTATCAGTTGGCCGTCGCGGATGTCAACGGCGACGGCAAGCCGGACGTGATTGCCCTTTCGACCGAGACCAATCGGGTGGACTGGTTCGAGAATCCCACGTGGAAGCCGCATCCGGTGGCCCGCACACCAAAGAACATTGATCTCGCCCTGCATGACATTGACGGCGATGGCCGGTTGGACATCGCGCTGGCGAGCGGGTTTGTTTTCAACGACGCCAAACAGAACAACCAGATTCAGTGGCTGAGCCGCGCGGCAACGCTGGACCAACCGTGGCAGGTTCATTCCATTGCCGCCGATCCGGTGGTGCATCGGCTCCGCTGGGCCGATCTCGATGGCGATGGCCGGGCTGAACTCATCCACGCGCCGATTATCGGTCCCGGCTCCAAGAGCGTGCGCAACTCGAAGCCGCTCCATCTGTGGGCGTTTCGCGTCCCGCCCAATCCGGCGACGGACCCGTGGAAGGTCTGGGTCATTGACGAGACGCTGACGATCCTGCACGGAATCTGGGTGGGCCGCCTCAACAAGAACGACGACCGCGACGAGTTGCTGACGGCGAGCGCGGAGGGGATTCACCGGTTTCGTTTCGAAGGCTCCGGCGGGAGCGGGCATTGGCAGAAGACGCTCATCGCGGAGGGCGCGCCGGGTGCCAGCGAGGTGGCACCGGGCCGGCTCGGTCCGGGAAAGATGTTCATTGCCACGATCGAGCCGTGGCACGGCAATCAGGCGGTGGTCTATACGCAGGTGGCGAAGGATGGCCCGTGGCAACGGCACGTTCTGGACACGACGATGAAGGAGGGACACGCGCTGGCGGTGGCGGACTTCGACGGCGACGGCATGGACGAGATCGTGTTCGGCTGGCGGGCCGGCGGCGGGGGACTGGTGATGTTCCACACGACCGATGCCTCAGGGCAGCAGTTCACCAGGATCGAGATTGAGCGTGGCGTGGCGGCCGAGTGTGTTGTCGCCGCCGACATGAACGGCGACGGCAAACCCGATCTCGTCGTCTCCGCCGGCCACAACAACAAGGTTCTCTGGTATGAGAACCGCGGACGGGAGTGAATTAATCGCATGATTCTTATGGAGCGACCCTCTCAGTAACGACCGGCACGCGGGTTAAACTCGCGATTCTGGTTCTTTTCGCCGGGTTTGGCTGCCTTGGTACTGCTCGCAGTTATGATTTGTGCCGGCTGTCATGAGCCGCGTCACAGCGCGGAATACGAAACCTTCATGCGATTTTCGAGAGTCAGTAACGCTCTGTGCCATTTCTTTTGGGACCACGATCATCAACTTCCAGCGACGCTCTCCGAATTGACACCCCGTTACATCCGCCAAGATCAGCTAGTGAATTGTGTTTATCTCGGTGTTGGTGGTTTGCCACGAGCGATTATCGCTTATGAGGGCGACGTGGAATCAAATCGCGCTTCGGCGAAAAGGCTAATTGTTACCATTGGTTTCGGAGTGACGACGGTCGAGAAAACGGATCTGGATCAGTTGCTGCATGATGGAGTGGGGTTTTTGCTGGAAAGATTGCGCGAGTCTGACGTGGCATATTACGAAGGAGATCTTCAAGGGGCGCTAAACGCTTATCGGGAGAAGTTCAAAAAATATCCGGTTGGCAATAATGCGACGGTTACCGGCGTCCTGCGTGGAGCGAGTCCATCTAAAGAGCAGTTTCATTCTACTTATACTCAGGAAATAAACTCGGGCGGTGAGGAGATTGATCCTTGGGGAACACCTTACTGGATTGAAAGTGATGGAGAGAATGTGCGAATCAAATCAGCGGGGCCTAATCGCAAATTCGACCAGCCCGATTCCCCTCTTGATGACGACATCTGCCGCGCCTTTGCAGGAGGTTCCATTTACTGGGACACCACGAAATTCTGAGAATGAATATGACGTCACAAGCCGTCAGTTCACCCGCTCGGCGATTTTGTAGTTGAGGACGCGCTTCTTCATCCAGCGGACGGCGAGGAGGTCGTGGAAGCTCTTGAAGAGGCGGTTCCAGACGCCGTATTTGCTCTCGCCGGCCAGACGCGGGTTGTTGCTGACGGGAATCTCCGTGACGGTGTAGCCCTCCATCTTGAAGAGCGTCGGCAGGAAGCGGTGCATGCCGCGGTAGAGCTTCACCTTGTCAATGCACTCGCGCTTGAAGGCGCGGTAGGTGCAGCCGGCGTCGGTGATGTTCTCTTCGCTGAGCGAGTTGCGGACCCAGTTGGCGATGCGGGATGAGGCGATGCGAATCCAGTTATCGCCTTCGCCGCGGCTGGCAACGCGGGTGCCGCAGACGCAATCGTAGCTCTTGAGCGCCTCCAGGAAACCGGGCAGGTCGTTCGGGTCGTTCTGGAGATCGGCGTCAATCGTGACGATATACTGGCCGCGCGACGCCCTCATGCCGGCCTCGCTGGCGGCGGTCTCGCCGCAGTTGAACGCGAATCGCTGGACGCGGATGCGCGTATCGGCGGCGGCGAGCTGTTTCATGATGTCCCACGAGCGGTCCTTGCTGCCGTCGTCGGTGAGGACGACTTCGTAGGTGACGCCGACAGTCTTCATCGCCTCGCGGATGGCTTCCGTGAGGGGCTGAAGATTGTCTTCCTCGTTATAGACGGGGATGACGAGGGACAAGACTGGGCGGTCGTCGGGCATGTTCGTGATTGGTGATTGGTAATCCGTGATTAGTGATTGGTCCGCTTCGGTACCAGTTACCAGTTACCAATTTCCAATTACCGATTACCAGTTACGCCTTCAAAAACTCTTTGATGCAGTCGCAGGTGAACGTGACCTGCTCGGGCAGGATCTCGCCGTAGATCGGCAGCGAGAGGATGCGGCCCACGACGAACTCGGTCATCGGCAGCGACGGGATGCTCTTGTAGAGCGACTTGATCGCCGGCTGCTGGTGGCACGCGATGGGGTAGTGGATGCCGGTGGAAACGCCCTTCTCGGCAAGGAACTTCGCCAGCTTGTCGCGGTTGTTCACCTGGATGACGAACATGTGATAGACCGGCTCGCATCCGGGGCGCTCCGGCGGCAGAACGAGGCCCTTGATGCCGCCGAGCAGCTTGCGATAGAGCGCCACGGCGTCGCGGCGGCCCTGGTTGAGGCGGTCGAGTTCGCGCAACTGGATGCGGCCGATGGCGGCGTTGATCTCGTTGAAGCGCAGGTTGAAGCCGATCATGTCGTTGGTGAACTTGTCGCGCTTGCCGTGGTTGCGGAGCTTGCGGACCAGTTCGGCGAGTTGATCGTCGTTGGTGGTGATCGCGCCGCCGTCGCCGAAGACGGTGAGGTTTTTCGACGGGAAGAACGAGAAGCCCGCCGCCATCGTCATGGAGCCGACGCGCGCGCCCTTGTATTTCGCGCCCTGCGCCTGCGCGCAATCCTCGATGACCCAGAGGCCGTTGGCCATGGCGACCGCCTTGATGCGGTCCATGTTGCACGGTTGGCCGTAGATGTGGACGGGCAGGATGCCGACGCTGCGTTTGGTGATGGCCTTCTCGATGAGCGCGGGGTCCACCGTGTAGGTGTCGTCAATGTCTACAAACTTCACCACCGCGCCGGCGTGGATGAACGGTTCGCAGCTCGGAAACGCCGTGTGGCTGGGGATGATGACCTCGTCGCCTTCCCTGAGTTTGCCGGTCTTTTTCAGCGCCAGACAGAACAGATACATGGCGGCGGTCCAGTTGCACGAGAGCACGCAGTGCTTCACGCCGGTGTGGGCGGCCATTTCCTTTTCGAACGCCTCGCACTCCTTGCCGAGAATGAAGTTGCCGCCGTCAATGACGCGCAACACGGCGTCCTTGATCTCCTGCGTTACATATGGTTTTGAAAGTGGTGTTTTCATCTTGTTTGCAATTCCTGCTCCTATTTTCATATCGTGGCATGGCAATGATGCGCAACATCTTTCTCCGACTGGAAACCGTGGCCGCCGACGCAAAAAGGCGGGTTTCGGGAGGGGAGGGTGTTGCCAACGGGAGACGGGCAAAGGGTAGGGCGCGACCGCTGGGCGCGCCGGACGCCTGTTCCCGTGCGAAACGGTGGCGCGCACAGCGGTTGCGCCCTACCGGCGGCAATTCAAACGTGGATTTTCGATTCAACCATCGTTATACCAATCTCTTGCAGCCGTTGCGCAGGCGGCTGAAGCTTGTGACTTGTGGCTTGTTTGGAGTTTGGGTCTTTGGGCTTGGCGTCCTGTCCTCCGCGCTTGCGCTCGACATCACCCTGCCTACGGCCAACCACGCTCTCTATTCGCCCTCGGGCGAGGAGCAGTTCTACCAGGGCACCGCCGGCCACGACTGGCACAGCGGGCAATACGGCTGCGTCCGCAGCGGCGGGCACCAGTATCACGAGGGCATTGATGTGCGCTGCCTCGAACGCGACCGGCACGGCGAGCCGACGGACCGCGTTGTGGCCATTGCCGACGGCGAGGTGGCGTATGTGGCCTCCGTCGGCGGCCAGTCGAACTACGGCCGCTACGTGTTGGTGCGGCATCGCTGGGACGGCGTCGAGGTCTTCTCGCTTTACGCGCATCTGGCCGGCTTCGCGCCGGGTCTGCGCGCGGGCCAGGCGGTCAAGCGCGGCGACTGGATCGCGGTGCTCGGGCATTCGGGCACTCAGAACATCCCCAAGGACCGGGCGCATCTTCATCTGGAGATTTGTTTCCAGATCAACCGCAACTTCGCCGCGTGGTTTGCGCCGCGGATGGCGAAGGGCGACCGCAACGACCACGCCAACTACAACGGCATCAACCTCCAGGGCATTGACCCGGCGGCGATCTTCCTTGCGACGAAAGACAAGCCCTCGCTGAACTTCCGCGAATACATGGAATCGCAGCCGGTGGCGTTCACGGCGCTTTTCCCGGCGCGACGGCCGCCGCTGTCCTGCATGCGCGCGCAGCCATGGTGCAACGTCAACGGCCCGGAGCCGAAACCGGTAACGGCGTATGAGGTCTGGTTCATGGCGGAGGGCGTGGCGACCTTTGTGCGGCCAAGGACCGACGTGACGACGCCCGCGCCGCGCGTGCTGACGGTGAACGAACCCCCTCTCATTTCCTTACCGGCGCGGCGGCTAGTGGAGCGCGATGCCAAGCGCCGCGGTTGGCAGTTCACCACGAAAGGCGGCGAGTTGATGGAGATGCTGTGCTTCCAGTAGTCGCGTCACGGAGTGACGCGCCAGCGCAGTCATCCATAGAACCGCGTCACGGAGCGACGCGACTGCTCTACTCGATGATGATGCTCTTGAACGAGGTGTTCGCCGGGATCATTGGCAACACGTGCTCGGTGTAGGGCGTGATCATGTCGAGGAGATAAGGCTCCTTGCTCGCCAGCATCCGTTCCAGCGCGGGGCGCACGTCCTTCTTGTAGAGCACGCGCTCGGCCGGAACGTTGAAGCCCTGCGCCACCTTCACGTAGTCGGGGTAGATCACATGCGGATTGCGCGGGTCGCCAAGATAGGTGTGGCCGCGATTGCTCTTGTAGAAGCGGTCTTCCCATTGCACCACCATGCCGAGATGCTGGTTGTTGAGAATAATCGCCTTGGCCGCGATGCGCTCGATGTGCGCGGTGGCCAGTTCCTGCACGTTCATGAGGAAGCTGCCGTCGCCATCAATGTCCACGACCTGCTTGTCCGGATGCGCCACCTTCGCGCCGATGGCCGCGGGCCAGCCGAAGCCCATCGCGCCGAGGCCGCCGCTCGTCAGGAACGTCCGCGGATGCGCAAAGGTATAATACTGGCCGCTCCACATCTGGTGCTGGCCCACGCCGGTGGCGATGATGGCCTCGCCTTGCGTCAGCTCGCACAGTTGCTGGATGACGAATTGCGGCATGATGATCTGCGAGGCGTCGCCCTTGAGGAAATCGCGGGCGTATTGGCTGCGCAGCACCTCGTCGGTGAATTTGTAGTGGAGCGGATACTTCGCTTTTTGCTGGGCGATCTTCGCGCGCCACTCCTTGAACTTGTGCGCGGGCGCCTTCGCGATCTTGTTGAGCTTCTCCAGCGCGAGGCGCGCGTCGGCGACGGCCGCAAGGTTGGTCGGTTTGTTCTTGTTGATCTCGCTCGGGTCAATGTCAATGTGGACAATCGTGCCGTGCTTGCAGAACTCGCTCACCTTGCTGGTCACGCGGTCGTCGAAGCGCACGCCGATCGCGATGAGCAGGTCGGCGTTGTCGGCGGCCCAGTTGGCATACACGGTGCCGTGCATGCCGAGCCATTTCAGCGAGAGCGGATGCGTCTCCGGGAAGCCGCCGCAGCCCATGAGCGTCGTCGTCACGGGAATCTGCGTCTTCTCGGCAAATTCCAGCAGTTCCTTGTGCGCGCCGGAGCTGATGATGCCGCCGCCGCAGTAGATGAGTGGCCGCTCGCTCTTGGCGATGAGCGCGGCGAGTTTCACGAGCTTCTCGTCGAGATCGTCATCCACCGGCTGGGCGGAGTAACCCGGCAGATTTACCTTGTCGGGGAACACCGGCACCGCCATCGCCTGCTGGATGCTCTTGGGAATATCAATCACCACCGGGCCGGGCCGGCCGGTTTGTGCAACGTGGAACGCTTCCTTGATGATGCGCGGCAGGTTGTTGATGTCCGTGATCAGATAGCTGTGCTTGACGATCGGCAGCGTCATGCCGAACACGTCGGTTTCCTGAAACGCGCTCTTGCCGATCATGCTCTGGGCCACCTGGCCGGTGATCGCCACCATCGGGGTCGAATCCATGTAAGCGTCGGCGATGCCGCTGACCAGATTGGTCGCGCCGGGACCGCTGGTGCTCATGCACACGCCCGCTTTGCCCGTCGCGCGGCCGTAGCCGCCCGCCATGAACGCCCCGCCTTGTTCGTGCCGGCAGAGGATGGTGCGGATTTGCTTCGAGCGGGTCAGCGACTGATGGATCTCCATTGAAGCGCCGCCCGGATAAGCGAAGATGACCTTGACGCCCTCGCGCTCCAAACAGGCGACGAGGATGTCCGCGCCTTTCATCGGCTGGCCGGTCGGCGCCGCGGCGGCAGACGGCTGCGCGGTGCGTTTTTTCTTCGCTTCGGTTTTTGGGCTCATATCAAGTTCTCTCGACAACGAACGACGCCGGCATTACAGGCCCGGCGTCAGGCGGGTATTAGTAGCCCGATGACGCCGCTAAATCAACGGTGAAATCGGGCCGGCCACTTGCGGTCTGGCCGGTCGTCGTTTATCGTCACCCCATGATTACCCGGCTGCTTCATACCCGCTATCGCGTGAACGATCTGGAGAAGACGGTCAGGTTTTACCGGGACGTGTTGGGCCTTCAGGAGGTGCGGCGCAGCCAAAGCGGCCGGGGATCGGAGCTGGTTTTTCTGAAGGCACCCGGCAGCGAGGAATTGATCGAGATTTGTCACTTTCCGGCCGGCGGCCCGGTATTGGTGCAGCCGGACCTGACGCATTTGGCATTCGAGGTGGAAGATTGGGGGAAATTCGAAGCCCATCTGAAAAAACTCGGTGTGCCGGTCTCGGACGGACCGTATCAGCAGAAGGACGGCAGCGTCATTGCATTCATTGATGCTCCAGAGGGTTACGAAGTCGAGTTGATTCAGCCTGAATGCCGAAAGTGACCGTAGCGCGGGCGTTTTGCGCGCCCAATTTCGGTCTTCGGGTTCAACAAACGATGAAAAATCGAGGCCAATTGCGATCAAGTGTGACAGCAAAATTTGACAAATCGCCAATTGTGGTGAAGTGTCCGACACCATGAACAATCGTACGGTAATAACTCGGAGTGAACGCAGGGAAATGAATTGTTTCTGCAAACGTTGCGGTGTCCGGCTGATTGAGGCCAACCGCGCGCTGCGGGTCAGCGATTGCTGCCAGGTCTGTTCCACCGTACCGGGGCGGAACGCTGCCCGGAAATCCCAAAACCGCATCCGCGTGCCGGTGGCCGGTTTCCTGCCCACGAATTTCTGGAAGTGACGCTCGCCGGGGCGGGGGCGGGCGGCTTTCAATCTGCTTGCCCGTGTACCCAGTGTGTCGGTAGAGTGCGGGCCAATCTTATGCAGCGCCCGATCATCATCGCGCCCTCCATCCTTGCCGCCGATTTTGGCCGGCTGGCCGAAGAAGTCCGCCGCGCCGAGACCGCAGGCGCGGACTGGATTCACGTGGACGTCATGGACGGCCACTTCGTGCCGAACCTTACCGTTGGGCCGGACGTCGTCCGGGGACTGCGCCGGGCCACCAAGCTGCCGCTCGACGTGCATCTGATGGTGGATCGGCCGGATAAGTTTGTGCCGCAGTTCATTGACGCGGGCGCGGACTGGGTGAGCATCCACATCGAAAGCCCGTGCAACGTCGCCACCACGCTGGAGATAATTCGCGCCGCCGGCAAAAAGCCGGGCATCGTCCTGAATCCCGGCACACCCATCAAAGCCATCCAGCCGCACCTCGACCGCGTGAAGCTTGTGCTGGTGATGACGGTGAATCCCGGCTTTGGCGGACAGCCGTTCATCGAGTCCTGCGTGGAAAAGATCGCTCAACTGGCCGCGCTGCGCGAGGCGAGGAAACTCGACTTTGAGATCGAGGTGGACGGCGGCATTGGCGAGAAGACCGTCGGCGCTTGCGCCACCGCCGGCGCGAATGTGATGGTCGCGGGCGTGGCCCTCTTCCGCGCGCCGGACATGGCGCAGGCCATCGCCGCCATGCGCGCGGCGTGTCAGTAGGAAACTTCCGCCGCCTGGACTGACCGCCTTAGTGCCCTCCTCGGCGTGGACGTGCCCATTTTCATCCACAGCACCGGCGACCAGCTCATGCCCGATCTCTGTGTCCGCGCCGCCGTGACGTGGAGATTCTAATCCGCCCCTCCCGGGTCGCTGTGTCGGATGGGGAAGCCACGGATGAACCCAGCGCGGCGGAGCCGCAATCCAATAAGGTGGGGCGAGACTCCGTCGAGCCTCCGTTTCCCCTCGTAAGACGGCTCGACGGAGTCTCGCCCCACCGTGTGGAAAACCGTAGCAACGGTCTATGACCGCCACCTCAGAAATCGTGCATTTGCAATGTTCAACGGATTTCATCGGGTCGGATTTGGCTGGCTTCAGTCGGATCAGGTCGGATTGGGTCGGATAGCCGTGCAGTTCCGAATACTGGCTTCGTCGCCTTGGTCTTCCGAATGTAGCCGACGACGTAAGGAGAACTCCACCAACTCGGCGTTGGCGCGTCCGCGCCATGAACTTGGTTGTCCCATACGCTAAACATGAAGCCGAAGGCTTTGGACTGCTGCGAGCATTGCAGCTTTCGCTGTCAGCCCGCCAGCGGCGAAAGCTGTAGTTCCTACAGCAGTCCAGAGCCTTCGGCTTCATTTGAAGTGCCAGAGACAATGCCGGTTGGTGTCTTCCACTACAGCGTAGGACAGGAACTTCTCTTGACGCCGCTCTGGCTGGCAGGTTCATGGATAGGCGGAGTCGCTCACGTTCCAAGAACCGTGGCTCGCCAGGGACGGCTCGCCCTACCCGTCGCCCGAGCTTTCGATGGCTGTCACACAAATCCAACAGGCGGGGCGGTGGCGGGTTGAAAAGGCAATTGGGAATGCGCGACCCTTCGGCATTGCAATCCAGTTGAAACGCAGTGCGTATTTCGGTGATTGTTACCACCGGTTTCGGTTTTAAGTTACCAGAGGTCGGAGCGTAGCGACGCTGGCCGGTATGTTCATATGAAAGTGGTAACTTTCTGTCAAGGTTGTCAGTGAGTGGCTGGTCGGAGTCCCGCG
>CAIQCK010000074.1 GCA_903870275.1 uncultured bacterium | reverse complement strand
CCTTTGTGTGGACGGCAAGTGTCGAGAGAATCATGGAAAAGATTGCCCGTTGCCGACACCGTTTGGAACAAGTCCAACCCGGCTGCACCCAGCCAAAACACCCAAGGGAAATGTGTAGTTAATTAAGGGACACACCACTAGACGGTCTGTGAGTGCAACAACCTTGTTGGCGGTTTTGTCTGCATCAATAGCAAGGCGAACCGATAACGCGGCCTCTGCCATTGCCAACTGACGGGTAGATGACAGATTTTTTACGCAATGGTGCATGCACAGTAGTATGTCTTTTGCTTCCGCGTTTCTCAGCCATTCGCCAACGGCAAGCATGTCTTGGCAATTTGAGACCTCTTGGGGATTCATGCAGACCGGCTATTACACCCACGTCGGCTTGTCGTCACGCTCAAATTAGGACACTACCGAGCCGTATCCATGCAGTCGCCGCGGCCCCTCACCTTTGCCCTCTCCCCATCGGATGGGGAGAGGGAATCGTTTTCCTCATTGCAAGGGCGGACACTATCCGGTGAGCCACACCGCAGCGAGCGAAACGCCTCCCTCTCCCCGTCAAACGGGGTGAGGGCCGGGGTGAGGGGCTGTTTCAACTGAAGGGTCACGGCTAAGCCGCGGGCCAACAAAAACCCCGCCGCGAGGAGGTCGTCCGCGCGGCGGGGCTTTGACGGCGATGACGGCTATTTCGCGCAGCGCGAGAACTTCTTCACAAACTCCGCGGTTGTGTAGCCGCCGGTCTTGGCCAAAAGCTCCAATCGTTTCTTGTCTGCGAAGTCGCCCGGTTCGAGCCGGATCATGTAGGCGCGGGCCACTGAATAGTATTCGGTGGTGGTGTCCACCATCCGCACGCGGGTCTTGCCGCGCGCGTCCATGATGTCGGGGAAA
This sequence comes from uncultured bacterium, assembly GCA_903870275.1. Lineage (GTDB taxonomy): Bacteria > Verrucomicrobiota > Verrucomicrobiia > CAIQCK01 > CAIQCK01 > CAIQCK01. Next base: position 26,648 of record CAIQCK010000074.1, on the reverse strand, counting down.
TACATCGGCACCGTCTTGCCGTGCTGGATGCTGACCATCGCGCCGGAACCGCCGTTGGAGAGGAACCGGATCGCCGAGCAGCCGAGGTCGCGCGTGTATTCGCAGTCGAACGGCACCGGCGGCGCGCAACGGACTTCGTAACCGATCTTCTTGTCCACGGCCTTGATCTTCATGGGACCCTTGGCCAGCCGCTTCTTGATTTCATCCTTGATGGCCCGGCCGAAATCCACCTCCGACAGCTTGGGGTTGTCGTGATCGTCGTATTCGAGCGAGGCGAGGTTTTGTTTCTCGAGAGTCTTGAGATCGGCGTCGGTGAGCTTGCTGGCGACGCCTTCGGCGATGATCGCGACGCCGTCGGGCCGGCCCATGGCGTAGCGCTTGATGATCGAGCCTTCGAGCACGTCGCAGACTTCGGCGAGCGTGACTTTCGGCGTGTGGAACTCCTCCGGAATGATCGTGGTCGTCGCGCCGGCGGCCTTGCCAATGCCGAGCGCGAGATGGCCGGAGTGGCGGCCCATGGAGACGACATAAAACCACTGGCCGGACGTGCGGGCGTCTTCCATGAGGTTGTGGACGATCTCGGCGCCGACCGTGCGCGCTGTTTCGTAGCCGAACGTCGGCATCGAGCCGGGCAACGGCAGGTCGTTGTCAATGGTCTTGGGCACGTGCACGACGCGGATGGCGCCGGCGGCCTGTTTCTCCACCTGGCTGGAACTGTAGGCGGTGTCGTCGCCGCCGATGGTGACGAGCCAGTCCACGCCGAGTTTCTTCAACCCGGCCAGCACGGCCGCCATTTTCTTCGGGTCCTTGGTCGGGTTCTCGCGCGACGTGCGCAGGATCGAGCCGCCCTGGAAGTGGATCCGGGAAACATCGTCCGTCTTCAACTTCACGGTGTGATCGGTGTCGCCGCGCGCGAGCCATTTGAAGCCGTCGTAAAAACCGATGACGTTTTTGCCCTGATTGATGGCTTCGATCGTGGCGGCCGCGATGACGCCGTTGATGCCCGGCGCCGGCCCGCCGCCAACGATGATGCCGAGTGTTCCTGCTTTTTTACCAACTGATTTCATAAGATTTATCGATTCCTGAAAATTGAGCCGCGGAATAATACATAGCGCGAGTCGCCCCGCAAGTTTTTTGAGGCGCGATGAGGGGGCGATGGAGCGCGCCGGTTCAGGCGCGGACACGGTCGCTAATCCCGGACCATCTCGACATGGCCATCCATGTAGCCGACCGCCCGGCGGCCGTGATGATTGGGCTGGATTTCACGGACGAAAATGGTTTTGGACGGGTCGGCGACGGCGGACAGTTTCTGGCCGGGCGCGACGATTTCGTAGCTCGGTTTGCTTTGGTCGGCGGCGGCGTGGCAGAAGAGCGCCGGGTATTTGTCCGGCTGCGCTCCGATCAGATACGGTTTCAATTGGTCGAGCGTGTCGGGCATCGTGTTGTCGTGGGCCGCGGCATAGGTCATTGAAGTCACCATGATCTGTTTGACGTTGCTGAGACAGACGATGTCATAAGCCGCCGTGCGAGCCGATGCCATCGCCGGCGTCCACGCCGCCCCCCACACCACCAGAATGACGAAGGTCAACAGCGTGCCGATGGCGCCCGTCACCAACCCGGCGATAGCCAGCCCCTGCCCCTTGAGCGTAGCCGGGGATTTGTTGATTTTGGTTAGCGCGAGGATGCCAAGAACGATTGCAGGCACACCGGTGACACACACAGCGCAAAAACTCAGGATGCCCAGCACGAGACTCCAAACGGCCAGGGCCGACGTGGCGGCTGCGGACGGCTGGGTGGGCAACGGCGGAGGGACGATTGGGGTTGTCATGGGACGGTTCCTTTCCTCGCCGCCTTGCATACCACGCCAAGCCCGACGGTTCAAGCGCTCCGTCGCGACAATAGTGAGTCAACCTCGATGATTAGCGCGGTAGGGCGAGGCGTCCCGCCGAGCCGAAGCGGTTCTCATGCAAGCAGCGGTGCGGCTCGGCGGGACGCCTCGCCCTACCCATGAAACCGCTGCCGGCATTACGTGACCGCGTTTTTTCCACAGTACCCAATTCCCTTAGACTGACCCACCGCCATCCCGGCGCGGATCCTGCTTCCCAACGATTTCCTGCCCGCTCAGGCGCGGATCATGGTCAGCATCATTTTGAAACGGACGGGAGCTTTGAGGGCGTGAGGCTCATTGGCCGGCATGATGATGAACTCGCCGGCTTTGACGTGGTGGGCCTGGCCGGAGATGGTGATGTCGGCCTCGCCTTCGAGGATGTTGATGAGCGCGTCGAACGGCGCGGTGTGTTCGCTGAGGCCCTCGCCCGCGTCGAAGGCGAAGAGCGTCACCGTGCCGATGTTCTTTTTGACGATCTGCCGGCTCACGACCGAGCCGGTCTGGTAATCCACCATGCCGAGCGTGTTGAGCGCCCGCGACTTGAACTTGGCGGTTTCGTCGGTGTTGGGACTGATTTCCATAATTTGGGTTTCTCCTATGTATTACTGCTCTCAAGGTAATCCATACTCGAAGAATCCGGGTTGACGGAGGTCAACAATCGCGTCTTTTCGAGTTTCGGCGGGTTGGCCGCCATTTTTGGCCCCGTGCCGGTTCAAGTCCGGCCGAAGGGCGGGAGGCCGGGGATTTTTGATTGACCATTCGCCGGTTGCCGTTGAAGTTATGCGCCATGGGCGACAACCCCATCCGCATCCTGCTCGTCGAGGACAATTCCGACGACGCGCTCCTGTTGCGACGCACGCTGGACGAAGGGCCGCGCGGCCAGTTCGTTCTGGTGCACGCCGAGCGGCTCGACGCGGCCCTCAAAACACTGCACGGGCAGACCTTCGACGTGGCGCTGCTGGATTTGCATTTGCCGGACAGCGGAGGCGTGGAGACTTTTCTGCAATTCCACCGCCATGCGCCGGCGATTCCGGTGGTGATGCTGACGGGTTTGGACGACGAGACGTCGGCCATCACGGCTGCGAAGGAAGGCGCGCAGGATTACCTGGTCAAGGGACAATTCAACCGCGGCCTGCTCGTGCGCGCGATCCGCTACGCCATCGAGCGCAATCGGCTGGAAAGGGACCTGGCCAACCACGCCCGCCAACTGCGCCTGAAAAACGACCAGATGCAAGCCGATCTCGATCTGGCGCGCGAGGTTCAGCTGGCGCTGCTGCCGCAGAAGTTCCCCACGTTTCCGCCCGGCGTCGCGCCGGGAGATTCAAAGCTGTTGTTTTACGGCCGTTACGAATCGGCGACGACGCTCGGCGGCGACTATTACGACGTGTTCGCGCTGTCGGATTCTGCGGCGGGCGTTTTGGTGTGCGACGTGATGGGCCACGGCGTGCGCGCGGGACTGCTCACGGCCATGATCCGCGCCTTGATGGGAGAACTGACCGCGCCCGCCAGCGGTGTCGCGACGGACCCGGGCCGGTTGCTCGCGCAGATCAACCGCGGATTGACTGACATCCTGAAACAGGCGGGCACGTCCCTGTTCGTCACGGCTTTTTATCTTGTCGCCGACGCGGCGCGCGGCCAGTTCCGCTGCGCCAACGCCGGCCATCCCAGCCCGCTGCACGTGCAGCGCAGCCGCAACACCGTCGAACTGGTCGGCGAAGACCGCAAGCCCGGCCCCGCGCTGGGGTTGTTTGATAACGCCGTCTTCGACACCTTCGAGCAACCCATGACACCGGGAGACCTGGTGATGTTGTTCACCGACGGCCTGTTTGAAGTGTCCGGTCCCAGCGGCGAGCTTTACGGCGAGAAACGACTGCTGGAAGCGGTGCGGCAGCACCTCCAGTTGCCGACGAACGATTTGTTTGACACGCTGCTCGCCGAGGTCCGGCAGTTTTCACACCCGCGTGAGTTGACGGATGACATGTGCCTGGTCGGGATGGAAGTGACCCGCGCCCGCTGAGACGCCGGAGCGGAAGAGTGGTATGTTACGACCGGCAGAGGCGCCGGCTTGGGATTGACAGTCCCGCGCCGGGTCGCCAACATGCGCGGCGAACGGATTCAGGTGTGGAACCGGCCCGAAGGCGGCGCGTGCGACACAATGGCATTCAAGGTGTGAACTGAAGGAACGACCATGGAAAAGAAACGCATTTTGGTGGTGGATGATGAAGTTGGTTTCACCCGCATGGTGCGATTGAACCTGGAGCAAACCGGCGCCTATGAAGTCCGCGAAGTCAACGAGGGCAAGGCCGCCCTGCCCGCCGCGCGCGAGTTCAAGCCGGATCTGATCCTGCTCGACGTGGTCATGCCGGACATGGACGGCGGCGACGTGGCCGCCGCGTTTCATCTGGACCCGCTCCTGAGAAAAGTCCCCGTGATTTTCGTCACCGCCGTCGTGCGCAAGCGCGAAGCGGGCAGCGCTGGCATGGTCAGTGGCGGCGCGCTCTTCCTGGCCAAGCCCGTTGATGCCGCGGAACTGGTCAATGCCATCGAAACCCACCTTCCCAAGCCCGGCGCCTGAGCATCGCCCCAGTCCTGGCCCGAAGTCCTAAACTGCCTGCCACGCCGGCTCCTTGCCGGCACAACTTTGGTTTTCGGGTGTGAGGAGGTTCGCCGTTTCAGCGCAACCACGCGCCGGATGATCAGTCGGGTTGGATCGGAACAAGGCTGTTCAGGTAACGCTCGAGGTTCGTGTAGCCGTCAGCGGCGATCCGGTTGGCATCGGCGGGATCGTTGGGATTCAAACCGTGCGTTTTTTCCCAATCGTCGGGAATGCCATCGTTATCGGAATCCACCGCCGTCTGGCTCCCGGAATAAGTGGGCCACGGGCCGGATTCCTTTTCGTAACGGAGGATTTTGCCGGTCCGGTTGCGGACGTCGGCGACGATGCGCGCGTCGGTGGAATCGCGAACGGGAACAACTGCGCCTGTTTGTTGCAGCACCCGATCAAAGGCCGTTTCCGCGGACTGCGTTTGCACCGCCGGCGCGGCGTGCGGCGCCTCGGCGAAGGCCTCTGAATCGAAGCCGGTGCCGAGCCGGTTGTCGCGGCACGCCTCGGCGGAGCCATCCAAAACGTTGCCGCCCAGAAACAACGCGCCGGGCATGACGGCGCTTTCGCCCTGGATGAACCGCAAGGGCTTCTGCTTGGTGGAGGGGCCGGGCCTCAGATAGTTGTTCACGTAATTCACGGCGCGAAAATCCCCGTAGCCGCAGGTGCCGCCCCAATCGTAGATCACGTTGTTGCGGAAATCGCACCGGCAGAGGCCGGCGAAGCGCGGGTTCCGCGTGCCGCAATGGGCGTAGAGGTTGTGGTGCCAACTGCTGCGGTCGCCGCCGAGGATCGAACCCATCGAGTGGCCGTAATAGCTCAACCCTTCGGCGATGATGCACCACTGCACCGTGTATCGGTCGCAGGTCTGCGTGCAGGAAACCGTCTCGTCGGTTCCCCAACTCGTCGAGCAGTGGTCGAGGATGAAATTCTCCGCGCTGTAGCAACTGATGCAATCGCCCTCGTTCTCATCCTTGTCGCCGGTGTAGCCGGTGCGCACGCGCAGGTAACGAACGATGACGTCGTGGGTGTTGATCAGCGTGAGCGTGTCCTGGGCGCCCTTGAGACAGATCCCGTCGCCGGGCGCGGTCTGGCCAGCGATGGTGATGAACGGCTCGCGAATCTGGAGCGGCTTCTTCAACTCGATGACGCCGCCGACGCGGAAGATCACCGTGCGCGGGCCTTTGGTGTTGATGGCCTCGCGCAGGCTGCCGGGACCGGAATCGGCGAGGCTGGTGACGAAAAGGACCTTGCCGCCCCGCCCGCCTTTGGCAAACGCGCCGTATCCTTCCGCGCCCGGAAACGCCGGCGTGCCGGAGCCGGGCGGCGGCGCGAGGCGATCCGCCTCGCGATACATTTTTTTCCACGCCGCCTGGATGTCCGCCGACTTAACCTTCACCGCACGCGTCGGTTTGCCGCTCGTGTGCGGAATCTTCCGTCCATCAGCGGCAAGTTCGTGCGGATCGCAAAGCACGATGTCGCACTTGCTGGCACCGCCGCGATACGTCAGACGCCACTCGTAAGTCTTGCCTGCGTGCCCGGCGCGAACGAGGCTGCCTTCCGACAGATCGGTGAAGGTGCCTTCGCAAGGTTTGGAACCGGCCAGCAACGCGATGTCGCCGCCCGGCGGTGTGTCCAACAGGCCGACGCGAAGAAAGCATTGGGTGTTCCGTCCTTTTCGCGTGAGCCGGATGCAATCCTTCTTGTTCCACAGCACGATGGGTGTGACGCCCTCCGCATCCACATCGAACGCCAGCTCGCTGGTGCTTCCAATGCGGCCGGCGGGGATGGCGCATTGAATCGAATTCAACACCACGATGCCGTCAGCCTTGGAGCCGACCACGCGCAGCCGCGCCGTCGAGCCGGCTCCCCAGCCCAGCACCAAATAGCGCGTCATCACGTCACCACCGCGGATTTCCATTTCGCCGCGGCATGCGCGGTCGGTTCCGTCGCCTTCATTCAGACCGCCGATGCCAATCTCGGTGGCGCAAACGCGACCGCCGTTGACGATGAACCTGCCGCATCCGCCGGTGAGTTCGCCGAGCCGAATGATCTCCATCGCCATCAGCGTGCCGCCGTTCAGGGTCAGCGTGGCGTCGGAGTTTTTGTTCATCCCAATATCGAGGCGCGACAACGCCACGTCGCCGCCGGCCAGGGTCACGCGGCTGTTGCCGTTGATCTCGGCAAAAGAGTTCGCCGTCGCCGGCGGGCCGCTCCATTTCGCGCCATCCTCCCAATTTCCATCGCCGCCGCGCCACCGCAGCGCCGTCGCCGCCGACGCCGTCCAGGCGGACGACATCAGGAGAACCGCCGTGGCGACGCGGATTATTTCGCGCAGCATGACCTTTCTTGGATCACCTGCCGTCATGTTCGCCTCTTGCGCTTATGCCCGCCGCTCGCGAATCGCCGCCAGGATGTCGGCGATGACTTCCGCCCGCGGCTTCGAGCCGAGGTCGCCTTTGCCGTGGACGCGCACGGAGACCGCGTTGGCCGCCTGGTCGCGGCCGCCGACGATCAACATCGTGTGGGCCTTCGCTTCTTCGGCGCGCTTGATGCGGCCCTGGAGCTTGTCGTTGCTGAACTCCAGGCTCGCGCGCACATACTGGCCGCGCAGTTCCTTCACGATCTCCTCGCAATAGGCGATCTGCTCCTGCGTGATCGGCAGCACGCGCACCTGCTCCGGCGCGAGCCAGAGCGGGAAGTTGCCCGCGTAATGCTCGATGAGGAAGCCGACAAACCGCTCGTGCGTGCCCAGCGGCGCGCGGTGGATGCAGAGCGGCGTCTTGTCGCTGTTGTCCTTGTCGCGATAGACCAGCCCGAACCGGCCCGGCACGGCGAAATCCACCTGGTTGGTCGCCAGCGTGAACTCGCGGCCGATGACGCTATAGACCTGCACGTCAATCTTCGGCCCGTAGAACGCCGCCTCGTTCGGCACCTCTTCGTAGTTGATGCCGCTCTCCTTCAACACCCGCCGCACCATCTCCTCGGTCTTCACCCACAGGTCGGCCTGGTCCACGTATTTCTTGCCGAGGCCCTCTTTCGAATGCGTGCTGAAGCGCATCACGTATTTCTCGATTCCGAAGATCTTGAAATACTTCAGGTACATCTCGTTGACCGCGTTGAACTCCTGCGCGAACTGCTCCGGCGAGCAGTAGATGTGCGAGTCGTTCATGTTCAGCGCACGCACGCGCATCAGCCCGAACAGCTCGCCCGACTGCTCGTAGCGGTAGCAGCAGCCGTATTCCGCCAGCCGCAACGGCATGTTGCGGTAGCTCCGCGGCTCCGCCGCAAAAATGCGGTGGTGGTGCGGACAGTTCATTGCTTTGAGGTAGTAGCGGTCGGGTTCACTGCCTGCCAAAAACATCTCACCGATGAAGCGTGTCCTCGCCGCGTTGTCAAACAACTGGCGTTCCTCTGCCGATATTCCACCAATCACTTTATCAAGAACGGTTGGAAAATCTTCTGGTGACTTGCATTCTTTAAGAAGGTCAAGAAATGGCGCAAAATGTTTTGCCACCGCTTCGTCTTTTCCGGCGAAGCTGGCTTTCACTTTGTTTATCCTAGCCTGTAGTTCACCTTCGGCCCGAAGTTCCATCGGCGGGAACATGCTCTCCGCGTAATACGGCAGATGGCCGCTGGTCACATACATCTTTTCCCGCGCGATGTGCGGCGTCTTGACGCGGACGTAGCCGGCCTGGAACTCCGTCTGCTTGGCAAGCGTTTCGAGTTCCTCGATGATCGCGGTGCCATTGGGCAGCCAGAGCGGCAGGCCGGGGCCGACGTATTCGGCGTCGAGCGCATACAGGCCCATTTCCGCGCCGAGCTTGCGATGGTCGCGGCGCTTGGCCTCCTCCTGCATTTTCAGCCACTCGTCGAGCTGCGTCCGGTTCTTGAACGCGACGCCGTAGATGCGCTGTAGCTGCGGGTTTTTCTCGTCGCCCTTGTAGTAGGCGCTGGCGACGCTGGTGAGCTTGAACGCGCCGACGTTGCCGGTGCGCATCACGTGCGGGCCGGCGCAGAGGTCGAGAAAATCGCCGCTCTTGAAGTAGGTGATCGCCTCGCCCTCGGGAATGCTGCGGACGTTCTCTAGCTTGAACCGGCTCGGTTCGGGCCGCTCGGTGAGCGCGCCGAGCCGCCCGGTCTCCGCGTCGCGCAACGCCTGCTCGCGCGTGACGGTCACCTTCTCGAAGACCAGGTTTTCCTTGGTGATCTTCTTCATCTCCGCCTCGATCTTCGGGAAATCGTCGGGCGTGATGCGGTGCTTGAGGTCGAGGTCGTAGTAATAGCCGTCCTCGACCGCCGGGCCGTAGGCCAGTTGAGCCTCGGGCCAGAGCTTCAAGATCGCCGTCGCCAGCACGTGGGCGCAGGAGTGGCGGATGCGCATCGCCTCGCTCATCTGCTGCCGTTCATCCAGTGTTTTTCGTTCAGCCATAAATTTGCTTTAGACAGGATGAACAGGATTAACAGGATTGGGAACGTCTGCCTCCGTGATCCTGTCCATCCTGTTAATCCTGTCTTCTTTTGCGTCTTTCCCGTGTTTAGCGGGCTATTTTTTAATCAAAATACTCGTCGTTTTCTTCAATCGCCGGCGTGCCGACCACGACCGTTTTGAAATCGCCATAGCCGCGATGGCGCGTGCCGGCCGGAATATAAACCACCGTGCCCGGCGTCAACTCCACCTTTTTGCCGTCCAGTTCCATCGTCCCGGCGCCTTCGAGGATGTAATACACCTCGTTGCACTTCTTGTGATAGTGCAGCCTCGAATCCTGGATGTGGGTGACGTGCAGGTTGACTGTGGACTGCCCGTCGGCCCGCGTCAGGATGCGCGTGGACGATCCGCACGGGCAAGGCACCGTCGGCGCCTTGTCGCGGTGACGAACGATCCATTTTGCCGGCTTGTTCATGGTTCAGTATTCGTTGGGCCACACGCGGCCTGATCGAATTCGCGACCGTATAGGATTGGCCCGCCCAAAGCAAGAACGTCCCTTTCGGCCATGCGTGCGCTGGTTTGGGAACTGTAGCGGCGGTCTCCGACCGCCGAAATCGAGCTCGGAATGAACGGACGGCGGTCAGAGACCGCCGCTACAGCGAAACTGGAACAGCGCCCTCTCATGTCCGATAACGCGCGGTTGAAGCTCGATTCCACGGGGGATTGAATGATAAAAGTTCCGCCATCGGAGGCATCATGATGAAACTGATTCGTTCGTTGCTCGTGCCGCTCGGCGCGGTTCTCCTCGTGTGTTTCGCCGCCAGCGCCGGCGCCGCCGACGGAAAAAAGAAAATCGTCTTCCTCGCCGGCACAGGCAGCCACGGATTCGGCGCGCACGCGCACTTCGCCGGCTGCCAGATTCTGGCGAAGGCGCTCAACGAAGCGATGCCGGACAAGCTTTGCGCCGTCGTGTCGCGCGGCTGGCCGGCCGACGCGGCGGTGCTCGACGGCGCGGACGCCATCGTCATCTATTGCGACGGCGGCAGCCTCCTCAACCAGTATCTTGCCGAACTCGACGCGCTGATGAAGAAAGGCACGGGCCTCGCGTGCATCCACTACACGGTGGACCCCGGCAAGCAGGAAACGATGGAGAAGATGCGCGACTGGATCGGCGGCTGTTACGAACAGCATTGGTCCGTGAACCCGTCGTGGAACGCCAGGTTCGACAAGCTCCCGCAGCATCCGATCACGCGCGGCGTGAAGCCGTTTCGGATTCTCGACGAGTGGTATTACCACATGCGGTTCCGCGACAACATGGAGGGCGTGACGCCGATCCTCAGCGCCGTGCCGCCCGACAGCTCGCGCAAGCACGCCGACGGCCCGCACAGCGGCAACCCCGCCGTTCGCGCGCGCATGGGCATGGCCGAGGACGTCGCGTGGGCGTATCAACGGCCCGATGGCGGGCGCGGCTTCGGCTTTACCGGCGGCCACGTTCATTGGAACTGGGCGCAAAACGATTTCCGCAAGGTCGTCCTCAATGCCATTGTCTGGATCGCGCGGCTCGAGGTGCCGCCCGACGGCGTGCCGTCGAAGCAGCCGACCGCGGACGATCTCATCGCGAACCAGGACAGCCCGATGCCGCCCGAGTGGAACACCGCGCTCGTCCAGCGGTTCATTGACGATTTCAACCACCCGCCCGAAACAGGAAAATGAGTGTGTTCTCTCCGCTTCGCATCGTCCTCGCCGCCGGTCTCGCATCCGTTGCGACCGCCGCGATGGCCGACACGGTGAAGCTGCCAGCGGTCGCCGACACGAACCTCAGCTCGCATCCGTCGGAGCGGGATTTGAACTACGGCGCCAGCAGCCACCTCCGGCTCAAGGGCATCGAGATGTGTATGCTCGCGAAGTTCGACACCGCGCCGGTTCGCGGCTGGACCGTGGAGACAGCGAGCCTGTTCCTGCACGCCACGCGGCCGCACCAGTTGAAGACCATCGGCGTCTCGACGGTGGCGATGGACTGGGTCGAGGGCGCGGGCCGCGGTTCGCGCACCGACAGTGGCGCGACTTTCACGTGGGCCGACTTCGGCCGGCGGCGTTGGGACGGCGGGCAAAGCGATTTCACCGACGCGGCCTTCACCGCCGCAGGCACGCAAGTCCATTACACCGACCCCCGCGAGCACGACGGCGGCTGGTTCGAGGTGGAGGTGCCGCCGCGATTTGTTCACGCTCTCATCAACGGCGATTCCCACGGGCTGGCCATCACCGATGAAAAAGGCCAGACGCGCGCCAACAACGACGTGCACTCGCGCGAACAAAGCGGCTTCGCGCCCTACCTGCTCGTTACAGGCCGGCCGACGGGAGCGCCGCCGCCGACTCCGCGTGCCATTGCGCCCGCGCCGTCGCCAAAACCATCGCCGCCGCCGTTGTCCGCCGCCGTGGTCGCCGGCTGGGCCGGTGGCGAACCGACGGTGCGCGGCGCGGTGCGCGTCTGGGCGTTCGGCGAGTGTGAGAAGGTTCATCCCATCAGCGGCAATCTGCTCGAAGAAACCGGCGCGGCGGACTACGGCAAAGCGCCCGCGGGAAACTATCGCCAGCGCAATGTGGTTTGGGACGGCGCGACCTCGACAATCCATCTCGCCGGCGCGCGCAATGAGTTCGTGGCGTTCCAGCTTTGCGTCGAGGCGGCGTCGGGCGATCTTCGCAACGTCCGCGTCGAGGCATCCGTGCCGGGCGCGCGTGTCGAGATTTTCAAAGACTGGTATGTGCGCGACGGCGACTGGTTCGCGGAGGTGGCGATGCCGCTGCGCGGCGCGTTTGCCATTCCCGACCCGCTCAACAAGGTGGCCGGCCAGCGAAACCAATCGCTGCTCGTGGACGTTTGGATTCCACACGACACGGCCGCAGGCAATCGCACCGGGCGCGTGCGCATCAGCGCCGACGGCGTCGCGCCGTTCGAGATTCCGGTGGCGCTCACCGTCTGGCCGTTCGCATTGCCCGACACGTTGTCGTTCGACGTAGATCTCAACGGTTACGGCACGCCCGCCGACGCGGAGCGCGAGTTGAAACTGCACCGGCTCGCCCATGCGCATCGCGCCACGTTAAACCTGCTCGGTTACAGCCAGGCCGGCCGCGCGGACGCCGCCGCCGTGCCGCCGCTCGAAGGCAGCGGCAGCGCGATCCGCGTCAAGGACTGGACCGCGTTCGACCAGCGTTTCGGCCGCTACTACGACGGCAGCGCGTTTGCGGACCTGCCGCGCCGCAACGCGCCGCTCGCCCACGCCTATCTTCCTTTTTGCGAAGGCTGGCCGTCGGACATCCGCAAGCACTACCGCTACACGCCCACGACGGCTGCCTATCCCGACATCATCGCGGAGAACGCATTGCGCGCGCCGCCGATCGAGGAGGCGTTTGACACGCAATTCAAGGACGAGTTTGTCGCCGTCCTGCGCCAGTTCGCCGGACATTTCCGGGCAAAAGGCTGGCAGCGCACGCAGTTCCAGTTTTACCTGAACGACAAATACTACTTCAAAGACCCGAAACAGGGCGGGCGCGGCAGTTCGTGGTGGCTGCTCGACGAGCCGATGCATCGCGACGACTGGCTGGCGTTGCGGTTCTTCGGCCGCATGTTCCAACAAGCGCTCTCGGAGTCGCCGAATCCGGCATTCGTCTTCCGCGCCGACATTTCGCGCCCGCAGTGGCAGCGCGACTGGCTGGATGGGCTGGTGAATCTCATGTGCGTCAGCGGCGAGTTTTTCCGAAAGAACGACTTGTGCATGGACATGCGCCGCCGCGGCATCGCCTTCTGGCACTACGGCACCGGCAACGACATCCGCCGCAGCAATCTCACCGGCGAGGCGTGGGGCGTGAAGGTTTTCCTTGCCGGCGGCGACGGCTTCCTGCCGTGGAACAGCCTCGGCAACGACAGCGCCTTCGACCAACCGACGCCGACCGCGATCCTTTATCCGGGCGCGCGCTTCGGCCTCGACGCGCCGCTGGCGAGCCTGCGGTTGAAGGCGTTTCGCCGCAGCCAGCAGGACGTGGAGTATCTGGCGCTGCTGGCGAACAAAATGGGCTGGGACCGCGCGCAGACCGGCGCCGCGCTGGCTGCGCTGCTCCCTCTTGAAGCGCGCACGCAACAATCCTCCGCCGACGACGCGGGGCGGATGGTTTTCGACGGCCTGAACAGCGAACTGTTTGTGCGGCTGCGCGCGAGCGTGGCGGCGATGCTGGCGAAGTGAACGGACACGCGCCGACGCGGTAAAATTGGCTCGCGATGAACACCAAAACCGTCTAGAATCCAAGTTGTAACAACCATCCTACCGCCATGAAACTGACCCAAGAGTTGATCGTCAAACCGGGCAAGGCCGCAAAACTCAAGCACCGCAATCCCGACGACACGCCGGGTTTCCGCGACAAGTCCGAGGCGGAAGAGACGCTGGAAAAGAACATCAAGCGACTCGCCAACCTGCAGTTCCGGCTTTACGCCGAGCAAAAGCGCGCGGTGCTCGTCGTGTTGCAAGGGATTGACGCCGCCGGCAAGGATGGGACCATCCGCCACGTCATGTCGGGGCTGAACCCGCAAAGCTGCAGGGTGACGGCGTTCAAAACGCCGTCGGCCGAGGAGCGGGCGCACCATTTTCTCTGGCGCATTGACAAAGCGGTGCCGACCAGGGGCGAGATCGGCATCTTCAACCGTTCGCACTACGAGGACGTGCTCGTCGTGCGCGTCCACAACCTGGCGCCCAAGTCCGTCTGGTCGGAGCGCTTCGAGCAGATCAATGCGTTCGAGAAACTGCTCACCGACAACGGCGTGACGATCGTGAAATTTTTCCTCATGATCACCAAAGACGAACAAAAGCGGCGGCTCGAATCGCGGCTGCAGGACCCCGACAAGAATTGGAAATTCACGCCGTCGGACCTTGCGGAGCGCAAATGGTGGGGCGATTACTTGAAGGCGTTCGAGGACGCGCTCACCAAATGCAGCACTCCGTGGGCGCCGTGGTATGTGATCCCCGCCAACAAAAAATGGTTCCGCAATCTCGCCGTCTCGCAAATCCTCGTGGAGACGCTGGGAAAAATGGATCCGCGCTTTCCCAAGCCGGCGTTTGACCCGGCGAAGCTCGTGGTGAAATAGCGCTCCCGTTCAACTGGCAAACAAAAAGCGATCCCCTCCGTGCGGTCGCTTTATAAATTGTCGCTTGAGTGGCTTGGCTTACATCTTGTGGGTCAGCTTGTCCGGCCCGCCACCTTAGCCGCCGGTCAGGCGATATTGCGGTGTAACCCCAGCTCCGACAACACCGCCCGCACCTCCCCAATGCCGCGCGCGCAACGGGCGTGGAAGCCCTGGAGCTTCGCCGCATCCACGCACTCGGGGTTGTCATCGAAGAAGAGGATGTGTTCCGGAGCGGTTCCGAGTTCGCGGACCACGTGAGCGAACGATTCCCTGTCGGGCTTCATGAGACCGATCTCGTGTGAAAGATAACACCGGTGAAACTTCTCCGGGAGTTTCGTTTCCTTGAGAAGACGGTTCCAATGCAGTTCGTTGTTGTTGCTGAGACACGCCAGGAGGAAGCGCGGCTTGAGCGCATCCAGCAGGCTGAGCGCGCCGTCCATCGGCCCGCGGTCCCAACTCACAAACTGCCGCATAAAAACATCCGGCGCCATCGTCAGGCCCAGTTCGGACATCGCGCCGCGGGCGAATTCCTCCGCGCCGCACTTCCCGGTCTCGAATTTGCGGACCGACGGCGACGTGAGCCAGAACCGGCGGGCACCTTCCTGGTCCAGTCTGTTGCCGGAGAGGGCGATCAACGGCGCGATGCCGTCGAACTCCACCAGCACGCCGCCAAGGTCGAAGAGGATGACTTGAATGGGAGAAGGGGTCATAGGGGAAATAACGCTTATGGGTTGGAACTACCGGATGCTCGCGTTGGACGGGTCATACCGGAGCACGCCGTCGTCGGTGACGGTGGCGAACTTGCCGTCCATGCGGCTGTCGGCGGGCGCGAGCGGTTCGACGCCGGGCAAATACGCCGGTGTGTCGCTCAGAAGAGATTCGAGAGCGCGGGCAAACACCGCCGCATCGTTGGCCATATCCGGCAGGCAAACGGTCCAGCCTTTGCCGACATGGCGCGTCAGCGGCGCGAGGCGTTGCTTGTCGAGCGCGTAGCGCAACGTCGCGTCGGCGGGCGCGGCCTGTTCGGCGCCGGCGCGGATGAGCTCGATGCGGCGGACGCTGATGCCGAGCGCGCGCAAATCCGTGGCGCCGTGATCGGAGGGTTTCCACGTCTTCACGGCGATTTCGAGCCGGGCGACCGACTCGCCGCCGAGCGCGTCGGCGGGCATGCGCCACTCGCTGGTCTGCGCGCCGGCCTTCGTGATCCGGCCGATGACGCGGCCGTTGACGCGCACTTCGTCGCCGTCACCGGCGATGCTGTAGCCTGGCGCGTCCGCCGTGAGGCGCAGCGTGTAATCGCTGCCCGGCTTCACCGGCAGGTAAACGCCCGGTCGCGCGCCGCTCCAGCGCAT
Organism: uncultured bacterium; assembly: GCA_903870275.1. Classification (GTDB taxonomy): domain Bacteria; phylum Verrucomicrobiota; class Verrucomicrobiia; order CAIQCK01; family CAIQCK01; genus CAIQCK01. The sequence continues at coordinate 11,204 of CAIQCK010000074.1, read as the reverse complement.
GGTTGTGTGCGACGGGAGACGCTCGCTGTGGCTCCAATCGCCCCACAGCCACGTGTCATCGCCAACGCCGCCTACATCGAGGACCCATCGCGCCGGCGCGTCGCCGGCGAGGACCGGTTTCAACAATCCGGCGTTGTCTGCCGCGTCGGCCAGCAACCGCGCGCGCCACGCTTCATTGGGATAGAGCCGGCCGCCGACGGTTTCGCCGGGACGCGTGGCGGCGACGAGCACACCGCCGCGCCGCACCCATTGTTCGATGGCAGCGGCGGCCTTCGGCTCCAGCACCGGCGATTCGACGAGCACCAGCAGCCGGTGGCCGCGCAACACGCCGTCGGCCACGGAAAGCCGTGTCACAAAATCCACGTCCACGAGATCGCGCAGATTCCGGGCGATGGCATACCAGCGATGCACCGCGTCCTGCGCGAGCGCCCAGGTTTCGCGCGGGACGTAGAGTGCGGCGTCCACGCGCGGCCGGCGCGGCACGAGTTGCGCGGCGTTGGCGCGGAAGTTTTTCAGGCCGGCCGCGTTGTCGAGGACGTTGTTGGTGTAGTAGTGCAACTGCCGCGCGCCGGAAGCGGTGGCGTTGTAGATGCGGGCGACGACGCCCGTGGCGTTCACGCCGCTGGCCGGCTCGAAGCCGCAGAACGTCCGGTAGCGCCGCGTGGCGGTGGCGACTTCGCGCGTGATGGTGAAGTTGAGGGCGTAATCGCTGCCCTCGTTGGTGATGCGGATGCCCGCGCCGAACGGAGCGATGGCCTTCGCCTGCGCGGTGAAGTCCGCGCCGAGGAACGGGCTGCCGTCACCGCCGGTGCAGAGATAGATTTCCGTCTTCGGCATCGCCCGCCGCGTGGCGCGCACCCAAAGCGCCGTCCAGTCGGTCATCGCCTGCTGATACCACTCGACGAAATCGGCGCGCGCGCGATCCGACGGCGCCTGGTCGGGGAAAAATGTCCGCACGTCGTCGAAACCCGGGTGGTTCGCGCCCCACGCTTTGTTCAGCGCGGCGATGTCGCCATATTTTTTTCTCATTGCGGCGCGGAACGCGGCGACGGCGAACTCGTCGCCGGCCCACCAGCCGTGGTGGTTGTGATAATCGCCCGTCAGCCGCGCCGTCCAACCGCCTTCGGGGCCGGCGGGATAGATGCTCTCGCCGTAGATGCCGGTGATGCCGAGCAGCACCGACTCGATGACGCCGGTGTCGCGGTAACGGTCCGCGAACGCTTTCACGAACCGCTCGACGTAGCGCGGCCAGTCGGGGTTGAAGATGCTCTGCACTTTGGTATCGCGGCCGTGTTCGAGGCAGCGATAGACGTGCGAGTGCAGGCCGCGTTGGAACCAGAGCGGCGTCGCATAGGCCGGGCCGGCGACGAGAAACGGCACCCACTTCAGGCCGGCGGCTTTTAATGTCGCCACCTGCTTGTCCCATTTGCTCCAATCCCACCGGTCTTCCTCCGGCTCGACGCCGGCCCAATCCACGTAGCTCTCGACGCTCGTGACGCTGAGCACCTTGAACAGCGCCGCGTCGGCGGGCGTGGCGTCGTTGCCGAACGTCAGCTCCATGCCGGCCGGCCGTTCGACGCGCAACGCGCGCAACGACTCCGCGTCCACCGCCTGGCCGGCGTCGTAACCGTCGGGCTTGCGCGGCGTGACCGTGATCCGGCGCACCACGAGTCCCTGCGCGCACAGGCGGAAATCCGTGTTGCCATTTTCACCGTGGCCGAGTCGCGCCGCGGGCAGATGAAAAATGCCGCGCCGCCAGCCGCCCGCGCCGTTCAGCAAGAGGTTGTCGTCGCAGCGGGCGTATTTGTCGGCGACGTCACCGGACGCGCCGGCCTTGTCGTATTGCAGGCGCATCCATGTAAACGTGTCGTTACAAACTTCAACGATGACGTAGAGGTCGCGCGGGCCGCTGGCGTAGGCCGGATGGTCAACGCGGACGTAAAGATAGATCGCGTGATCGCCGGCCATGCGTCGCGCCGGCTGGCCGGAAACGATGACGGGAATATTCATGCCGTCGCCGCCGGAGGTAACGGTCAGGCCGTTGCAGCGGTTGGTCTGGCCGAGTTCAACGGTGAGGTCCGGCAGCGACCCGGCCTCCGCGCCGGCGACGGAGCGCAACGCCATCGTGGAGAACAACGCCGTGGCCAGAAAAATTGAGACCGTTGATTTCGTCGCTTTCATTCGGAACGCTCCCATCGGCGGGCCCGAACCCCTCGCGCATCGCGCTACTCGAACCGATCCATCCAGCGCTCGTCCACCTTCACAAAGAGTTCGAGGAAAATCTTTTTGTTCATCGCCACTTCCAGTTCCTTGCGCGCGGCCTGGCCGATGGAGCGGATGCGACGGCCGCCCTCGCCGAGCAGCATCGGACGGTAACGCTCCGCGGAGGTGACAATGTTGGCCCTGATATACACGGTGGCGGGCGCGCTCGTGTCGCGCCGCGGCCGGTCGACGACCTCCTCGATCTCGACGCTGCAGTTGTAGGGCAGTTCGTCGCCGGTTTGCAGGAAGACTTTTTCGCGGATCAACTCCGACATCCACTGCTCGTTGCTCATGTCGGTGACCTGAAACTTGTCGTAGAACAGCGGCCCGGTCGGCAGGCGCTTGAAGATTTCGTCCCTGAGGCGCGGCACGCCTGTGCCGTCCCACGCGGAGATTTCGACAACGACGTCGTAAGCCGGGGCGAGCGCGCGGTAGTCCTCCAAATAAGGCTTGTCGCGGATGTCCATCTTGTTGATGGCCAGAATCCTCGGCTTTGGAACCTTGATGATGAGCCGCTCGACGGCCTTTTCCTCCGGGCCGGCAGAACGGGTCGGGTCGGCGACATGCACGACGAGGTCAATGCCCTCCAGCGCCTCGTTGAGCCGCTGGTTGACCCGTTCGGTGAGCCTGTTGCTCACCTTCATGAACAGGCCGGGGGTGTCCACGAGGACGGCCTGGCCTTCGGGGCGATGCATGACGCCGCGAATGAGATAGCGCGTGGTCTGGGGCTTGGGGCTGGTGATGGCGACCTTCGTGCCCACCAAGGCGTTCAGGAGCGTGCTCTTGCCAGCGTTGGGGCGGCCGGCGAGAACCACAAAGCCACATTTTCCCGTCGGCGTGGCCGACGGGACTGGAGCCGGCTGGCTCATTGTGAAAGGAAAACGACGGAAGTTAAGCGGAAAGCCGTTGCTGGCGCCGTGTATTGTAGGCGGCGCGTGCGCGGCGGCGGCGGCGTTTGTCGCTGGGCTTCTCGTAGAAGCGCTGCTTCTTCATCTCGTCCAGCACGCCTTCCATTTTCAACTTCTCGCGCAACCTTCGCAACGCCCGCTCCACCGGTTCGCCTTTGCGCAACTTGATTTCGACTGTCTCGCTTACGTTCATTCTGTGTTATTAATAATATTGGAACCGCGTATTAGCCACTGAAATCCCCTTTTCGTCAAGCAAGCATTTCGCCCGGCATTGCCAAGGCGTTCAGAACGTCCGCTGGCTGTCGAGCAGGATGGTGACGGGGCCGCCGTTGACCAGCTCCACGTCCATCATGGCCGCAAACCGGCCTTCCGCGACTTTCAGCGGCGTCGCGCCACGGAGTTTTTCCATGAAACGGTTGTAAAATTTCTCCGCGTCGGCCGGCGGCATCGCGTCGGAGAAACTGGGCCGTGTGCCTTTGCGAACATCGCCGTGAAGCGTGAACTGCGAGACGACCAGCACACCGCCGCCGATGTCCGTCACCGAGCGGTTCATCTTGCCTCCGTCATCGTGAAAAATGCGGAGCGAGAGAACCTTGCCGATGATGTAGTCGCTGTCGGCCTCGGTGTCCTCCTTGCCGATGCCGAGCAACACCAGCAGCCCGCGGCCGATTTCACCGACGGTCTGGCCTTCCACGCGGACCGCCGCGCGGCTCACCCGTTGCACCACGATGCGCATGGCGATGGCTGTAACCGAACCGCCCCCCGCTTGCAACCGGAAAGGCGGCGGCGTGCGCCGGCCACGGCAAAAAAACATCGAACAAACCGCCGTCGGCAAAGTATAAGCAACGGCCATGTGGCAACAAAACTACCTCGCCGTCGGCGGAAACCTTTGGCTTTCGGCGACGGTGGCGGCGCTGCCCATCCTCCTGTTGTTCTATCTCATCGGTGTGCGGCGGCTCGCGGCGTGGAAGGCGGCGCTCGCGGCGCTGGCGACGGCGTTTGCCATCGCCTGCGTCGCCTTCGGCACGCCGGTCTCCGTGGCCGTCTCGTCGACGCTTTGCGGCGCGGCGTTCGGGCTGTTCCCGATCTGCTGGATCGTGCTATCGGCGATCTTTCTCTACCGGCTCACGGTGGAAAGCGGGCAGTTTGAGGTCATCAAGGATACCATCGCTCGTCTCACCGACGATCAACGACTGCATGTGTTGCTGATCGCGTTCACGTTCGGCGCGTTCGTGGAAGGCGCGGCGGGTTTTGGCGCGCCGGTGGCCATCGCCGGCGCGATGCTGGCGGGCGTGGGCGTGCGCGCGTTCGACGCGGCGGCGCTCTGTCTGCTGGCCAACACCGCGCCGGTGGCGTTCGGCTCCATCGGCATCCCGGTCATTACGCTGGCGGAGATCACCGGCCTGCCGCTGGACAAACTCAGCGCCGGCGTCGGCCGCATCTCACCGATCCTGTCGTTGGTCATCCCGCTCTATCTGACGGTGGTGTTCGCGGGCTGGCGCAAAATACGCGGCGTGCTGCCGGCCATTGCCGTGGTCAGCGTCGCGTTCGCCGGCACGCAGTTTGTCGTCGCCAATTTCCACGGTCCCTACCTGACGGACATCCTCGCGTCGTTGGGCGCGATGGTGGCGTGTGTGGCTCTGCTCCAGTTCTGGAAGCCGACGGATGGTTTCTTTCATGAGGATGCGACGCCGACCCCGCACCGCTTGCACAACGCCGGCGCGGTCTTGAGGGCGTGGACGCCGTATCTGCTGCTGGTGCTGTTTGTGTTGCTCTGGGGCTACGATCCGGTGCGCACGCGGCTGGAGAGCGTGACGTTGCGGCTGGACGTGCCGTTCCTCCACAACCAGGTGATGCGCATGCCGCCGGTAGTAAAGGTGGCCGAGCCGGTGAAAGGAGTGTTCAAGTTCGACTGGCTCGCGGCGGCGGGCACGGGCTGCATGATCGCCGCGATTCTCGGCGGGCTGGCAATTGGGATGCGGCCGCGAGCGATGGCGCGTGTTTTCGTCGCCACGCTGCGGCAACTGGCGCTGCCTGCGCTGACGGTGTCGTCGGTGCTGGCGTTCGCGTTCCTGATGAACTACTCGGGCATGACGGCGACGCTGGGGCTGGCGTTTGCCGCGACGGGCTGGTGTTTCCCGTTCTTCAGTGCGTTCCTTGGCTGGCTTGGCGTGTTCGTCACCGGCAGCGACACGTCGTCCAACGCCCTCTTCGGCAACCTGCAAGTGGTCACGGCGCAGAAGCTTCACCTGAATCCGTTGCTCACTGCCGCCACCAATTCCGCCGCGGGGGTGATGGGCAAGATGATCTCGCTCCAGAGCATCGCTGTCGCCGTCGCGGCCACCGGCATGCCGCAATCGGACGAGAGCAAACTTTTCCGCTGGACCCTCAAGCACAGTCTGCTGCTGACGGCCGTCATCGGCCTCATCGCGATGGCGTTCGCGCACCTTGTGCCGTCGTTGATGCCGTGCCTGCCACCGTAGAACGGATGTTTGCATCCGTTCCGTGACGGGCTTGAAAGTCCGTTCTGCACACCGACGCGGGCCTTATTCCCCCGCAACCGTCGGGTTCGTGACGCGGCCGATGAAGAGGATGCTGCCCGTGCTTTTCTCGCGGATCAGAAAAATGAACGGATGGTCCGCGCGAAACTCGATCGGCTGCATCGGCAGGGCGAGCATGCGCATCACAATGGCAGTCGCCGCGGCGGCTTCGGTGCCTTGCTCGTTCACCTCGACGAAGGCCTTGTGCAGCGCCGCCGAGATGGAAAAGTTGCGACCACCGTCCATGCCGGAAAAATCGGCTTTCGAATCGAACGCGTCGGTCACGCCCATCGCTCGCAGCGGGTCGTCCAGGCGGAACTCGCACGTCATCTTGAATTTCGGCAGATACACATTCACCTCGGGCGATCCCATCTCCCGCGTCCACTTGGCGAGGTTCGCCGCCGTCAGGTTGTTTTCGAGGGCGGGGAGGGCGTCGGCTTTCTTCGGGAGCAACACGAGCATGGACAAGTCGTCGCCGGCATACGGCATCTCCAACACCTGAAGCTCGTCGGTCGCGCCATAGTTGAAATGTTTCTTTTGAAACATCAGCGGCGTCTGCACCGTCTGGCCCGACGGTAACCGGAACGGCGCGTCCTTCGTCGCCTCCGCCTTGAACGGCAACGACCAGTTCCCCTTGAAGTAGATCGCATTGACCAGCACGAGCCGCGTCATGGCGTCAAGCGTGCCGCTGGGAATCAGGTCCTTGATCTTCTGGTTCGTTTTGTCTTCCACCCACGTGTTGATCGTCTTGCGCGCCGGTTCGGGTTCGCGGAAGTCCAGCGGCGTCACGGACGCGCCGTAGCATTTTCTGGTGAGGTCGAGAAAACTTTCCAGCAACGGATAACCTTTTTGCGGCCAGAGCGAGTTGGCCACGCTGAGTTTGACCTCGCCCTTCTTTTGCACGGCGTTCAGGTTCGCTTCCATTGCCGCAAACGCCGCGTGCCGCTTCGCCGGGTCCGGCTCGAAATGCAGCGCCTTCACCAGTTGCGCGTCGGTTTCGCCGCGCGCGCCGGCGCTGGTCATCGCGAGCGCCGTTGAAATGCTGTAGGGCGAGAAGAAGACGTTGGCGTTGCCCGCACCCTTGAGTTTCGCGTAAAGCTCGCAGGCAAACGCCGTGTTTCCCTCGCTTTGCGTTTGGAGTCCAGCCGGCGCGGTTTCGCCGAAAGCGACGCCGATGCCGACAATGGCCGCCAGGATCGCGCCCGCCGCCAGCCACAATTTCAGATCCTCGTTCATAATTCTGCCTCCGTCCGTGGGGAATGCCTTGATCGTCGCCGCTTCCAGCGAAAGTTCAAGGACATTCACCCATCTGCGTTTTTTCATGCTATGATGCCGACACAAGTTTGTTCACCTTTGTTAGACGGAACGCCGGGAAGAAAGCTTCGCAAATTTTCAAAGATGGAGCCGACCGCCGAAACCGAGTTGTTACGCCGCTGCCGCGCAGGCGACGCGCAGGCGTGGAACGAGCTTTTCGACGCGCACTACGCCGCCGCAGCGCGTTTCGTCTTCCAACTCGGCTCCGACTTCACCCGCGACGACGTGGAGGAAATCTGCCAGGAAGCTTTTCTCTCCGTCGTCAAGCACCTCGATTCGTTCCAGGGCGGGAGCCGGTTCCAAACGTGGCTTTTTCGCATCGCCGCCAACAAGGCGCGCGATTACCGCGAGCGCCAGCGCGCCGCCAAACGCGGCGGCGGCCAGACACCCGTTTCGCTCCAGGCCGAGGACCCGCAGACCGGTCTCGTTCCCGACCCGCCGTGCGCCGCGCCCGGCCCCGACGCGGTGTTGATCGGCGCGCAACAGGCCGCGCTCGTCGGCGAGGCACTCGACCAGCTCGGCGAGCCGTGCCGCGAGGTGATCGAACTGCGTTACTTCGCCGACCTCAGCTACGATGAGATCGCCGCCTCGTTAAAACTCAACGTCAAGACCGTCAGCTCGCGCCTGAGCAAATGCCTCGACCGGCTGGAAACCATCGTGCGCGCCGTGTTCAGGCGGGAGAAATTGGCGCCGATTGCCGTCTAACAGATATGCCGGAAGAACCGCACAAGAACATCGAGGACGCGTTGAAGGCGTATGCGAAGCTGCGTCGCGATGCCGCCGGCGGGCCGCTCGACATGCCGCCGCACACGCGCGCCGTGCTGCAACGCGAGATTGCGCAGCGCGCCGCGGGAAGGCAGCCGGCGCCGCGCCGGTGGTTCGAGCCGCTCCTCGCGGCGTGGCCGCAGCTGGCTCTCGGCGCGGCGGCAGTGGTGGCGGCCGGCATGACGCTGTTCATGCTGACGGACATCGACAAAAAACCAAAATCGTCGATGGAGCTGGCGCAGGCGGAACCGCAAGGTCAATCAATCGCGCTTCTTGACCGTGTTGAAACGAAAACAGAAGCCGGCAGGAAGCTGGATGAAAAACTTTCCGAGGATCGCAAACTCTCCGTGGCCCAAGCTGCGACCGGTGGCATGGAGCAGGGTGCCGCCGAAGCCGCCGGTGGGAAGCTGAAGGCAATGGACAGTCTCAGAGGTGTCAAAGTCGCGGCGAGAGCGGCGCCGGCGAAGGCGGCGCCAAAAGGTTCTGCGCTGGTCGCAGGCCAAACACCCGCTGCCGAAACGACCACTGTGCCGCCGCCACCTGCATTGGCGCCGGCAACATCACCTCCTCCTGCGCTGGCCAGCCTCACGCCGCCGGCCGCCCCAGCTCCGGGCGAGCCACAGCCAGCCGCCGCGATGCCCGCACCATCCGCTGCGCCCGCTGAGAAGCCCGCGCCCGGCGGTGCCACCAAGGCCGAGCGCACCGACGCAACACGACTGATTACCGCCGCGGTTTCCAACATGGCGCCGCTGTCGCAACGGCTGCGTTTCGCGCAGGTGGCAAGCGACAGCGTCATGGGTTTGGAAAAGGAGTCGCGTCAGCAACCGCCACCGCCGCCGCAGGTGCTGGCTTCGTTCCAACTGGAGCAAATCGGCGACCGCGTGGTCATCACGGACGCCGACGGCTCGGTTTACGAAGGCCGGGTTCAACTGGCGGACGCGGCGCAGCAACAGGCCGTGGTGCAACGGCGAGTGTTGCGTACCCGATCCGCGCCGCAGCGCGCCGAGGCGCCGAGGCAAGTCATGACCCAGGCGGGCGAACTTATCTGGAGAGAAAAAGATTCCGGCGGTGGCCGGGGCAGGGAGTCCGGAGCGTCGCAACGGCAGCTTTACTTTACCGCCACCGGCACGAACCGCAGCGTCAACCTGCGCGTCGCCGTCAACGGCGTGCTGTCGTCGCCTGCGGATGGCACGCTCGCTTACGGCCCCGCCACCGCTGGCGGGCGGTTGACGTTCGAGGCCGCGTCTTACGGCGGCGCCAGCAACGCATACGCGGCTTCGGCAACCCGGTCTGCCGCCGCAGCAGCAAGCAACGGCGTCATGTCCGTAAGCGTCAACGGCCAAGTTGTCCTGCCACCCGGTTCCGCTGTCAGTCCTGTTCCCGCGATGCCGCAGGCTTCCGCGCAAATCGAAGGCAACGTGCGCGTCGGCGACGCCCCCGAAGTCGAACTCAACGCCGTCGGCGTCGGGCCGTGACGTTCGGTCCGCGAAACACGCGAAACGACGCCAAACCGAATTCGTTTTGACAGGACTTACAGGATCCACAGGATGGGAACGTCCGGCCCTGCAATCCTGTTCATCCTGTCTTCCTCCCTTTCGTGTGTTTCGCGGGCCACCTCCGATTTCGTATTCGTTACAGCGCGAAGTGGATGATGAACGCCACGGCGATGGCGAGCGAGACCCACGAGATTTCACGGCGCTTGCCGGTGAAGAATTTCATCACCACGTAGCCGATGAAACCGAGCGCGATGCCGTCCACGATGCTGAACGCCAGCGGAATGCCAATCAGCGTCAGAAACGCCGGCAGCGCCTCGGTCGGTTCGCGCCACGGGATGAAAAGAATGTTCCGCGTCATCAAAAAACCGACTACGATCAGCGCCGGGGCCGTCACCGGGTAGAGCGTCGTGTCGCCGGTTGTCACGCCCGCGCCGACCATCGCGATCAGCGGCGCGAACGCCAGCGCCAGCAGGAACCACGCGGCGGTGGCGACGTTCGCCAGACCGGTGCGCGCGCCCGCCGACACACCCGCGGCGCTTTCGATGTAGGCGGTGATGGTCGAGGTGCCGAGCAACGTGCCCGCGACGGTCCCGGCGGCGTCGGCGAGCAGCGCGCGGCCGGCGTTGGGGAGCTTGCCGTTGCGCATGAATCCCGCCTGCTGGGCCACGCCGATGAGCGTGCCGACGGTGTCGAACAAGGTCAGCAGGAAAAACGTGAACACGACGCTGCCGAAGCCGGCTTTCAGCGCGCCGAGCGGGTTGAGTTGGAGGATGGCCGAGTGTTGCGGATGCGGCACGCCGATGATGCCGTGAAACTTCACCATGCCGCACGCCAGCCCGATCCCGAGCGTCGCCACAATACCGATCAGGATCGCGCTGCGGACCTTGCGGGCATACAGCACGGCGGTGATCGCCAACCCCGTCAGGGACAACAACGCCGTCGGCAGCTTGAGCGCGCCGAGGCCGACGAGCGTGCCGGGTTTTCCCACGACGATGCCCGCCCATTCCAACCCGATGAACGCGATGAACAGACCGATGCCGGCGGCGATGGCGTGTTTGAGGCTGTCGGGAATCGCATCCATGATCCGCTCGCGAAACTTCACCGTCGCCAGCGCCATAAACAGCAGGCTGGAGATGAGATTGGCGCCGAGCGCCACCTGCCAGGAGATACCCATCGCGAGGCAGACGGTGTAGGCGAAGAAAAAGTTGTGGCCCATCCCCGGCGCCAGCGCGATCGGATAGTTCGCATAGAACGCCATCACCAGCATCGCGAACGCGCTGCCCACCGCCGTCGCGATCAACACCGCGTCGTGGTCCATGCCGGTCTTAGCCAGCACGATCGGCTGGACGAACAGGATGTAAGCCATCGTCAGGAACGTCGTCGTGCCCGCCAGACATTCCCGCCGCACCGTGCTGCCGCGCTCCCGCACCTGGAAAAACCGTTCAATGGTCGCCTTCATCGTGTCCTCCTCGAATCGCCCGCAGGATAGTGAAAGGAACAGTCGCCGTCAACGCAGCCGCAGCAGCCACGGCGACAGCCAGGTGCGCCCCAATCCGGCGCAGAATAAACTTTCGCGTCCGTTGAGCTTCGGTTTCCATTTCAGCCGGGTTGGAATCGTGCATTTGCATCATGTATAGGGCCGGATTCGGTCGGGTTGAGTCGGATTTGGTCGGATCTGGTCGGATCGGACCGGACGGCCAAGCGGTCCCGGCAGCTTGCTTCGGCCCCTTGGGCCTCCGAACGCAGCCGCCGACACGTAGCCGCCGACGTAAGTCGGCGGACTGGAGTTTGGCCCTGACTATGGGAAAGAGTTTATTTTTTAGCTTGATTTCTAGTTATATAACTAGATACAGTCCCATCATGGGTTACCCAACTAAAGTCCAATGCATCCGCCGCAAGAACTCCGAGCAATTCTACAT
>CAIQCK010000073.1 GCA_903870275.1 uncultured bacterium | reverse complement strand
TGTCGGAACTCCATGAGAATGTCCCCCTTGTAACTCAATAGAAATGTCCCCTTTGGGACGGGGTTGCGGTAGCAACTCCGGTCACAAGATGGAGACATTAACGATGAGTCGGAAGGAACGGGATCGGTTGACGATCATGATCGGAATCAAACGCCAGGAGCTGACGGTGGTGCAGGCGGCGGGCTTGATGGGTTTGGGCTACCGCCAGAGCAAGCGTGTGTGGCGGCGTTATCAAGCCGAAGGCGACGCGGGCTTGGTGCATCGGCTGCGCGGCAAGCCCAGTGCGCGGCGCAAGCCGCCCGCGCTACGGGCGCAGGTCTTGGCGCGTTGCGCCGAGGAGCGTTATGCCGATTTTGGCCCAACGCTGATGGCCGAGCATCTGGATCGGGAAGGGTTGAAGCTCGATCATGAGACGCTGCGGCGCTGGCTGCTGGCCACGGGCCAGCGCACGGTGCGCCGCCGCCGGCAAAAGCACCGGCAATGGCGCCAGCGCCAGCCGTGTTTTGGGGCGATGGTGCAACTGGACGGCAGCCACCACGACTGGTTCGAGGGGCGACGGGCGCCGTGTGTCTTGATGGTGATGGTGGACGACGCCACCAACCGCGTGCGGGCGCACTTCAGTGAGCAGGAAACCACGCGGGCCAGCTACGAGGTGTTGGAGGGTTGGACACGGCGGCATCGGCTGCCGCGCAGCCTCTATGTGGACCGCGACAGCATCTACCGCTGCGAAGGGGTGGCGAGCATCGCCGATCAACTGGCTGGGAAAGCGCCGCAAACGCAGTTTGGGCGGGCGATGGAGCAGTTGGGGGTGAAGTTGATCCTAGCCAACAGTCCACAAGCCAAAGGGCGGGTGGAACGGATGAACGGGGTGCTGCAAGACCGGCTGGTAAAGGCGCTGCGGCTGGCAGGCATCGGCGATCTGGAAGGAGCGAACCGGTTTTTGGAGGAGGAGTTTCTGCCGGCGTTCAACCGGAAGTTCAACGTGCCGGCAGCCAGCACGCTAGACGTGCATCAGGCGGCGGCGCGGAATCTGAATGAGGTGCTGAGTTGGGAAGAGGTGCGTGTGGTGCAGCGGGACTGGACGGTGGCTTGCGAGGGGCAGTGGTATCAACTGGACCGGCAACACGAGGCGATGAGTCTGGCGGGGCGGCCAGTGATTGTGCGGACACTGCGGGACGGGCGGGTGCAGTTGGTCTATCGAGGCCAGAAGCTGAAGTGGCGGGCGTTGCCGGGTCGGCCACAGCGAGCGAAGTGCCCGGCGATCAAGGCCCAAGCCGCGGGGGTGGCACCGGCAGCCGAACATCCGTGGCGGCGATGGGGCGCGGCGGCGGGGCGGAAGTTTTGGCGCGAGGTGAAGGCACAGGGGCGAGCGACACAGGAGGCAGCCCGGCTGGGGGTGCAGGACTGCGGTCGGCCCTCGCTTCGCTCGGCCTCCCTCCGTCCCGCACCCCCAGCCGGGCTGAAGAGGGTCGCAGACAACAAGCAACGAAGGGGACATTCTCTCGTGAGTTAACAAGGGGACATTTCTAAAGAGTTTTGACAGCAAAAGGGCGAAAAGGGCAAAAGCGCTGTGCCAGTCCCCGTGTCGGCAGCGTTTTTGCGCTTCGGCCATCTTCACCCTAGATTACGTCATGAAGAACGAACCTCTCCAAATCCTGATGTGCCCTCCGGATTTTTACGACGTGCGTTATGTCATCAATCCCTGGATGGAGGGCAATGTCGGCAAGGCCGTCCGATCCATCGCCCGGGAGCAGTGGAACACTTTGTGTTCACGGCTGCAGGAGATCGCCCGTGTGGAGTTGATCCCACCGCAACCCGGCCTGCCGGACATGGTTTTCACCGCCAACGCGGGCGTGATCGTCGGCGGCAAGGCCGTCCTGAGCCACTTCCTGCATCGTGAGCGGCGCGACGAAGAGCCGCACTTCCAGCAGTGGTTCAGGGCGCGCGGCTTCGACGTTTCCGAGATGCCGGCGGATTTGCCTTTCGAGGGTGCCGGCGACGCTTTGCTGGATCGCGCCAGAGGTTGGTTGTGGGCCGCCTACGGCCTCCGCACCGAACTCGATGCCCACCCCTTGCTGGCTCAGTTTCTGAACGTGGAAGTGGTTTCGCTGCGGTTAATTGACCAGCGTTATTATCACCTCGACACGTGCCTCTGCCCGCTCGACGACGGATGGTTGCTTTATTATCCGCCGGCTTTCGACGCTTACTCCAACCACGTGATCGAGCAACGGGTGCCCGCGGACAGGCGGATCGCGGTGAAGGAATCCGACGCGATGCGCTTCGCCTGCAACGCCGTGAACGCGGGCCGCCATCTGTTCACAAACGAAATCAGCGCGGAGTTGCGCGCGACACTGGAAAACGCCGGCTTCCGGGTCGTGGAGACGCCATTGGACGAGTTTCTCAAGGCCGGCGGCGCTGCCAAATGCCTCACGTTGCGGCTTGATGAACCCGCGCCGCGCTCGGCGCGCGCCGCGTCCACGGTGCAAGGCCGCCGTGTGCGGCTCGAGGGACATCTGCTCGATTCCGGTCTGCTCGACCGCGCGCTGGACGTGGTCGTGGATGGCGGCGGAAGTTTCCGGATTCTCGATTTCCAACTCGGCAGACAGCGCCAAAGCACCTCTGAGTCGGAAGTCCAGGTCTCCGCGCCCTCGGAAGATTCCCTGGATAAGATCATGGCGCGGTTGATTGACCTCGGCGCCGTGGTCCCGCCGCGCGAAGAGAGCGACGCGGAACTCCAGACGGTCACGCAGCCGGGCGTGGCGCCGGAGGATTTTTACGCCACGACTATTTACGCCACCGAAGTGCGCGTGGGCGGCCAATGGCTGCGCGCGCAGAACCAGCGAATGGACGCCGTCATCGTTGTCGGCAACGAAGACAACCGGCCGGTCGCGCGCTGCAAACTGTTTCGCCATCTCCGGGCGGGCGACCGGGTGGTCGTCGGCAGCGCGGGCATCCGCGCGGTGCGCAAGACCGGCGGGCGCGACCCCCGCATCCGTTTTTCCGCCGAAAAAGATTTCGCCTTCATGGGCGCGGCGGTTTCCAGCGAGCGCCGCGTGGAACTGGTCGTCGAGCGGATATCGTGGGAAATGCGCCGCATTCGCGAACAAGGCGGCCGGATTGTCGTAGCCGCCGGGCCGGTGGTCGTCCACACCGGCGGCGCCCCACATCTGGCCACCCTGATCCGCGAGGGCTACGTCCAGGCCGTGCTCGGCGGCAACGGCATCGCCACGCATGACATCGAGCAGGCTCTGCTCGGCACCTCGCTCGGCGTGGACATGCACGCGGGCGCTCTTGTGCGCGGCGGGCACCGGCATCACCTGCGGGCCATCAACACCATCCGCCGCTGCGGCGGCATTCGCCAGGCTGTCGAACAAGGCGTGCTGACCAGCGGAATCTTCTACGAGTGCGTCCGGCGCGACGTGCCCTTCGCGCTGGCCGGGTCCATTCGCGACGACGGTCCTCTTCCCGATACCATAATGAATCTGATCGAAGCGCAGGAGCAGTATTCCTGCCTGCTCCAGGGCGCGGACATGATTCTGATGCTCGCCTCCATGCTCCACTCCATCGGAGTCGGCAACATGACTCCGGCGGGCGTCCGTCTGGTTTGCGTGGACATCAATCCCGCCGTCGTCACCAAGCTAAGCGATCGCGGCTCGGTGGAATCGGTGGGCGTTGTGACCGACGTGGGTTCCTTCCTCAACCTCCTCGTCCGGCGACTGCGCAAGCTTGAAAACGAACCGGTATCCCTCCACGCCATGGAATCCGTTGCGGCCTGACGTCCGCCAACGGCAGGACGCGGGCGGCCACGCGCGTCAGGACTTGTCCTTCTGCGGCCGGATGCAAATCCGCACGGCGCGCGCCGTGGCCGCCGTGATTTTGAATTTTTCGCCGATGCGGTAGCCGGCGACCCAGCAAATTTCGCTATTGATCGCCAAAAAGAGAGGGGTGCGATGGCGCAGTTGCACCGGAGTCTTCTCGTCCACAAAAATGTTCTGCAACTTCTTCGCCGTCGTCATCCCGATGGGCTGGTATCGGTCGCCCGGACGCCACATTCGCACGGCGAGCGTCCCGCCAATGGCGTCGGCGTCCAACCATTCCTCCAACGATTTTGGATTTTGGATTTTGGATTTTGGATTTGCCACCGCGCGGGGCTTTGGAACGCGGCTGCCCATTGCCAACTCCACCTCCACGACAATGCCCAGCGCCGGAATCTCCGTCACGCCCGGCACTTTCAGCCGCCACGTCGTCGCGCCTTCGCTCTCCGCTTTCAGTCCTCCCTTTCCCACCTTCCGCCTTCCGCCCTCCGACTTTTCCATTTCCAGCCGGTCTTCGGTCCACAAAACGCGCGCTTCCTCCGTCAACGTGAGTTGCGCCGGCTGGCCGCTCGCCGCCATCCGCCGCAATGTTTCCACCGTCTCGAAATCCACGGCGGCGCCCACGTCGTTGTCGAGCAGCCAACGGTAGATAGCCCGCCGCTGGACGGCAAGGTGCTCGCGCAGTAATCGCCCGGTTTGCAACGTCACGCGTCCCGCCTTCTTCTTTCCGCCCCCGAACACGCGCGCGGCTTCCGCCTCCATCCATTCGTCTTCGGCGGCAAGCATTTCGGCGGTTTGATGCAGCAGTGGCTTCAGCGCCGGATTGTAGTCGCGTTCCAGCGCGGGAATCAATTCGTGGCGGATTTTGTTGCGTTGAAATTGCAAGTCCCGGTTGCTCGAGTCCTCGCGAAATTTCAAGCCTCGCTGGCGGATGTAGCCGAGGATTTCCGTCTTCCACACGTCGAGCAACGGACGCACCACGATCACATCGCCGAGCCGGTTCGACGCATGAATCGCCGCCAACCCGCGCGTGCCCGCGCCGCGCAACAACCGTTGCAGCAGCGTCTCGACTTGGTCGTCGGCGTTGTGGCCGAGCGCCAGTTTTTCCAGGCCGAGCGCGCGGGCCGTGTCCTGAAAAAAACCGTGCCGCGACCGCCGCGCGGCGTCCTCGATGGACAGTTTCGCCTCCGCCGCGAAGGCGCGCACGTCGCCGCCGCCCGCGGAAAACGGCAGGCCATATCCGCCGGCCGTCTCGTGCACGAACGCCTCGTCGCCGTCGCTGTCCGCGCCGCGGAGCCGGTGATTGAAATGGGCGACGTGCAGCCGCCAGCCGAACTCCGGCGCGAGCGCCGCCAGCGCGTCCAGCAGCGCCAGCGAATCCGGCCCGCCCGACACGCCGACCAGCACGCGCTCGCGGGGCGCGAGCAGCCGTCGCTCCAAAATCGTTTGGCGGATCTTTTCCAGCATGGCGCTTGTCAGCGGGCCGAGTGTAGCGGCCCGGCGGCGTCAGCGCCAGCGCCAAGCCGCCCGAACGAAACGCTTGCGCCTGGCCCGCCGCGCAGCCATTCTCTCCGCCGCAATCGGAAGGAATCTCATGAAACAATCCATCGTCATCACGGCCTTGATTCTTGGCCTCGCCATCGCGTCTGCCGCCGACGCGCCAAAACCCGCCGCGCCCGCGAAGCCGAGGAAACCCGACCCGTCGCTCGCGCCCGTCACCGACGACCCGAAGCTGCCGCGCGTGCTGTTGATCGGCGACTCCATCTCGATGGGTTACACGCTCCTTGTGCGCGAACTGCTCCAAGGCAAGGCCAACGTCCACCGCGTCCCGGAAAATGGCAGTTCCACCAGCTACGGATTGAAAAAGCTTCAACTCTGGCTGGGCGACGGCAAATGGGACGTGATCCACTTCAATTGGGGCCTGCATGACCTCAAGTATCTGGATGAAAAAGGCAAATACGTGACGCCCGACCAGGGCAAACAGGTCGCGCCGCTGCCGGTTTACGAGAAGAATCTCCGCGAACTGGTCGCGCGAATGAAGGCGACCGGCGCGAAGTTGATCTGGTGTTCCACCACGCCGGTGCCGGAAGGCTGCGACGGCCGCGTGAAAGATTCCGAGATCGAATTCAACCGTGTTGCGGAACAGGTGATGAAGGAAAACGGTGTCGCCATCAACGACCTGCACGCCCTCGCCGCCTCGCGTCTCGCGGAGATCCAGCTTCCTAAGAACGTCCACTTTACCCCCGAAGGCTACAAGGCTTTGGCGCAACAAGTCGCCGCCCGCATCGAAGCCGCCCTGCTGAAACTGTAACCCGAACCAGAAAGAGTCCATGAAGAAGAACCACCACGCTGCTCCCATTGTCGCCCTCTTCGCCGCGCTGGCGTTTATCACCGTGACTGCGGCGCCGGCCGCGGACATCGCCATCCAGAGCGGACAGAAACTTGCCTTTCTGGGCGATTCCATCACTGCCGCCGGATGGGGCAATCCCGGCGGTTACTGCAAGCTCGTCATCGCCGGATTGGAAGCCAACGGCATCAGGGCCGTCGGCATTGGCGCTGGCATCGGCGGACACAAGTCCAACCAGATGCTCGAACGTCTCGAGCGTGACGTGCTGAGCAAAAAGCCCGACTGGATGACGCTGAGTTGCGGCGTCAACGATGTCTGGCACGGCGACAAAGGCGTGCCGCTCGACGACGCCCAGGCCGCCGCCGGCAAATACGAGTTGCGACCGGGCGAACCCGCCAAGGGCACTTACAAAGCCAACATCACCGCCATTGTGGACCGGGCGCAAGCCGCCGGCGTCAAGGTGATGCTCCTCACCGCCACCGTCATTGGCGAGGAACTCGACAACGACAACAACAAGAAGCTCGCCGTCTTCAATGATTTCCTGCGCGCGCTGGCAAAGGAAAAGAAATGCCTGCTCGCCGACCTCAACGCCGTGTTCCAGAAGCAGATCAAGGCCGCCGGTACCACTGCCGGCAAGCCCGGCCGATTGCTCACCAGCGATGGCGTCCACATGAATCCCGATGGCGATCAGTTGATGGCGGTCACCATCCTGCGCGTCTTCGGGCTCGACAACGCGCAACTCGCCAAGGCGCGGCAAGCGTGGCTCGATATTCCCGGAGGCGCGAATCTGCACGTAACCTTCAACGCGAAAGACCGGAAGCGCCTGACGGCCAATGTCAACGTCAGCCTCCGCGAGCGCCCCAAGCTCCAAGCCGCTGCGGACGCCAAGAAACAAACCGTGGACCAGATGCTGCGCGCGATCTACGCGGAGGAAGTCAAACGCCTGCTGAAACCGGCCGGCGAGTTCGATTCCGTTGATGCCATCTTCGAGGCGAAGAAGGACAGGGAAGTCCAGACCGCGCTTCAGCAGAAGTTCGACAAGCGCGTGGATGCCTTGCTCGTCCGCTGAGGTGGAACGGATGTTCTCATCCGTCCAGTAACGGGCCTGGACGCCCGTTCTACAAGCGCCACCACGCCGCCACGAACATCCCGTTGCCGCCTGTGTCCTGCGGCCACAAACAGAGTTGCGCCGACCGCGACGGCGACGGCTGGAAGGAATTGGCCATCGGCAGCGGCGTGAACTCCGGGTGGGACTTGGAAAACTCCTCCGCCACCGCGCTCGTCTCCGACCGCGCCAACGTGCAAACGGAATAAAAAAGCCGGCCGCCCGGCTTCACGGCGGGCGCGATGGCCGCCAACAACCGCTTCTGCACCTCCGCCAGCTCGCGCACATCCTCCACTGTCGTCGTCCAACGCGCATGGGGATTCCGCTGCCACGTGCCCGTGCCGCTGCACGGCGCGTCCAGCAGCACGCCGTCGAACTTCGTCCGCATCGGCAGCCGCTCGCCGCCATCCCACAACGCCACGCGCTGGTTGAAACACTTCGCCCGCGCCGCGCGCAGCTTGAGCCGTTTCAGCCGCCACTCGGCGCGGTCGCTGGCCCAGATGAGGCCCTTGTTCTGCAGCAGGTCGGAAAGATGCAACGTCTTGCCGCCCTCGCCCGCGCACGCGTCCCACCACGTCTGGCCCGGTTGCGGATCGCAGAGCAGCCCGACCGCCTGCGAAGCGATGTCCTGGATTTCAAATTCCCCCGCCTGAAACTCCGCCGTCCGAAACAAATCCTTTCCACCCTCGTAAAACACCGCATCCGGCAGTGTAAACTGTCCCATTTCCGCCGCCGCGGTGAGCGCATGAACCGCGCCGTCGCCGAGTTTCCTCGCCAGCTTCTCCCCCTGCCCTCGTTTCGCCCGCAGCCAGAGCACCGGCTCGCTTTGGATGGCAGCGGCCCACTCCGGCGTGACCTTGATCTCCTCCCGCGCCCACGCCGGCACCGCGCGCGCCAGCAGTTCGTCCTCGGAGAATCCCTCCGGCGCGTCGTTGAAACGCCGCGCCAGTTCCATCGCCTGCTCCACCTGCCTGCCGACCGGCAGCGTCCGGTCCAGCCAGCCCAGCCAGCGATAATAGGCAAATACCGTGTGACTGACCTCGCGCGACTCCGCCGCCGTCAGCCCGCCTGCCGTCCGCAACGTCTCGCGAAGCACGGCGTCCGCCGACTTGGCGCGGCTCGCCGCCGCGATGACGCCAGCCACGAGCTCCGGCAACTGATGATGTGGTGTGTGTGTTTTCACAGTTTAAAAAAAGATGCTCGTCGTGTCCTGGAGGTGACGAAGTTCACCGCAGAGTCGCAGAGAACGCTGAGGCGCGCAATGTCTCTGTGCTCTCTGCGCCTCTGCGTTAAATATACATCCTCAGTTCATCAAGACCTACGATTGTTTCAAGCTTGCGCCACCAACTGGCGCAGCACGAAGGGCAGGATGCCGCCGTGGCGGTAGTAATCCACCTCGATGGGCGTGTCTATCCGCAGCTTCACCGCCACACGCTCGGTCTGGCCGTTGGCGCGTGTGATCTCCAGCGTCAGGTCCTGGCGCGGCTTGAGGTTCTCGCCCAGGCCAAGGATGGTGAACGTCTCGGTGCCGTCGAGCTTGAGCGTCTGCGCATTGACGCCCTCCTTGAACTGGCACGGCAGCACGCCCATGCCGACGAGGTTGCTGCGATGGATGCGCTCGAAGCTGGTGGCGACAACGGCGCGCACGCCGAGAAGGCTGGTACCCTTGGCGGCCCAGTCGCGCGAGCTGCCGGTGCCGTATTCCGCCCCGGCGAGGACCACGAGCGACACGCCTTCCTTCTGGTATTTCATCGCCGCGTCATAAATCGCCATCACGCTGCCGTCGGGCTGGTGTTTGGTGACACCGCCCTCGACGCCGGCAACCATCAGGTTCTTGATGCGGACGTTGGCGAACGTGCCGCGTGTCATGACGCGGTCGTTGCCGCGACGCGAGCCGTAGCTGTTGAAGTCCTCCGGCGCGACGCCATTGGCCATCAGGAACTCGCCGGCGGGCGACGTTTTCTTGATCGAGCCGGCGGGCGAAATGTGGTCGGTGGTCACCGAGTCGCCGAAGATGCCGAGCGCACGCGCGCCGCGGATTTCAGCGATGGCGCCGGGCCGCATCGAGAAGTTGACGAAGAACGGCGGCTCCTGGATGTAGGTGCTCTTCGCGTCCCACGCATAGACCTGGCCGGTGGATGACGGCACCTCGTTCCAGAGCGGATTCTGGTCGGCGAAGTTGGTGTACAATTTGCGGAACACTTCCGGTCGCAGCGCGGACTGCATCGCGTCGCGGATTTCCGCCAGCGTCGGCCAGATGTCCTTGAGGAACACGTCGCAACCGTCGCGGCCCTTGCCGACCGGCTCGCGCGTCATGTCAATGTCCACGCGGCCGGCGAGGGCGAACGCCACGACCAGCGGCGGTGACATGAGGAAGTTGGCCTTGATATTCTGGTGGATGCGCGCCTCGAAGTTGCGATTACCGGAAAGCACGCTGGCCGCGACGAGATCGTTCTTCGTAACGACCTCCTCGATGGCGGGCGCGAGCGGGCCGGAGTTGCCGATGCACGTGCCGCAGCCGTAGCCGACGAGGTTGAAACCCAGCTTGTCCAGATACGGCTGCAACCCGGTCTTGGCAAGGTAATCGGTGACGACGCGCGAGCCGGGCGCGAGCGAAGTCTTGACGACGGGATTGACAACGAGACCCCGCTCGACGGCTTTTTTCGCGAGCAGCCCGGCGGCGAGCATGACGCTGGGGTTGCTGGTGTTGGTGCAACTGGTGATGGCGGCGATGAGCACGCTGCCGTGGCCGATCTCGGCGTCGAAGCGCAGGAACGCCGACGGCGGCAATTCCGCCGCGGCGTCGGGTGCGGGATGGTCGTCGCGCATTTCGGATTCGCTCGCCGAAACCGACGGCTTGCGATGGCCATAGCTCGCGTCGGCATGGAAAGCCGCGTCGCTGCTCCTGACTGGCACGCGCTTTCCCAAATCCTGCGGCGATTTGCCGTAGCCGGATGCCGCGACCGGTTTTTGCAGGAGGTTGACGAATGCGTCTTTCAACGCGGACAGCTCGATGCGGTCCTGCGGACGTTTCGGGCCGGCAACGCTGGGTTGCACGTCGGCGAGATCGAGGTCGAGGTCCACGCTGTAGATGACGTCGCCCTTGCGCGGAATGCCGAACATCTTTTGCGCGCGGAAATAATTCTCAAACACCGCGCACTGCTCCTCGCTGCGGCCAGTCTGGCGCATGTAGGCAATCGTCTCATCGTCCACCGGGAAGAAACCCATCGTTGCGCCGTATTCGGGGGCCATGTTCGCAATGGTGGCGCGGTCGGCCAGCGGCAGGCTGGCCGCGCCGGGGCCGTAATACTCGACGAACTTGCCGACGACCTTCGCCTTGCGGAGCATCTGCGTGACGTGCAGCGCGGCGTCCGTCGCCGTCACGCCTTCGCGGAGCGCGCCCGTCATGTGAACGCCAACGACTTCAGGCGTGAGAAAATAAACCGGCTGGCCGAGCATGCCCGCCTCCGCCTCGATGCCGCCGACGCCCCAGCCGACGATGCCGAACCCGTTGATCATCGTCGTGTGTGAATCGGTGCCGACCAGCGTGTCGGGATAGAAAATTTCAGATTTGAGATTTGGGACTTGAGATTGGGGATCTGAGATTCCAGATTGCCGCGAGAGCACGCCCTTCGCG
This sequence comes from uncultured bacterium, assembly GCA_903870275.1. Lineage (GTDB taxonomy): Bacteria > Verrucomicrobiota > Verrucomicrobiia > CAIQCK01 > CAIQCK01 > CAIQCK01. Next base: position 189,770 of record CAIQCK010000073.1, on the reverse strand, counting down.
AGGTATTCGAGGTTGACCTGGTGGATGATGCCGATGCCGGGCGGGACGACCTTGAACGTGTCGAACGCCTGCTGGCCCCATTTCAGGAACTGGTAGCGCTCGCGGTTGCGCTTGAACTCCATCTCCATGTTCAGCCGCAACGCCTGCGGCGTGCGCGCGAAATCCGTCTGCACCGAGTGGTCCACAACCAAGTCCACCGGCACGAGCGGCTCGATGAGTTTCGGGTTCCTGCCGAGCCGGGCGACCGCCGAGCGCATGGCGGCCAGGTCCACCAGCAGCGGCACGCCCGTGAAGTCCTGCAACACAATGCGCGCGACGATGAACGGAATCTCCTCCGGCGCCGGCGCCCTGGCATTCCAGTTGGCAAGGGCGCGCACGTCGCGCTCGGCGACTTTCCTGCCGTCCACGTTGCGCAGGACGGATTCGAGCACGATGCGGATGCTGACGGGCAGCTTCGAGACCGGTCCGACGCCTGCCGCTTCCAGAGCGGGCAGCGAGTAAAACCACGCTTTCCGGCCAGAGCCGGCGTCGAAAGTTTGGAGCGAGTTGAAAAAGTTGTGCGGTTTCATATCCTTAAAAAGCGCGCGCAACAGTAGCTTCATGTGTGCGTGGTTGCAACTGCGAGCTGGTTGCCTGCCCCTTGGCGCCGCCCGCTGTCTGCTTGACATCCGTGCGCGAGCGGCACATTTTTCAGCCCGCGAACAGCAACCAGCGCCATGAAAATCCCATCCTGTATCCTTCTGCTTGCGGCTTTCGGCTTCACTCTCGCGGCGGATGACAAGAAACCCACAACCGCCGACGCAACCGTCTTTCGCGAACCGTTCACACTCAAGTTGCGGCTGGACAAAGACCGTTACTACGAACAGAAAATCCCCAAGACGCAGTTCGTCATTGAAGATAACGTCTATTTATTCGTGGGTGAGAAATTCGGCATTGTCCTCGAAATTGACTACAAGGGCGTATTCGCCATCCACTATCAGCCGGACGAGGGAAAAGCCGATGTCTTTCTGGAACTCAAGGAGGAAACCGCGAAAGACGGGAGCGTTTCAACGACGCTGATTCTCCATAACAAAACGAAACACACGCTGAACTTGGACACACTCCTGACCGTTCCGGACCAGCAGGGCATGACGCGCACACGCATCTCCCCAATCCAGCCCGGCTCGACCAATCGTCAGACGTGGCCCCACGCCATTATCCAACTTTGCTTGTGCAACGTCCAAGTGGGGAAGGAGTCCCCTACTTCAACTCGGTGATGAAGATGTTGCGGAAATAGTGCTGGCCGCCGCCGGGCACCTCGGCCTGCAGGGCGATGTAGCTTTCCGCCGGCCCCTCGACACCCTCCGCGCTCCACGCCGGCTTGCCGTTGATCTCAAGCTCCGCATGCGCACCGCGCACGGTCAATTTGAAATGGTTCCACTCGTGATCCTTGCACAGCCCTTCACTCTTGGCGCCTTTCAAGCCCGCCACATTGCCCTCGTCGCCCTGCCTCATGTTGGCCTGATAGCGCACCGGCCAGGGGCGCTTGGGCGGGATCGGGTCATAACGGAAATAGATGCCGCTGTCCCATTTCTCCGGCTTGAGCGCTTTCCAGTCGCACTCAAAAACAAAGTCGCGGTATTTGCGCTCGGTCTGGACCAAACCATTGCCGGCCTTGATGAACAACTTGCCGTCCTCCACCGTTGCCTCGCAAGTGATCAGCGTCCAGCCATTGAGCGTCTTGCCGTCGAACAAACAAACGCGCTGGCCGGCTTCCGCCGCCTGCATGGTGGTTGCCGCGGCGCACATCCCAACCAGCGCCGCACCCAGGAACAATTGGATTTTCTTCATGACACGATTTCGTAACGCGCCGCCGCACCAAAAGCAATCGTGAAGAGTGGGGCACGCTTGCTGCTTTCACCTTGAGTTGGCACGCGGTGGAACCTAGGCTTGCGACTGTATTCGAACCCCACAAAGAGCGCCAATCGCGATGAGCAACGATGAACTGCGCCGAGTAGTCTGTGTTGTGCTGGCCGCCGGCCAGGGCACGCGGATGCGGTCCCACAACACGCACAAGGTCTGCTTTGATGTCGCGGGCGAGCCGGCCATCCTCCGCAACATGCGCGCCATTGAATCCGCCGGCATCACGCGTTTCGTGGTGGTGGTCGGGGCGATGGCCGCGCAGGTCATGACCACCGTCGCCTCGCGGCATCCCGGAGCGATGTTTGTCTACCAGGCCGAACCGCTCGGCACGGGCCACGCCGCGCGGCTGGCGGCCGAGGCGCTCCAACGCATGGGTCACCGCGGGCCGGTGTTTGTCACGATGGGCGACAAGATCATCGAGCCGCGCGTGATAACGGAACTGCTGGACACGTTTGGGCGCGCCCAAACCGACCTGGCTTTCATGACGGTGCGGAAGATGCCCGGCGACACCGAGGGCCGCATCGTGCAGGCGCCCGACGGCGCCATTCTCGGCAACGTCGAGTTGACCGACATCCAGCGCGCCCAACTCATGGACCGGCTCGCGAGCGCGATCCGCGGCAAACGAACGGTCAAGCCGGAGCCACTGCGGCAAATCGCCTCCTCGGTCGTGTCGAATCCCACCAAACTCAAGCGCCTTCTCGGTCCGGTCGCCAGGCTGCTGGAGCCCAAAGGCCCGGTCGCCGCCGTGGAATTGAAGCGACAGATCGAGGCCGCCGGACGGACGGTGACGCTGGCCGAGCGGACGCTCACGGCGGCGCAAATCGAGGACGCGTCGCCCACAGTCAACGTTTCGCTCTATCTTTTCCGCGCGCAGCCGATGTATGAGGCGCTGGCGCGGCTCAAATCCAACAACGCCCAGGGCGAGTTTTATCTTACCGACGCCATCAACGACATGGCGACGATGCGCGGGCCGGACGGCGGGACGCTTTACCGCGTGCGGATGGTGGTTCTCGAGGACCGCGACGCCGTGCTGAGCTACAACTCGCCGGATGAACTGGTGCAAGTGGAGAGCGTGCTGCGGCGGCGGCTCGCGGCGCAAGCCGACAAGCCGGTGGTGGAAGCGGCCCCCCTGAGCCGCAAAGTCCTGAAACCGGTTTTGGCGTGGATCGAACTGTTTGAGAAGTTTCCTCCGAGGCTTCGCTCGTATCTGGCGACGCTTTATGGCGACGACAGTGCCAGTCTTTCCGAGCGGCGTTCGGCCATTCTGTCCACGCTAAGGCTTTTCGCCGCGCGCTACGGCGAGGACCGCAAAGTGGTCGTCGCGCGCGCGCCGGGCCGGGTAAACCTGATGGGCCGTCACGTGGATCACCGTGGCGGCCACGTCAACGTCATGGCCATCAACCGCGAAGTGATCTTCGTCGCCGCCGCGCGGCAGGACGACACCGTCCGCCTCGCCAACACGGACGGCCATCGGCACACTGACAAGGAATTTCGCATCGCGGAGCTTCTCTGCGGGCTGACGTGGGAAAGCTGGCTGCATTACATCAACTCGCAGCAGGTCCAGCAGATCGTTCTCAACAGCGCTGGCGACTGGTCCAACTACGTCAAGGCCGCGGTCCTTCGCCTTCAGGAATCCAACCGCCACGCCCAGGTGCTCGGCATGGATTGCGCCGTCAGCGGCAACATCCCGATGGCCGCGGGCCTTTCCAGCAGTTCGGCCGTGGTGGTCGCGACGGCGGCGGCGGCGGCGGCGCTCAACCGGTTCAACCTGACGCCGCAACAGTTTGTCGATCTGTGCGGCGAAGGCGAGTGGTTCGTCGGCAGCCGCGGCGGCTCGGCCGATCACGCCGCCATTCGGTTCAGCCATCGCGGCAAGGTCGCCCATGTCGGCTTCTTCCCGTTCCGCCTTGAGGGTAATTCCGACTTTCCGCGCGAATTGACGCTGTTGATCGCCAACAGTCATGTCCGCGCCGCCAAGAGCGAGGGGGCGCGCAACCGTTTCAACGAGAAGGTGGCCACTTATGAACTCGGTTTCCTGCTTTTGAAGGATCGTTTTCCCCAATACACGCACCTGCTCGAACACCTGCGCGACGTGAACCCGACGCGGCTCGGCGTGAAGGTGGGCGAGGTTTACTCGATGCTGAGCACGCTGCCGGAACCGCTGACGCGCCAACAGTTGTGCGAACTGCTGGCGCCGCATCATAGCCCGCAACTGGAGAAAATCTTTGCTTCGCATCAGGAGCCTGACGGCTACTGGCCCCGCAGCGTGGCGATGTTTGGCATCGCCGAATGCGAGCGCAGCCGGTTGTTCGCAAACCTGTTGCAAAACCATGACATCGCCCGAATCGGGCAGTTCATGCGGATCAGCCACAACGGCGACCGCGTCAGTGAACTTGGCGCGGACGGCCGCATGCATCCGCGGGATTGGCGCGTGACAGACGCGATGCTGAATTCACTCATGGAGGACCTTCGCAGCGAGGAGCCCACGCGCGTCGGTCTTGCCCAACTTTGGACGCGACCCGGCGGCTACGCCTGCAGCACGCCGGAGATTGACCGGATGGTGGATCTGGTCAACCGGGTTGAAGGCGTTTGCGGCGCTCAACTGGCCGGCGCAGGACTTGGCGGTTGCATCATGGTGCTGGCGCAAAAGGAAGCGGTGGCGGACGTGGAGCATCAACTGGCGCGGCACTACTACGAACCCGCCGGCCTCCAGCCCGCCATCACGGTTTGCGTGCCGGTGGAAGGCGCGGGCTTGTTGACGGTGTAGCCCCGGTAGCTTTCTGCAAAACCGGCGCGGCACTTCCTACAAACCACGGAACCCGCAACCAACCCGGACACCGCGTATAGCAAACTGCTATACGAAAGCCTCACGATTTCCTGCGTTTTCCGGTTGAAACCGGCGCGTCCGGTCTGTCACACTACCGGCCACCCAAAGGAGCGGAACGACCATGAATGAAACCGTCTGGGCCTTTGACCTCGGCAAAGCCTCCATCGGCGAAGCCGTGAGACAGGGAAATAAGTTTCTCCACAAAGCATCGCTGCTGATTCCGGCGGACCTTGGGCGACGCGGACCGGCAACCATGTCCGGCACTCCCGCGAGTCGGTATCGTATGTTGCAGACGCGCCTAGCGCATGCACGGCGCGAGGAGTGGCTTGACAGGGTTTGGATGGCGGCGGGATTGACGCCACTCGTGAGCCGCACGGTCGAGCACGTGGACTTCACAGTGCGGCGGGTCAAAAAGAATGTGCGAGGCAAGGTGCGTTGGCGAAACAAGAAGGTGGGGGGACGATGGATTTTGAAAAGCAAAGCCGACCCCAGCTTGGAACGAGAATTCGGCGGGGCGGATGATTCAGAGTGCTACACTTCTTGTCTTCTTCGCATCAAGCTGCTGAATGGTGACACACTAAAAGACTGGCAACTTTACAAAGCGCTATTCTCTGCGATTCAAAAACGCGGCTATGCTGATGTCCCTTGGAAGGTTCAACGCAAAGCGACTGAGGACAAACCCAAGAACGCACAAGAAGAAGCAGAGAATGCGATTGCTGGTAAGCGGTGGACTGATTTCTCAAAGCATCCTGATGTGGCCAAGATCGGGACACATTTCCAACGCGCCTGTTATTTTGACGCTTGGCACATGAAGCTTTGGAATCCGGCCAAGCCAAAGGAGATTTCTTTGCACCCCACCGAGCGCCAAGAGAGCACGCAAAAGGTGGTTTTCCCGGGGCGAATCATCGCCGAGGAAGTGTTGGCTCTAGCCCGGAAGGCCACCGAACAAGAGAAGCGATTGGAGACAGGCTTTTCCAAAGTCATGGAGGATTGGAAGAAAAGCGTCAAGGAACGCATCGCCCGAATCAACGCTCACCGCGCACACCTGGGAAAATCGCTTGTTTGGGTGCCCGACTTCTCGCGCGGGGCTAATAATTTCGCGGAGTTATTGGTGTATGGACCGGGCGGAGCGCCGGAAAACCCTATAGATGGTGTGCGGCATATTGCCAGTCACGATCCAGACATCCGTCGCGCCACCGGCCTGCACCCGGGCGGAGCGGATGACACAATGGGCGCGCTTAATCAGAAGGTCGCGCGGTTCGAAAACCGTTTGCGTGCGTCTTGCGCCTTGATTCCTCGCCTTGTTGTCTGCGGCAACCTTGCACCAGAAGAATCAGTAAGAATCAAAGAGCACGACCATGAGCGTCTCCTGCCCTCACAAGTGACGCTCTTAATGAAGCTGAAAAATATGAGCGTGGAGGAACGAAATGCGGCGCGCAACCAGCGCGGTCTTAAGTCGGAAGAACTGCGCAAAATATTTGAGGCGTTGAATCCAAAGCGAAAATATCATCTCACAAAGCGGGAGTGGCGAGATTGGTGCCGTCATTTCGAGGTTTTGCCGGTGACTGATCCTGACGACAAGGATGGTGCGAAAAACAATCAAGCCCCTGCCGAAGGCACGGAGAAGAAAAAGACGGATGACTTGGCAGTAGAAAAGCCGAAACCGGCAGGTCGAAGCAGGTTTTCGCGCCCCGCGTTGCTGATCCTCAAGGAACTACTGTTAAGCGGATTGTCGCCAAGAGTTTTCCATGACGACCTTGCCAATGCACGCACAGTTTTGAAGGTCAAGACAGGGCCGCGCTCGGGGCCTATCATCGAGAAGACGTTGAATGTCGCTGCGGATACAGGCGATGCCAAAACGGACACCAAGAATAGAATGTGCGGATTGCTTGTTTCCGACCTGCAGTTCCTGCTCCGCATGGGAAAAGACGGAAAACCGGCGGACTCATGGGATGACCTTTACATTCCCAGTCAGCAATTAGACCGGCGCGCTCAGGAGGCGCAAGCGACGATGGAAGAACGAGCGTCGGCAATCCGCGCCCTTATTGGCGAACAGAACAATCCGATTGTCCGCCACAGACTCGATGCTTTTTGGAAGCGACTCCAAAAGCTGGAAAAGGCTTACGATATCCCACAGCGTATTGTGTTGGAGTTTGTGCGGGACGACTCCGAAACATCTTGGCTGGGAACGGAGGCCGCTGCTGAAATCACCCGCGCTCAAAAAGAGCAGCGCGAACGACGCGAACGCGCCCGCAAGATGCTTGCGGAGATGGGGAATCCGAATGGTGATGTCCTGAAGTATCTGCTTTGGGAAGCACAAGGCGGACAATGCCTGTACGGCAAACCTGCCGGCAAGCCACAGTGCCCATACACCGAGACCGGACTGAGTTTCACTGATCTCCACAAATATCGGATTGACCACATTGTGCCGCGCGCCAAAGGCGGGCCGGATTCATTCTCAAACTATGTCCTCACCACGGATGAGACCAATGCTGCGAAAGGCGACCGGACGCCGTGGCAATGGTTTCGAGAGGACCGCAATCAGCAAGATTGGGACGCCTACAAGTCGCGAGTTTGGACACGAGTGAACCAATTAGGTTGGAAAAAGGTTCGGCTACTGCTAAGCGCGGACGCCGAAAAGCTAGTGGAGCGTTACACTCCGTTGGCCGAGACGGCTTGGATTGCGCGTTTGGCACAGACGGTTGCCGGGTTGCACTTCGGCTGGGTCAATGGCAATGACCGCGAAGGCAACAAGCGCGTCATTACCGTTTCGGGAGGGCTGACGGGACGCGTCCGGCGCCAATATTTTCTCAACAGCCTCTTGGGCCGTGACCGGGAGCTTGACGGAAAGATTTCCGAGCGGTTGGATTCGCTGGCGGAGTTGCGCTCGTCTGGTTTGCCTTGGAAGGAACAAAGGGACAAAGCCCGGGCGCTTCGAAGCGAACTTGATGAACTCGGCGCTCAGGCCAACAAAGACCGTGCAGACAAGCGTCATCATGCACTTGATGCGATGGTCTTGAGTTTTCTCGAAGGCTGGGTAAATGACCCTAAACGGGAGGAGGAATTTCGCCTTGAACTATTAGGCGACAATCCAACATTTCCACCGAACTTAATGGGAGAGATTGGCAAACTCCGCAGCCAGATCATCGCAATGGAGGCAACGGTGGCCAAGTCGGGATCGGCGGAGGAGCGCGCTCGGCTCAATGAACGAATTATCAGTTGCCGTGATGGGTTAGCCAAGATGCGGATGGAACGTAACATTCGCGCGGTGCGCGCAGCCTTTCGGCGCGAGATCGAAGGCGACGAAAAGGGAGGCGTCAAACCGATTCTTCCGTTTGCGCTTCATTATCCAAAGCCGCATCTGGAAGCGACGTTTCACCGGGGCGTCTGGCTGAAAGTAGAAAGCGCGTCGCGCGCAGTGCATGCGACCATTGACGACTACGACAAAGCATTCGAGCAAGAACGCGTGCCTTTGCTGGAATTGCCGAATCAGGAAAACTTCGTCACCGAGGAAAAGGAGCATTCAGTTGCCTATGCTGTGCTCCGTATCGCCGAAATCGCGCCGCACAAGGACTACGACGCGATGTCGGTGCGAAAGGCCGTTGAGAGCTTTCTTAAGACGAATCCTTCCATTGAGGAATGGCAGGCTTGGTGCACCTGCGATGTAGCGCCCGCGGGCATCAAACCAAAAAAGGGGCAGCCGAACAAACGCGAGATAGTTTTATATCGGATCGAAGAGAAACGAACAAAGCGCGTATCGCTTTTTGGGCTTGGAGTAGGCAGCAGCGAGGTTCCCGAATACGATCGCGCACACTTTGAAATGCAGATCAACCGTCTGGTTTGCCGACCAGAACGCAGCAAGGACAAACCCGAGACACCACTCCAACCAGATGGCGAATTGCAAGCCAAGCTGCGCGAACTCCAACCCCGCATCGAAGCGTTCTATCAGGAGAATCCTCCGGACCCAGGCGACCGTCCACGGAAGGAATCCGCCCGCGCTGAATGGCAAGCACGCAAAGACCGAGCTAAAGAAGCATGGGAACAATTCCAGAAGGATACTGGCTTGGATCGGCACAAGCGGGTTTGTCTTCGCACCGACTCAGCAAAGACGACTGACCGGCGTTATGAACTGGCGGGTTTATCGAGCCTTCTGCTTGTCAGGGTAAAACGCTACGACCACGAAAACGCAGAGAAACAAATCCAGTTCCTTTCCGACGCTTGGACGCGCTTTCAATTGCGCGAGTTCTTGAAACAAAATCCTTCTCCCAAGCAATGGAAGGAATTCTGCGGCACATTTGTTCAGGTCAGGCGCGAAGAATTGAAACAATTCCTCTCACCGCAGCCACAAACTGCGGAAGAATTTATTCGGTTCTATCAGCAACAAGCCGAGGCGTCCGCGCGGCGAGATGGCGCTGCGAACAAAATCCGTAGCATCGTAAAAACGGTCCAAAAGGTTATCGGCAACCCACACGCCTTTGTGGATGTTTCCAAAGACGGTTCGGGCATATATGCCACATCTGGCAATCGTGGCTATTTCGTGTGGCGGCGTCGAACGACCGATGGCGAGAATGCAGAACAGTTCGTCTATGGCACACAGCCTGTCCAAGCTTTCTTGCGCTTGGCTGACGTGAAACGGCAACTTTTGCGACAAGAAGGCATGGAGTTGCTGGACAAGCGGCTTTGGCAGACAGACATGCTGCTTCATCTGCCCAACGATACACTGAGCGGAAAGAAAACCGTGCCGTCTGGCTACTATTTGTTCGGTTCAATTTCCAATGGAACAAATGCGACCTTGAAGCCGATGGCTGGCGGGGATGTTTACGATGGCATTAGAATCGACTTGCTGCTGGAGAAGGGGTTGAGCCGCGTTCATCTAGAAACGGAAACAAAAGAAAAAACGCAAGTATGAGCTATCACATCCTTCACATTCTCAAGCATGGCGCGATGCTGACCAAGGACCGAGGGTTTCTTGTCTGCCGCGGCGAAGATGGTTCGGAGGGACGGATTCCTCACACCGACGTGCGGGCGGTGATCATCGCGGCGCGGGGTGTAACGATGTCATCGAACTTCGTTTCCGCGATCTTGGAAAGTGACGGCGTCATCCTGCACTGCAACGAAAGCTACAAGCCGTGCGGCATCACCGCGCCGTTGGCGCGGGTCGTGGATCCGCTTGCGTTCTTCCATCAAGCAGACCAACCGAAAAGGCTCAACGCGAGGCTTTGGCAGGAACTCATACGTGGCAAGACGCGGAACCAATTGCATGTGCTGGCGCGGAAGAATCTTCACTCGGGGCATCTCCAACGCGCCCTCGACCGGGAGACTTTTGACGAGGCCAACTGCGCACGTCGCTACTGGCAATTGTATTTCCCTGCCATCGGCTGGGTATCCTCCAAGCGGGATCGCAAGGAAGAATCGGCCCCGAACCAGATGCTCAACTACGGTTACGCGGTGCTCGCGGCGTTGTGCCATCGCAGCCTCATTGTTCATGGATTGTCGCCGTTGCTCGGCGTCAAACACATCCCCCGTTTCCATTCCGATGCGCTGGTCTATGATTTGATGGAACCGTTCCGGCCGGCGGTGGACTTGATGCTGGCGGAATTCATGGTCGGCCAGGACATCAGCATGAAGGCGTGGTGCAAAAAGGTGGGAACGGAACTGCGGGAAATGCGGGTGATGCACACTCGGTTCTCGCTGAAACTGATGGATGCGATAGACGCTTCCGCGAACTCGCTCGCGCGCAGCTATGCGGAGATGTCGGCAAAACCCTTCTGGGTGCCAGAACTGGCGGCGTAAGGAGGTCTGACGCGAATGCGCGTCGAAAAGCAAAGTCCGTTTCGTATGGGTTGGATTCTTGCCATGTTCGATCTGCCAGTGATGTTGCCGGAGGAACGTCGGGCGGCCACGCAGTTCCGCAAAGACCTGCTGGATAGCGGATACCTCATGATCCAGTTCTCCGTGTATGCACGGCCCTGCGTCACTTTCGAGCAAATGGAGGGGCACATTGCGAAGATCAAACCTTACATCCCAGAGGCGGGAAACGTGCGGCTGATGTTCATGACGGATGAACAATGGAAAAGGAGTTTCACCGTCGTCGGACCAAACTACGACCAAGGCAAACGGTCGGTTAACCCGGACCTGCCAAAGCAGGTTGATTTCTGGGAATAAAAAAATAGCGGCGTTGAAACGTGCTAGGCAGTGGTTTCAACGCCGCCGAATTAGTTAAGGCTTCTCCTCCCAGAGAGATGACTTAAACCGCGCTAATACTGCTCACCTCAGCCGCTTCCGTCAATCCTATTCTAGCTCATCTCTCTGGGAGGAGAAGCCAAAACTTTGAACGCGGTTGCGGCTCGGCAGAGACGATTCTAGCTCATCTCTCTGGGAGGAGAAGCCAAAACTTACGATCATTGCGCTTCGGCCTTGGCGAGATTCTAGCTCATCTCTCTGGGAGGAGAAGCCAAAACAAGTCGTCCGCCGCGTCTCGCAGAATGCGCATTCTAGCTCATCTCTCTGGGAGGAGAAGCCAAAACATGGAGGCGTCGTGATCCGAGCACCTGATGCGTGGGCGCATCCGGCGCTCGTCTCACGCCGGGCTTGCCACGCACAGCGCATGAGTAACCACTGGCAGGAAGGAACAGCGGTTGGACGGAAACGGCGGTTTTCTCCATGACCGGACAGGCAGGATGCCTGTCCGGCGTTGCCCGACTACGCCGCGCCGACCTGGTTCTGGACCGCATCGGCAATGCGCTGCGCGTGCCGCTCGATGACGGCGCGGTCGCGGCCCTCCACCGTAACGCGGCACAGCGGCTCGGTGCCGGAGTAGCGCACGATGACGCTGCCCGCCTCCTGAAGCACGGCCTTTGCCTCCCGGATCGCGTCCTGCACGCCACCGATGGAGTCCAGCGGCGGCTTGGAGCGCACCTTGACGTTCAACATGACCTGGGGAAACCGCTGCATGACGCGGCAAAGTTCGCTCAGCGTCTTGCCGGTTTCGCGCATGACACGCAGCACCTGGAGCGCGCTGACGATGCCGTCGCCGGTGGTCGTGAAGTCGCGAAAGATGAGGTGGCCGCTTTGTTCGCCGCCGACGCTGGCGTCCAGCCGCCGCATTTCGTCGATGACATACTTGTCGCCCACTTGCACGCGGACGACCTTGCCGCCGGCTTTGCCGATGGCCTCGTCGAGGCCGCCGTTGCTCATGAGCGTCGCCACGATCGTCTTGTTGCGAAGCTGGCCCTTCTGGAGCAAGTCCACGCCGGCCACGGCGAGGATTTCGTCGCCGTCCACCAGCCGCGCGTTCTCATCGCAGAAAATGACACGGTCCGCGTCGCCGTCATGGGCGATGCCGAGGTGCGCGCGATGCGCGATGACGGCCTGGCGCAAGCCGCTGGGATGCTGGCTGCCACACTCCTTGTTGATATTCAGGCCATTGGGCGCGTTGTTGTAGACAAACAATTCCGCGCCCAGTTCACGCAGGATGCACGGCGTGCTTTTGTAGCCGGCGCCGTTGGCCGTGTCCACGACGATGCGAAAACCGTCCAGCGTCATGCCGCGCGGGAAACTGGTCTTGGCGAACTCGATGTAGCGGCCGAGCGCGTCGTCAATGCGTGTCGCCTTGCCCACCGCGCCGGCGGTGGGGCGAATCGTGTCTATTGCGCCGCCAAAGACCAGCTCTTCGATCTCGTGTTCGACGGCGGCGTCGAGTTTGTAGCCGTCGCGGTCGAAAAACTTGATGCCATTGTCGTCGTAGGGATTGTGCGACGCGGTGAGCACCACAGCGGCGTCGGCGCGCAAGGAACGCGCAATGTAGGCCACCCCCGGCGTAGGCAACGGACCGATGAGCAGCACGTCCACGCCCATCGAGAGAATGCCGCTGGTCATGGCGTTCTCCAGCATGTAGCCGGAGAGACGCGTGTCCTTGCCGAGAACGATTTTGTGCCGCGACGAGCCGCGCTCGGCGGGCGCGGCGTGACGGTTGCGGAACACATGCGCGGCGGCGCGGCCCAGTTTCAGCGCGGTCTCGGCGGTCACCGGTTCGATGTTCGCCTTGCCGCGAACGCCGTCGGTGCCGAACAACTTCATCGTGGCAGGCGTTGGATCGCTCATGGCTCTTTCCTACGACTTTCGCCGGAGTTCGTCAATCACGCGCAACGCTGGTGCCGTCTCGGCCACGTCGTGAACGCGAGCGATGTGGGCCCCGCGCGCGACCGCCCAGACCGCCGCGGCCACCGAGCCCTGGCGCAAAGCGTCCGCTTGGGCGGCGTCCGGGCCGAGCATTTTGGCTATGAAGCTTTTGCGCGACACGCCAACGAGGACGGGGCGGCCGAGCGAAACCACCGCCTCCAGACGCCGCAGCAGCGTGAGGTTGTGCCCGACCGTTTTGCCAAAACCGATGCCGGGGTCCACGGCAATCTGCTCCGCCGGGATGCCAGCGGCCTTCGCGGCGGCCAACCGTTCGCGAAGGAAACCCACCACCTCGTTGGTGACATCGCCGTAGCGCGGATCCAGTTGCATGGTTTGCGGCGTGCCTTGCATGTGCATCAACACCAGCCCGGCGCCGGCGCCCGCGACGGTCGCCAGCATCGCCGGATCGAAGCGGCCCGCGCTGATGTCGTTGACAATGTGAGCGCCGGCTTCGAGCGCGCGCCGGGCAACTTCGGCCTTGGTGGTGTCCACGGAGATGAGGAAGCGCAGAGCCTGGGGCATGGAGCGTAAAGCGTGAAGCGCTTCCACGGTTGGGATGACGCGGCGGAGTTCTTCATCGAGCGGCACAGGCGCGGAACCGGGACGCGAAGACTCGCCGCCCACATCAATGAGTTCCGCGCCAGCCTCCACCATTGCCAGCGCCCCGTCCACGGCGGCCTTTGGATCCGTGAAACTGCCGCCGTCGCTGAAACTGTCCGGCGTGACGTTCAGGATGCCCATCAGCCGGCTGCGGCCGTCGGAAAAATCCAGGGAGAAATTCCGGCCGCTCCAGATCATGAGAATGGACCGCCGGTTCGGTTACGCGCTGGCCGGTGCGCTGCCCATGCCGGGCGTCGGTGGCAACGACGAAGGTTCGGCTTTGCTCTCCGTCGAGGCGGGCGCGGTGACCACTGGAGGAACGTTCTTGTCATCGCCGGAATCGTGCGGTCGGCTGAGTTTGCCGGTGCGCACGAGCTCCATCACTTCCTCGCCGTCAAGCGTTTCAAATTCCAACAGCGCCTCGCCGAGCGCAATCAGCTTGTCCTTGTTGTCGATGAGTATCGCCTTGGCTTGCTCGTAAGCCTCATCCGTGAAGCGACGGACTTCCTCATCAATAACGCGGGCGGTGGCTTCGCTGACGCTCTGCGGGCGGGCCAGTTCGCGGCCGAGGAAGACCGGCTGTTCGTCATCCACGCCATAATGAACATTGCCCAGCTTTTCGCTCATGCCCCACTCGCACACCATTTTCCGCGCGATGGCGGTGGCATAGCGGATGTCGCCATAAGCGCCGCTGGTGACGTCGCCGAGAATCATTTCTTCGGCAATGCGGCCGCCCATGACCATGGCGAGGCGGACCAACAGTTCCTTTTTCCCCTGGGTGTATTTATCCTTCGTCGGCAAAGACATCGTCGAGCCGAGCGACTGGCCGCGCGGGATGATCGTGACCTTGTGGACCGGATAGTCGCCGGTGTCGAGCACGACCTGAACCAGCGCATGGCCGGCCTCGTGGTAGGCCGTGCACTTCTTTTCCTTCTCATCCATCAAGCGACTGCGGCGCTCGCGGCCCCAACGCACCTTGTCGCGGGCCTCTTCCATCTCCTCCATGCAGACGGCCTTTTTGTTGCCGCGGGCGGCGATGAGCGCGGCCTCGTTGACGAGATTGGCGAGATCGGCGCCGCTGTAGCCGGGCGTGCCGCGCGCGATGATCGCCAGGTCCACTTCCTTCGCGAGCTTGACGCTGCGGACGTGGATCTTGAGGATCTGCTCGCGTTCGTTCATATCCGGCATGTCCACGACGATCTCGCGGTCGAAGCGGCCGGGCCGACGCAACGCCGGGTCGAGCACGTCGGGCCGGTTGGTCGCGGCGATGATGATGACGCCCTCGCTGGTGTCGAAGCCGTCCATCTCGGAGAGCAACTGATTCAGCGTCTGCTCGCGCTCATCGTGGCCGCCGCCGATGCCGGAGAAACGCGAGCGGCCGACAGCGTCAATCTCGTCAATGAAAATCAGGCACGGCGCATGTTTGCGGCCCTGTTCGAACATGTCGCGCACGCGGCTCGCGCCAACGCCGACGAACATCTCCACGAAATCGCTGCCGCTGATCGAGAAGAACGGCACGTCCGCCTCGCCGGCGATGGCCTTGGCGAGCAGCGTCTTGCCGGTGCCGGGAGGACCGGTCATCAGCACGCCTTTCGGGATGCGTCCGCCGAGCCGCTGGAACTTTTTCGGGTCTTTGAGGAAATCCACGATCTCGGAGATTTCCTCCTTGGCTTCCTTGATGCCGGCCACGTCCTTGAAGGTGACCTTGTTGCGGTCGCGCGAGAGCATCCGGGCGCGGCTCTTGCCAAAGCTCAGCGTGCCTTTGCCGGCGGACTTGAACTGCCGCCACAAGAAGAGCCACACCAGCACGAAGAACAGGAGAATGGGAATGGCGGGAACCAGCCCCTGGATGAACACGGAGTTGTCGCTTTGTTGGGAGAAACCTTTGCTAGCCAGCAGATCGCTGAGTTGATCGGTGACGCGATGTTTGAGGTGGAACAGCGTCGTCGTTTCCTTGCCATCCTTCTTGACGCGCATGGTGCCTCTGATGTCCTGCAGCTTCGGCTCCGCTCCGTAAGCCACCGCACCGTCCTGAATCTCGCCGGCTTCGAGCTTCTGTATGAAATCGTGATAGCTCAATTCCGTCACGGGGCGTTCGTGTTGCACCTGGAAGACCCAGAACGCGGCGGTCAGAATGAGGAAGCCGAAAAAAAGCACCAGCCCGCGAACGTTCAAACGGTTGTCGCGTCCCTCTGGCGGCAACGGCTTGCGGTTGTTGTCATTCTTGTTGAACATAGAAACTTTCGCGCTACGACTACCCTATTCTACTCTTCGAATGCTAGCATGGCCACCCTGTCTTGGCAATGGCGCTTTCCCGCGCTGCCGCGGCGCGGGTTGGCGCGCCTTCGTCATGGTCCTCGAGCGGGGCTGGCAACACCCGCGTGGTCGCGTCGCAGGCGGCTGAAGTGTTCCCGACAAGCCGGGATGAGGAAGGCAGGCGATCTTCGGACACCGTTCGTCAACCGAAATGCCGATGGAGGTTGGCGATCCATGCCGCCAGCATCAACACCACCAGCAGCCACGTGACAACGGTCCCACAGCGCCGCCACACCGGCCGGATGATCGCGCGATCCGTGATCGCCTCCCACGCAACCAGCGCCATCCACGCCCCCAGAAGCAGCGCCAACGGAACCGCCGCGATGTTGAAGGCGGAAGCCCGCGCCAGTTCGCCGTGGCAGAGCGCAGCGGCGGCCCGTGTCATGCCGCACGTGGCGCAGGGAATCCCCGTCAACCGGCGCAACGGGCAGGTGTTGGGCAGCCAGTCCGCCAAGCCCATCCGGAGTGCCGCCGCCGCCAGCAAGACAACCGCCAGCCACCACAACGCGCGCGACCGCATCCCGCCTCAACCGAATTTGAGCGAATTGCCCTGGGCGTCCTTCATGATCCCCATGCCGACCATGGCGAAATCAATCGTAGCCCAAATGCCGCAACCGCCAAGCGTTACCAGCTTCAGCACGCCCAGCCCGGTGTAACCAAGATAAAAGCGGTCCACGCCGAAAACACCGAGCAGCCCCGACAAGATGAACGTCACTGTCTGCGACTTCACCGGCGTCCCGACGGCTGCGTCGCGTTGCAACGCCGCGCCGGTCGCGTCGGTCTGGGCGCCGATGGCGGTCAGGACCATGTCAATGAGCGCCCAGATGCCGCAGCCGCCAGCCGTGATGAGTTTGAGGATGCCCAAGCCAACCTGGCCGAGATAGAACCGATCCACGCCAAGATAGCCGAGCAACCAGGAGAGGAGGAACGTTGTGCTTTGTGATTTCATGGGGGTGTGTGGTGAATTTGGACAACCCGGATAGGATGACAAAAACGCCGGGATGTCAATGACCAACACGCGCCGGCAGACGGTCCTTTTCGCGCTCCAAAGCGCGCCGGAAAACCTCAGTTTCTCCCGGGCCGCAACCGCGCTTGACCTGCGCAAAGTATTTGCACAGGATGCGCTCATGCAAGGCGGTTTCCAACCCAAGGAGATGCCCATGTCCAATGATTGTTGCTGCTCCGGCGGTCGCTGCCGGCCACCGTTGCCCCCCGAATTCACGCGCCGCGACTTCCTCCACACCGTCGCCGTCAGCGCCGCCGGCATGGCCGCCGGCAGCGAACTGTTTCGCCCGCCGTCCGCGGCGGCGGCGCTCACCTCGCCGAAGCTGCCCGACTCATGGCGTTATCCACTGACGCCGCCGCGCGTCTATCGCGGCGCGAACCTCGAAGCCGTCTCTATGCCCATCGGCGGCATCGGCACCGGCTCCGTCTGGCTCGACGGCCAGGGCCGGCTCGGCATCTGGCAGATTTTCAACAACCTGAGCGAGACGCGCGTGCCGGACAGCTTTTTCGCGGTGCGCGTCAAGAGCGGCGACAAACCGGCGGTGTTGCGCGTGCTGCAAACCATGCCGGAAGAACCGCTCACGCCAGTCGCGTCGCTGACCTACGAAGGCGGCTATCCCATCGCCCGGCTCGACTTCAGCGATCCGGCGCTGCCCGTCGCTTTGCGGCTCGAAGCTTTCAACCCGCTCATCCCGACCGACGCCGCCAACTCCTCGATCCCGTGCGCGATTTTCCGTTTCACCGCGCGCAATACCGGCTCAACGCCCGTCGAACTGTCCCTGATCGCCACCTGCCAGAACGCCATTGGCAGCAACAGCGGCGCCGGCGTCAAGGGCGTCAAGTTCGCCGGTTACGGCCGCAACCGCAACCGCGTCGTGCGCGAGCCGGGCATGGCCGCCGTTGCGATGGATAAGGCGGTCGAGCCGATCCCGACCTGCCCCGTGAAAGTGCGCGCCCGCACCGGCGAGATCGTCCCGGGGCCGGAGCGCCAGTGGTTCGCCGACATGCCGGCGCTCGCGCCGCCCGTCGCCGAAACGATCGTGCGCGTCGCCAAAGCCGGCGGCGT
This sequence comes from uncultured bacterium, assembly GCA_903870275.1. Classification (GTDB taxonomy): domain Bacteria; phylum Verrucomicrobiota; class Verrucomicrobiia; order CAIQCK01; family CAIQCK01; genus CAIQCK01. The sequence goes on along the minus strand of CAIQCK010000073.1, from coordinate 171,873 downwards.
GGTCGTCGCTGCCGCGGTGTCGCCGCAGTTTTTCTCCAACGTCGCCGCGTTGCGCGGAAATCGCGACGAACTCAAACAGCAGTTCACCGTGTTCGAGGATTTCGAGCGCGACAACTACGATGGCTGGACACTCACCGGCACGGCGTTCGGCAAGGTGCCCGCCACTGGCACGAGTCCCGGCCAGCAAAAGGTCAGCGGCTTCGCCGGCAAACGGCTGGTGAACACCTACCGCCCGGACGACAAGCCGCAAGGCACGCTCACCTCCAAAGCGTTCACCATCGAAAAACGCTACATCGGTTTTCTCATCGGCGGCGGCAATCACAAGGATGAGACCTGCATCAATCTGCGCGTCGGCGGCAAGGTCGTCCGCACAGCCAGCGGCAAAAACCGCGAGCAACTCGAACCCGCAAGCTGGGACGTTGCCGAGTTCAAAGGCAGGGAGGCCGCCATTGAGATCGTGGACCACCACTCCGGCGGCTGGGGCCACATCAACGTGGACCAGATCGTGTTCTCCGACATTTCGCCCGACGCCGTGCTGACGCTGGATTCGCCGATTCGCGCCGCCGCCGACGCCATCGCCCTGCCCTTCTCTTCCACCACCGCCGCGAACCTCGACGCCGAATTCCGGGCGACGCTGAAGAATGTCGCCGAACCGTGGTGCGTTACGCGTTACACGCGACTGCAAGGCTTCATCGACGGCGCGAAAGGCTGGCGCGCGCTCGTCGCCTCGCCGAACGGCGACCCGCTGCTCATCACCGGTCCGCTCGGCAAAGGCCGCGTTGTGCTGGCGCTCGCCGCCAACCTGCCGTGGAGTTGGGCTGCCGCGCTGTTCGCGCCGGAACCGCTCAAGGACGGCGAACGCGTTGTCCCAAGCATTGGCGGGACGATGGCGCTTGCCGCGCTCGACGACAATGCCGTCGCCACGCCGCGCTGGACGGCGGGCGAGGAAGTCGTTGCCGGCCTGAAACCCGGCGAAGATTCCGGCGAGAGTCCGGCGGGCGAGACGTTCAACGCCGCGCTCAGCGTGCCGATGAAACTCGCGCCCGGCGAGGAACGCACGGCGACGTTCGTGCTGGCGTGGCATTTCCCCAACGTCGAGAGATTCCACCACGAAGGAAACCTCTACGCGCGACGCTGGCCCGACGCGCTCGCGGTCGCGCGCCACGTCGCCGCCAACGCCGACGCGCTCTGGCAGCGCACGCGGCTCTACCACGAGACGCTCTATCAATCGAATCTGCCCGAAGAGTTTCTCGACGCGATGACGTCGCAGTCGGTGATTCTCCGCGGGCCGACGTGCTGGTGGTCGGAGGAGGGCTATTTCGCCGGGTTCGAGGGAAGCTACGGTTGTTGTCCGCTCAATTGTACGCACGTCTGGAACTACGCACAGGCCCACGCGCGGCTGTTCCCGGAAGTCGGCCGCAACCTGCGCATCTCCAACTTTGTCACCTATCTCCATCCCGACGGCGAGACGTCGCACCGCGAACACGGCCCGCACGGCGCGTTTGCCGACGGCCATTGCGCGGTGATCGTCGCGGCGCTGCGCGAGCACCAGCTCAGCCCGGACGAAAAGTTTTTGAAACACATCTGGCCCGGCCTGAAGAAAGCCACCGACTGGATGATCGAGAAATACGACGCCGACCACGACGGCGTGCCGTCGGGCCAGCAATGGAACACCTACGACACCGCCGTCACCGGCGCGAACACGTTCATCGGCTCGCAGTATCTCGCCGCGCTCGCCGCCGCCGAACGGCTGGCGCTCGTGATGAACGACGCCGAGGCCGCCGCGCGCTGGCGCGCCGTGCGCGAGGCCGGCATGAAAAATCAGGACGCGAAACTCTGGAACGGCGAATACTACATCCAGATTCCCGAAACGCCGCCGGCGCGCGATTACAACAACGGCTGCGCCAGCGACCAGTTGCTCGGCCAGTGGTGGGCGCACCAGATCGGCCTCGGCTATCTCTATCCGCCCGAGCGCGTGCGCAAAACGACCGAGTCCATCATGCGCTACAATTTCCGCGAGAAGTTCGCCGGCTTCAAACAAGACCCGCGCCGCTACATCCCCGACGACGAGGGCGGGCTGCTCATCTGCACGTGGCCGCACAACGACCGGCCCAAGCCGTACATGCTCTACTCCGACGAAGTCTGGACCGGCATCGAGTATTCCACCGCCGGGCTGATGGTGTTCGAGGGATTGATCGAGCAGGCGCGCCGCGTTGTAAAAATGGCGCGCAGCCGTTACGACGGCCGGCGGCGCGACGGCCTCAACTCCGGCCCCGGCGGCAACCCGTTCAACGAACTGGAGTGCGGCAAGTTTTACGCGCGGGCCATGAGCAGTTGGTCGTTGCTGATCGCCAGCCAGGGGCTGGTCCTCGACGGTCCCGCAGGCGTGCTCGGCTTCAAGCCGTGCTGGCAGCCGGAGGACCACCGCTCGTTCTTCACCGCGCCGGAAGGCTGGGGATTGTTCGTGCAGAAACGCGAAGGCAACGCGCAACACGAACGCATCGAACTGCGCCACGGCAGGCTTCAACTCGCGGAATTGGTGTTTGAGGTTCCATCAACCGAGAAGGAGCCGGCGGTGCATGTTCGCGTCGGCGACCGCGCCGTCAACGCGTCACTCAAGCGCGACAGAACCGAGGTTCGGCTGTCTCTTGCCGAGAGCGCGCGTGTTTTGGAAGGCCAGGCGGTGGAAGTCACGCTACACTGGTGACAGCACTGCCGTCTCCAGCCATCGGTTCGGGCGCGGCAGGAGTTTTCGCGCTCACGGTCGCATCGGCCACCGTTCAAATCGTCGTGCCGGCGGGGATGACGGAGTTCTTGGGTATGCAGACGATGCCGTCGCGGATGCAATAAAGCGGATGATCCACGTTGGCCTCTTTTCCGCTGGGACTGATGTGGACGCCCTCGCCGATGCGGACGTTCTTGTCGAGGATGGCCCGCTCGATGACACAGCCCGGGCCGATGCCGATGTGCGGCACGCCCTCGCTGGTGTCGGACTGAAGCTGGCGTTCATCCTGGTAAAAATCGGCGCCCATCATGACGACCTCGTGCAGCTTCGACCCTTCGCCGATCTTTGAGCGAACGCCGATCACGCATTGCTCGATGGTGGACGGGTGAATGACGCTGCCCTGGGCAATAAGCGCCTCATGAACCCGGCTGTCGGTGACGACGCTGGCCGGCAGGAAGCGCGGGTGAGTATAAACCGGCGCGTGCGCATCGTAGAAGTCGAACGGCGGCTTCGGCTTGGCCAGGGCGATGTGCACGTCGAAGAAGTTCCGCACCGTTCCGATGTCCTCCCAAAAGCCTTTGAAGATGTAGGCGAAGACGGCGTGCCCGCTGATGGCTTCGGGAATGATGTGCTTGCCGAAATCGGTTCTGTCGTTGTCGAGCGCCTTGATGAGCACGTCGCGGTTGAACACATAGATGCCCATTGAGGCGAGAAAATGGTCGGTGTTGGAGCCGAGGTGCATCTCGGACACGAGCCGTTCTTCGATTTTCAGTTCTTCGAGCACCTTTTCGTCTTTCGGCTTTTCAACGAACCGGACGATGTGTTTGTCGGCGTTGACCTGCATGATGCCGAGCGAGGACACGCTCGCGCGAGGCACCGGCAGCGTGGCGATGGTGATCTCGGCGCCGTGCTGGATGTGCTGGTCAATCATTGGCCGGAAATCCATCCGGTAAAGCTGGTCGCCGGAGAGAATCAAAATGATCTCACCGCCCGCGGAGAGGAGGTGGCGAAAATTCTGCCGCACGGCGTCGGCGGTGCCCTGATACCAGCCGGCGTGTTCCGGCGTTTGCTGCGCCGCGAGGATGTCCACGAAGCCGTCGGTGAACGCGTCGAACTTGTAGCTCTGCTGGATGTGGCGGTGCAACGAGACGGAGTTGAACTGCGTCAGGACGTAAATGCGCTTGAGGCCTGAGTTGATGCAGTTGCTCACCGGCACGTCCACGAGGCGGTAGTTGCCGGCAATCGGCACGGCGGGCTTGGCGCGCTCCTTGGTCAGTGGATAAAGCCGCTGCCCCTGGCCCCCGCCCATAATGACGGATAGGACGTTTTTGTTGCTGTAAAGTCGTGTTTGCGGTCGCATGGCGATTTTGTCTCGCAGAAATCCGTTGTTTAGTATATGCCTCCTCCGTCAGGAAGCAACCTTTGGCTGCTGTCGGCGCTGAAATTTTATGTGCGGCATTGTCGGATACATTGGCCAACGGTCCGCCGAACCTCTGTTGCTGGAAGGTCTGCGGCGGCTGGAATACCGCGGTTACGACTCGGCGGGCATGAGCACGCTCGACGGCGGCCAACTGCGCACGATCAAGCGCGTTGGTAAAATCAACGAAGGGCTTGCGCCTGCGCTGGCGGCCACGCCGATGCCCGGCGCCACCGGCATCTGCCACACGCGCTGGGCCACGCACGGGCCGCCCAGCGACGCCAACGCCCATCCGCACTTCGACCAATCCGGCCGGCTCGCGCTGGTGCACAACGGCGTGATCGAAAACTACGCCGCGCTCCGGCAGCGGCTCACGAAGCAGGGCCATGTCTTCCGCTCCGATACCGACAGCGAAGCGCTGGCGCAGTTGATCGGTCATTATTATGACGAGACGCCCGCCGACGGCGACGCGCGGCTCGTCAACGCCGTCCGCCGCGCGCTCGGCGAAGTGATCGGCACCTATGGCATCGCCGTCATTCATCAGGACCACCCGCAATTGCTGGTCGGCGCGCGGCGTGGCTCACCGCTGGTGCTCGGCGTCGGCAAAGGCGAAAACTTCCTGGCCAGCGACGTCAACGCCATCGTCGCCCACACCCGCGACGTGGTCTATCTCAATGACTTCGACGTCGCCGTCATCACCCGCGACAATTTCCAGATCAGCAGCCTCACCGCCGGCGCGGTCAGCCGTCAGATCAGCCGCGTCGAGTGGACCGCCGACGCCGCCGAAAAAGGCGACTTCGCGCACTTCATGCTCAAGGAGATTTACGAGCAACCGCTGGCCGTCCAGAACGCCCTGCGCGGCCGCGTCAACCACGAGGAATCCACCTCGCTTTTCGGCGGTCTCAATATGACCGCCAGCCAATTGCGCGACGTGGACCGTGTCATCTTCTGCGCGTGCGGCACGGCGTGGCACGCCGGGCTGGTCGGCGAGTATTTGTTCGAGGAACTCGCCCGCGTGCCGGCCGAGGTCGAATACGCCTCCGAGTTCCGCTACCGCAATCCGCCGGTGGACAAAGGCACGCTGGTGTTCGTCATCAGCCAAAGCGGCGAAACCGCCGACACGCTCGCCGCGCTGCGCGAGAGCCAGCGCAAAGGCCACAAGACCCTCGCCATCGTCAACGCCGTCGGCTCCACCATCGCCCGCGAAGCCGATGGCGGCGTCTATATGCACGCCGGCCCGGAAGTCGGCGTTGCAGCGACCAAGAGCTACATTTCCCAACTCACCGTGCTGACGCTGCTGGCGCTCCACATGGGCCGCCTCCGCCATCTTTCCGCGGCGCGGGGCATGGAAATCATCCGCGAACTGGAAGCGATTCCCGACAAGATCCAGCACGTGCTGAAACAAAACGATCACATCCGCCGGATCGCCGGGAAATACCAGCGCGCGAATGATTTCTTGTTCCTCGGCCGCCAGTTCAATTATCCCATCGCGCTCGAAGGCGCGCTGAAGCTCAAGGAGATTTCCTACATCCACGCCGAAGGCTATCCGTCGGCCGAGATGAAACACGGTCCCATCGCGCTCATCTCGCCGGAGGTTCCCAGCGTGTTCATCTGCCCGCGCGACGCCGTTTACGAAAAGACCTTCAGCAACATCGAGGAGATCAAGGCGCGCAAAGGTCCGATCATCGCGGTCGCCACCGAGGGCGACACGCACATCGCCACCAAGGCCGACGACGTCATCTATGTGCCGCCGACGGTGGATTATCTTTATCCCTTTTTAACTGTTGTGCCGTTGCAACTGCTTGCGTATCATGCCGCCGTGTTGCGGGGTTGCGACGTGGATAAGCCTCGCAATCTGGCCAAGAGCGTCACGGTGGAATGACGGTCGTTGGCGGAGGTGGATTGCCAGGTAAATGGAGCGGAGTTTTTCGATGAAAACCAAGTTGTTCAAACACGGCTGGCTCTGCCGCCGGTGTCGTTCGGTGGGGCTGGTGGGATTGGTGGCTGCCGCCGGCTGGATCGGCGGAACCGTTCAAGCCAAACCGCTGGGTCAAGCGACCGTCACCCAAGTCAACAATGACGTCCGCTTCAAGCCCGGCGCCGGCAATGAACGCGCCGCCAAAGCCAAGGATGTCGTCACAGGCTCCGACACGGTGCGCACCGGCCAGAAATCCCAGGCCGAGCTGGAGTTCGAAGACCGCACCATTACGCGGCTCGGCTCCAATTCCACCTTCACTTTCGATCCCGACAAGCGCGAGTTCCAACTGAAGAAGGGATTGCTGCTGTTCGACATGCCGAAAGGCGCCGGCGGCGGCAAGATCATCACGCCCGCCGGCACCGCCGCCATCGAAGGCACCGCCGGCATCGTTTCCTACCGCAGCGCGCCAAAGATCATCTGTCTGGCCGGAACCATCAACGTCCTCGATCCGAACGGCAAGTTGCTGGCGAAAGTCATGCCCGGCCAGTTGTTCATCGTCGGCGTCACCAAGTATCCGGTGGATTTCATGCTCAACGGGTTGAAGACCGGCAAACTCATGAAGGGCGGCCTGCCGAACAACAGCCAGGAGTTTGACAATTCCAACAACAACCAACTGGGCCAACTCCAAGCCGGCCAGCTTCAAGCCACGCCGTTCGTCATGCTCGGCGAAAAGACCGAAGTCTTCGTGGCGACCGCCGCCACGACTCAAAACCAATACACCCAGGGCACGCAGCAACAAGTCTCGTCGCTGAGCCAGGCCCCAACGACTCCGCCAGAGCCGTTCATTATCGACTCTTCCTCCACGATTGACATGAGCGTGGGAGCCATTGTCTCCGGGGATGGCTCAAAACTGCCAGGCACCGCGCAAGGCGCCACGACCGTCTTTGATTTCGGCAGTCAAAACGTCACGGTGACAGGCAACCCGCAAATCACGCCAGACGCTTCAGGAGTCATGAATGCCTCATTCAACACCCAGGGCAAACTGGTTTTCCTGAGCGTTCCCGACGATACTTCAACCGGCAGTCCCACGGAAACCGGTTCTCTGCTCACTTTCAACGCCTCCACCATCAGCTTCATTGGTTCGTATTTCAAAATCGGCGGCACGGAAGCCAGCCCCAGTTCGTTGTGGCTCTATGGCCCCGGTGGCCTGGTGATAGATCCCAGCACGATCAGAGTCCGAAGCGGACCTACGGATGACATCAACCCGACGGGCTTGCTGCACATTGAGAGCACCGGCGGCCAAGCGATCCTTGCCGGGTACGGCTACGATTCGATCTACGATCCCAGCGACCGCCTGCGCAGCCATTTGTCTGCGACCGTGAACACGGGCAGCGGCGTTTACAACGGCGGCACCATTGAAATCATCAGCAAGGGTTCGTTGACGGGCGGCCCCACCGACGTGACCACCCTGCTTAATAACGGCATTGCAAAATACAAATCATCATTAGGCGCCAGCGCGCCGATTGCTCTCGATGGCGTTTATATCCACGACACCACCCTGGATGTCAGCCCCCGGGACGACCACGGCGCCCCGTCATACGGCGGCAACGGCGGCACCATCTTCATCGGCGCCAAATCCAATACGGACGACCCTGCTGTTAGTGGCTGGGGCGGCAATTTGCAGGTCGTCATCGAAGACTCCGTGGACATCAATGCGGACGGTCAGGTTCCGGGCAAGGTCAAGATCTCGTCGAGCGGCAACGACGCGCTGCCCGGTCGTATTTCCTTGAACGTGCCCAACTCCACCGGCCACATCAATATCAGCGCCCAGTATGCCTCTTACGGCTACTATGGTTCCTCCTCATCGGGCGATGACGGCAGCATTGGTCTTTGGGGTAGCAGCACGGCGACCCCTCCCTATAAAAGCATCATCCTTTCGGCAACAGGACCCGCCGGCGGCGGCACAATCACCGCCAACGCTTACGGCCTCTATTACAAGCCGGATTGGTGGTTGGGCTCGTTCGACGGTGCGGGTGGTGGAATCAATTTCACGTATGCCAGCCTGGATGCGAGCGCGCCGCTTAACAGCGCCAAGTCCGGCGGCGCTATCAGCCTCCAAGCGCCGCAGATCAATCTCAGTAGCACATCGCTTTCCGCCAACGGTGACGGATCGGGTAATGCCGGCCAGATCAAACTCACCGCCGTCAATCCCAACGGCACCCACCTCAACACGCAGGTTTCCATCAACAATTCGGCGCTGACCACCGGCGGCGCGACCGCAGTGCCGGAGAGCGGCATCTTCATCAGCGGCGACAGCGTCGTGATTGACTCCGCCAGCGCAAGCGCGCTCGACAGCGGCAATGCGCAAGTGCACATCCAGAGCCGCGGCAACACCGGCTTCAGCAGCGGCTGGCTTTGGAGTCCGCTCTACTACATCATGGACAACAGCACCACGATGGATGTCAGCGGCGCCGCCACACCCATCGCCACCCCACCCACCATCACCGGATCCGCGGGTACGATCACTGGGACGTTCAATGGCAACACAGCAGTGTTTGATTTTGTAGCCCAAAACATACTGTTGTGGCCTCTCAGCCCCCAACCCAAACCCTACAACGGGATGTTTGAGGCCGAGTTTCGCACCAAAGGGAGTTTCGAGGCGCTGGACATGACGTCCGGCGGCGGCGGAGAGATCGGGCCGAAGACAGATCACGTCAGTATTCACGCGGCGGGCATCCAGATAGTTAATTCGACTTTCGACATGTCCGGCAGTGATAATGGCCCCGGCAAGTTCCAGCTTTTCTCCACCACCGACCTGATAGTGGCCTCTCCCAAGGAATCAGGCAGTTCGTCGCCCACTCCTTCCACCTTGGCTCCGGAAAGCGGCTTGCTCAACAGCTTGAACACGGGCGGCACGCTCCATCTGGAGAGCGCCGGCGTAACGGCTTTGGGAGGAGGCGCTAACAACTCGGGACTCACGCAAGTGCTGGTCGGCGCGGCGGATGTCGGCGGCACCGTTGAAATCATCAGCACGGGCGATGGCACCGGTCCCGGCGGGTCCGCGGAGGGCGTGCACATCCGCAACGCATTGATCGACGCGAGCCATCCCTTCACTAGCAGCAGTTCGGTGATCACCCTCGAATCCACGCCGGCAATGCAAGGTGGCACAGTGGTGCTGAATAGCGTGCAGCAGATATCCCTCCAGGATACGACCATCACCGTCGAGGGACAGACTGCGGGCGGCACGGTGGTGGTGGAAGGGATGCAACAGGCGTCTCTCCAAAACACGACCATCAACGCCGCGGGACAAAACACGGCCGGCACGGTGGTGGTGGAAGGCGTGCAACAGGTATCCCTCCAGGATACGACCATCAACGCCGTGGGACAAGCCACGGGCGGTCAGGTCGTCATCGGCACGCCAGAGCCGGTGGCCAATGGCAGCCAGGTCAATTTCGGCGCTGGCAACATGCAGATCACGATGGACGGCAAGGTGGACATCCGGGCCGATGGCATCGGGGGTGAGAGCGGCGGGACAGCGGGCTCCATCCGCATCTCATCCACCGGCAACAGCAAGCAACCCGGCAGCGTGACGATGGATGTTCCGGACACAAGCGGCCATATTTACATAAGCGCGCAGGTTAACCCCTACATCGATCCGATTGACGGTGACATCCAGTTGTTGGGCGTGAACGAATCGAGCACGACCAGCCTGAAGGTCATGGCCACCGGATACGCCGGCGGCGGCTCCATTCAGCTCAACGCGGTCGGGGACATCATCGTTCAGGGAGCCAATATCGAAACTCCCGTGCTGGAAACGCTGGGACTGCCGGCCGGCCAAATCGTTTTGCGCGCTGCAAGCGACCTTCAGATACACGACTCCTATCTCGACGCCAGTCCGGGAAAACCCGACAACTTCATTTCCTCCGGCCCGAATCCCAATGCCGCTGGCGGCAGCATCATTCTCCATGGCGGAATGTCTGTGAGCTTGTTCAATGTGAATGATTGGCTGACTATCACCGCCGACGGCCCCACGTCCTCCAGTCCCAAAGCGACGGCGGCGGGCCAGATTATCGTCGAGTCGCCCGGCGACGTTTCCACACCCGGCAACATCTTGATTGCGGCGAACAATTCGTCCGGATATCTCCGCCTGTCTGCGCTGGATTCTCAGGTTGTCTATGACAACCAAACCTTCAATGGCGACATTGACATTCTCGGCTCCGGCATGCGCAGCAGCGGCAACGAAAGCGTCCAGATCGTTGCCAGCGGACCGGCGTGCGGCGGCACGATTTCCGTGGAAACAAGCTGCGGCTCGGTGAAGATTTTCGATGCCTCACTGGACGCGAGCACGCCGTCCGGCGCCGCATATCCCTACGGTGGAACAATCTCCTTGCTGGCGGGGACATCTTTGGAGATGGATGGCGCCCGTGTGGATGCCAGTTCCTACGTCGGAACCTCCTCTCAGGGCGGCGCGGTAAATGTTCAGGCCGTGTCAGTAGGAATTAACGGCGACTCGTCCGGTGGATCAACCGCCATCAGCGCCGATGGCGAGACGGCTGGCAACATCTCCGTCGTATCGTCCTCTGGCGGTTCAACGCCCGGTAATGTCACGATAGCGGCTGACGCGACGCATTATGTCCGCCTCTCCGCGCAGGATTCGGCGACCGTGTTCAACGCCCTGTCCACCGGCGGCAACATCGACATCCTCGGCGCCAGCGGGCGCACCAGCGGCAACGAGACCGTCCAGATCATCGCCAACGGGCCGGCCGGCGGCGGCAACATCTCTATTGCCGCCGTTCAAAACCTTTGCGTCATCAATGCGCAACTGAATGCAAGCGGCGCCATCAATCTCAGCGGCCAAAATGTCCTCGTCCAGAACTCGACGTTGATAGCCGGTTTGATTTCGATCAACGCATACTCCAGCGCCAGTATTTTGAGCTCCATTCTGACTGCTCCTTACATCAACGTCTATTCCCCCACCGTGGATTTCGCCGGCTCTACGCTGAACGGCAACGCGCAAGTCTATGCCAACAACGTAACCCACCAACCGGCCAGTGGGACCATTACCCTGCATCCGTATCAGCCCAAGCCATAGCTGCACGAGGCAGCGGCAAGGCGTCGTTTAAAAAAACGACATGAAATAATTCTCAATGCGATGGGGGTTCTGTGGATTGTGTGCCGCGATGTCACCCGGTGTTGGGCGATACCCGGCGTCCCTTGTTCCTCTGTATTGAATTTCGGAAAAAGGGCTCTGTTCCCCCGTCGCCGTGTTGACACATGAAGGCAGGGGCACCCCCCATAAAAATGAAAATATCTCTTGACTTGATAGAGAATATAAGCTAATTTCTCTACTGCGTAGAAACACACCGGGCGCCAGCGCGCTTTCCGGCGCGGCGGAAGACAGAACACAGATGGCCAATGGAAAACAGAGAGAACGGGCATGAAGCAAATGACGTAAGAGAGGCAGAATCATGGGCGGCCAAACCATGAGTCCTTACCCGATGAGTCTCCGCACCGTCGAGCGAAGAGGCAAGCCGGCCCTGTCGGACCCGACCCGACCCCAGTCCAAGTGAATCCGACTGAAAAACATCCACTTCCGTCCGGTTCCATCCGGCCCGATTCGGCTTGGGAACAATCCGCAGATGGCGCGGATGACACGGATGGGGCCAGGGACTGCGTTGGCGGCGACGGCCCTGCGCACGGCGGGGATGGGACGGGCGGGGCTGTCCGGTTCGATCCGACCCAGTCCGACCGAATCCGACTCCTTTTGGCACACCCGGATCGGGGTTTCGGCCGGCCCGGCGGTTCGGCCCTGCCTTTCGGCTTCGGGTCGGTCCGACTCCATCCGGCTGAATCCGACTCCTTCCAACTCACCCGACCTCATGAAATCCGTTGAACACTGCAATTGCACGATGGCGGGGCCGGCCACAGTAGCCGCGTCATTCCGTGACGCGATTGTGAAGGATGACGATGCCGCGTCACAGAGTGACTTGGCTACTGTGAAAACGAACCCAAATGATTGTGGCGGTCAACATCAGCTACCATCGTTTTTCCAGTGGAAAACGAACGTTTCGATCCAATCCTGCTTCGGCGGAGAAGCGTGTTTTTGCGAAACGAAGCCAAATGAAGACGGGCGCAATCTGTATTAACGAACTGCAAACCTGTGACTTATGTGAAAACGGCACGACCATGGTTGACGGCGCTGGAAGCCGAACGAACCCATATGCAACGGTTCGGTGAAGCCACCGGACGGTCCCAACCATCGGGCCCTCCCGGTCTTGGATTGGATCGGGGAAACGCTCTTGGAAGTCCGCTCTACGGTTGCGCACGCGCCACCAAGCAGAACGGACTTTCCAGTCCGTTGCTTCGACCTGTCAAAAAACGTATGCGTCCCTCTTGTCCGAACTGCATTTCTTGTATTTCTTCGGAAGGAGATGGGCGGCATAATCGGAAATCACGAAAGGAAATCCTCGATGAGACAGAGCCTATGCGGACTGTGTGCCGCCCTGGCGCTTGGCGTTTTGCCGGCGTGGGCGAGTGATAGCGCGGTGGTTATTACGGCGGACACGCCGTGGGTCATGGCCAAGGAGCAGCCGGAGCCTCTGCAACGCGCATTGGCCGATGTCGAGCGCGATTGGTACAAGGTTTTCGGACATCGCCCCATCGTGCTGACGGAGACGCCGAAGTCATGGAATGGCCCGGTGGTCCGGTTCAGCGTGACGGGCGTGGCGGCGGCGCCGGAAAGTTTTTCACTGCGCGTGGAGGCCGATGCGGATGGCCGGCCAACGCTGACCGCAACCGGCGCGGACGTGCGCGGCGCGATCTACGCCGCCTACGCGCTCTCGGAGGAAATCCTCGGCGTGGACCCGTGGTGGTTCTGGGCCGACAAGGAACCGGCGCGGCGCGAGCGGATCGAAATCCCCGCCAGCCTGAAAAAGAACTTCGGCCCCGCGACGTTCCGCTATCGCGGCTGGTTCATCAACGACGAGGACCTGCTCGGCGGCTTCGCGCCCGACCCGCTGCGCGAAAATGTTTTCTCGCTGGAGACGCTCGACCGCGTCTGCGAAACGCTCCTGCGCCTGCGCGGCAACATGATCGTGCCGGGCACGTTTAATTACCCCGACGAGCGTTGCTGGGAACTCGCCGCGCGCCGCGGGCTGGCGCTGAACATGCACCACATCCTCGTGGTCGGCCTGAACACCTACCGCTGGCCGCAGAACGTGCCGTTCTCGTTCACCAAACATCCGGAGATCATGGAGGGCTATTGGCGGCGTTGCATCGAGGCATTCAAGGGCTGCGAAGTCGTCTGGACGGTCGGCTACCGCGGCAAGCATGACCGCCCGTTCTGGACGGACGAGCCGGAACTGAACACGCCGGAGGCGCGTGGCGCGGTCATCACCAAGGCCATCGCGAAACAAGTTGAACTGATTCGCGCGGCCGATCCGCATGCGATGATCATTGCGAACCTCTGGATGGAGGGCGCGGAGATGATGCACGCGGGCCACCTCAAGCTGCCCGCGGGCGTCGTGCAGGTCTGGCCCGACGACGGCACCGGCATGATCCGCGACAACGGCGCGGTCCAGGCCGGCCAGGGCATCTACTTCCACACCGCCATGCTCAGCGGCAGCGCCAATCAGCTCAGCGAGCTGGTGCCGCCCGGCCGCATCTACAGCGAAATCGGCCGCTTCGTGCGCGCCGGCGCGACGAACTTTTTCCTCGTCAACACCAGCGACGTGCGGCCCGTGCCGCTCTCCACCGAGTGCGCGATGCGCTTCGTCTGGAACGCCACTCCGCATCTGGGCAAGAGCGACGATGAAAACGCGAAGGAGTTTCTGACGGACTGGAGCCGGCGGCAATTCGGCGCGCCGCTGGCCGCCGACATCGCCGCGTTGTATGCGCGCTACTTTGACATCCCCTACCAGCGGCAGGCGACGCGCTTCGGCGAGAACCGCCTGTACACGATGCAGCGCACGCTGGACCGCACCGTCGCTCCGCGGCTGGCCGAGGGCAAGCCCCTTTTCAAGGGCCAGCTCGACAAGGCGCGCGACTTCCAAGCCTTCGCCTCCTCCAAGCGCGTTTATTTGGCCGACCTCACCGCCGCGGCGGAGCCGCTCGCGGCGCGCGTGCCGGCGGAGCGCCGTGACTTTTTCCAGGCGCACCTGCTCACGCCGATCCAAATCCACCTGCACACGCTGGAAATGCTGGAAGCCTACGGCGCGGCGCTGACTTCCTTCGGCAAGGGCGAAAAGGACCAGGCCATCGCGGGCGCTGAAAACGCGTTGCGCGCCACCGAGGCCGTCTTCGGCGCGCTGCACCGGGCCGAAACCGGCAAGTGGCCTGCGTGGTATATCGGCGAGCGCTTCGTCGGACTCGAAGCGACCCGCGACCGGTTGCGCGCGCTGCTGGCCACGCTGCGCGGCGAGCCGCCGCCGCCGGCCCACGGCCCGAACGGTTATCCCGAACTCTATCGCTACCAGGAGCCGTTCCAGAAAAATTTCCCGCTGATGTATCCGCGCGGCGACAATCGTTGAGCGGGTTTTCCCCGCCAGCGCCGGACACGGGCGCTGGTTCCATCTCTTGTCAAAGTCTCTTGTCGAGAGCGACCCTTTTGTTGTAGTCTGCGCGCTCATGGAGTTGACCACCATCCCGGCCTGTAAACACCGCACCGCGGCGCTTGCGCGTCCCGTGCGCCGGCTGACGCCTGCTGTGCTGGGCCTTTGTGCCGCCGCGGCGTTCATCGGGCTTGTGTCGCCCGCACCCGCGCAGGAAGCGCAACGCCGCCAATACGAAGCCACGCCAGTCCAGCCGCTCGCGCCTCTGGCGCCGCAAGCCACGCTGCCGCAGGCCGAGGACGATGAAATCGGCAACCAGTTTCTGCTGAAGCGCCGCGCGGCCATTCCCCAGTTCTCCATTTCCGGCGACGCGCAGTATTTTTACAACGACAACCCTAGGCTGCAAGACTCCGGCAGCGCCGCTGGTGATCTGGTCTTCGTCGGCTCCTCGACGCTGGCGTGGAATCCGACCTGGATCAAGGGCGCCAACCTCTCGGCTTTCGCCCGGCAACAGTTTTTCCGCTACAACAGCAACAGCAATCTGGATTTTGACTCCCTGGCGGGCGGGATTACCATGGGCACCGCCGTGCGAGACTGGTTCAACATCAGCTACGGCTTCACCGGCACACGGTTGGAGAGCCGCTCGACGGACGCGGTCTTTTACAAAGAGGGCGACGGTTCTCTGGTCTTCAGCCGGGCCGAGAAGTTCGGCCAGCGGTTCGCGCTGCCTTACGGTTACACGTTCGATTACTACCTCGCCGACCCCGGCAACTACACGCGGGCCACTCACGGGTTGTTCGCCGGCCTGAACTGCGCCATCACGCCCAAGCTTCTCGCCCAGGTTTTCTACCGGCTGCAATATGAAGACTACCAGACGGTTTCGCGGAGTGACCAGGCGCACATCATCTCGGCGACGATGGTTTACTACATCACCGACTGGGCCAGTGTGCGGGCGTTTATGAGCTGGTCCACCAACCACTCCACCCAAAACTTCAGTTACGACGTGCTGAACAGCGGCGCGGGTTTGAGCCTGGTGTGGCGGTTTTGATTGGACGTTCTCACCAGCAATCCGCAGTCTGCCAACAAACGCCAACGCCCGTGGCATGATCTGCCGGCCATCCACAGATTGTCTCCCGCGTATTCGTTATTGCGCTGTTGCCGGTGCATTCATACCATCCGGTCATCGGCGCAGCGGCTGGCTGCCGGAATGGGATCGTCGTGAAAACAACGAAGTTTATTCATAATGAGTCCGCCCATCGCCGTCGCTTGACGGCGGCAGAAATACTCAGTGTTGGACACAACGCACGATCATGATTTGTTACCGCTTCGCCTTCGCCGACGGTTGCCGCGCCGAATTCCAAGTGGATGAACTGGCGCCCGCCGCTCCACCACTGCGCAGTTCGGAAGGAATGCCCGTCTGGATGGACCTCGACGCGCATCGTTGCCCGCACTGCCCGCTGCCGAGCAACCAGCGCGTGATCTGCCCGGCCATGGATGCCATCATCCCGACGATCAAGTCCTTTGACCGATGCGTCTCCTTCGACAAGTGCGATCTGACCGTGGAACAAAACGGCGTGACGCATCAAGCGCACACCTCCATCCAGAATGCCGTGCGGGCCTTGATCGGCCTGCAATTGGCCCTCTCCGCCTGCCCCACCCTAAGCAAGCTCCGGCCGATGGCCCGCTTCCACATCCCCCTGTCGGACGCGAATGAGACCGTCTTCCGTGTTTTTGGGATGTATATGCTGCAACAGTATTTGCGCCAAGCCGGAGGCGAAACGCCTGACTGGAGTCTGGCACGTCTGCAGGCGCTGTATCATGACATTCACACCGTGAACAACCATCTCGCCGAGCGCATACGGGCCGCCTCACACAAGGATGCCGCCGTGAACGGCGTGGTCATCCTGGACACGTTCGCGTATGAGGTGGAATACAACATTCAAACCCGTCTGGAGCAACTCGCGCCCTGCTTCGCTCCGCCGGCTTGAACCCGCCGCGCCGGTCCGCCCCCGCTCCGCTTACCACCGGTCGTAGTCCGGCTCGTAGATTTCCGTCGAGGTTTTCAGCGGCGATTTGGCCCGCGTAAGGTGGAACGCGCAGGCGCTGGCGAAGATGCACATCAGCGGATACACCGGCACCACGACCCGCGGGTCCACATACGCCACGCAGAAGCACTCCAGCGCGCCGGCCACCGTGCACGCCAGCATCGCGAACATCAGCGGCGCCGCGTCGCGCCAATGATGCCGGATCACCCACAACCCGCCGAAGCCGAACGCGACGATGGCCAGGTTGATCATTTGCGCGTAACGCATCGCCCGGGCGGGCGCTTCTTTCTTGAACCACTGCTGGCTGAGAGGCTCTACCCACAACATGACCATGCGAAACACCGGCAGCAGAACATAGTAACGCACGGGATGATGCCGGATTTTCTCGTGCGCCAGTTTGCCAAACTCCGCGTCGGTCTCCGGCGTCAGCTTCATCTGGACATACACCTGTCGCAGCAATCCCTTCACCGTGTCGCGTTCCTTGTCTGAATCGAACGCGTAGTCGGGGAATTTTTCCACTGGCGGCAACTGGTCGGGCTTGAAAGCGCCGCCCTGCCCCACCACCGCCGCAATCAACAGCCGATTGTGAGCCTGTGAATCCGTCCACGTGGAGAGCCAGCGGTGGTAGCCGCGCGCCTCGTCATCCTGGACATTGGCCCGGCACGTCGCCAAAATATTGAACTGGTGAACCGACACGATGTTGCGCGTCACCCACGGCAGGAAAAGCAGCGCGCCGCACAATACCGCCAGCGCCGCGCGCTTTGCCGTGAAGAACCGCCTGCCTTCCGGCGTCACAAAAAACGCCGGCAGCAGGAACACCGGCAGCGCGATTAACATCGGCTTCGTCAATGCCGCCGCCGCGCAACTGATGCCCAAACCGACGAACCAGGCATTGCGATTGTCGCGGCACGCTTTCAGCGCGCAAAACACCGCCAGCGTTGTCCACAGTGCTGCGAGCGTTTCCGGCAAAATGTGGCCGGTGAACACCACCAGCGGCGTCGCGATCAGCGCCGTCCCGTAGCTCCAGTAGCCCACCAGCCGGTCGCGGAACAATTCGCGCGCCGTGCGATACACCAGCCAGCACGTGATCAGGTCCAGCACCGACTGCACGATCTGCACCGCCCGCCAGTTTTCGCATCCGGCCCACTTATAGACGGACGCGAGAAACAACGGATAGTGCGGAGTGCGCCGCGCGTTGGGAAGTGGATTGGCCGTCGCGTCATCGCTGAAGACGCCGTGCTCGGCAAGGTTCACCGCATACTGGTCGAACTGCCGGCTTTCATCGGACTTCATCGCGTCCACCCACTGCGGCACCAGCCAGAGTCGGATCGCCAGTCCGATGATCGCCAGGATGATAAAGTTGATCTGTTTCATGTAACAGTCGCCGCGCACCCGCGCTCCGTAACTCCATACAAAACAGAACCCGCCGCCGTTGTCAATCCAACGGTGGCGGGCTGTTTCAAAATGCAAGCGACGAACACCAAACGCTAGCTTTGCCCGGTTCTCTTCGCCTCCAGTTTCATCTGCTCCAAATGCGGCAGGAACAGGTGGATGACCAGCAGCGCCAGCAAATACGCCGCCGCCGCCATCGCGAACGGGATGAAGTAGTTGTTATGGGTGCGTTCGAGGACGTAACCGACCACCTTTGCGATAAACATGCCGCCCACCGCGCCCGCCATGCCGCCGATGCCGGTCACCGAGCTGATCGCCTGCTTCGGCACCGTGTCGGACACGAGCGTGAAGATGTTCGCCGACCAGCCCGCGTGCGCAGACGCCGCCAGACCGATCAACAGCACCGCCACCCACAAGTTCGACACCTGCGTCGCCAAAATGATCGGCACCACGCACAGCGCGCACACCAGCATCGCCGTCTTGCGGCTCGCGTTCACCGTCCATCCGCTGTGGATCAGTTTCGATGACAACCAGCCGCCGCCCACACTGCCGAAACAGGTCATCGAGTAGATCACCACCAGCGGCAGCCCGAACGCCTTGATGCTCAGCCCGTGCCGCGTATAAAGGAAATCCGGCACCCAGAACAGATACAACCACCAGATCGGATCGGTCAGAAACTTGCCAATGGCAAATGCCCACGTCTGCCGATGACCCAGCAACGCGATCCACGGAATCTTCTGTTGCGGCGGATCGGGCGGATCGCTGCGGATGAACGCCAGTTCCTCCTTCGTCACCTTGGGATGCTCCTCAGGGCTTCGATAGAGCCACAGCCACGCCGCGACGAATATCATGTCGAGCGCCGCCGTGGTATAGAAAGCGCAGCCCCAGTTCCATTGGCTGGCGACCCACGGCACCAGCACCGGTGCCACCATCGCGCCGATGTTCGCGCCGGAATTGAAAATGCCTGTGGACAACGCCCGTTCCTTCTTCGGAAACCACATGCCCACCGCCTTGATGCACGCCGGGAAGTTGCCCGCCTCCGAAACGCCGAGGTAGAACCGCGCCGCCGCGAATGCCAGCACGCTCATCGGCAAGATGAACGTCGTCTGCGGCGACGTTCCGTAAAGCAGGAAGATCGCCACGTCACTGAGGAACGAACCGTGTTTCAACTCCAGCACCCACTTCGGGTCCATGAAGTAAACCAAGCCGTGAAGCGCCGAGGCGCTACCCCACAAGACCGTCGCGATGGCAAAACCACGCCGCACCCCGATGCGGTCGATCACCCGCCCCATCACCAGCAACCCGACTGCGTAGGCAAACTGGAATGCCACAACGATGTTGCTGTAGTCGATCTGGTTCCAGCCCATCTCCTTTTCCAGAATGGGCTTGAGCACGCTGATGACCTGCCGGTCGAGGTAGTTGACCGTCGTGGCAAAAAACAACAGGCCGCATACGATCCACCGATACGACTTAAACGTGCCGGCGTTTGATTGAGTGTTTGCCATAAAGTTCTCCTTCGCTGCTTCAGGATGCACCACTGGCGTATCACGGAGCCGCCATCGCCGTCAACGAAGCTCTCACGGTTTGCCGCTTGCCTGTATCGCCGGCATCCCTGCCGGCGATGGTCCCGATGCATTACGAAAAACCGCCGGCAGGGATGCCGGCGCTACGGCCCGGCTGCCGCCAAATCAGGTCAGCCATTGGCGCCCGTTTACGCCACGCCAGCCGCCGCCTCGATGAACGCCTCGATATTCGCGGTCGGCGTCTTCGGTGACATGCCGCCGCCGACGGACAGGATCAGCCCGCGCTGGTCCGCGAGCGGCTCCAGCATCGCGCGCACGCCCCGGCGCACGTCGTCGGGCGTGCCGAGCGCCATCACGTCGCGGGGCGGAAGATTGCCGAGCAGCGCGACGCTGTCGCCGCAGAGTTGCCGCATCTGCGCGAGGCTGTGGTTGAAGCTGAAGTTGAAAATATTGATGCCGATCTCCGCCAGGAACGGTGCGCAAATCAGCCCGTGCGCGTCGTTGTGGAAGAACCGCACCTTCGCGTCCACCGCGCCGAACGAGCGCTTCAGATACGGCAGAGCGAACTCTGTAAAATCGTCCTTGCCCAGAAACCCGACGAGATCGTCGAGCAGGAAGACGCCCTCGATGGTCGGGAACATTTCCTTTTGCAACCTCAGCCAGTCGCACAGGAACTCCGTGATCGTGTTGAGCATCGCGTGCGATTCCTGCGGCGACTCCTTCAGCGCCATCATGAACTCCGTCGCCCCCATCAGGAACGACGCGATGTTGAGCGGCCCGCGCGCCACCGCGAATCGGATCGCGTGTCCCTCCGCCTCGATGGCCGCGCGCGTGTGCGCCATCCGCTTGAGCATAAACGGCAGCAGGCCGTCCTCGCGCACGTTGGGTTTCTTCAACGCCGCCATTTGCGCCGGCGTCTCGACGGTCTTTTCCGCGAACGGCAGCTCGTGGTCGTGCCAGATGCACTTTGCGCCGAACGCTGACGGCTCCGTGCACATCCCGAACTCCGACCAGAATCCCGGCAGAAACCAGACGTCCGGGAACTGCCGGATCGCCTTCAAGTTCAGTTCCAGCCACAGCGATTCCGACGTGTAGTAATCGGTGATGGAATGACCCGCCCAGCCGGGCAGCCACGGACTGTCAATGATGAACGCCACCGGCAGCGGTTGCGTTCGTTCGCCTGCGACAACGCGCAGCAATTGTTTCCACTGTTGCTCGTTCATGGTTGGCCGCCAAGACTACTGACGCCGCACGCCAAGACAATGCTTTATTGTGAAGGCCCCTTCTTTTCCATCGTTTTGTAGGAAATACTCTTAATCTCGCCCATCAGCCACCTGTTCAAATCGTGCTCGTCAATACCACGAGAGTGACTTAGCAGTCTGACGATCGGATGAGCAGAGTCAAAGTCCATATCGCGCACTGCCATCCCCCATTTAAGTTCCATCCACCCTTCCAATTCATCCTTCCTTAAATGCGCTCCCGGATGGCTTTTGTTATACCACGTGACAAACTCATCCCAGTTTTTTGGCAGTCTCTTGTCGTTGGCTTCGCAGAAGTCCGCGATGTTGTGCGTAAAACTATAGGTGTAATCCGCTCGAGCAAGCCCTTGAACATTCTGCTTGCATACGAAACCAAACCACACAATCACAACAACTCCTGCTACTACAGCCACGATGTAACAAAAGCGTCCCATACGTCCCTTAAATATCACGTCACGTCATAGCATGAAACCACTAGAGTCTAGTCCCGTCCAACAAATAGGCATGCGCGTCAACTATTCGAGAATGGCATCGAGTTGTTTGGTGCTGCCGCGCCGCAAACGCAGCGTCGCCACTTTCTCTCCGCAACGCACCCTGCACTCCGCGCCGCCAACGCTGCGGATCGTCGCGGAAGTGAGCTTTCCATCCTTCCACGCAATGTCGACCTCGTAACCGCCGCGGGCGCGCAAGCCCTTCACGCTGCCGTTCGGCCACGCC
Organism: uncultured bacterium; assembly: GCA_903870275.1. Classification (GTDB taxonomy): domain Bacteria; phylum Verrucomicrobiota; class Verrucomicrobiia; order CAIQCK01; family CAIQCK01; genus CAIQCK01. The sequence goes on along the minus strand of CAIQCK010000073.1, from coordinate 150,328 downwards.
TTGGGCAGCGCGGGCAGGAGATTGATCTCGCCCTCGTGCGATTGGAGCAGCATCTCGCAGACGCCGGCGGTAATGCCGAAGTTGCCGTCCATCTGCATCGGCGGGTGCAGGCCGAAAAGGTTCAGGCAGGTGTTGCGGTTCGAGAACAACTGTTGGAACAAGCGGTGCGCGTTCTCGCCGTCATGCAGGCGCGCGTAGAGCGCCGTGCGCCACGCGAACGACCATTCGCGCACATCCGACTTCACATCCTCGCCGCGCGCGACCAGTGATTTCTTCGCGGCGGCGGCGAACTCCTGCGTCCCGGCGATGCTGATCTGCTGGCCAGGATAAACCGCGAACAGGTGCGAGGTGTGACGGTGATGATCGTTCGGGTCGTCGCGATCGGTCATCCATTCCTGCAACTGGCCCCACTTGCCAATCTGGGGGCCGACCAGTTTGTCGCGCATCGCGGCGATCCTCGCGCGATAAGCCGTGTCCACGCCGAGCGCCTCACTCGCGGCGACGTAGTTGTTGAACAGGTCCCAGACGATTTGCTGACTGTAGCTGACGCCGTCCTCGTGCGGGCCGTGCTCGGGCGACCAGCCGTTCGGCACGACCAGCCGGCCGTCGGGCAGCGCCTTCAGCCGGTCCTCCCAGAACTCGCACGTCTCCTTCATGACGGGATACGCCACGCGCTGGAGCCACCGTTTGTCGCCGCCGAAGGCGTAGTGCCACCAGAAATGCTGGCAATACCACGCGTTCGCCGTCACGTCCCACTGCCATCCGATGTCGCCGTGGATGCCGTGCGAGGTGCGGACGGCCCAGCCGCGCGATTTGCCGGACTCGATCGCGAACCGCTTTTCCGCCGCCGTCGCCTTGCGCCACGGCTCAAGCTGGCTCGTGATCAGGTCGAACAACGTCGTGTGGCACTCGGCGAGGTTCGCCGGCTCGGCGAGCCAGTAGTTCATCTGGATGTTGATGTTCGCGTGGTAATCGCTGTGCCACGGCGGATTGTTGCTGTCGTTCCACAACCCTTGCAGGTTCGCCGGCAGGCCGCCGGGCCGCGAGCAGGAGATCAGCAGATAACGGCCGTATTGGAACATCAACTCCTCCAACTCCGGGTCGCCGCCCTTCCCGGCGTGCAGCACCTTCCGCTGGTCCATCGGCAACGCAAGCCGCTCCGCCGGTGTCGCGCCGAGGTCGAGCGACACGCGATTGAAGAGCGATTGAAAATCCGCGATATGCGCCGCCTTCAGTGCCTCGTATTTTTTCTTCGCCGCCGCGGCGAGCCGCTTTTCAACCGCCGCGTGCGGGTCATCGCCACGATACTTTCTTCCGCAGTCGGCCACGTAGTCCGTGCCCGCGGCGATCAGCAGCGTGAGGCTGTCACAGTTCTTGAATTCCAGCTTCCCGTCACCCGTCGCAACTGTTCCGCCCTCATGGAGCGCCAGCAGTTTCGTCTCATACTTCAAACAGTTGTCGAGTGCGCCGGAAAAGCGGAGCGAGTTTTCTGTCGCAGCCGTCGTCTCGTTGTGCGCGCCTTGCAGCCGCACCGCGCCGCTGCACGACGCCGGCTTGTCAGCCGAGAACCGCACGACCATCACGCCGTCCGCGTGTGACGCGAACGCTTCGCGCCGATACGTGACGCCGCCGGACTGGTAGCTCACGGCGTGAACCGCCGCCGCGAGGTCGAGCGAACGGCGATAGTTTTGAATCGTCACCGTTTCCAAATCCACGAGAAGCTCGCCGAGCATCTGATACGCGCCCATCTTCGAATAATCGTCCGACGACACCTCGCTGCCGGTCCAGAGGCTGATCTCGTTGAGCACCACGCGCTCCTGGCTCGCTCCAGCGTAAATCAATCCGCCGAACGTTCCGTTGCCAATCGGCAGCGCCTCGTTCATCCCCTTCTTCGCGGGTTGCTGATACCACAGAGTCAGGTCGTGCGCGGATGCGGGGGCAGCGAGGATAGCATCGGAACAAGCCATCGCCAGCAAAACAAGCCCGGCGGCCACAGCGTCTTCGATGAGTTTCAATTTCATTTCGCGTGAACTGTTTGGTGTTGGAAAATCTTCGCGCCGCGCAGTCTGCCAGAAAGAAACATTTCGCCGCAACAAGAACGGCAATGCCCGCACCCACACCCCAAAGATCGGTTGCCGCCGGCTGATGTTTACAACCCGCGCGTTTTGTGCATTACTCCAAGCCATGCTAAACAGGCTTTCTTCATTGAAGAACCGTGCCTATTTCGTTTTCTCCAGATGGAAGACCAATTCAGTGGAATACGCCGGGTATCTTGCAAATAGAGAACTGGTTTCAAGAAATCGAAAGCTCAGAACTTTGGCCGGCAAGAACGGAGTCCCCTTGCCGCCGCCTCGATTGATTTACTTGGTATCAGGTAGATTTGATCTTGCCAACTTCATTGACGGGGGGGCCGAGTCGTTTGGGTTTATGACACAAGCTTTGCAGCAAAGCGGTTATGCAGTGGAGTCCTTTGAATCTATATTGGATTTCGGCTGCGGCTGCGGCAGGATGACAAGACACTGGCTTGATCGCTGCGATCCCAAACGGTTTTCCTTGTGTGGCACAGATATCAATTATCAACTGGTCAACTGGTGCAAAAGAAATATTCCGTTTGGCAGGTTCGATTTGAATCAACTGATTCCGAAACTCCAATATTCCGGAGAGCAATTTGATTTTATATATGCCTTTTCCGTATTTACTCATTTGCCTGAGGATATGCAGATTCCATGGCTTCTCGAGCTCCGGCGGGTGCTGAAGCCGGGAGGTATACTCTATTTGACTTTGCATGATCGCTATGACTGGCTGACGACTGAGCAGGAAAAACGTTTCAAGACCGGTTTTCTTGTCATTCAATCAGCCGTTCATGCCGGTTCCAATGCCTGCAATGCGTATCATCCACCCGAGTATGTCAGGCGGGAGTTCAGTAAACATCTGGAGATATTATTTTACTCCCCAGGCGGAACTCAGAAGGCAACAAAGCAATCTGCCTGGGTTTTCAAGAAACGCTGATTATTGCGAAATCATTTACGAAAGGCTTCGTTTGTCATTAGCTAGCCGATCATGATGAAAACCAAGGCTCAGCTTTTCCTCGCGGCGGCCCTCGCCGGTTTCGCTTCCATCGGATTGTTCGCCGCCGACGCGGGCAAAACTACCGTCGAGCCGATGTGCGTGACGGCCGGGCCGCCCGCCAACGACCAATTGCTTTATTTCACCTCGACCAGTTTACTGGCGGACGACCGCCGGCTGGTTTTTCTCAGCGACCGCACGGGGCATCCGAACGTTTTCCTGCGCGACACGAAGACTGGCGAGGAGCGGCAACTGACACGCAACACCGAAGGCTGGCTGAAGTCCTACGTCTATTTCGACGGCCAGCCGTATCGCGGCTTGGGCCGGGCCAGCGTGAGCGTGGACCCGGAACGCGGCGTGGTTTATTTCATCCAAGGGCGGAAGATTTGCATGGTGGACACGCAAGGCAAGCAGCGCGTGCTGGCGGAATATCCGGAAGGCCAGATGACGGCGTTCACGCACGTCTCCGCCGACGGCACGCGGTTGTGCGTGCCGACCACCGACGCGCGCGCGCTCGACGGCGACACGTTGCTCAAGGGCAAGCCGCCCTACGACATTGACGCCCGCGTGCAGGCGGAGAACCTCTCGTCGTATCTGCGCGTCTATGATACCGCCACCGGCAAGGAAGTTCTCTGCGAGCGCGTGCCGCGGGCGTGGATCACGCACGTGCAGTTCTCGCCGCGCGATCGCAACCTGATTCTCTACAACCACGAGTGGCCGTCGGACTGCGGCATCCGGCGAATGTGGCTTTGGGACGGCCAGCGACACATCCGCCTGCGCACCGAAGGCGACGGCCGCAAGCGCGCGGACTGGACGTGTCACGAGATGTGGGAGCGCGACGGCTCGGCGATTATTTATCACGGCGGTTACGCGAAGGGACCGAGCTACATTGGCCGCGTGAATGCTGACGGCTCCGGCCTTGTGGAGATTGCGCTGCCGGCGGCGTGGAAACGCTACGGCCACTTCACCGTGGGCCGGCCAGGGTGGCTGGTGACAGATGGCTGTTACGAGCTGCCCGACGATCCCGGCCCGAAAGGCTGCGGGGCGTGGATCAGCGTGTTGAAAGCCGACTGGGAGGCGAAGCGTTACGACTGGCAACCGATCTGCCGCCACGGTTCAAGTTGGACATCGCAGGACGCCCATCCGCACCCCATCTTCAACCATGCCGCCGACGCGGTCTATTTCACGTCGGACAAAACCGGCAAGCGCGCGGTTTACCGGGTGGACGCGCCCACGGCGAAATAATCGCGGACGCCGCTGTCAGCCACGCTCGCGCCGGCCCCGCCAGTTTTGCACGGCCAATCCCGCCACAATCAGCGGCAAGCCGATGAGCGTGGATGTCTTCAGAGGCTCGCCCACCACAAGGTGAATCAGGAACAGCGACGCCACCGGCGCAAGAAAACTGAGATTGCCCACCACCGCCGGATTGGAGGCATAACGCAACGCCATCAACCAGAGCACGAACGTCACGCCCATTTCGAACGCGCCGACATACGCGCAGCCCATCGCGGCGCAGCCGTTCACGCCGAATCCTCCGCCTGTCACAACGACAACGACGGCGAGCACCGGCACGGCAACGAGAAAGTTTTGCGCCAGCCCAAGCACCGGCGGACGCGAATCGGAGCGTCCGGCGAGCCACGACACCGCCCATGCCACCGTGCTGGCCAGCGCCAGCGCGACGCCGAGCGGATCGGCGAAATGCAGCGAGAACACATCGCCCCGCGTGGCGACGCACCAGATGCCGGCGTAGCAGACCGCTCCCGCCGCCATGTCCCTGCCGCGCGGCCAATGGCGCTGAAGCAGCGCGTTGAGCAGCATCAACATCAATGGCCATGAGTAGTTGAGAACCAGCGCCTCCTGTGCCGGTAGCCGGTTGTAGGCGAAAAACAGCAGCAGGTAGTAAGCCACCGGATTCACCAGACCGAGCAGCGCCGCGCGCCGCCAGGAGCCGGCGGGAGCGGCGAAGAGCTGGCCGACCTCGCCGCGACAGGCGAGGATCATGACGAGCAGGAACGCCGACATCAGCGCGGCGTAGAAAAGAAGCTGGATCGGCGTCGCGTGCCGCAGCGTCAGCTTGAAAGCGCTGCCAACGGTCGCCCAAAGCGCGACGGCGGCGAGGCCGAAGGCCACAGCCTTGCGCTGGTCGCGAACGGGAAGCTCTTCCCTGATGCTCATTCCGTCCACCGCGGCTCCCTGCCGAGCAGATGTCTCACGAAGAAATCCATCCGGCGGCGGCTGGCATAGGGAGTTTCCGCCGCTCCGTGACCTGTACCGGTCATCACCAGCAGTTCAAAATCCTTGTCGGCTTTTTCCAGAGCATTGACGACCTGCATGGTCGAAGCGGGGTCTACGTTGGTGTCCATCTCCCCCACGACGAGCAGGAGTTTGCCTTGCAGTTGGTGCGCGTGGGTGGCGTTGGAGTTGTCCGCGTATTCGAGACCGACCGGCCAGCCCATCCACGCTTCGTTCCACCAAATTTTGTCCATGCGGTTGTCGTGGCATCCGCAGTCGGCCACGCCGGCTTTGTAGAAATCGCCGTGGTGCAGCAACCCGGCAAGCGTGTTCATGCCGCCGGTGCTCCCGCCGTAGATGCCGACGCGCGTGAGGTCCATCCACGGCCGCGTCGCCGCGGCGGCCCGCAGCCACGCGATGCGGTCGGGAAAACCGCCGTCCTTGAGGTTCTTCCAACACACGTCGTGGAACGCGCGCGAACGCCAGTTGGTGCCCATGCCATCCATCCGCACGACAACAAAACCCAGTTCGGCAAGCTCATGCGTTCGATCTGCCGGTCCCAAGCCTTCGGGACAAACGCGCTCTGCGGCCCTGCGTAGATTTCCTCGATGACCGGATACTTTTTCGCCGGATCGAAATGCGACGGCCGGATGATGATGCCGTAGATGTCGGTGCGCCCGTCGCGGCCCTTGGCAACGAAACGCTCCGGAACCGTCCAACCAGTGGCGAACAGCGCGCTCGCGTCTGCTTTTTCGAGCGAGCAAACCAACCGGCCGTCTTCGGCGCGGCGCAATTCGGTAACTGGCGGCTGGTCCACACGCGACCAAGTGTCGAGAAACCAGCGACGGTCAGGCGAGAAATCGACGCTGTGCGTGCCGTCGCCTTCGGTGAGAACGACCATGCCCGTTCCGTCGAAGTTCACACGGCAAAAATGCAGGTAATACGGATCCTGCTCCGGCCGCACGCCGCCGGCAAGGAACCAAACCTGCCGCCGCCCGGCGTCCACGTGCTCCACCTTGCGCACGACCCACGGCCCACGTGTGACCGGGTTTTTCACAACGCCGTTGCGCGCATCGTAGAACCAAAGATGGTTCCATCCATTGCGCTCGGACATCCAAATGAGCTCGCCTGTCGCATCCAGCCAGTGGATGAAAGTCTTTTGCGAGTAGTCGATGAACGTCGGGCTGGTTTCCTCGACCAGCGCACGCGCGGCGCCGGTCCGCGCGTCCACAGCCACGATGCGAAGCAGCTGATGCCCGCGCTGGTTGTAGAGGAACGCCAAGCGCGACCCGTCCGGCGACCAGTGCAGGTCGCCGATCGCCCACGGATTTAAAAACAGGTCGTCCTTGACCGGCACCGGCCGCCGCTGTGCCACATCGAACAGTCGCGGGCGCGGGTGCGCGATGCGGTCGCCGGGCTTGAGATAATCCAAGGTGTGCAGCTTTGGCTGGAGTTGATCTTTCGGCGACGATTCGATGAAGTGAACCTTGTGCTCCTGCCCGCACTTCACTTGCATCGCCGCGAGATGCGTCGAGTCTGGCGACCAGCGAAAGTCGCCGTTGTAGTCATCGCCGGCCGTCCCATCGGCACTCAGAGGAAACTCCTGTTTTGTCGCCGTGTCGCGGAGCCAGAGGTTGTCGTTCTTGATGAACGCGATCCACTTTCCATCGGGCGACATGCCGCGCTCCGGTTTCTTCTTCGGCTCCGACGACAACGGTTTGCCATCCACCTCGACACGGCCCGGTTCGTCCTGCGCTTCCACCAGCGCCAGTTCGCGACCTTTCGTGTCCACGACGAGCCAGACATGGCCCGCGAACGTCTGCATCCGGTGCCCGGCGCCCGACGCAATCTTGCCGTAACTGTGGCGCTGGCCGTCCGGGTCCAACCAGAAAAGTTCCACCTCGGCCATCGTGCGATTGGCGAAGGCCAGGGACGTCGCATCCCCCGTGCGCGCGCTGCGGCGCGGCACGTCGGCCCGCAGCGACAATGGTTTCTCCTGCGCTGCAGCCCGGCGTGCAACGTCCGACGGGGTTACACGAGCGCCTTTGACGGCATCCACAAACACGAAGTCCTGCTGTTGGGGGCCGGTTTGCACCCGATACCAGAAACTCGTGTTGCCCGGCAGCCAATGGGCTTTCACGTGGTCGGAAAAAACCTTGTTCGCCGTGCGGTTGCCCAGGCTCAATGCGCGTTCGTAATCGTCGCGCGAACCCTGGCCAAATGCGCCCCCCGCAAAACCGGCGACGCAAGCCGCCGCCACTACCGCGGTCAACGCGCGCCTCGGATGCGATCCAGTCATGGTCGTCCTGTTTCTATTGACTCGAAACCCGCGCCCGCCAGTCGGCGAGAACTTGATCCTCGTGTTTGAACGCCATCTTTGGTGGCAGTTTGTCCGGCGCAAACCATGCCAGCTCGCTGGCATCGTCAGCGGCGCGCGGCGTGGTGTCGTCCAGCGGTTCGGCGAAATAGTAGATGTTCAGCGTCCATTTGGCTGTGTCGCTGCCGCCGTAACGGTCCATGTAGATGCCGAGGCATCCGCCAAGCCGCACACGCAAACCGGTTTCCTCATGAATTTCGCGACGGGCACCATCTTCAGGATGTTCGCCCTCGTTGAGAAATCCGCCGGGAATGTCCCAGCAGCCCTTGAACGGCTCGATGGCGCGCCGCGCAAGCAGCACACGGCCGTGGCGGACCACCAGCGCGCCAGCGCAGGGTTTGGAGTCCCGGAAATGCTCGGCGCCGCAGGAGGTGCATCGCTGCGGGTGATGCGGTCCCGCCGCCGCTGACAGCGCGCCTCCGCAAGCCGGGCAAAACTTGAAGTGCATGACAGCTTTTGACCGATGCGCGGCTAATGCGTCACCACGCCCATGGTTGCCGTTCTACGCCTTCGAAGCGAGCAGTCGTTGCCGAAGCCGTTCGTGCTGCGCCCACAATTCATCGGGCAGCCGCGACCCAAACTGGTCGAAGAACTTCGTGACAGAGTCCAGTTCTGCCAGCCATTCTTTTTTGTTCACCGCCAGCAATTTCTCCATGGACCCCGCCGGCAGCTTCAGCCCGGTCATGTCGATGTCTTTCGGGTTGGGCACGTAGCCAATCGGTGTTTGCACGGCGCTGACCACATTGCGAGACCGGGCCAGAATCCACTCGATGATGCGCAGGTTCTCGCCGAAACCGGGCCACAGGAAGCGGCCTTTCTCGTCGGCGCGGAACCAGTTGACGTGAAAAATCTTCGGGTGCCGCTGGATGCGCTGGCCCATGTCGAACCAATGTCCGAAGTAATCCGCCATGTTGTAGCCGCAAAACGGCAACATCGCCATCGGGTCGCGCCGCACTTCGCCGATCGCTCCGACTTGTGCCGCCGTGCGCTCGCTGGCCATCGTCGCGCCCATAAACGTGCCGTGGTCCCAGTTGAACGCCTCATAGACCAGCGGCGTGAGCGACGCGCGGCGTCCGCCGAAAATGATCGCAGAGATCGGCACGCCGTGGTGCTGGTTGTAGCGGAACGAGTGCGTCGGACAATTGGTGAACGGCGCAGTGAACCGGCTGTTCGGGTGGCTGGAAAAAATCGGTTTGCCGTCGTTCTCGGCCATCCCGGACTTCCACGGTTTGCCCTGCCAATCCAGCGCTTTGGCGGGCGGCGGGTCGTCGTGGCCTTCCCACCACACCGTGCTGTCGGGCCGGAGGGCGACGTTGGTGAAAATCGTGTCGTGCTTGACGGTGAGCATCGCGTTTGGATTGGTGCGCATGTTCGTGCCGGGCACCACGCCGAAGAAACCCATCTCCGGATTCACCGCCCAAAGCTGCCCGTCGGTGTCCAGGCGCATCCATGCGATGTCATCGCCGACGGTCCAGATGCGATAGCCTTTCTGTTTCAAACCTTCCGGCGGCAACAGCATCGCCAGATTGGTCTTGCCGCAGGCGCTTGGAAACGCGGCGGCCACATACAGATGGCGGCCGTCAGGCTCCTCAACGCCAAGGATCAGCATGTGCTCCGCAAGCCATTTCTCGCGCTGCGCCAGCACGCTGGCAATGCGCAAGGCGAGACACTTCTTGCCCAACAGCACGTTGCCGCCATAGCCGCTGCCAACCGACCAGACGGCGTTGTCTTCAGGGAAATGCAGAATCATCCGGCGGTTGATATCGAGGTCCGCCTTGCTGTGCAGGCATTTGGTGAAGTCCCCTTGCGGCCCCAGCGCGTTCAATGCCGCCTTGCCCATGCGCGTCATGATCCGCATGTTCAGCACGACATAAATGCTGTCGGTCAACTCGATGCCGATCTTGGAGAACGGCGAGCCGATCGGCCCCATCGCGAACGGCACCACATACATCGTCCGGCCCTTCATCGCGCCGCTGAAAATCTCGCGCGCCTTGCGATAGGCTTCCCGCGGACTCATCCAGTTGTTGGTCGGACCAGCGTCGCCCTGAAAACTCGTGCAGATGTAAGTGAGGTGCTCCGTGCGCGCCACGTCGTTCCTCACCGTGCGGTGCAGGTAGCAACCGGGCATCTTCTTCTGGTTCAGCTCGATGAGTTCGCCTGTTTTTACAGCCTCGGCGGTCAAACGCTCGCGCTCCTCCTCCGAACCGTCGCACCAATGGATTTGGTCCGGCTGGCACATCGCCGCCATACGATCCACCCACTCCTTTACATGCGGATACTTGATCATAGATTTGTATTCACTGCCACGAATCCAACGCTCCGTCAACATCTGCTTCACGCGCCGGCGACTCCGGCATTCAAAACTCGGCGCGTCACCCTCACCGTTCCGCCGCGGGCGTGTCCGAACATCGCATGATTCGGCACCCGAACACCCCGCCAGCAATGGCGTGCGGCTGCGCCTGAAACTTCACGGTCACAGTCCGCTTGCCAGCGGTGAGTTTCGCCGGAACCGGATACTCCACGTCGAAAAACTCGCCGGGCTTGTTGTGTTCGAGCTTCTGCGTGGCGATTTTCTCGCCGTCCACAAGGATGTCAAACTCGCGCCTGCCGGCGTCGCTGCCCCAATAGGTACAGACAAGCAACATCGGCTTGTCGGGCAGCGTTTTGAGTTCGTAACTGAACCAGCCGTCGCGGGCGTCGCGCCATTTGCGGCCATGGAAATCGCCCGCATTGGTTTTCTCACCTTTGAAGTTGTGGTCGGTCTCCGGCTGCTGCTCGCCAAGCTGCACCTCGTCCACGATGCGCGCCTCGTAGACTTTGCGTTTCGCTTCCTCAGCAGCCTTCGCGGCGAGTTCTTGCTTCCAGCCTTCCTCGTCTACCAGCGGCCAATAAACGGCGAGCCGTTGGTGATACAACTGATAGTAGGGAATCAACGTTACGTCGTCCGGCCGGCCGATGTCCCGCGTACGAAACGTCAGCGGCTTGCCCGGCACCGGTTCGATGTGCGCGAGCAACGTGCCTTTCGCGCAGACCATTGTCGGCATGTCCGGAACCGGATGGCGCTCCAAGTCGAGCTGCCCGTTGACGTAGGGATTGACCTTCTCCAAGCCCGCCGTGCCGAGTTCGCCCGCGAGCACAATCGGGCCGTAGCAGACGGCGATGACGTTCGGACTATCCGGCATCGCTTCGGTGTGCAGCGCCATCGGCATGCGCACTGCCACTTCATCGCCGCTCTTCCACTCACGCTGCAGCGTGACGTAGCCGCCGACGTGAGGAGGCGGTTCGGCGGATTTTCCATTGACCAATACAGCAAAATCCCCCGCCCACGCCGGCTTGCGGATCTTCAGCGCCAGTTTCGTCGGCTTCGCGCATGTGAACGTCAACTGCGTCGTGTCGCTTTCGGGGAACTTCGTCTCCTGCCGCACGACGAGTCCTTTGTCCTTCCACATCAGCTCCGAGGAAATAAACAGGTTTACGTAGAGCGAATCGTTGTCGTGGAAATAAATGGTGTCGGCGTATTTCGCGTGGTTTTCCATGCCGGTGCCGGTGCAGCACCAAAACGAGTTCGTCGGCGTCGAGTAACTCTTGAAGTGGCCGGGCTTCAGCGAGGCGAAGTAAATCATCATCCCGGTCTTCGGGTCCTGCGAGGCGAGGATGTGGTTGAACAACGCACGCTCGTAGAAGTCCATCGTCCGTGCCGACGGCTCCCACGTGAAGACGTGGCGCGTGAGCTTGAGCATGTTGTAGGTGTTGCACGTCTCGGCGGTGGCCGGGCTGAGGTGCTTGGAGGATTCCTCGATCGGGTGGAAATGCTCGCGGTCGCTGTGACCGCCGATGCAGTAAGAGCGGTGCAGCGCCACGCGCTCCCAGAAGAAACTGGCCACGTCGCCAAACCTTTTCTCGCCCGTCAGTTCATACTCGCGCGCCGCGCCGATGATCTTGGGGATCTGCGTGTTCGCGTGCAAGCCGTTGAGCTTGTCCTCGCTGCGCGCGAGCGGATCGAAGATAACCTCGTGGTTGAATGCCACCGCCAGCTTCAAGTGGTCGGGATTGCCGGTGATGGCATAAAGATTGGCGAACGCCTCGTTGATGCCGCCGTGCTCGTTCTTGAGCGCGTTCTGCTGCTGCTCGTAACTGAGTCTGGCGATGCGCAGCTTCAACCAGTCGGCCATCTTCACAAGCACATCGAGCGCCTGCGGGTTGCCGCAGTGCTCATGCGCGTCAAGCAGGCCGGCCAGAATCTTGTGCAGCGTGTAGTAAGGCGCCCACACCGGTTTGCAGGCGTCCACGCGATCGAAAAACGATTCCGGATAGGCCGAGAGGAAACCCTTGTTGTAGCCCTGTGCCGGAATCGCCTCCTGGCACTTCGCCAGTTCCGAGACGATGTAGTCCACCCTTGTTTTGAGTTTCGCGTCGCTCGTGCTGGCATACATCAACGCGCAGGCCGACAGGTAATGCCCCATGCTGTGGCCGCGCAGTTCACCCTTCGGCGCTTCCCAACCGCCATACGGCTCCGCGGACGATGGCAAGCCGGCGGTGACGCGAAACATGTGCAACAGCCGGTCGGCGTCGAGGCTGAGCAGATATTTCTTGTCACGCAGCATCGCTTCACGGAACGGTCCGTCGAGCAGTCGCACATCTTCAAGATTGAACGGTTGCGCCTTGCAAACGCCCTTGGGCGACACAGGGTCGCTGGCGGGCAACGCAAAGGCGACCACCGGCGCGAGCAAAACGCCCAGTAGTGAGAGTTGGAACAATTTCATATCGGTTCTCCAGTTCATGCGTCGAAGCCGATGATAGTGAGCCGTCTACCGGCGACAACGCCCGATTGCGTTAATGTCCAACCATTTTGCGAACCCGCCCAACTCCGGGAGACGACGCACACCGACCGCCTCACTTCATCACGAAATGCGCTGTAACAACCGCCGTAACGGTTTTCTCCAACGATTTCGTGTCGTTCATACCCTCGCCGCTGGTTTCCGTCGTATATAGCGGTGTGATTTGAAACACACCCATCTTCGCCGACAGCAACCGGTCAATCGTCCGCCCACCCTGCTTGCAAATCTGCTCCGCGCGCGCCCGCGCGTCCATCGTGGCCTCGGCCAGCATCTCCACTTTCGCCTCGCCCGCCTTCGTGTAAATGTATTCCGGTGCGCTGGACACAAACAACACCCCCTGCTCCACCAGCGCGGTCGAGTCGTTGATCACCTGCGCAATCCGGTCCACCTCCAGCGAGTGAATCGTCACCGTCTGCGTGAGCCGGTAGCTCACGACTTTTTTCGACTGTTGGCCATCCTTCTCACCGGCACGGATTTCCTCAATGGCAATCGGGGACACCTGGTAATCCTTGACACCCTTGCCTTGCAAGAACGCCGTAACCTTGCTGAGGTCCGCCTTCAGCGCGTGCTGCGCCTCCAACAATGTCGGCGATTCCGCCGAGAACGTTCCGCTCCAGATAATGAGATCGGCACGAATATTTTTCCGGGCCGATCCCGTCACGGAAATCGTCTGCGACTGCGCGATGACCATCCACGCGCGCGTCACGACGAACGACGAAAACACCAGGCCGGCTGCGAGAAAAAGACCGGCGAGCAAACCGAAAAGTTGGGGGCGGCTAGTGATATTCATGACGACTCAAGAGTGTGGCGTCCGAATACCACCTTTCCCCTATCGAAGCAATGCCGCAATGACCGCGACGGAGCGGCTCAAGCGACGATCACTTGGTTGCCGGCAGCTCCCAATGTTCGTCGAAGAAACCGGCGACCGCGATGCCGCCCGGCGCACGCGAGGAAACCGGCACGCTCACGTCCACCACGGCGTAGTCCGGCAGCTTCGAGGTCTGGCGGGCGTTGTTGAGATAATCGTATTCGCGGTACGTGAAGCCGCTGTTGAGCACGATGTAGCGCTTCGGGTTCCACGGATTCGGATAGATCAGCACCGGCACATGATGGTCGGCGGAGAAGGAACGTGAAGCGTTGGAGCGCGGGGAACTGAGCGTGATGTTGTCTTTCGTCCACCGGATCGGAAGCTTGTCGGCGATCTTCGCGAGCAGTTGGTTGCTCGAGGGGTCGCCCCAGAGCACGAGGTTGCTCGATGCGATGTCGGCTTTGGTGACGGCGGTGTCCGCGATCACGCGCGCGTCGCCGCGGAACTGTTTTCGCCAGTGCTCGATGGCGTGCGTCATCTCGGCGGCGGCCCACGCGCCGACCTTGTCATTGAGCGGTTTGCCCGTCGGCTTCACCATGACGAAACTGTCCATGAATGCGTCGTCAATGGGCCCTTGCAATCCATGGCGCTTGCGCAGGCTGCCGTCGTCCGCCAACTTGGCGAGGGTCCAGAGTTTGCCGACCTTGTGAAAATGCACGGTCCACGGCTGACTCGGCAACACTGGCGGAACGACGAGTTCCTGACCATCGAGAACCACCTTTGTTCCCCGTCCGGTGGAGAGCGGCCGGGATGTTGTCGGCATCGAGAGCGTCAATGCGTCGGCGTTCTGCGTCGTCACACGCACGGTGGAAGCATTGACAATGTCCGCGTCCACGCACGCACGCTCCCAATGTTTCTCCATGCCGTCGAGCGTCACCCAGAGCATCTGGTTGTAACGCAGCGTCCACGTCGTGAAGTGCACGCGCGGCGGCAACGGGTTGCGGCCGCGCGCGGCAATCTCGTCAATGCGACGGATGACTTCCTCCTTCGCCTGCGGCTCGTATTTGTGCGCTGTCTTCGGGCCGATGATATGCGTCAGCGTCAGGCCCTCCTTCTCCATCGCCTTGGCCATCATGTCGGCGGCCTGTTTTTGTTTATCAATCTCGCCGCTATAGGCGACGGTCGGACAATTGAAGAGGTTTGCCGCGTAGTCGGTCGAGTCGTAAAGATGCCAGAGCGTCTGCTCCCACGCCGTCGGCGGGACCGGCTCGTTCTGGAACACCTTTAGAAAATCCGCCGATTCCGCGAAGCCCGCGCCCGGCGCGGCGGCGGTCCACAAGCCGGCGAAGTGCGTCGCGAACTGCCAACAAGCCGCGCCGCCCATCGAAAAGCCGCGCACGACGATGCGGTTCTCGTCAATCGGGTAACGTCGCTTCACGCTATCGAGCGCCTCGAACAGGTCGGTCTCGCCGGCGAACTTGTTGGCGCAGCAGTAGCGGCCGTAGAGATGGAGCACGATGGTGTCCGGCGCCGTGAACTCGCCCGGCGACCTCTGCCGCTGATCGAGGAAGTTCAACTCGCTCAGCGTCTCGCCGCGCCCGTGAAACCAACAATCGAGCCGGTGCCGATGCGCCGCGCCCGGCTTGAACGTCGGCGGCACGACCAGCCCGTAAGGCTGCACCGAGCCGTCAATCTTCGACACATAGGCGCGCACCACCAGCCCGGTGGACGTGTTCCACGCCGTCTTGCCAACGCGCAACGCCTCTGCCCGATCCGCTCCTTGTTTGAGCAGCGTCTTCGCCACGGCGATTTCCGGCTTCTTGAAAAACTCGTTGTAGGTCAGCGCGTAGCGGACGGCCTTGTGGTAAATCTCCACGTCCGGCAGCAACTCCAGCTTCGCCGGCTGGCCCTTCACCGCGCCGCGTAGCGACTCGATCTCCGCGCCGAGCTTCTTCAGTCCCGCCTCCAACTCCGTGCGGTCTTCCGCAGGCACCTCGATGCCCGGCGGCGGCACGGGCCGCACGTTGTCGGGGAGGTTGTCGCGCGGGCCATCGGCGCGGAGAGTGGTAGCGATGAGAAGAGCCGGGATTGGCAGGAGCATTCGGAGAAAGTTCATGCATTCAATCCATGCGTCACTCCGCCGCGGAAAACAAGCCACAAACACTCGCCCCGCAGATCAGCGGCCTTCCATACATGCGTCCCTACGGTTTCAGTTCGACATTGGAAACACCCCTGGTTCCGGGATGCAGGATGTTGTTGGAGAAATGCAGGTTCTTCGGCTCGGTGGCGCCGCCCTCGACGATGACCGCGTATTTGTAGCGCGGCCCTTCGATCTTCGGCTGGCCATCCACGATGACCTGATCGCGACCGGTGTCGTAAACGATGTTGCCCTCGATGATGACATCGGTCAGCGGAGGGTTGTCGGACTTCTGCCCGTGGTCAAACCTCAGCGGCGCGCCTTCGTTGCCCCAAATCCAATGCGCGTTGCCGTAACCGAAATCGGAAATGATGTTGTGGGCGATGATCGAGCCGCCGTCCACGTTCGCCCCGGCCGCCGGTTTTCCGTCGCGGGCCGGCGCGGCGGCGTGCGAGGAAGCGCCGGGCATCAGGCCGATGCTCCAGAGGTCGTTTTTCGAGAACTGGTTGCCGATAATGAGCACGTGGCGCGAACCGTGCATCGCTTTCATGCCCATGAAGGCGTTGTTGATGATGTTCTGCGAAACGATGACGTGGTCGCTGTGGATGTCTATGCCTTGCGCGGCATTCTCGATGTAGTTGCCGAGAATCTGCGTGTAGTCGCTAACCTCCGGCCCGGTGACGATAATGGCCGAGCCTTGGTGCCAGTTCTGCGCAAACCCGCTGTCCCACATCTGCTGGTTCATGAGGGTGCCCTTCTGCGGGTTCTTTTTCACGTATTTGCCGAGGTCAAATTTCTTCTGGATTTCCGGCGTGGGCAGCAGGTTCTGCTCGATGATGCGGTTGCCCTGGAGGAGCGTGCCCTTGCTGTTCTTCACGACGATGCCGGTACCGTCAATGCACTTGAACGCATACCCCCAGTCCGCGCTGCCCGTGCGGTCGTCCACGCTGATGCGCATGTAGTTTCGCACCAGGCATCCGCCGATCCGGCTGCCGGAGCACTCGCGCAACTCGATCGCGCCCGACCGCGTGCGGTTGTCGAGCACCCGCAGGTTTTCCAAAACCAGGTCGCGGCACTTCAGGGCGAGCACGGCCGCCCTCGCCGTCTCCATTTTTCCCTCCGCCCGCGTGAGCGTCAGTTCTCGAAGCTGCACGCCCGACGCTCCTTTGATCTCGATGATGGGCAGATCGGGATTGGTCTGGATGATCCGGCCCGGCCCGGACAGCACCGTGTTATCGCAAAGAATCCGGAGTTTCCCCGTGATCGGATAATCGCCCGCCGACACGGAAATCATGCGGCCGGGGTTGGCATCGAGAGCTTCCTGGATCGAGGCGTAGCTGCTGACAGAAATCTCGTGCGGCGCCTCGGCCGCGAACGGCGCCGAGGAAACGAGCAGAGCACATACCGGCAGGAGTGTTCGCAGGCAGTTCATGCATCAAATCCATGCGTCACTCCGCCGTGGAAGACAAGCCGGAAAGCCAAGGAGAAACCGTGGTGGATAAAGTGGACAAGGTGAACAAAATAGACTGGACCAAGATGAATAGCGCGGCCGTCCATGGTGTGGACAAAGTGGACGGAAAGGAGTAGGAACGACGGCATGGCCGAGCCGGAGAAACTGATCCCCACGCACGGCGGGTATCGCCACTTGAAGAGTTTCCAGATAGCCCAACTGACCTATGACGTGACGGTGCGTTTCTGCAACCGCTACATCGAAAAACGCAGCCGCACGCACGACCAGATGGTGCAGGCGGCGCGAAGCGGGGTGCAAAACATCGCCGAGGGCAGCAAAGCCAGTGGCACTTCGAAAAAGATGGAGTTGAAGCTGACGAATGTGGCGCGGGCGAGCCTTGAAGAACTACGGCTGGATTATGAGGATTTTTTGAGACAGCGCGGGTTGGCGCTGTGGAACCGCGAAGACGCACGCCGGGCAGAGTTGATCGGGCGGTGGTGCGGCACGGCAGAGGACGTGGCTGCTTGGGTGCGAGAGACACATGAGAAGGAGGGGCGATGTGGACTGAGTGGACTCGGTGGACAGAATGGACAGTCCACAAAGTCCACTCCGTCCACCTATCCTGAGATCGCAGCAAACGCGGCATTAGTGCTCATCGCGGTGGCGTGCAGTCTCCTTGACCGGCAGCTCGCCGCCCAAGCGGAAGCTTTTGTCGAAGAGGGCGGTTTCACGGAGCGGCTGCACCGCGTCCGAACCGAGAGGCGTCAACGCATCTAAAACCGGCCGCCTACACGATTTCGCGATACGCGTCGGGATGCGGACGGGGGATGACGACGGCGTTGACGAGCACGCCGCGGTCGGCGATGACCTGCTTGCCGGCCTGGACAGCGGCTTGCACGGCGGCGACGTCGCCGGTCATGGTGCAGAACGCCTTCCCGCCGAGTGCCATCGCCAGGCGGATTTCCATCAGCGTCACGTTCCCGGCCTTCACGGCGGCGTCGGCGGCTTCGAGCAGCGAGCCGACGGTGAAGGACTCCAGGACGCCGAGCGCGCCGCCCGCGGGCGGCACCGTGCTGCGGCCGAGCGCGGCCACCACGTCGGGATGCGGGTTCGGAAAGACGAACTGGTCTATGAGGCAGCCGTTGGCGGCGGCAACGCCGGCTTCCACGGCGCTCTGCACGGCGGCAACGGCGCCGCAGATGGCGACCATGTATTTGCCGGAGCAGATGCTGCGCGAGAGGACGATCTGGACGTTGGCGGCCTTGAGCATGGCGTCGGCCACGGCAAAGCCCGCGGCGACGCTGGTGAGTTCGATGATGCCAATGGATTTCCCGTTCATGGTTACCTCGTCAAAACGATGCGGCTGTCGGTCACTTCGGCGACGGTGGCGGCAAACGGCGCGTGGATGATCGCGCCGAGCGACTCCTTCGGAATCTCGCCGAGCGGCTGGCCGGCTTTGACCTTGTCGCCTTTTTTCACCAGCGGTTTGTTCGGCGCGCCGGCGCCCTGCCGCAATGGCAGAAAAACCCGGCGCGGCTTGAGTTCGATGTCGCTCCACGGCGCGGGTGCGTCGTATTGCACGACGTCGAGTCGCTGCGCGAGCGCCTTGATCGGCACACGCCGGCCTTCACGCAACGCGTGCGGCTGCGTGGGCGTCGCGCCGGGCCATTTGATGTTGGCGGCGCGCATCTCGGCCTTGGAACAATCGCACGCTTCCTTGGGGAAGAGCATTTCGGGACAGGAGAAGAGCGTGCAGAGACCGCAGGCGCAGCAGTTGGCCGCCATCTGGTTCCAGTATTTCTGGTCCGTGGCGGTAAACGCGAGGCTGCGCATGACCTGGTGCGGCTCAACCTGGTAGCCGAGCAGGTAGCGCGGGCAAAGCTCGGTGCAATAGCGGCATTGGTCGCAGGCGGATTTGCCGATGTGGTTCTGCGCCAACAGCGGCGTGAGTTTGCGGCCGGCAACGCGATGGCGGCGCGGCAGGACGACAACGCCAGTGGTGGTCTTGACGATGGGCGTGTCGAGGTTGTCGGTCGTCTGGCCCATCATCAAACCGCCGAGGCAGAGCACGGGATCGTCCGTTGCCAGCCCGCCGGTGGCTTCGATGGCTTCGCGGAACGTCGTGCCGACCGGGACGGTGATGGTAATCGGATTCTTCACCGCGCCGGCGATGGTGAGGGTCTTGTGCGTGACTGGCACGCCTTTCGCGGCGGCGGCGATATTGACAAGCGTCTCGACGTTGTTGACGACCACGCCGACCTGAAGCGGGATGCCTTGCGGCGGAAGGAGCCGGCCCGTGACGGAGTAAACGAGATCGTATTCGTCGCCCGCCGGATAATAGTCGCCGAGCAGGTGAACGCGGATCGGCGTGCCTTTGCAAGCGGCCTGGCAGGCTTCGACAGCGTGCTTTTTCTTGGCCTTGATGCCGACCACGCCGTCCTTGGCGCCAACGGCCTTCATGACCAACTGGATGCCGGCGACCACTTCCGCCGCGCGGCGCTCCATGACGACCGCATCCTTGTGCAGCAACGGCTCGCATTCGGCGCCGTTGGCGATGACGGTATCGGCTTTGCCAGCCAGTTTGACGTGCGCCGGGAATCCACCGCCGCCCGCGCCGACCACGCCGGCTTGTTTCACTTGTTCAACCAAGCTCATGAGCGCGAATGCTACCGTGAAGCCCGCAATAATTCAACGGTAACGACGTTCCAGAAGGCCCTTTTTCGTGAAACCTCATTCGGGCTGCAGGTGGTTTGGCGCACGAAAAAGGGGGCTTAAACCGGCAAAAACAGCCTTTATACAGCCATCGGTAGTCCGGTATTAACAACATGTTACGCGTTTGTAACGCCACCGTTGCTTGCTTTCCATGAAGTTATAGGTATGCTTGTCCGTCTTATCTCGGAGCCTTTGAGGGTACCGAGGACTAGGACAAACGGATTTATGACCAAAAAAAGAACAGAAACGATGAACAATTTGAATCCAGCCGTGAAGGATTCCAAGCGCGCCAAGCGACCCAAGGCGGGTCGCCGACCGCTCGCCGACCACGATATGGAGCGGTGGCTGCGGTCCGTCGAACACGACCTGATCAGCCGGCGCGCACGGGAAATCTTCTACGAGCGCGGTTCCAAGCACGGCCAGGACCTTGATAACTGGCTCAAAGCCGAAGCCGAAGTGAAACGAACGCTCGCAGAAGCCGAGGAAGCATTGAACGCGCACTTTGTCGCGAACAATTCGGAATTAAACGGAAACAACTGAGGAATAACCATGATACATCTGACGCACGAACAGATTGCCAAGCGGGCCTACGAAATCTACCTCCGCTCCGGCTCATTGCCGGGACGCGACGAGGAAAACTGGATCGCGGCGGAAACCGAACTGAGGCGGGAAATCGAAACCGCCCAAGCCGACGCCAAGCCCAAGCCGAACGGCCACTCGTCGGTCCATTCGCCGGTCAAGGCCAAGCCCGCCACGGCGTCGCCCATTGCCCCAGCGGTGACGGTGACGACGCACATGAGCGCGCCAAGCTGCGGTTGTTCGGCCGCGCCCGCGTCGAAGGCAAAGACCCCGAAAGCGCGCAAGGCCAAGGCCCGGTTCTAACAGGCTGCCGGCCCAGCCCTCAGGGCTGAATGCTGAAACTTACCGGATGGAAACGCGCCACGGTGCGCGAGGGGTGGAGTGTTGTCGCGCGCCGGCGGCGACGGTGAGTGGAAACTGTCTTACGGCCCCGGTTCGGCGTTCTCGGCAGGCTTGACCACGGTCTCCACTGTGACCTCGCCCGCCTTGAAATGGAACCGCTCCAGCGATGCGCCGTCGAGGCCGAGCCTCACCAGCGCTTCCACGTCGAGCGAGGACTCGGCGCGCGCCACGCTGTCGGGTTCGGAGAAGATCACCGGATGTTTCGGCATGAAGAGCGGACAGCAATCCTCGAACTTCTGCGACGAGACTTCGCAAGTGCCGAGCCGGCGCGACATCGCGATGATCTCTTCCTTGTCGAAACCGATCAGCGGCCGGTAGAGCGGCAGCCGCGCGACCTCGCCGACCGATTGCAGGTTGTGCAACGTCTGCGACGCCACCTGGGCGAGGCTGTCGCCGGTGACCAGTCCAAGACAATCTTTGCGTCGCGCCAGCCGTTCCGCGATGCGCAGCATCATCCGCCGGTAAAGAATGATCCGGAACTCCGACGGCGCTTTGGCGACGATGTGCCGCTGAATCTCCTCGAACGGCACCAGCCACAACTGCGAGCCGAACTGCCACGGCGTCAGCCGCCGCGCCAGCTCGCGCGCTACCGGCGCCGAGGACTCGCCCGCGCGCTCCGGCGTCGCGTGGAAATGCGTGAAATGCACCTTTGCGCCGCGCTTCATCATGTACCACGCCGCCACCGCCGAATCGAAGCCGCCGCTGAGCAGGCACATCAACCGCCCCGCCGTGCCGCTCGGCATGCCGCCCGGCCCCGGCCGTTTGTCCACCGCCACGAGCACCGGCCCGCTGGTGATCTCCACAAAACACGTCCGTTCCGGCGCGTCGAGGTTCACCTTCACCTGCGGCCCGAACTTCTCGCGCGCCCGGTCCATCAACATCCCACCGAGCTTGCGCTCCACCTCCAGCGAGTTCATCGGGTAATTCTTGTCCGCCCGCTTCGCGCGCACGGCAAACGATCCGAACGGCCGCTCGCTCAACATCGGCCACGCCACGTCGGCGATTTGTTCCAGTTCACGCCCCGCCTCGCGCGCGACGGCGAAGTTCGCGACTCCGAACACGCGCTGGATGCGCTCGATGACCGGCTCGACCGGCGCGTCGTCCTTCAGCCATACCGCGATGCGCCCGTCGGGATGCGCAATGCGATCCACCGGCAGCCCTTCCAGCGCCGCCGCCAGGTTGTCCTTCAGCCGGCCGACGAAAAAACCGCGGTTGCCCGCCTTGAGGGCGATTTCGTGATAATGAATTAACAGCGCTTGTCGCATCGCTGTAATCATTCACGTCATCGCCACTGACAGCAAGCGAAGTTTTGTGGCGCAAGCTTCCAGCGTGCGAATCATGACGACTCCGCAAACCGGAAGTTTGTGCCCCCTTCATTTTTCGGGTGCTTTCACCCTATCGTGGTGGTAAATATGCTCCCGCCATGAACAAGAACTTCTCCCACTCCGGTTCGCGCCTTCATCGGCGCGATTTTCTCCGCTCCACCGCCGCGCTCGCCGTGGCGTTTGGCGCGCCGCACATCGTTCCGTCGTCCGTGTTCGGCAAGGATTCGCCGAGCAACCGCATCGCCCTCGCCATCATCGGCTGCGGCAACCAAAGCACCGTGGACCTGCCGGAGTGGCTCAAGAACGACGATTGCCAGATCATCACCGTCTGCGACGTCAACCGCGCCAGCCACGGCTACCGCGACGACAAGCAATTCCTCGGCCGCGAACCGCAGCGCGATTTCGTCAACAAGTTCTACGCCAAAAAGACCGGCAACGATTCCTTCAAGGGCTGCGACGCCTGCACGGACTTCCGCGACGTGCTCGCCCGCAAGGACGTGGATGCCGTCGCCATCATCACGCCCGACCACTGGCACGCGGTGATGACGATCATGGCCGCCGAAGCCGGCAAGGACATTTATTGCCAGAAGCCGCTCTCGCTCACCGTCCGCGACGGTCAGGAGATGATCAAGGCCGTCCGCAAACACAACCGCATCCTCCAGTGCGGCAGCCAATGGCGCTCGAAGGCGCACATCCGGCAGGCGTGCGAACTGGTTCTCAACGGCCGCATCGGCAAGCTCCAGCGCGTCGAGAGCTTTGTCGCCGAAAACAATTTCAAAGGCCCCGGCCCCGGCTGGAAGCCGGAGCCTGTGCCGGAGGGATTCGATTACAACTTCTGGCTTGGCCCCGCGCCGCAAGCGCCGTATCACAACCTTCGTTGCTTCTACAAGTTCCGGTTCATCCTCGACTACTCCGGCGGCCAGACCACCAACTTCGGCCACCACTCCAACGGCGTCGTCCGCTGGGGCGTCGGCGACGACGCCTTCCCGGTGGAGTTCGAGGACCAAGGCTCCGAATGGCCGGAGAAAGGGGATCTGTTCACAACGCCGACGAAGGTCTCCTTCCGCGCCCGCTTCTCCAACGGCGTCGAACTGCTCTGTAAGACTGACAAGAAGAGCTTCGGCATCCGCTTCGAAGGCAGCGATGGCTCGCTGGAAATCAACTCAAAGTCTTTCCAAACCAATCCCGCGTCGCTCAAGGACTCCGTCATCGGCGGCAACGACAAGCGGCTCTACGTCAGCGAGAACCATTACCGCAACTTCCTCGACGCCGTGAAGTCGCGCAAAGACGGCGTCGAGCCGGTCGAGACCGGCCACCGCACCTCGATGCTCTGTCACCTCGGCAACATCGCCATGTTCCTGAAGCGCAAGATCAAGTTCGACCCGCAGACCGAGCAGATCGTTGGCGACGACGAGGCCGCCAGGATGCTCAGCCGCCCGTTGCGCGGACCGTGGCACTATTGATACGCTGACCGCGCCGATACGATCATGCACAATTCGACCGTCTCACTTCTCAACACCCTTCTCGTCATCACCGCTGGCGCTTCCGGCATCGCGGCTCTCATCGTTTTGCGCGCGCGGAAGGCACCGAAGTTCAAAGGCCCGTACGACGCGCACACCAAGCCGAAGAACTTCGACTGGCTCCAACCGCAACCCGCTGACGTGGAATCAACCACCGGCACACTTTCCGTTCTTCCCGAACTGGCGGTCGAGAAACCGGCGAGCACCGCGAACAAGACCACCGTCCTTCCCGAATTGCCGGTCGAGGAACCAGCCACCACCGACAGCAAGGCCACCGTCGATCTTCCGCACTCGCCCGTCGAGGAAACGCCGTCATTGGCGCTCACCATCGCCGAGCCGTCCGCCAAGCCCGCGGAGCCTTTCGTTAGCCGTGTCGGGCCGGCGCGCGACATCGCCGCGCAAGAGGAAATTCACATTCCGGAAACCGCCGCCCCTTTCGTGCCTCCGCCCGCCGAACCGGCATCCCCTGCCCCGGCCGCCGCCGAGGAAAAAGAACCCGTCGTCGCGGAAACCACCGAGGCTGTGCCCGAAACTGACACGCCAGTCGCCGAAACTGCCACACCCGAAATCACCGAGGTCGTGCCGGAAACCACCAAGGCTGCGCCCGAAACTGACACGCCAGTCGCCGAAAATGCCGCACCCGAAATCACCAAGGCCGTACCGGAAACCGCCGAGGCTGCGCCCGAAACTGACACGCCGGTCGCAAAAACTGCTGCACCCGAAATCACCGAGGCCGTGCCGGAAACCGCCGAGGTCGCTCCCGAAACCGCCGCGCCGGTTGCGACTGTCGCCGTCGAACCGCAAGAGGAGCCTGTCGTTTCCGAATCCGCCGCCGCAACAGCGCCGCCCGCGCCCGTTGTGCCCGTGGCCACGGGCGACGTCGAGAAAGTCCGCCATTCCATCGACCAGATCGAGCAGCGGGTTGCCTTCGCGCGCGAGATGAGCGACCGCCATAACGAAGCCGACGCGCTGGCCGCGTTGGGCGCGGCGCATCTGGATGCCGGCGCGCACCGCAAATCCATCGCCGCCTACGAACAAGCGCTGGCCATCTACCGCGAGCTTCACGACCGCCAGGGCGAAGCCGATGCCCTCGGCAACCTCGGCCTGGTCCACGAGGCGCACGGCGACCTCTTCGAGCCGATCGAACTCTTCGAGCAAGCCCTGCTCATCTACCGCGACCTCGGCGACCGCCGCGGCGAGGCCAACGCCCATTGGATGTCCTCCCTCACCTTTCACAAACTCGGCAATCGTTCCGCCGCCATTTCCAACGCCGAGGCCGCCCTGCGGGTTTACAAGGAACTCGGCGAACCCACTGCCACCACCGTTATCTCCCAGCTCGCCGACTGGGGTGCCGCGACGTAAACACAAAAGCTCACGCAAAGACGCCAAGGCGCAAAGACTTCCGTGTCTTCGCGTCTTGGCGTGAGACTGCTGCCGATTACGCCGTCTGAAACCATATCACAAGCGGACGGCGTCGCGCCGATCCTGCCTTCTACTCGTATCGCAGCGCGTCAATGGGGTTGAGCTTGGCGGCCTTGGTGGCGGGGAAGAAGCCGAAGCAGATGCCGGTGATGCCGGCGGAACCGAAGGCGGCGACGATCGAAAACGGCGAGAGCAGCGTGGGCCAGTTCAGGACATACGTGATCAACTGCGTGGCGCCGACGCCGATGCCGATGCCGACCATCCCGCCGGCGAGGGCGAGCACGACGGCTTCGATGAGGAATTGCAGGAGGATGTCGCGGCCGCGCGCGCCGATGGCCATGCGGATGCCGATCTCGCGTGTGCGCTCGGTGACGCTGACGAGCATGATATTCATGATGCCGATGCCGCCAACGAGCAACGAGATGGAGGCGATGGCGCCGAGGAGCATCTGCATGACACCGGAGCTTTCGGTCTGCGCCTTGAGAAGGTCGGCCTGGTTGCGGATGGTGAAGTCGTCGTCCTGGTCGGGCTGAAGGCGGTGGCGCTGGCGGAAGAGCGCGGTGATTTCGTCCTGCGCCTTGTAGATGGTGTCGGTGCTGGAGGCGGAACACATGAAGATATAAACGGAGGTGGTGTTCAGCAGGCGGTGCTGGACGGTGGTGAACGGCGCGATAATCGTGTCGTCCTGGTCGGCGCCAAAGGGCGACTGGCCTTTGCGTTCGAGGACGCCAAGGATGCGGAACGGAATGTTGCGGACGCGGACATACAGGCCAACGGGATCGCCGCCGTCAGGGAACAGGTTGTCCACGACGGTCTGGCCGAGCAGACAGACTTTGGTGGCCCGCTCCACGTCCTGCTCGGTGAACAGCTTGCCGGCGCTCAGCGGCCAGTCGCGGATTTCGGTGTAGTTGGGATAAACGCCGTTGATTCTCGTGGGCCAGTTCTGGTTGCCGTAGACAGCGCGGCCGGAGTAGTTGACCACAGGCGTGCAGGCGGCGACGTTGGGACACTCGTCGTTGATCGCCCTGCCGTCGGCCTCGGTGAAACGGGAGACGCTGCCCATGCCGCCGCGCAGACCGCTCTGGTTGGTGCTGCCGGGAAAAATCATCAGCATGTTCGCGCCAAGCGAGGCGACCTGCGCCTCGATCATCATCCGCGCGCCGCTGCCGACGGCGACCATCGCGATGACGGAGGCGACGCCGATCATGATGCCGAGCGTGGTCAGCACCGCGCGCATTTTGTGGCGCATCAACGCGAGCCAGGCGACCGGCAAAACAGAGAGCGGGTTCATGGCGCGGCGGCGGCGATGGATTGAACGGCCTCGTCGAGCTGCGGCATGGCGGCGAGATCGGCGGCGGCATCGCGCGGGTTGGACACGATGGCGTCGTTGCTGATGCGACCGTCGTGGAAGTGGACAATGCGGCGGGTGTATTGGGCGATGTCCGGCTCGTGCGTGACCACCAAAATGGTCATGTGGTGCTGGCGGTTCAACTGCTGGAACACGCCCATGATCTCGACGGCGGTGCGGCTGTCGAGGTTGCCGGTTGGCTCGTCGGCGAGAATGATCGCCGGGTGAACGACCAGCGCCCGCGCGATGGCGACTCGCTGCTGCTGGCCGCCGGACAACTGGTTCGACCGGTGATCCATCCGATCTGCGAGGTTGACGATCTTCAGCGCCTCTTCCGCGCGGCGGCGACGCTCGCGCCGCGGCACGCCGGCGTAAACCAGCGGCAGCTCGACGTTCTCCAGCGCGGTGGTGCGCGAGAGGAGGTTGAAGCCCTGAAACACAAAGCCGATTTTCGCGTTGCGCAACTTCGCCAGCTCGTCACGGTTGCGCGTGCTGGCGTCCACGCCTTCGAGCATGTAACGGCCGCCGTTGCCGCGGTCGAGGCAGCCGATGAGGTTCATGAAGGTGGACTTGCCGGAACCGCTGTGACCCATGATGGCGACAAACTCGCCGCGCGAGATGTTCAGCGAGATGCCACGCAACGCGTGGACCGCCACCTCGCCCATTTGGTAGGTCTTCTGGAGATTCTCAACCCGGATAATCGGCTCCGGGCTTTGCGCGATGGAGCTGCCTGCGGTCATGGCCGGTTACTGTCTGCGACTGCCGGGCGGCGCCTTCGGCGGGGCAAAGGGATTGGTGAGCGACTGAGTGCTCGCGGACTTCGGCGAGGAGATGGAGGTGATCACCTTGTCGCCTTCCTTCAGCCCTTCGAGAATCTCCGTGAACTGGCCGTCGTTGAGGCCGGTGCGGATGGCGACGGCCACGGGCTTGTCGGCGCGCAACACATAGACTTGCTGGCCCGGCGGTTTTTGAATGGCGGACTTCTTCTTTTCGCTGGAACCCTTGCCGCGCAGGTCGGACCACGTCCAGTGCGGCTCGCTCTTTTTCTTTTTGCCGTTCTCCTCCGGCAGCTTGAACCGCAACGCCTTGTTCGGAACGCGCAGTGCGTTTGGGTGCGTGTCCACCAGGACCGTCACGTTGGCGGTCATGCCCGGTTTCAGTTTCATGTCGGAATTGTCCACGCTGATGATGGTGTCGTAGGTGACCACGTTCTGCACCATGATCGGCGCGTTGCGCACCTGCGTGACGCGGCCCTGGAAGGTCAGGTCGGGATAGGCGTCCACCGTGAAATTCACCGGATGCCCCACCTCCACCTGGCCGACGTCGGCCTCGTCCACGTTGGCGTCAATCTGCATCTGCCGCGGATCTTTCGCGATGGTGAACAGCGTCGGCGCCGACAAGCTGGCCGCGACGGTCTGCCCGACATCCACGCTGCGCGTCAACACCATGCCGTCCACCGGCGAGTAGATGGTGGTATGGGCGAGGTCCACTTTCGCGCTCTCCAACGACGCCTGCGCGGAGATGACGTCGGCGGCGGTCTGATCGTATTGCGCCTGCGCCGCATCCATATCGGCCTGGCTCACCAGATTGCCGGTGATGAGTTGCTTCTGCCGCGCCAGTGTCGCCCTCGCCAATGCGGCGGTGGCCTTGGCTTTGGCAACGGCAGCCTCGTTCTGCTGCACCTTGATCTTGAAAGGCTGCTGTTCGATGATGGCCACCACCTGGTTGCTGGTCACCATCGTGTTGTAATCCGCGCGAAGCGCCTGGATGATCCCGCTAACCTGGCTGCCCACCAGCACGGTGGTCGTCGGATTGAGCGTGCCGGTGGCGCTGACAATGGCCGTGATCGGCCCGCGCGCCACCTCGGCGGTCTCGTATGCCGTGGTTTTATCCTTGGCGGAAGACTGCGACCACCACCACCAACCGCCGGCCGCAACCGCCGCGAGCAGCAAAATCGAAATAATCCACTTTATCATCGTTGTGTCCGTATATTGACGCGACAAATCGCGCGGAGGCTAGCACACGCCCTGCAACCCGACAAAAAGAATCTCGCGCAAATTTCGCTCGCTGGAACCGGCGGAACCACCCAACGCCGGCGAGAAAAATGTGGAACCACGGAATGCCCGGCGCGGCGGAGCCGCAACCGCAAGCGGGACGCTGACAGGGCGGTGGCGGTTTGAAAATGTTGTCGGGAATGCGCGGTCCTTCAACATGGCAGCAACCGGTGAAATACCGAGGGGCGGGGCTGAATCATTTGGGTTCGTTTCGTAAAAAAGCTTTCTTGATTTGCCCACCCCTGGAGATCGAAACACACGTTTTCCATAGGAAAACGACGTTTTTCAGTTTTGACCAAGGCCGTCATATGGGTTCGTTTTGAAAAACGAACACATGTGATCGGTGGGGAGGATGAGGGCCCCGCCACCGGCAGCCGCCTGCCATGTAGGGGCGGTTTTGCCACTTTCGGCGACCCGGATGCGGCGTGCCCGCCAGGCCGACCACGGTCTGTTTTTCCCGCGTTTGGCGGCTTAACGCCGCCTCGGGCCTTTCCGTGCAATCCGTGGATTGTTTCCGGCCGCCCTTTGGGGCCTCCGGCGGGACTCCCTCTGCTCGCATGATGGCGGTCTTCATTACAGGGCGGAACGTATAGCGAATTATCTATCGTGTCAAGAGAAAATCGCTGCTGTTGTCGCGAGGCCGGTCGCGCGGTTGGGTCGCTCCACGGGCCTGGGCGGGAGGCGGCCCGTCAAGCCGATGTGGAGAAGCTCACGGCACTTGCCCGCGCCGAACTGAAGGCACTCGGCAAATAGTGCGGAGGCATGGTCCGCAGTCAGCGATCAACAATCATCGGTCAGAATCATTCCGCCATCAGCGTGAATCGGTGTTCATCCGTGGCTAATGCCGGCTGGCTTATCTCCGTCTTCACTTCGCGGTCAGCCGCCGGATGCTTTCAATCTCTCTCGCATCGAACGGCGCGCCATCCTTGCGAAAGATGTCGTGATGCCACAGGGCCGGCTCCGGCGAACCCGACTTCGATCCCCACGGGTAGAAGGTTTGCGTGCGTCCTGCCACCAATCCCCAGTTCCAGCAGCCGACTTTTTCCTCTTTGAAAAACGGCAGGTGCGTCTCGATCCGGCTGCCGCCGCCGCGCGCCATCCACTCGGTGCAGATCACCGGCCGGCCCATCGCCTTCAGCCGCGCGACCTCGGCCTTCACGCCGGGCAGCGGACCGTAGTTGTGGAAACTGACGATGTCGGAAATTTCCAAAATCCGTTTCTGCATTTCCTTGGGGCCGAAAAGGCACGTCGTCAGCGGTTGCGAAGGGTCCGCCTCGCGCGCCCAGCGGAACGCCGCCTCCACCAGCGGCAGCGATTTGGACGGCTCGTTGTAAAGGTCCCAGATCACCACGCGCTTGTCCCGGCCGAACGTGTGGACCATGTCCTTCACGTATTTTTCCAGCATCGGCCACGCGGCAGGGTCGGCGCGGCGGCGCGCGCCGGGGCTTTGAACCCACTGGCTGTTGTGGACGCCGGGCGGGGGATCGTCCTGCCGGCCGATGCGCGGTTCCGGTTTGAAACAGTCATCGAACAGAATCGGCATCGTGCGGATGTGGTGTTTGTCGGCGATAGCGAGAAACTGGTCGAACCGTTTCTTCAGTCCCTCGGCGTCGTTTTCCCACACGACGTAGTTGATGAAAACCCGCACGGTGTTGAAACCGAGATTTTCCGCCCAACCAAGCTCGCGGTCCATCGTGACCGGATCGAACGTCTCCCGCTGCCACATCTCGACGTCGTTAACCGCGGTGCTGGGCAAGAAGTTGCAACCAACGAGCCACGGTTGCTCGCGATACCACGCGTTCGCCGCCTCCGTCGTCCACAGGTCGCGAGCGCCAACGGCGGGTGAAAGGAACGACGCTGTCGCGATCAACACGGACAGGAAAAAGGTGGCGTTCGGTTTGTTCATGACTGAACCCATCTTCTGGCAACAAGCCGCGGTTATTTTGCCGAGACTTGCGCAACCTTCCCCGGCGCCTGCGGCTTTGTCCGCGCGGCAGCGGCGGCTTCGGCGGCGGTGAAGGCGCGATGGTAAATTTTCAGGCCGGCGATCTTGCCGGTCACTTGGAAAGAGGGATCCTTCGGGATGCCGCTGTAATGGCCCACCAAGAGGTCGCCGGACCAAGGCATCGTGTTGGCAATGCCCGCCTTTTCCGCCACCTGCACGCCGTCCTGATACACGCGCGCGACATGGCCGTCGTAAGTGCAAACGACGTGCATCCACTGCCCCACCACCGGTTTGCCACCGTCGCAGTCGAAGCCGCCGACGTGCCAGCGCCACCGACCGCCGATTCGCTGGAGGAACCAGCCCGCCTGGTTCCACAAACCGCAGCTCACGGGAATCGGCATCTGTCCCGCCGCTTCCATGGTCACCCACAACTCGACTGTGAGCGGCTGCGAGAGGTCGAACTGTTCGTAATGCGGGAACGCCACGTAACCGCCTCGCGACAGATCAAGCATGCCGTCATTGCCGACGCGCGCACCGCCATGCACCTGGCCAGCGACTTCCTCGCCGTCATTGAACCGGCCGTGCAAGTCCTTGAGGAAAGAGGCCGTGAACACCGGCTCTTTCACCTGTCGTGCGAGGGCCACAGCCGCAACCGTTGGTTCGCCTTCGAGGCCGCGACGGCTGACAGCGCGCACGGTGTAGGCGTATTCCACCTGCGGCTCCGCCGTGCCGTCGGTGAACCACGCCGCAGCGGTCGGCTCGGCGGTAAGTTTGTCGAACTGCTTTGTGCCGGCCTTGGCGCGGTAAATATTGTAACTCAGCGCGCGACCTGCCTCGGACTGCCAGCGCAGCCGCACACAGCCGGACGACGACGCGGCCGTGAAACCCGCCGGCACCGATGGCGGCACGGGTTGCGGCACATCGAGCGCGGCATAGACCGGCTGGCTGCGCCGCGAATCCCGGACGAAAACCAGCGCATAGTTCTGCCGGCCCGCCGACGCCTCTGTGTCTGTGAAACTGGCGCGGCTGGTCCGCGTCACCAACGTGGAGTCGTTCGGCGTGAAGCCGGATTTGTCCGAGCGATGCACCTCGACTTCGAGGCCGATGGTGCGCGCGGAACGCTCCCACGCCAGTTGCACGACGCCGTCGTCGCCGAGCGACGCCTGAAGCGGCGGCAGCGGATCGGGCACCGGCGGCGGATTGAACTCACGGCACGCGCCGGCCAGAATCTCCGCGCCCGGCATGTCCACGCGCGGCTTCAGCAACGCCCGCTCGCGGCCGTTGCGGATGGTTGCGAGCATGGCCTGATAGTGCGCGTCACTCGTGGAGGCAAAGCTCACCAGCGGCGCACCGCTCATGTCGGGCGGCGTGAGCGGCGCCGACGGAAACGCGTCGAGCGTTTTGACCGCGTGCGCATAGCCGTTCCAAAGCATCCGCACACGCTGCCACTTCGGGTCCACCTTGCGGTCGCGGCAGAGGCCGAGTCCGAAACCGTCCGCGTCCGGCGGCAGCGGCGCGCGCAGGATGCGGCTCAGTTCCGGCCGCTCGAGGTTGAACCAGTCGTCCTCGAAGCCCGCGCCGTGGCAACGCACACAACCGGCCCGCTTCATGTTCGCCATCAGCGACTTCTTGATGTTCGGCCACTCGACGAGCTGGCAACCGTGCTGGGTGGTGTCCCACGTGCCGTGATAAAGGCCGTTGGTATCCATCCACGCCATCAGCAGGTCGCGCTCGGCGCGCGTGAGGCCGCCGATGCGCCCGCCGTGACCGTCGAGGAGCAGCTTCGCCAGCGGCGCGCCGCCGGAGCCGTGGCTGCGCGGCGGGAAAATCTGGCACGACCAGTGCGCGGTGCCGTTCATGCAATCAATGCCGGCGATCCAGTAGGCGACGAGCTGCGTCTCGCGGCGGTTGGCGAGGTTCTCGTAGCTGATACTGAAGTGTTCGGTCCAGCCGCCGGTGAGGTCAAGACCAGCCGCGATGCCCTTCCCGCCGCCGTGGCAACTCACGCAACGGTTGTCCAGCACCGGCTGCACCATCCCCGGAAAGTCCACGTACCCGGTGCCCCAGGATTCCGGCTGCAACCGGTCGGGAGGACGCGCGAGGCGGCGGATGCTTTCGTTGGACGCGGTGCCGAATTTGTATTCGTGGCAACCGATGCACGAGCGTGTTGTGCCCGGCGCGGCTTGCACAAACGTGCGCATGCTGTGCACGAGCCGCCCGTCGCCGTCGAGCGCCTGAAAATAGACCGCGCGACCGGACGGCACTTCAAAATAAACCGAGCCGTCGTCGCCGACCGGCACGACGCCGAGGAAGTTCTTCACGCTGAACGCCAGCGCCGCGCTGACGAGGAACGTCTGGTTGTAAGGCTGGGCACCGCCGTCGCGGCCGGTGACGCGCGAGGTTTCCTCAATGACGCGCAGCCACTTGATCTCGCCGCGTTTCACGCCGGTGAGTCCCTGGTAGATGTCCTGCACGAAAAACCGGCCCGTCTTCTGGCGGCGGTCGGTGGCGTCGGCCATCGCCTTCGGCACGGGGCGCGGCTTCACCAGCATCGGCGAGTGCAGACAAATCCCCGGGTCCGACATCAACACGAGCCGATGACCGTCGCGGTCCATCATCTCCAACTGGTTGCGCTTCTGCCCCGCCGGCCGGCCGCTGAAAATCACAAGGTTTTCCGACAACGGCCACGGCTCGCACGAGTCGCCCTTGTCGAACGTCGGCTCCTCGGGATGCTCCAGGTTCGTGATCGCCTTCGGATCGTTCTTGCCAATGCGCGGGTCAATGAACGCGATCGAGCCGCGCGGCGTGGAGTTGTGCTTGGCCAGCGTGCCGACGATCAGGTGCGAACCGGGCACCGGCCGCGCGTCGAGGACGGCTTCGGGGAAGACCATGTTGTTGGCGAAGAGCGCCGTTTCCTGTGTGCCGTCGGGATTGATCGTCCAGAGCGACTGAATCGTGAGCGCGTTTTTGTCCACGTATTCCCAACGCCCGAAGAGGATGCGGCCGTCGGGCAGGATGCTCGGATCGAATTCGTTGACGTTGTTGACCGAGATCGGATGCATGTCCGAACCGTCGGCGTTCATCACGTGGAGGATGGCGACGCCGGTGTTGTTGCACGGCACCAGACCACTCGCGCGCGTCGAGAGAAACACAATGCGGCCATCGGGCAGATAGGCCGGGGCAATGTCGTGCTGGCCGTTCTGGCTGCCCTTGTAGCAGGCGCACGACGGCGCAGGATCGCTCACGCGCCGCAGGCCGGTGCCGTCCACGTTGATCTCGTAAATGCTGGTGCTGCCGTGCGGCTCGGCTTTGTAGCAAAACAGCAGCTTCTTCGCGTCCCACGAAAGTTCCGGGTGCGTATAGACGCCGTCGCCGAGCGTGCCGGGCGTGGTCGCATCCATGACAGGACGGATGCGCCACTGGTCGCGCGGCGCTGACGGGTTTTCGAGAACGTAGATGCCGCCGCCGCCGGGCGGCCACTTGTAGTAGGTGTCGTAAATGTGGATGCCGGTGTAGGAATGCCGCTTTACGAACAGCAGCGGCGCGTCGAGCTGGCTGAGGAATCGCTTCTCGACTTCCGGGTTCGTGGGCGGCGCGGGCGCGGCGGGCGCGGCGACGGAAACCGTCACCGCAATCGCAAACGCACCAGCCAAAAGCACCGACGCTGCTGGACTCATTTTCATGTCATCCAACTCCTGTCAGCAACCCCCATCCAACACGCGGCGGACAACCCGCCTGTCGCGGCTACCTGCCCGCAAGCTCGGCGCACGTCGCGTTGAAAAACTTCACGCACTGCGCGATCTCGGGAACGGATTTCTCCCAGTTGTATTCATACTCGATGCAGAACGCTCCGCGGAAACCCTGCCGCTTCAACTCGGCCATCATCCCCTTGGCGTTGCCAATCCCCGTGCCCCACGGCACGTCATGCATGATTTCCTTGCCCTTGGCGTCCTTGTCTTTCACGAGATCCTTGAAGTGCAGCGCGATGATCCGGCCTTCAAGCTTCTTCAGGCATTCCACCGGATCCAACCCGGAACGGACGTAGTGGCCGACATCGCAGCACGCGCCGAGCAACGGGCTGCGGCCCTTGACCGCGGCCAGCACAGTGTCGGGATTCCAGTAAAAGTTCTTCGGTCCGGGGTGATTGTGGATGGCGACCTTGATGTTGTATTCCTTCGCCAGTTTCTCGCAGACATCCATCACCGGGCCAAGCTCTTCCATCTTGTTGTGGGTTTCCGGTTCGGCGACCAGCACGTCAATGCCCAATCGCTTGGCACCTTCAAAAATCTTGCGGCTCTCGGCTTCGTCGGTGGTGGGTTTCACCACGCCCATGTTGACGAACTTCGTGTTGATGCCCTTCGCCTTCATGCGGGCCTGAATGGCGGCAAAGTCCGCGTCGGGAAGCACCGGCGTCAGGACCCGCTTGAGCTTGCCGTCTTCGACCAGATTCACACCGCCGGAGACGCTCATGTATTTCACGCCCACCTCGGCGCTTTTGTCTATCGCGTCAAAGATGGAATACTTTTGAAACGTGTAGGAATGGACCGCCAACTTCCAGCCGAGTTTGTCGGCGGCGGTCGTGTCGTCGGACTTCACCGGCGCTCCGGTCCAGGTCATCATCGCCATCACTGCGATCAGCCACATCCATCGTTTCATCGTCATTCTCCTTTGGAAACTTCGGTTCAACTTTCAGCCCGTCGCTCAAAAACATTCCACCGTCTTCGCCACGGAAACTATCAGGACGGAATCGCTCAGTTCAACAGCGAAACGCCTCTCACTTTTGGGTCACCCTCTCCACGGCCGGTCGCGTTTCGGATTCTTCGCCAATACCTCGCGGGCAATGCCGGCGTCCTCGGCCACCTGGAAATCGAACATCCCGGCCAGAATGAAATCCGCGCCGCTCGCGTAGGCGTAACGGAACGCGTCGCGCGGCGGAATCGCGCCCGCCGCCATCACCTTGAAGCCAATCCACGGTTTCTCCACCGTCTTCATGAACGCGATAGTCTCCTCCGGGTTGCTGCACCAATAAACCGGCGGCATCTCGCGCCACGGCGTGCTGATGTCCTCCTTCTTCGGCGCGGTGGGATAGTGATGATGATGAATCGTCTTCACATAGAAATCGCACGGCGCTTTCGCCGCCTCCAGCGCCTTCAACGAATCCAGCCAGTGGCATCCCGCGCCCGTCGGCAACCCGGTCGCCTTGATGAGTTCCACAAACTTGACCACCAAATCTATCTTGCCGGCCGCCATCAGCGGGTCCGTCGTCGCGCCGTGAACGTAGATGCCGTCGGCGCCCGCGTCCACCAACTCCTGCACCACCCGCTTGTAGTCCTCCACCGTCCTCGCCTTCGGCTCCGGCGCGACAATGAGCTTCATCTTCCCGCCCGTGGCCGAGCGGTGCTGTTTCAGCAGCCGCATCACCCGCGGCTCGTGGTGCGTCATGAACGTGTCAATGCCATTGGCCTCCGACAGGGCGAACGTCTCCAGAATTCTCTCGTCCGTGTTGTAGTGAAGCGACAGGTCGTTCAGGTAGCGCAACTCACGCCCGTGCATGTGGCCGGTGATGATGTTCGTGCCGAGAATCAGCCGGCTCATCTCCAATCCAGCGACTTTCCCCTTGGGCAGCGTGCCTTGAGGCTTCACGCCGCCGGCTCCCTGCGCCGCCGCGTCCGCCGCCAGCGCCTCGCGCGCCGCCCCGACACCCAACGAGCCGACCACCGAACTCGTGATAAACTTCCTGCGGGAGAGATTTGATTTCATAATGCTGGTCTTCGTCGCGGTCCGCTGCGCTTTGGCTCGTTGTTCAACATCGCGCTCATCATGCCCGCGCCGATGGAGATTTCAAACCCAAACACCATATCCTTTGGTATACCAGCTGTTTGAAATGGAGAACGAGCGGCGGAGTGCGCCGTCACGAAATCACTTCCACACTCAGCCCCAGCATTTCGCCGAGGGTTTGGAGGTCTTTCGCGTAGTCGCCGTAAACCCACGAGAGATGGTTGCCATAAACCAACCGCCTTCTCATGAACTCGTCGGCCCGGCCCGCGGGGGGCTTGATGACAGCTTCCACCGAACACCCCAGCAAGTCCTTGCCCCAACCGCTTGAGCCAACCAGCGTCCCTTTGAGCACCAACAGTTTCCTGGCCGTGGGGTCAACGCGGGCCACCGTGACCGTCTTCTCCTCGTTGTTCATGAAGTCGATGACCGCCTTCGTTCCCCAGCCCTGCTGGCAGAACCGGCCCAACTGATAAGGCAGGTCCGGTTTGTCCATGCCGTTCATCTTCATGCTCGGGGCGCTGTGGTTGATCCGGAAAGTGCCGCCGGGTCTTGGGTCGGCGTTGCCCACGTGGCACGACTTGTTGGACACGCTCATCAACAGCCGCACGGCCAGGAGGATTCCGAAATCCGCCTCACACGCCGAGGCGATGCCCTCGTTGCCGAACAAGGCATGCTGCAGGCAAGGCACCACCAGCCATTGCTGCGGCAGCCTGCTGGGACAAAACTCGAAGCAGTCGATGGTAAACGCATTGCAGCCGTGACGGGCCATGAGGTTGCGGATGCACTGGTCATACAACATGCTGCGGACCACCAAAGGCTCCTCGAGATACGTCTTGTCCGCCTTGCGAACCAACTCGGCGGCGTCCCGCATGGCTTGTTCGTTTCGATCGCTGAGGAGCCGGTTCATTTCAGTGGTCATCTCCTTATAGGGAATGGTCTTCACGGTGACGCCGAGGCGCTTCCGGAGATCCTCAAAATCCCAAACGGTGTCCGGCGAGAACGACGGCACGCCATTCGTCGGATAGAGGACTTTGGTCTGG
Organism: uncultured bacterium; assembly: GCA_903870275.1. Lineage (GTDB taxonomy): Bacteria > Verrucomicrobiota > Verrucomicrobiia > CAIQCK01 > CAIQCK01 > CAIQCK01. The sequence continues at coordinate 113,295 of CAIQCK010000073.1, read as the reverse complement.
CGAAACACCTTTCTGGCCCGCAACAGCGAAAGCAGCTTGGTGACATCCATGTCCTCCCCCGGCACAAAAGACTCGTTTCCTTTGGCCAGCGTGTAACCGGTGATGCTGGCGGTCCGGCAACTGTTGCGATCGAACAGGATCGGCCGGGCGAACATGTTGCCGATTTCATACGACGCGCGGGCATTGCCGTGCGGCATGAGAAAATAGACATCCGTTTCGCGACTGTCGGGGGCGAGTTTGGCGATCTGGTCGGGTTTCAGCACCCAGCTTTCGCTGTACGTCACCTGAACCGGCTCCAGCAACCGCACGTCCTCCGCCCGTCCCAGGCCTTTCGTTTTGAGCTGATTCGACCAATCCGCAAAGGCTTTCTCGGCATTGGCCCTCTCGACTTCCGGCTTCACCGAAGTCGGGCGGCACGGTCCCTGCCATTCGGCGGAATGAATGAGACTCGTCATCACCGGTTTCACGCAGAGTTTGATGTCCCGTGGGTGGAGGGCGATTTTTTCCACTGCGCCCGTCCGCGCGGATTCCCTGGCCGGCTCGGCCGCAATGAGCACGCCTTCAGCCGCCGCGCCGACCACCGCCGTTCCCAGACTTCTTGCCAGAAAATCCCGCCGATTCATGGGGAATTTCTCGAAAATTGTTTTGGGGGAACTGGACGATGACTGGGACTTGGATTTCGGAGTGGTCGGTTTCATGGCGATTCCTTTTGATCGGACTCATTTGTTTTCGAACCACGTGGGAAGTTGGTCCGTAACTGCGGTTGATATTGCCTGATTGCGGGTGCCTTGTCCATCCTCTGCGCAGGGTATGAAACTGGCCGAAACCTGCTCGATTTGCCTGTGAGCATTCGTTAGGCTGCCAGCCTGTGAACTGATTGCGGCACGTCTGTAATGCGTCAACCTCGAAGAAATTACAACCCGATGAAACGAAGAGACTTCCTTTCCATGGCAGGGGCGGCAGGAGTGGGAACAGTGGTGGCGGGAATGAAGGGCTTGGGAGCCACCGCGATGGCTGCTCCCAATGCATCTGCCTCCAAGCCGGCGCTGATGAAGGTTGGCACCCAGCAAGGGCCGGTCAACGATGTCATGCTTCAGTATTTCAAGCGTCACGGCGTCAGCCACATTTGTGCCACCGTGCCGCGCACCAAGGGCGGCGGCTGGCAGATGGACGACCTGCTCCGCTTGCGCGAGTCGGTCGAAGCGCACGGCCTGCAACTGGCCATGCTCGCCCTGCCGATGGGCAGTTCCGTCATATCCCACGCCGAGAATCCCAACATCATGTTGGGCAAGAGCGTTGATCGGGACCGGGAGATTGACGGCCTCTGTGAAATGATCCGCATGACGGCGCGAGCCGGGATTCATGCCGTGAAATACAACCTGACGCTGCTCGGCGTGCTGCGCACGGGAACCACTCCGGGCCGCGGCGGTTCCCGCTATTCAACGTGGGTTCTGGCGGACGCGAAGCAGGAACCGCCCCTGACGGTGGCCGGCGTCGTGGGAGCGGACGAAATGTGGGAACGCATCACTTATTTCCTCAAGCGCGTGGTCCCGGTGGCGGAAGAATGCAAAGTCCGAATGGCCTGCCATCCGCACGATCCGGGTGTGCCGCCGGAAGGCTTTCGAGGCGTGGCGCGCGTGTTGGGCACGGTGGAAGGGCTGAAGCGGTTCGTTTCCATCCAGGAGAGTCCCTGCCATGGACTGAATTTCTGCCAGGGAACCGTTGCGGAATTGCTCGCCGATCCGGGGCGGGAAATCTATGACGTCATTCGTTACTTCGGAAACCGGGGCAAGATTTTCAATGTGCATTTCCGGAACATCCGGGGCCGGCGGGACAATTTTCAGGAAGTGTATGTGGACGAAGGCGACGTGGACATGGTTCGCGCCATGCGGGTTTATCGGGAGATCGGCTACGATGGCATGATCATGCCTGACCACGTGCCCGGTCACGCGGATGATCCCGCGAGCTTGCAGGCGTTTGCCTTCGCCTATGGCTACATCAAGGCTTTGATCCAGGCGGTTGGCACCGAAAGCTGATTCCATTCCTGGGGCAAGGCAGGGCGCGCCCTGCCAGCAACGTCATCGTCCCGCCTCAGCGATTCGCGTGCGCGAGGTCGCCAACATCCAACCGCTGGACGCCATGGCCGAGCGGGAAGGCGGCGTTGCCGTCGCACTGCCACACGATGCGTTTGTCGCGGCTGACCTCGAAGAACGGCACTTTGCCGCCGGCGTTGCACACGAACAGGTTGCCGTTGGGCAGCACCTGCACGCCGGCAAACCATCGCACGCCAAGCTGCGGCACCTCGCCGGCGTCCAACCGCCAGACCGTCTTGCCCGCCGCGTCCACCTCGGTCACGGCGGTCCGCCCGCTGATAACGGTGTTGCCGTTGGCGAGCCGCACCGCCGCGAACGGCGGATAGTCCATCACCATCTCGCGCACCAAGGCGCCCTTGCCGTCGTATTCCCGCACCGTGCGGGCGGACTCCTCGGCCACCAGAAAATTTCCGTTGGCCAGCGCGCGGGCGTATCTCATGCAACTGTGCCCCGGCGCGTTGCGGACCTTGATCTCCTTCACCACGACGCCCGCCTTGTCCACCACGATCAGTTTCCCCTGGCTCGCCGCGCCAACCAGCGTGTCGCCGTTGGCCAACCGCTGGCAGGAGAACACCTGACCCGTTGTTTTGAACTCGAACGCCACCTGCTTGTCCGGTGTGACCTCCATTACGCCGCTGGCGTTGTCGTGCTGCCTGGCCTTGTAATCCTGGTTGTAACAAAAAAGGGTGTTGCCGTTTGGCAACCGCCAGACGTCGCGCGCCATCGGCGCCGGATATTCCCACGACACCTTGCCGCCACGATCATAGACAAGAATCTTCGCCGCGCCTTCCGCCGCATAGATGAACGGCACAAACGCCGTCTCCTCCGCAACCGCCGCCTGAGGCAACCATAAACCCAAAGCGAGCGCCGCCAATGTGATTAAGAGGGGCATAGTTCACTCTTATTTACCATCGTCCATCCCTGAAGATGCCGTCGTTGCACCGTCGTTGAATTCGCCGGCTTCATCCATCAGGCCAATCTCACTGTCAGCGCCTCGCCGATTTCCACGACTGCATAGTGCCCGGCGCTGACCGGTCCCGGATTCACCACGCGCGTCCCGCCGATGCGGTCCTCGCCGCGCGATTCGTGAATGTGGCCGCACAACACAAGGTCCGGCTGCGCGCGCTCGATGAACGCCCGCACCGCCGTGCTGCCGACATGCAAACCGCTGTGAATGCGGTCGCACGCCGTGTCCCTCGGCGGCGCGTGCGGACAGAAGATTTTCACGCGGCAGTTTTTTACTTCGGCGAATCCCGCCTCGATGCGCACCTCAATTTGTTCCTCGGTGATTTCGTAAGGCGTATGCAACGGCGACTTCGGCCCGGCAGAAACGCCAAACACGCCGACATCGCCAAGCGTGACTCCGTGTCCGTCCAGCGACACGCCAAGCGACGCCAGCCGCGCGTCCGTCGCCGGCGAATCCATGTTGCCCGCCACCGCCAACAGCCGGGACGCCAGCGGAAGCCAGGCTTCGACGGCCAGCGCCGCTTCGTCCGCCGTTCCCGCCGTCGTGATGTCGCCGCCAACGATCAGCAAGTCCGGCGTGCCGGCGGCGTTCACCGCTCGCGCGACCGCAGCGTAATCTTCGTGAACGTCAACGACGTAAACGATCTTCATGGGCCTCACTTTCCATTGCTTTCAACATTTCATCAATCCGCGACAACACAAACGGATTCTTCTCCGTTTTTTGCAGCGCTCGCAACCGGCCGATGTCGGTCAGCGTCGCCGCCGCAAACCCGCGCACCGCCCAATCGTCGCTCGTCAGCAATCCCGCCGGCAACCGGGCATGCAACCTGCCGAGGGCTTCGATGGCGTGAAGCGTCGAGAGATTCTGGATTTTGGATTTTGGATTAGCTTCGTTCGTCTCGCGAACTCGGCTTTGGATTGCGGCGCTGATGAAATCCAGCAACGGCTGCACACTCGGCTGGCCGATGGCGACCAGTGCGTCTTCTGCCTGACGGCGCACGGTCCACAGCGGGTCGTCGAGTGCGCCGATGAGCTTCTGCACCGCCTCCGCCGACCCGATGCGACCCAGCGCCTGCGCGGCGCGCATCCGCACCAGTTCTTTCGGCGAGTCCAGCAGCTTCAGTGCGTCTCCGAGTGCGGCTGTCGCTTTTTGCTTGCCGAGCGTGTGCAGACACGTCGCTTGCAGCCGTTCGACGTCAAGGAACTTCATCACCGCCGGCGGCACGCGCGGGTCGGGCCACAGGCGCATGAAGAAAAGACAGGAGCGGCGAACGTCGAGGTTGTCCGTCGCCAGCCCGTCCAGTAGCGCCGGGATGCACGCCTGGCCCCACAGATCCACCCAATCCTCGATGCGCTGGCGCGCCATCGGCTCGCGCCGGTCGAGTTGGCGGATCAGGAACGGCAGTGCCGCGACGCCGCGCTTGCCGATTTCTGCCACGGCTTTTTGTTTCTGCGCCAGCTTCTCGCCGCTGTCGCCGTAGCTGACCGTCTTCTCGTAGAGCGCGGCCAGTTCGCGCTCGGCGTCGTCGCGCGGCTCGCGCCACGGCGTCGGGCCGTAACGAGGCTCCAAAGCCTCCGGCATATCCAATTTCAAATTCGTGATTTGATATTGGAGATTGGCGGACCACACCGTGTTCGTAATCTCCGTGTCCACGCCGGCGCCGTAGAGAGGCTTCAGCCAGATGAAATTGTCACGCCCGCCACCGACGTAGGCGTCGTGGCCGCCGAGGTCGCAGAACAACCCGACCGCGCCGTATTCGCGGCGGACGCCGTCCTGGCCGGCGGCCTGGCATTGTTTCGCGTCGCGGCCGGCGTAGAGATCGTCGCCGCCGGAATCCACAAAAATGCCGGTGCCGTTATAGACGGCGCTGCCCTGCGCGATTTCGTCGGCGGTGTAGTGATCGTTGCCGGCTTTGTCTATCAGGATGCCGACGCCGTAATCGTGCCCGCTGCCCTGACACAAGCCATGCGCGGTGTAGCTGTCGTCACCGGACCAATCGGCGAGAATGGCGGGACTGAGGTGGATGCCCGATCCCTGACCGTAGTGGTAAACGCGGTAGGTGTCGTTGCCGCCGAGGTCGAGCAACATGCCGAGCGAATACCAATAGCTGACGCCCTGGCCAAAGATGTCGGCGTAATAACTGTCGTTGCCGGCGAGATCGCAGAGGATCGCCACACCGCCCGCCGCGAACGGCCGGTCGCCGATGGCGAACCCCTGCCCGCACGAGGTGAAATGCGCACTGTAGCGCTCGTTGTCGCCGTATTTGCCGCCGACGTAATAGGTGTCGTTGCCCTCGCCTTCGAGCAACACGCCGCAGCCGCCGACGCCCGCGACCGCCTGCGCGAATTGCGCCGCACGATAGTCGTCGTCGCCCGCCCGGTCCCACAGCGCCGCCAAACCGAACGTCGCCGCGCCCTGCGCCATCGTGTCGGCTTCGTAGCGGTCGTGGCCGCCGAAGTCCGCGAGCAGGCCACAGCCGAACAGCGCCGCGCCCTGCGAGCAGTTCTGCGCGATGTAGGTATCGTCTCCGCCGCAGTCCACCAGGATGCCGATGCCCCAAAACCCGCAGCCCTGCGAAAAATTTCGCCGACCTTCGTAGCGGTCGTTGCCGCCGAGATCAATGACAATGGAAATCGGCCGGCCCGCGAGTCCGTCCGCGCCGCCGGCGGAGTTGAGGTAAACGTCGTCGCCGCCCGGATCAATGATCAGCAGCGCGTCCTCGCGATACACGTCGTTGCCGGTCGTGCCGACGATCACCTTGCCCAGCGGCGTGTCGCGCGTCATCGGCGCGGGCGGATGTGCTTTCAAAATCGGCAGCGCCTCGTCAATCGCCGCGCAGAGCATCTGATACGCCTCCGCCAGCGCCGCGTAATCAATCTTCCGGTGCGGCGCGAGCATCGCCATGTGCGCGGCCTCGTAGTCGAGTTTGTCGACGCCGACTTGCTTCAGCAGTTCGGGTGACTGGTGAAGTTCCTCGACGGCGTAGAGCGCCGTGGCGCGCTGCCGCTCCTCCATCGGCACGGCGGCGAAGGCTTTCGTGATGAGCACGTTCGCGCGCTCGCAAGCGGCGAGGATGTGCTCGATAGGATCGAAATCATTTTGGATTTTGGATTTTGGATTTTGGATTTTCGGAACGTCAATTTCCTGCTCGCGCGCCAAAAAGTTCGCCAGCTTCGCCAGCGAATCCACACCGCGCAGTTCGCGGGCCACTTCGTCGGCATGAACCGGCAACGCCAGTGGTTCGTGAAGGAACCGGCGGACTTTTTCGAGGCGGAATTCCGTCTCCGCGTTGTCCTTGCGGAAACTGAGATCGGCGCGGCCCATCATGTTCGCGCGCAACGCCACGTCGAGGCCGAGTCGCTCCTGAGGGCCGAGCAGCGGCGGCAAATCCTCCGCGGCGGCAAATGCGGAGATGACGACGATGCTCACCGCAGAGGCGCAGAGGACGCGGAGGGAGTTCTCTGCGATCTCTGCGCCTCTGCGGTGAATTCCGTTTTTGTATCGTTGAGACAGCGTTGACATATCGTTGGCCGCGTTTATATCGCAATTACTTTTTCAAGCAAACCTCAGATGCGACCAGCCGCGGATGCTCGATGCCATCAACCGGTCAACAGTCCGGCGCGGCAGGCTGTTGCCCGAGGCGATTTGCCGGCTCTCAGCCTTTGCGCTCAAAATGAAAATCACAGTGACTGGCGCCTTGCATGATGGTCTGCGTGCGCTTCAGCGTGAGACCGGGATTGAATCCCTCCACCATTCCAAAATCCCGGTTGCAATGGAACAAATAACCGAGATCGGGGAGGCCGAGCTCTTTGTAGAATTCGGCGTATTGGCAGCGCACAACATTGAAATCAAGCTTCTCCGCAGACTTGCCGACCGGCTCAAGGACAAGACTGCCACCGCCCGCCCAGACGCCGGTGACCTGTTCCATCGCTGCCAGGTCTGTCCCAAATCGCTGCGCCCATCGCTCGCCGTCCTTTCGCGCAAGTTCGAGGATGACCTCGCGGGCGATTTCGTTCGCCCGCTCCTTCCCCATGGCGCGCTGAAACGCCTGCACCATGGGAATCAAAACTCCTGCCTCGATCTTTCGGCGTTCCAGATGTGTGATCGTCGGTTCTGACACGCAAACCTCCTCGTGTTGAGAGCGCCAATATGTCTTAACTCAACCAGCCCGCGGCCCATCACGCCTCAAGATTCGTATCTCCTGGCTCGCCAAATGTTGTAAACACCCTTGGCGTTGACATGCCGCCGGTCAGCGTTTATACCGCACAGCGATGCTCAAGCAAAGGAGAACACTCATGCGCCGCTTCATGTCCATTGCCGCACCGATGCTGCTCGCCGCCGCGGTCATCGCCGCCGAGATGCCGAACCCGATCATTCCCGACGCCGGATGCACGGCGCCGCCGCGCCGCACGGTGGGGCGCGTGTTCCAAAAACTCAAGGCCGGTGGGGATGTGGGCATCGCCTACTTCGGCGGCAGCATCACCGCCGCGAACGGCTGGCGGGTGAAGACGTTCAAGTGGTTCAAGGAGACGTTTCCGAAGGCGAATGCGCGCGAGATCAACGCGGCCATCGGCGGCACCGGCAGCGACCTCGGCGCGTTCCGCTGCGGCGCGGAGGTGATCGCGCAGCGGCCGGACCTGGTGTTCATCGAGTTCAACATCAACGACGGCAGCCCGACCAACGATTTCCGCAAGGCGACGATGGAAGGCATCGTGCGCCAGCTCTGGTCGTCGCCGACGAAGCCGGAAATCGTCTTCGTCTATACGACGAGCCGCGACCTCAACCGCAATCGCGGCAGTCATCCGGCGGTGGCGAAGCATTACAATATTCCCGACATTGATTTGCAACCGCCGCTTGTGGCCGCGCTGAGCCGGCCCGACCTGCCGAAGCCGACCGAGAAGCAACTCGGAGACAAGAAGCTCGACTGGAGAGCCTGCGGCCAAGTGTTCATGAGCGACTCGGTGCATCCAAACGATTTCGGCCACACGATCTACACCGACACCATCGTCGCGTATCTCAAGACGCAGATGGACGCGAAGCCGTTGCCGGCACCGACGCTGCCGCCGCCGCTGGTGAGCGACGAGTTTGCCAACGGGCGGCTCGTGCCGCCGGGCGGGGCGAAACTTTCCGGCGACTGGGAGGTGTTGCCGCCGGACGAGAAGAACGGGCTGCTGAAACGCTACGCGGGCGGCACGATCAACGCGCGCAAGGCGGGCGATTCGCTTGAGTTCGAGTTCGAGGGCACGGCCATCGGCCTCTTCGAGAACGTCCAGAAGGACGGCGGCAAGTTTGAGTGGACGATAGACGACGGCAAGGACGAGCCCGCCGACAAGAACTACGGCGGCCCGAAAGGCTGCAAGCACGGCAAGGTGGACACCGCGCCGGGGCCGTATTTCCCGCGCAACCACTACGCGGTGTTCTCCTGCGGCCTCGCCCCGGGCAAGCACACGCTGAAGATCAAGGTGCTGGAGGAACACGACAAAACCAGCACCGGCAACCGGCTGCTGATCGGTTACTTCATGGTGGCGGGAGGGAAGTAGTCGCAACAAACGCCCGCAGCTCAAAGCCTGCTGCCTAACTACCTAAAGCTCAGCTATTGTGGAGAACTGGGTCGCCGCTGCACGTACGACAAGTGGCGGAAAACAGCGGCCGAGATAACCTGAGTTGGTTTGCTGTAGCGCAATTTCAGGCGTTTCGACGTTCATCGGGTTCAGGCTCAAGCTTGATGTCGCGCTCGAACAACTCAATCGCTGTCGCCGCAACCCGACCGGTGTCGTAATAAGCATAAGCCGCAACACCGAGAGCTCCAATAACGATCAGCCACCGCGAAACACCCTTGCCGATAACACGCCGGGTAATACGAATTCCAATCTTCTGCGCGACGGTCCGAAAGGTGCGGAGCGAGACGCGACGAACAAGAAAACGTTCGCCGACTCGAACGACCAAATCACGAAATGCCTGTGCAGCCAAGTGGCGAAAGAGGCAATAAAGCATTTCCTCACGCGCCAAACAGGATTTTTTGCCGTAGATGGCAGCAATATCCACCACCATCTGAGCCTGAATCTTCCAGACGGCGATGAGTTCGGGAAGAATAGTCAGCCAGCCAAGTGGACCAGGAGGCAAAGCAAGCGTGCCAGCGGTAACGGCGGCTTTGGTTGCTGCGGAGGCGGCAACGGATTGGGCACTCTTGGCGGGGTTTCGGCTCTTGTGCTCATCGGTGCCCGGGATATGTCCGATAAAGCTCAGGATAGCCTCAGCAATCTTGTGACTGGGATTCTCGTCAGGCGCGGAACTTGGAAGGGTCATCTTGAGCATGGCATTCAACTCATTATACCATTTAGAGTTTGCTCTTGCACTGGTGCGGCGGTCTGCACCCCGAAAGTTTTTGGGGATGACTGCCGAAAAACGTGGGGTGGACATTCCTGTCCGCCACGGTAGTCCTTGCTTGACGCGGACGCAGACAAAGATGTCCGCCTCACAGTCAACTTCAGTTTTCGGGTTCAAACCGGCCGGCAGGGCGCGACCGCTGGGCGCGCCGCAGCCGTTGCACAGCCAAGGACAAACGGCGCGCCCGGCGGTCGCGCCCTACCCCAAACTGCATCGTTCCGTTCAAACCGGCCGGCGGCCGGCGACGGCGCGGCCGAGGGTCAGTTCATCGGCGTATTCCAAACCGGAGCCGACGGGGATGCCGCTGGCGATGCGCGTGACGGCAATGCCGAGCGGCTTGAGCACGTCCAGCAGGTGATGCACCGTGGCCTCGCTCTGCGCGTCGCCGCCGAAGGCGATGATGATCTCGCGCGGACGCTCGGCTTGCGCGCGCTTGACGAGCGCCTCGATACGCAACTGCTCCGGGCCGACGCCGTCGAGCGGCGCGATCTTGCCCATCAGCGCGTGATAGACGCCGCCGAACTGGCCGGTCTTCTCGATGTGGAGAATGTCCGCCGGCCGCTCCACGACGCAGATCAACCCCTTGTCGCGGCGCGGGCTGCTGCAAATCTCGCACGGGTCGGCGGCGGTGTAGCTGCCGCAGCGCGAGCAGTTCTTGATGCCGCTCCGCGCCGCACGGATCGCCGCCGCCAGGTCCTCCGCCAGCCGCGGCTCGCTTTGCATGATGAAGAGCGCCAGCCGTTCCGCCGAGCGCGGGCCGACGCCGGGCAGCTTCTTCAGCGCGTCCATCAGGTGGCGAACAGGTGCGGGGTAGTCGGGCATGGCGGCGATGGGGAAATGGAGTGGTGGAGTAATGGAGTGTTGGAGTGTTGGGGCGGCGGAGATTCCATCACTCCATTACTCCTCACAGGCTGAATCCCGGCGGCAGTTGCAGGCCGGCGGTGAGCTTGGACATTTCGGCCTCGCTCATTTTCTTGGCGGCGTCGAGCGCCCCGTTGACGCCGGCGAGCAGCAGGTCTTGCAGCATCTCGACGTCGTCCGGGTTCACGGCGCTTTTGTCCACCGTGATGCTCGCGAGCATGCCGTCGCCTTTCGCGACGACCTTGACCGCGCCGCCTCCGGCGGTGAACTCGACGGTCTTGTTGGCCAACTCAGCTTGCATGCGGGCCGCGTCGGCCTGCATCTTCTGAGCTTGTTTCATCAATTTTCCGAAGGAGGGCATGGTAGGAATCCAGTAATCAGTGGTCAGTGGTCAGTGAACAGTGGACAGTTTTCAGGTGCGGACGGTGACGATTTGGCCGCGGAAAATCTCCAGCGCTTTCTTGATCAACGGGTCGTTGCGGAAATCTTTCGTGTCGCGAGAGGACGGCGCGGCGGCGGACGGTTTTGCCGGCGGCGGCGTGGCCGGAGTAGCTGGTGCAAATGGTGATACGGCCGACGCGGGCGTTGGCGCGGCGGTCTCGCTGGCTGGCGGCTCGGACTTCCGCGCATCAAGCTCCGGATCCTCGGCCAGCTCGAAATGGATTCCCACGTCGTGGCCGAGAAACTCGCGCAGTTTGGTTTGGAGCACGGCCCGGAAACGCGGCGAGTTCAGGAATTCCATCGCCGACTTGAACTCCGGGTCGAAGCCGATGGTGAACACGCGGCCGTCGAAGCTCAGCGCCCTGCCCTGGTTCAGGAACTCGCGGCCGAGCGGCGCGGCCTGCGCGAAATGTTCGTGAACGTAAGCCCAGATCGCCTGCAACTGTTCGGCGGATGTCGTGTAGCCCGGCGTTGGCGGCGGCTCGGCCACGGCGTCCTGGCGGTGCTTCGGTTCGGCCATGGCAGGTTTGGCGGCGGCGACCGGCTTAACGGCAACCGGTTTGGCGGCTACGGGTGCGGCGGTGCCTGACGTGGGCGGCGTGCCGCCGCGGAGCGAGTTGAGTTTTTGCAGCACCACATCAATGCTCGCGGCCTCGCGAGCCTGGCTGGCCTTGATGAGCGTGACTTCGAAGAGAACCCGCTTCGACGCGGTGAAACGCAGCCGGCCTTCGGCGCCGGTGAACACTTCCAGCACCCGCAGCAGCGCATCGGCGTCCACGGACGCGCTCTGTTTTTTCAACTCGACCAGTTCGGCGTCCGTGGCGTCCACGGCCCCGCCTTGATCGCCGGCCATCTTCACCACCAGCAGGTTGCGGAAATGCTCGATCATCTCGGTCAACAACCGCTGGAGGTCCTTGCCGGACTCGGCGAGGTCGTTGAATTGTTTCAACGCCTCACTGCTCCTGCCGTCGAGGACCGCGCCCGACAGCTCCACAATCCGCTCGTGCGCGGCCAGGCCGAACACGCCGAGCACGTCGTCCTCGGCAATTTTGTTGCCGCAAAAGCTGATCAACTGGTCCGTGGTGCTGAGCGCGTCGCGCATGCAACCTTCGGAGCCGCGCGCCACGGCCAGCAGCGCCGCGTCCTCGATCTGGACCTTCTCGTCCTTGGCGATGGCGGCGAGGTGTTTGACGATGAGCGAGGTGCCGAGCCGGCGGAAATCGAACCGCTGGCAGCGCGAGAGGATGGTGAGCGGCAGTTTCGACACCTCAGTGGTGGCGAAAACGAAGATGACGTGGTCCGGCGGCTCTTCCAGCGTCTTGAGCAGGGCGTTGAAGGAGCCTCCGGAGAGCATGTGGACTTCATCCACGATATAGATTTTGTATTTGCCGCTGGTCGGCGCGTATTTGACGTTCTCGATGATCAGCTCGCGAATCTTGTCCACCTGCGTGTTGGAGGCGGCGTCGTATTCGAGGACGTTCATGCTGCTGCCGGCGGTGATCTCCACACAATTGGCGCATTTCTCGCACGGCGTGGGCGTCGGGCCTTTCTCGCAATTGAGCGCCTTGGCGAGGATGCGGGCCGTGGTGGTCTTGCCGGTGCCGCGGGGGCCGACGAGAAGATAGGCGTGGGCGATGCGCTTGTTCTTGATGGCGTTGACGAGCGTCTGGGTGATGTGCTCCTGGCCGATGACATCGGCAAACTGCTGGGGCCGCCATTTGCGGGCGAGAACTTGATATTGAGCCATGGCCGTGAATTGTAATTCGTGATTCGCAACTGGTGATTCGAGACTCGCAATACGAATCACGAGTCGCAAATCACAAAAATATTGGCCGTGCACCCGATGTCGGCCGCCGTTCGGACGGCGATGCCGCGCGCCTCGACTCAGGCCAGGCAGCTCCACGGCACACGAAAAAATCGGTTTACCGTTGCTACCTTCCGGTCCTGGCGGATTTCGCCGCCTTTCGTCGCATGGAACCCAGCCGTCAACGCCTAGACACACGGTTCGTCCCGCCCTCTCGACGGTCTCGACCGGGAATTCGACCCTGCTATAGCGGGTTGCAGGTCCGGCCGGCTTACGCCGGTCGTCAGGGCACCGCTACCGCCCCGTCTAGCACGACCAAAACAAATGGAGCCTACGATCGGGCTCGAACCGATGACCTGCGGTTTACGAAACCGCTGCTCTACCAACTGAGCTACGTAGGCAATTTACCTGTTTTTACGGGCGTTATTGCTGTGTTCCAAAGCCTCCATCGGTCCACAGGTCAAACGCCCGCTCCAAACAAGTGACAAAGAACCAGCCAAACGACAACGGGCATCTTTACGTTAGAAGGTCGTCAAACTCAACACAAAAGCAGGCGGGGTTCTTTTTTCGAGGCGCTGGCGGAACGGTGGCTGGATGCCGTGGGTGGCGCAACTGGAGGGGCAAACAACATTTACGCGCACGATGAACACGGGGCGACGACGGTCACTGACTGAAAATGACGATTTCTTGAAAAGGTGACCGCTGAAATCGGACGGCGGCGGATGGAAGACGGTGATAATGGCAAGTGGGAACTAAGCGGTCGCCAGTCTGAAGTTCCACCCGCAAACATTTACGCTTGCTTTACAATTTTCTCCCGTCGAGCACACAAGATCTTTACACGGTTCGCGTTCAATACTGTGGCATCAAGAATCACTGGACGGCCACACTATGAAACGCATGCCGGTTTGCATCCGAGGAGCAGTGTTGGATCCTGGAGTGTTTGACACACCCAGACATCGCGCAACTGTCCCCTCGCAGCGCGCCAGTCGCCGCAACCCATGAGAAACTCATCATGAAACGGACATTATTTTTCTGCGCCATGCTCGCCGGCACGGCCATCGCTTACGAGGCGTTCCAAGGACCGACGGAGGTGTTGTATTGGGACAGCTCCAAGACCTGCAATGGTTACACGTTCTTCGGCGTCGGTGGCCACACCTACTTGGTGGACATGCAGGGTTACGTCGTCCACACGTGGTCGGTGGGCAACAATCCGCATCTGCTCAACGACGGCGGCGTGCTCGATTCGACCCAGAATCAAGGCAGCAGTGATTTCACCGGCTTCGTAAAAGTGAGCTGGACCGGCAGCAATCTTTGGTCCTACTTGAACGCGCGCACGAACTACTTCCTCCATCACGACTTCACGCAAATCTACAACCCCAAGCTCGGCACGAACACCGTCCTGTATATCGCCAGGAAAAACGTGACCGCTGACCAGTGCGTCGCCGCTGGCTGCAATACTGCTTATACCAATTACTATAACAACGCCCAGGTTGACGCCATTGTCGAAGTGGACATGTCCGGCAACATTGTCTGGGAGTGGAGCTTCTTCGACCATCTGATCCAGAACTTCGACGCGAGCAAATCCAACTACGTCGGCTCCGGCATGACGATTTCAAACTATCCGGGCAAGCTGAATGCGAACATCCCAGGCTTGCCCATCCAGAGCGACTGGCTGCATTGCAACGGGCTTGATTACAACCAAACCCTTGACCAGATCGCCATCAGCTCGGTCCGCGGCGAGTTCTACGTGATTGACCACGGCAACACATTCTTCGCTGGCGATCCGTCAGGGAGCATCGCGTTGGCCGCAAGTTCTGCGGGCGACTTTCTCTACCGCTTCGGCGATCCCGGCCGCTACAACCAGGGCGCCATTCCTGCCATCCTGACCAACTGGACCGAGTCCACCACCGGCAACAAACAACTCGGCGGCAACCATCATGTGAGCTGGATTCCGTCGGGGTTTCCGCGCGCGGGCAACATGATGATCTTCAACAACGCGCAGAACCTTTTCGAGCACACCCAGCAGTCCTACGCGATGGAGATCAATCCTTATTTGAATGCGAACACCAACAACACGGGCGCCTATGTGAATCCACCGGATGCCGGCTATTACTCCTGGTCGCCCGGCAACAACACCGACAAATCGCCCCGGATGCTCTCCAACCAGCTCGTGTGGATGTGGTATTCCAAAACCAGCCACGGCATGCTCAACCACATCGGCGGCAGCGTCCAGCGCCTCGCCAACGGCAACACTCTGATCTGCTCCGACGAGGAGGGACACATCCTCGAGGTCACGGACTCCGGCGAGGTGGTGTGGGAATACATCAATCCGGTGTCCACCGGCGGAATCCTGAAGTTCAAGCGCGACAACTGGCCGATGGAAAACGGGCTTTTCCGCGCGTTCCGCTATACCACCACCGATCCACCATTGGTCGGCCGCACACTCACGCCGGGCAGCACCATCACCGGCCGCACGCCGTCCTATGCCACTCCTTAATTCGAGGTGCCCAATGACACTCATGCATCGCACGCTTGGCATCGCGCTTTTGGTCGCAAGCGGCGTTACCTCGCTTCACGCCTACGAACGTGTCCAAGGCCCCACACAGTTGATTTACTGGGACAGTTCACAAACTTACAACGGTTACACCCTTTTCGGTGCCCAAGGCAACACCTACCTCATTGACATGCAGGGGAACGTGGTTCACACGTGGCCCCTCGGGGTTAATCCACGCCTGTTACCCAACGGCGACCTGCTGGATGCCACGAGTGGCAACATCAGTGGATTCCCAGGGTTCACGGAGTTGGATTGGAACGGCAATACCGTGTGGCAATACACGGAAGCGCGCTCCGGTTATTCCCCGCACAATGACTTCCTCCGGATCTACAACCCCAAGCTCGGCACCAACACGACGCTTTACATTGCCAACAAGTCCATCAACTACAACCAATGCATCGCTGCCGGTTGCAATCCGGCGAACTCCCCCTACACCAATGTCACGGTGGATGCGATCGTGGAAGTCAACTCCGCGGGCAACGTGATCTGGGAATGGTGTTTCTTCGACCACGGTTGCCAGAATTATGATTCCGGCAAATCGAACTACGTTTCCTCCATCTCCAGCGCGCCAGGGCGGATTGATCTGAATCTCGCAGGCCGGCCTCTCACCAACGACTGGCTGCACTGCACCTCGCTCGATTACAACCAGGCGCTTGATCAGATTGTCATATCGGCGGCGGGCGGCGAGTTCTACGTCATCGATCACGGCAACACGTTCCTAAGCAACAATCCCTCGGGGAGCATCACGCTGGCCGCGAGTTCTGCGGGCGACTTTCTCTACCGCTTCGGCGACCCAGCGCGTTACGGAGCGGGCAGTCCGCCTTCCATTCAGCAGAATTGGACTGTATCCCGAACCGGCAACACGCAAGCCAGCGGCATCGGTCAAGTTCAGTGGATTCCGGCGGGCATGCCCGGCGCGGGGCATTTTCTGGTTTTCAACAATGGCCAGAACTTGTTTGAAACCTTGCCGCAGTCCTACATCTTCGAAGTCAACCCTTATCTCAACTCCAGCACCAACAACACGGGCGCTTACGTGGCTCCGCCGGGTGCCGGTTACTACAACTGGCCGGCGCCGGGTCACGATACCGACAAGCAGACGAAAAGCATCTCCACACAGGTCGTTTCGATTTTCATGTCCATGGCGAGTCAAGCCTTTTTCAGTTATGCTGGCGGCAGTGTCCAGCGGTTGACCAACGGCAACACGCTCGTCTGCTCCGCCGCGGAGGGGCATATCTTCGAGGTGACAGCCGGGAGCAACGTGGTGTGGGAATACATCAACCCGGTCTCCACCAACGGGATTGTGGCCTACAAGCGCGATAACTGGCCGCTTTATAATCCCGTTTATCGAGCCACCCGTTACAGCGCCACGGACCCCGCCTTGTCCGGCCGGACTTTGCAAGGCGCGACCACGATCACGGGTGGCGCACCATCCTACATTTCCCCGCCAACGATCAGCGGCGTCGCGCTCAACCCGTCATCACCCAAGGCCGCGGATTCGGCATGGGTCACCGCCGCGGTCACGAACAACGGCGGCATCGCGTCGGTGGCGCTCACTTACATCATCGGAAGCACCAACACCACGCTCACCATGTATGACGACGGCGCGCACCACGACGGCACGTCCGGCGACGGGGTGTTCGGCGCGCAAATTCCCGCGTTTGCAGCGGGCACGCACGTGAGCTACTACCTTTCCGCGCAAGACGGGTTTGGCAACGCCGCGACGAATCCAACCAACGCGCCGGCCAACACGTGGTCCTACACGGTGCAGGGCAATGGAACCAACAACGCACCGGTCATCCTCAGCGTGACCAACACGATCGCATTTTCCGGAAACTTCGTCTGGGTCACGGCCCGTGCCACCGATGACGTCAGCATGGCGTCGGTTCAACTCACCTACACCGCACCTGTCGCGAGGAGTTTTACCAATACGGTGTTCCTGGAGACGATGGCGACGAACGCAGCCAAGCCTTGGACAGGCACCGGCTGCAACTATGCGTGGATGACCAACTACACCGGCGGCAATCCGTTCGAGCAAGCCGGCAACGCCAACTACGGCAGCGGCAATACCAACGGTCTGACGTTCAAAGGCGGCACGACCAACCTCTTCGACACCATGATTACGACGATCAATGGGATTAACGCGCGAGGCACTAACGGCACGGTGGGGTTCTATATTTCGACCAGCCTTAACAGCAGCTACATCGCTTGGGCCATGCAGCTCAGTCCAGGCGGCACGAACTCTTTTACCACGCGTCTGAGTGGATCAGCCACCACGAATCAGAGTTGGACACTCTACAATTACAGCCTGCTGCCGGGCGACCTGGTCAGCAATTTGTTTCTGCGATTCCAGTTCAGCGATGGCGCTCCGACCAACCGGCTATTCCTCGACTACATATCCATCAATACGGTGACAGGCGGATACGTGAATGTGACCACGAATGCCGCCATGTATGACGACGGTCTCCACGGTGACGGTGTAGTGGGCGACGGCATCTATGGTGCTCAAATCCCGGCGGAAACCACCGGCGCGCTGGTCAATTACTACGTCACCGCTACGGACAGTATGGGGCTTAGCACCACCAACCCGGCAGGAGCGCCCGGTGTTGAGTATTCCTACACCGTGTATCCATGGGCGATCACCAATGTGGTGACTTCCCCGGTATTGCCCACCCCCATGAACACCGTCTGGGTGGCCGCCGCGTTGACGACCACCAACGTCTCCCAGGTCACAATGGTCTATAACAGCGGAAGCACCAACTGCACGGTCATCATGTATGACGATGGATTGTATCACGACGGCGCGGCGAGCGACGGTGTGTTCGGCGGACAGATCCCCGCTTTCGCGGGCAACACCGTTGTGAGCTATTACGTTGCCGCCCAAGACAGCCAGACCAACAGCTTCACCTATCCCATCGGCGCGCCGACGAACCTGTTGTCCTACACGGTCTCGCAATGGGCGATCACGAATGTGACGGCTTCCCCCTCATCTCCCACTTATCTCAACTCCGTGTGGGTGACCGCCGGGCTGACGGCCACCAACCTATCCCAAGTCACGCTGACGTATAACGGCGGCGCAGGCGCAGTCAGCGGAAGCATGTATGATGACGGTCTCCATCATGACGGCGCGGCCAGCGACGGGGCATTTGGCGCTCAAATCCCGCCCTTCCCCGCTGGCACTGTGGTGAGCTACTACGTGACCGCCCAGGACGGTTTCGGAACTACCACCAATTATCCCGCCGGCGCGCCGGCAAACACGCTGTATTACATGGTGCAAACAAATCAGGCGCCCAAGATTGTTTCCGTGGCCACCACGCCCGCTCCGCCGGTTGCCGGCCAGCCCACCTGGCTCCGGGCGCTCGTCACCGACAATACCGGCGTGGCGTCGGTGACGCTCAGCTACAACGTGACTGCCACTTCAACCAACACGGTGTTTCTGGAAACCATGGCGGCGACCAGCACCAACCTGTGGACAGGCACCAACTGCAACAACGCGTGGACGGTTTCCTACAAGGGACCGAATCCGTTTCAGCAAACCGCCACGGCCAATTACCTCGGCGGTAATACCAATGGCCTGATGTTCACGAAAGGCACGACCAATCTCTTCGACGGCACGATCACGACGGTGAATGGGATTAATGCGCAAGGCAACAGCGGCACGGTGGGGTTCTATATTCAGATTCCCACCCCCACGAACAGCTACGCTGCCTGGGCCATGCAGCTCAGTCCGGGCGGCACCAATTCGTTCACCACGCGCCTGTCCGGGCAGTCCACCACGAATCAAAACTGGCAACTCTACAATTACAGCCTGCTGTCGGGCGACCTGGTCAGCAACTTGTTCATGCGGTTCCAGTTCAGCGAAGGGAACCAGACCAACCGGATATTCCTCGATTACATATCCCTCACGACGGCGGTCAGCAGCAACATCACGACGAACGTCGTGATGCAAGACGATGGGCTGCATGGCGACGGTGTGGCGGGCGATGGCATCTACAGCGCCATGATTCCGGCACAGCCGCTTGGCAGTTCGACGTTCTACTCCATCACCGCCGTGGCTTCCAACGGCCTCTATACCATTGACGGGGCCGGCAACACCTTGTTCTACACCAACGGCAACGGCTCCGTCACGAGCTGGAGCATGTGGGACCTGCCCGACACCGGCCAGACCAACAGCTACACGAGCACGTTTGGCGAAGACAGCGATTACACCATCAATCCACCTTCCTACACCGACAACGGCGACGGCACGATTACCGACAACATCACCGGCTTGATGTGGCAACAAACCGACGGCGGCGAGATGACCTACGCGAGCGCGACAAACTATCCGGCGTCTCTTTTCCTTGGCGGTTTTCTGGACTGGCGTTTGCCGAACGCTCATGAGCTAAACAGCCTGGTTTACATGGCCTCCGCCAATCCTTTGAACAACAACAACCCTGCTATCAACACCAACTACTTCCCCGTCACCGCTGCGGATTACTGGTGGACGCAAGATCACCAGATCAACAATACGAGCAATATCTGGGTTGTCGGTTCCTCCGGCAGCATCAGCACGCAACCCACCAACCAGACGATCAGTGCCGGTGGCACCAAACGGTTTCAAATCCGTTGTGTGCGCGGCGCGCCGTCGCCCACCAGTCCGATTCATCACTTCCTCGACAACGGCGATGGCACGGCGACCGACCTTGATACGGGCCTGATCTGGCAACAGGGGCAGATGGCATCCGCGACGAACTGGACCGGGGCTTTGCAGTATGCCTCGGGTCTTGCGCTCGCAGGCCACAACAACTGGCACCTGCCAAACATCAAGGAGTTGCAGTCCATCAACGACGAGGCCTTGTCCGCGCCATCGCTGAATACAACCTATTTCCCCGGCACCACCGCCGGGTCGTTTTACTGGTCCTCCACGACGGTGCCGGGCCAGACCAACCAGGCTTGGTATCTCAGTTGCCAGAATGGCGTCACCGCACCCCTGGCGAAAACCAGCAACCTGTGGGTGCGCTGCGTGTGCGAAGGCCTGAGCATCACGGGTACCACCAACACCGTCGCTTCGCCCGGGCCGACCAACACGGTGTGGATTACAACCACCATTGGATCGTTGCTCACCAACATTGCCCAAGTATCCCTGATTTACAACGCGGGCAGCAGCCCGGTCAGCGTCACCATGTCTGCGTTAGGAGGTGGTGTCTATTTGGGGCAAATCCCCGCCTTTCCTTCCGGCAGTATCGTGAGCTACTACATCAAAGCTCGCGATGTCGCAGGCCGCACGATCGCCGATCCGTCCGGTGCGCCCACGACACAGTATTCCTATACCGTCGGCGGCAACATTATATCGTTCACGCCGCAATACGTGCGCATCCCCGGCGGCAGCTATGATATGGGCGATCACTACGGCTACATTGACCTCAAGCATTATACCGACGAAATTCCGATCCACACCGTTTACGTCAGTCCGTTCTACATGTCCACGACGCTGCTGACCTGCCGCGAGTATTGCGATTATCTCAACACGGCCATGTCGAATGGGCTGATCCAAGTGCAGTCGGGTTATGTCTATGGCGCCAGCGGCACGAATGTTTACCTCAACAGCACGAACCTCTACAGCGACACCACCGCTGCGGATCCCTACACCACCATCCAATGGACCAACAACAAGTTTGTCGTCCGCACCGGCCGCGACCTTCATCCGATTACAGGCATTCGCTGGTTCGGCGCGATCGCTTATTGCAACTGGCTGAGCGCGCGTGATGGCTACAACCCGTGCTACAACCTCTCGACCGCAAATTGCGACTTCGCCCAGAACGGCTACCGCCTGCCGACGGAAGCCGAATGGGAATACGCCGCTCGCGGCGGCCAGTATAATCCTTATTTCATGTTCCCGTGGGGCAACGACACCAATGCGGTCGGCAATCTCGCCAACTGGCAGAATTCCAGCGATCCCTTTGAATCCACCAACAATTATCCGTGCACCACGCCGGTCGGGTTTTACAACGGCACGCTCCGCTATAACGTCAACCCCAACATCCCCGCCACCAACAGCATCTTCCAAACCTACAGCCACTATAACGGGAATTATGAAAGCTATAGCGGCGCGAATTATGTACCGGAGAATTACAACTGGCCCGCCACCAACGCCACCTACCAGACCCGCGACGGATCCTGCGCCTTCGGCCTCCATGACATGTCGGGCAACGTCTGGCAATGGGTCAACGATTGGTATGCGGCCGGCTACTATCAATACTGTGTGGACAACAACGTCGTCACCAACCCGCCCGGCCCCGTTACCGGCGACCTGATGCCTGACGGCCTGCCCTACCGCGGCTTGCGTGGCGGCACGTGGTGGAACGGCAACGGCCCAGACGACTACGACTACGGCCACGGCCGCGTCTCGAACCGCGACCCGGCGTATTACCTCGGTTCGGCTCCCACCGGTGGCACGCCTTGGATCCAGGTCGGCTTCCGTGTCATGCGGCCTGACAAGACCGTCCAGACCGTCGGCCTGTTCCTCAACACCACCAACGCCTGTCCCGGCTACACGCTCATGTCGCCGATGCAGGGCAAAACCGCCTATCTGCTCAACAACGCCGGCCAGTATGTCCACTCATGGACCAGCACGTTTACCCCGGGCCGCGGAGACTGCCTGACGACGAATGGCCACTATATCCGTGAGTGCTCCGTGGGGAATCTGTCCAAACTCAATGCCGGCGGTGGCGAGGGTGGCCGCCACGAAGAATACGATTGGGAAGGGAACCTCGTATGGGCCTTTGACTACAACTACAGCAACGCCATGACCCACCACGATTTCAAAATCCTTCCCAACGGCAATCTCATCATGCTTGTCATGGAAGTGAAGACCGCCGCCGAGGTGCTCGCCGCCGGTTTCAATCCCGCGCTGTGCGTTTCATCAATTACAACCAACGGCGGATTCATGCTCCCCGACGCGATCATTGAAGTCCAACCCACCCGGCCCTACGGCGGCAACGTCGTCTGGGAATGGCATATCTGGGACCACCTCATTCAGGATTTCAGTTCCACCAATAACAACTACGGTGTCGTTGCCGCGCACCCCGAACTCGTTAACGCCAATCCCCCCGGCGGCCAGAACCAGCAATTCTGGAACCACGCGAACGGGATAGACTACAATCCACAGTTCGACCAGATCATGATCAGTATCCGCAACAACAGCGAACTCTGGATCATAGACCACAGCACCACCGCCGCCGAGGCCAAGGGCCACACTGGCGGCAAATACGGCAAAGGCGGCGACCTGCTCTACCGCTGGGGTAATCCCATACAATACAAAGCCGGCACCTCGGCGAACCAGATGCTCTGGCAGCAACACTGCTGCACGTGGATTCCCGCCAACTGCCCCGGCGCCGGTCACATTCTTATCCACGACAACGGCGTCGGCCGCGGTTACTCCTCTATAGACGAGATCGTCCCCCCCGTGAACCCTGACGGCAGCTATCCGTTGACTCCCGGCTCCGCCTATGGCCCGACGAACTATTATTGGACCTACAAAGCCAGCCCCACGACAAACTTCTTCGGCATGGACATCGGCGGTGTTGAGCGCCAGACCAACGGCAACTCCCTCATCTGCTACGGCATTTGCGGCACTCTTTTCGAAGTCACTACCAACGGCACAACCGTATGGAATTACGTCAACCCCGTGACCAGTGTGCCGCTGGTCCAGGGAACACCCGTGCCGATCGATCCAAACGCACTCTTCCAAACCCAATATCTCAACGAAGTCTTCAAAGTCCACCGCTACGATACCAACTATGTCGGTCTCCTTGGCAAAGATCTTACCCCCCGAGGCACGATCGAAATTTATTCCAACGCCTTCACGGACACCTATGGCGTCGGCCTGCCCGACATCTGGGTCCGCTCTCATTTTGGCAGCCTCTCTGCCGTCTCCGCCACCAGCAGTTACAGCGGCGATGGTTTAACCGATATCCAGAAATACCAATACGGCCTCGACCCCACCCTATGGTCTTCCGCTGGAGACGGCATTCCCGACGGCTGGGCTCTTGCCTACGGATTCGATCCCACATGGGTTGGCACTGCCACGCTCACGGGTTCCAATGGTTACACCGCGCTCCAGTCCTACCTCGCCGGTCTCAATCCGAACAACCCTGCGTCCCGACTGCAAATCCGCAACATCAACATCTCCGGCACCAATGTGGTGATCACGTGGATTGGCGGCACCAACGCGTGGCAATACATCCAGTGTTGCACCAATTTCTTCGGCACAAACACTTCGTGGACGACACTCTACACCAATGCTCCGCCCACCTCCGTGACCAATCAATTCATTCACTGGGGCGGCGCGAGTCAAACCGGCATTTTCTATCGAATCAACGCAGAACACTAAGAGTCATGAAAACGGACACGACCATGCGATGGCTTCTGCTGACAATAATCGGGGCGTCATGGGTTTTTGTTTCGGTGTCGAACGGCCAGACGACCAACGTCACCTCCAATATTGCCGGCTTTCAGGTCGTGACGCTGATCGAAGGGCGCAACTTCGTGGGAATGCCGGTGATCCCGGCGACCAACACACTCGCCGGCATTATGAGCACCAACCAATTGCCGGCCGCAGCCACCGAATCTTCAGCCACTGCCGTGGACTTTTGGGACCAGACCCACCAGACCCTCACCAACCGCTCCTGGCTTTCCTCCAGCGCGAACTTCCCCGGCTGGCGCGCTTCCAGCACGTTTGCCGATAACAACGCGCTGCTGCTTGACGTGAACAAGGGGGTCATCGTGACCATCCGCGCAGGACAAGGCAGCCAGAGCCTGTTGTTGCTCGGTTACGTTGCGACCAACGCGCAAACACAGGTGGTGCAGAACAATAGTTACACGCTCGCCGCCTCCACGTATCCCGTGGCCGTGTCGCTCACCAACAGCGGGCTGGTCGCGAGCGGCTTTGTCGGCGGCAACAGCGTCGGCACTTCCGACACGTTGCAATTCTTCAACCCCACCACGCAATTGTTCGATCTGACGATCTGGTATGACACCGGAAGCGGCGTGTGGCGAAATGCCGATGGCAGCGTGGCGACGCGGCAACTCATGCCAGGAGAATCGTTCGTGATCGCTCGTGGCAACTGGGTCGCCGGCAACTTCACATGGACCAATCCGATTCCCGCCAGTCTCTCACACGGACAACCATGAACACTCAATGGCAATGTCTCCACGGGTTCAGGCTCGCCATCGTAACAGCGGTCGCCAGTCTGGCATTCCTCAGCCTCAATGCCGCAGCTCAAATCTCACCGCCGCTCGATGTCACCGCCAGCCAGCCGGTTTACAATTCGGACGGTGCCACACTCCTGCCCGGCAGCAACCCGTTTGCGGGAAGCTTTGGCTACACCGTCGTTCCCGGTTGCGTTGTGCAGATCATTAACGCCGGTGCCAACGGCACCGCAGACCCACCCGATCATAACGGCAACCCCACCGGCGACGACACCGTCGTTGCCACCACGACCATCGGCACTGGTATCGCACCCGACGCGACGCTCAGCGGGCAGTTCTCCGTCTCCATCTATCCGCCGCCCGCATCTGGCAGTCAGCTTTATGTGCGCGTTTTCAACGCCACCACCACCACGACGGCCACCTGCTATGGCCAGTCGTCATTGTTCACCGTGTCGGGCGTGAACGTGCTCGATGTCAGTTCGCTTGGCCTTGTGGCGACCACACTACCGCTTGATCACACCGCGCCGACGTTGCTCGCCGCCGTCTCGCGCAAAGTCCAGGGCGCCGCCGGAACGTTCGATTTGAATCTGAACCTCAATCCGGCCAGCCCGACGGTGGAACCGCGCGTGGGTGGCCCGACCACCCTCATCTTCACTTTCAGCGAACCTGTAACCACCGCCGGTGGCACATTGAGCGTCGGTAATTTCACACTGACCAACGCGACTTATGTCAGCGCGGCGGTTGTGACCAGCAACCTGACGCTGAACCTAGCCAGCGTGGCGGACCAGTCGGTAGTGACCGTCGTGCTCAACGGCATCACCGATCTGGCCGGCAACGCGCTGGCCGGCACCAACGCGGTGCTTGTTCGCTCCCTCTATGGCGATGTGAACCAGAGCGGCACCGTTAACGCCGTGGACTTGCAGCAGGTGAAGAACAACGTACTCAAGACGGTGACCTCAACCAACTTCCTCTACGACGCCAATGGCAGTGGCATCATCAACGCCGTGGATTTGCAGCAATTGAAAAATAACATACTGCACACCGTCAGCCTCGCGGCCAGTTTCAGCGGATCGAGCATGTCTCTCTTGTCTGGCAGTTTGACCGCCGTCACCTCTTCCACCAATCAAACGGCATCGGTCTTGCCCGCCGCCACACTTGGGGAGGCGCTAGGCGCGCCAGAACTGACATGGAGCACCAACGGCGACGCCATGTGGACGCCGACGATAGCCACGGACGGCTCTTCGGCTGCACGGAGCGGAAGCATCGGCGATCTGAACGTGTCGTGGGTGGAAACGACCGTGGCGGGGCCGGGCATGTTGAGCTTCGACTGGATGGCGTCCTCGGAATTGAATGCGGATTACTTGACGTTCTCGATAGACGGGGTGAACCAGCCGGGAGCGATCTCCGACGAGGCAGGCTGGCAGACGCTGACGTTTATCATTCCATCAGGTCAACACCGCCTGATATGGACTTACGCCAAGAACGCCGCCAATGCCACCGGCCTCGATGCTGGCTGGGTGCGATCGGTTGCTTTTGAGTAACATCGAACCGAGCAAAATAAATGGCGCGCAGCAAGTCCGCGATCTGCCGGATGAAGTCTGCGAGGTCGTAGGGATTTAAGATACCGAGGTGCTGCAAATAACACTGAGCATCCTCAGCGACAAGGGTTTCATTCTCCAAACCAAGCGACGCACATGCCATTCTAGACAAAGCCTTCGATCAGGCGTTGAATCCCTGCATGAACACGCTCGGCGACATGGCGAAAGCGTTGAACCGCTCGCCGGTGTATCTGCACGGCTTGCAGACGCGGTTTGAACTGCCGATCCACGAGGGCGCGCGCTACTCAGACGCCTATCTCGATTTCCTTCGCACCGTCGTCTTTCTGCGAACGCTCAATGTGTCGGGAGACTCCCTGCTCAGCCTCTGGCATCTGGAAAAGAAGCTGCTGCAACTGTTGCATGTGGATTCCACCGGTTCTCCGACGTGGTTCCTCGACGCCTGCGGCCAGCCGAGCCATTCGCGCCGCAGGCTTCTGCTGACCAACTACGACCTGGGCGTGGAAGTGCCGACGGGGACTTTGCAACTCGGCTTGAACTTCGCGGATGCCCTGCCCGAACTTTTCGCCGGCAAGGAAATGGGCGAAGACGCGTTGCGCGTGCTTGGTGAATACCTGAAGCTCTACACGCGCATCCGGGCCGACGTGAGCGCCGAAGCGCCATTGCTCCGCTCGGCGGTCGGCTGGTCAAAGCGTTTGAAGTGAAGTCATGAAAACAAGACATCGAGCCGTGAAGAAGATCGCGAGCCACGTGGCGAAACGAACGCTAGCGCGGAAAGCCAGGCGGACGGCGCGGCGGCGGAAGGGATTGATAACCCCGGAGCAGGCGTGGAGGCTGGCGGCGTCTGAGGAAATTGATCCGACCACCTACAGTCGGATTGAGCGCGGAGAACGGGAGGCGACCTTTGAGCAAAAGCTCGCATTGGCGCGCGTCCTAGGCGTCGAACCTGCGAACATTTTTACGGGGTAACGCCATGAGTGCAAACGCCACAACCAGCACGCCGACGAGCGGCAAGGAAATCCATATCCCGACGCTTGCACTGAATCGCGAACAGGCCGCCATAGCACTGAGCCTTTCCCCTGCGACCGTTGACCGGCTCACGAAACGCGGATTGCTGAAGCTCTTGCGAGCCACGCGACGACCTCTCTACAGCGTCAAAGAGATCACACGCTTCCTCCGCGAGACGACCGCCGAGATTCCGGCTGAGGAGGCCCGATGAGCGCCACGGAACACTTTCGCAACGCCCTGCGCCGTGCCGGTCTCGATTACGGCGGCGAGATTGTCGCCGACGGCAAGCTGCATCGCTTCAAGGCCGATGGCGACCACGGGCGCAACTCCTGGTTTGTGCTCCACGCCGGCCTGCCGATGGCTGGCGCATTTGGTTGTTGGAAGCGCGGCTACAAGGAAAATTGGTGCGAGCGCAGCGACAGCCAGCTTTCACAACAAGAACGCGAAACGTTTCGCCGTCGCATGGAACAGATTGAAGCGAAGCGCAAGCGCGCGGAAGGCGAAAGGCAAGCCGAGGCGCGAAAAACAGCCGCGTGGATTCTGAGCAAGTCCGCGTCGCCGGAAGGCAACGCCTATCTTCAGCGCAAAGGCGTAAAGCCATTTGGCGAGTTGCAGCAGCGCGGCGAGTTACTTGTTGTCCCGCTACGCGACGCCGACGGCACACTCCACTCGCTACAATTCATTGCACCGGACAAATGCTTCGACGGCGAGCGCGACAAGACATTTCTTCGTGGCGGGCGTGTCGAGGGCTGTTTCTTCACACTGAGCGAAAGACCAGACGGGCCATTGGTCATCGTCGAAGGCTGTGCGACAGGCGCGAGCGTTCACGAGGCCACCGGACTGGCTAGCGTGGCCGCAATGGACTGCGGCAACCTGCCGGCTGTGGCGAAGGCGCTACGGGAGAAATGGCCGGCGCGAGAGATCATTATCGCCGCCAACAACAACGCCTTCACGGCGGACAAGAGCGGCAAGCCGATTAACCCGGGTATCACGAAGGCAACGGAGGCCGCTAAAGCCATCGGCGCGCGTCTGGCCGTGCCGCAATTTGCCGACACCGCGAGCAAGCCGACGGACTTCAACGACTTGCATAAACTCCAAGGACTGGAAACCGTGAAAGAACAAATCGAAACCGCCACACCACCAAAGGAAAGTGACGAAGAAGTTTTTGAGCGGCAAGTCCAAGCTGTCGTCATTGATAAACAGGTTCGTGAATCGTCCATTGGCCGTCAGTTCGGCATCCGCCGCCGGTATGTATCGCGTCATCGAACTGCATCATCCGACGCTGCTGAGTGATGAAGTGGACGCTTTCATGCGCGGCGACGATCAACTGCGCGGGTTGGTCAATAGCGGACACACGCGCGACGCGGCCTTTCACCTCGGTTGTTTCCCCGTTGGCGACAACATTGAGCCGCGTTGTTGGTCAACGTGAACGCCGAAGATTTTTTCTGGCATCGGGCGGCTAGCCGATACCATTGAGGACCGCGCCGTCATCGTCAGGATGAAACGACGCCAAAAGGGGGAGCGCGTGGACCGGCTGCGGTTCAGGACGCGGTTCGACGATCTGCGCCGCAAGTGCGCCCGGTTCGTGGCCGACCATGCTGACGACATCCGCACCGCCAACCCGACGACACCCGAAGCCCTCAACGACCGGGCCGCAGACAACTGGGCGCCGCTGTCGGCCTTGGCCGATCTCGCGGGCGGACACTGGCTGGAGACGGCCCGACAAGCCGCTTTGGAACTGTCTAGCGATGGCGAGAGCGAAAACCTCGGCACCGGGCCGCAACTACTGGCCGACATCCGGCGGGTGTTTCACGAAGAGGGCACAGACAGACTCCGGTCGCAGGATGTGTGCGACCGGCTCGCAGACATGGAGGGCACGCCTTGGCCGGAATGGGGCAAAAACCGCAAGCCGATCTCCAAGAACCAACTGGCGGTCAAACTGGCCGATTTCGGCATCAAGTCTCGAAATGTCCGCATCGGCTATGACGTCGCCAAGGGCTACCTGCTGGAGGACTTCACCGACGCCTTTCACTGTTATCTGTCCGAAAGCGGCAACTCGAAACGCTACAACGCTACAGCATCGGCAGAACCGGGTGAAAACGCAGTTTTTGGAAACGCCACACCGCCAACTTGTAGCGTTTCGGAAATAAGCCACTTCGGCCCACAATAACAAGCCTTGTAGTGGTGTAGCGTTTCAGAAATCCGAAGCCGGCACCGGAATAGCAAACCCTGCTTCGGCACTTGTCGAAGAGTCACATCAAAGTATTCGTGATTACCCCGGCAATGCCTATGGGCGCTCCAATCTTCAGCGCACTCGCACCAGCACGACGCCGTGGCGGGGGACGGAGGCACGGAACTCGCCGTCGAACCTGCCGAGGTCTTTCTGACGCCACAAATCGCGGACGATGCGCCGGCCGGCGATGCCGACGTCGCTCCACCTGGCGGTGACGGTGGCGGGCAGTTCGCCGCGGTTGCAGAGGCCGACGACTTTGCTGCCGTCTTCCATGTTCTTCACCATGAGGAAGGTGTCGTCGTCGAGTTTGACGACGCGGGCGGAGTCGCCGAACGGGTCCTGGTCCACTTCGATGACTTCGGTGTTGCAGAGGATGCCGACGGTGAACGGATCAAGGCGGCTCATGTCGCCGCTGTAGAAAAGCGGGGCGGCCATGAGGCACCAGAGGGACATGAAGGAGTATTGCTCGGTGGACGTGAGGGGGCAGGGTTTGGGCGCGCCGTTGTTACGGGCGTCGCCGATGAAGCCGATCTGGATATAGTCGGGGTCGTTCCACGCGCCGGGCTTGGACCACGCGCGATGCTCGGCGTTCTTCAGCGCCACGGGAAAGAGGCGATTCAGGAATGCGCCCAAATCGTCCGCCGTCCGCCAGCAATGGCCGCCGACCTCCGCTCCCCACTCCCAAACGTCGCCCATGCCGTATTGACAGAGGTCGAAAACGATGTCGCGTGGGAGCTTCTTGAGGATGCCGCCCATCAAGCGGTAGGGATACTGATAGGCTTGCAGGCTGGGTGCAGTCTTGCCCCAAAGGTAGATGTCCTTCGCCTTCGGGTCCTTGCCTTCGGCAATGTGGCTGTAGGAGCACCAGTCGTATTTCAGAAAATCAAAGCCCCAGTCGACGAACTGCCGCGCGTCCTGCTCCTCGTGCTGGTAACTGCCCGCGTCGCCGGCGCAGTCGAGCGGGCCAGGCGAACTGTAGATGCCGGCCTTGAGGCCCTTGGCATGGATGTAGGCGGTGAGCGCGCCCATGTCGGGAAAGTATTTATTGGGAAGGATGTTGCCAGCGGCGTCGCGGAACGGGCCGATGCGGAGCGGGTCGGGCGTGTGCTTGGCATCGGCGGAGGCGTTCTGCCAGCAGCCGTCAATATTCACGTAGCTGTAGCCCACGTCGGCCATGCCGGTGCGGACCATCACATCGGCGGCTTCGCGCATGACGATGTCGGTGATGCGGTTGTGGTGGGCATACCAATGGTTCCAGCCCATCGGCGGCGTCAGCGCGAGCGTGTCGCCGCTGACGATCTTGAACGCGCGCGACGCCGAACCATGGCGGTTTTTCGCGTGGAATGTCAGCACGTGTTCGCCGCGGGCAGGCGCAGTGCCGGTGACAATGCCGCTCTCCGCGTCGAGGCGCAGGCTCGCGGGCAGGCCGTCGGCGGCGAACTGCATCGGACGCTCGCCGGTGGTCGGGATGCGGTAGATGAACGGATTGCCCGGCCGGCATCCATAGACCTTGGGGCCGTTGATGCGCGGCGCGCTCGGCGGCTTCGGCGTGAGGATGACGGCCTTCTCGCGCGGGGCGTTGACCGTGCGCGGCTTCGCGCCACCGACGATGAAACGCGCATCGGCCCAGATGGCGATGTCGAAGCTATTGTCGCCTGGATGGTCGGCCATCAGCAGCAGCGAGCGGACACCCTTGAGGGCGAGGTCCACGGTCTTCGCCGCTTCGCCGCGTTTCATGACTCCGGAGGTCCAGAGTTTCCTGCCGTCGCCGATAATGGTGAAGGAGACAGCGGCCGCCTCGTTGCCCGCTGCATCGTCCACGCCGACCGACGCGGCAAACTGCTGGGCGCGACCGTCGAGTTCCAGCCAGAGCGTGCTCGTCGCGTGCGTGCTGACGCCGTGCGCGAACTTCTGGCCGCCGATGGAGAGCGGCTTGCCGTTGAGGGATTTGTCAGTCTGCGGCTTCCGCCAACCTTCGTAATGGAGGTCGGTGAGGTCAAGCGAAGTGAGCGCAACAGTTTCCGTAGCCTGACAGGCCGGGACAACACCGAGAATGAGCGCGAGGAGGATGGTCCAGCAACGTTTTCTGTTTAGAATGGAACCTTCAGAAACTGTTTTTTGGAGCCGGGTTGACGGTGCTGATTCGGTTTTCGACATAACAGGCTTCATGGCAATTCCTTCGGCTGCAGGGCGTCGAGGATCGGCAGTGCGCGTCGTTTCATTTCATGTCTCCATCACCTTCGCCGATTGGCAATTTCACTTCCCGTGTTTACAAAGAATCGAAACTCATAGTCAACAACGACGCAATGAACCCTCCAAGAGCCAAAAACCGACGCCGATGCCCCCCCATGGTCAGCGCGTCTGCCGGACTGACCCACATGAAGATCGCCTAGTGATCGGGATGTCACGCCGTTTATGCATTGTTACTTCTTCTGCAAGGTCCGCAAGTCAACCTCGGGACCACGGCTGTATACTTCGGTGCGCGCCGCCAAGGCATCGAATCCGAGGAAGTAGCCTGCCGATGCGGCACTCTTGCCCACGCACTCCAGTCGCAGAACATGCTTGCCCACCGACAGCGTTTGTTTGCCCAGACGATGTGAGAAAGGGGTCGCCGCCGGCGCGAAGAGGTTTAGCGTTGTGAGCATCTGCCCGTCGAGTTTCAGACGATAATTGCCATAATCCCAGGAGTGCAGGAACTTGCCGATCAATTCGACAGTCTGTTCCTTCTCGACGGCGAACGGAATCTCCAGCCAACCCTTGTCGTTGCCGGGAGTGAAGAACATCTGCTTGCCGTCGGTCGTTCCGCCGACCGTCTGGATCTTCATCGGGTGGTCCGAATGCCGGGTTGTTTCGACCGCTTTCCAGCCGACAAGCATCGGCGCGTCGCGGAAGGGAAGCCGGTCCGGCCCCGCTGGCAGCGCGGGCCACGGTTTGTGAGGTTCGATCTGGTACCAGAAGGCGACCGACGACATCAGGTCGTCGCGCTCGATGAAACCGCTCTTCGTCTTATCCGGGAAGACCTGCGAACCCTTGTGCTCTATCTCCACCCGGAGCGACTTCTTGAAAGCAATGGGATCGGGAATGTGGAAGCGGTAGGCCGTGCCGCGGTCGCCGGTGTTGAAGCCTTCCCACAGCGGTGTTCCATAGAAGGGGCCGTCCTGCTGGCGGAAACCCCAGCCGTCGCAGAAATAGTCTTCCGTGCCCGTGCCCCGCAGCCGCGGCTCTTTTTCCCCATCGATGAAGAAGAAATCATCACCCTCGCCATACCAGCCGGGCGAGACGTGATACACGCTCTGAATGGTTCCCACGTAATGGCCACGCCCTTCAATATCGGCAAAAATATAGTTCCGCCCCATGACGCAAGGGTATTCCTGACGATACATGGCATGGAAGTGCAGGCTGTCGGCCGGCAACGACTTGTGCTTCTGCCAGTCGATATAGTAGTAGAGCGCGTGGCAAGGCTGGTCGCTTTCGTTGCTCACGGTGATGCGAGCCGATTTGTGGAAAGGCATCGGCCAGTAGCAGTTGCGGCCGCGGCCATTGGACGTGACGCGGATCGGCAGCGAGGTGAACGGCTGATCGACGCCGTGGCCGATGCCGAAAAAATCGCCCACCGGGCACTCGACGCTGGGGTGCTTCTCACCGTCCCAGTACATCCGCAGCGTGAGCAGCTGGCTGTAGTTCGCCGCCGGATGGCTGATGGTGAACCAGATGTGAACAATCACACCCGGCCCTTCCAGTTCGGCCAGCGTGAGTGTGCCGCCCGGGGCGATGGGCTGTGAGTCGGCGTTGCCGTTTTTCCAATCGGGGTCAGACGACGACGCCCGCATGGTCTCGAAATCGCGGACTTTCTCCAGGCCGGCAAGCGGATTGCCCGGTGAACACAATTGCACCGTGGCGGCCCTTGCATTCAACGCAAACGCAAGCGCGAAGCATACCCAGATCGTACGGTTCTTCATGGTCAAGCCTTTCCTCCGACTTTTCTCTGATGACGTCCTGCCCGCAACTAACGCGGGCCATTTGTGACGATTTTCTTCCCCTTCGCCTGTTTTGCAACGTTTTTCAATTTCAACACTTCGTTCGCTCTGCTGCCCTTTATGGCTTCCCACTACGCTCTTCTGCCTGAAGGCGAAGACACTCCTCTTACCGCTTCTCATCCCTGCCTTTTCGCATTTGTTGCCTCACAGTAGTAATCTTTGCCAAATCGGGTGCGTAGCGCGGTGAGAACGATCATTGACGAGGCGAAATATACAACCGCCAAGCCGGAGATTGAGGCGCTCAATCCGAACATTCCTTTGGTCCAGCCCATGAGCACCGGGGTCAGCGCACCGACAATGAAGGCGCACGAGAGTATGAGTCCCGTGACCGATGCGCGATAACGAGGTTCGATCACGTCGAAGAGCACGGCCCGAAGGTTGGAGTCTTAGATTCCGCGGAACAGTCCGAAGCACGCCAGCGCGACGCAGCAAGTCAGCACGGTGCCGGCTTGGCCCATCCAAAAAATAAATGGCGTGCCGAGCAGCAATCCGACGCACTCGAACTCCATGCGGATCGTTTTTCGGTGCGGCACCCAGGCATCGGAGAGCTTGCCGCCCAGCAGCGTGCCGATCAGGGCGAACGCGTGGTGATACGCCAGCGAGGAAAAACCGACGGCGCCATCAACATCACCGGCGACGCGACGCTGGCGGATTCGTCCGAGTTGGACATGCAATTGGGCGGTTCCTGGACCAACAATCATCTGGACATCAGCGGGTTGCTGAAGGCTGGCGAATGGTTGAACGTGACGGAGACCAACGGCTACACGGGCAACCCGGGCGACACGTTCACCCTGTTCAGCTTCGGCTCCGAGAGTGGTGCTTTCTCGCAAACCAACCTGCCGGCGCTCAGCGCCGGCCAGCAATGGGACACCAGCCAGCTTTACACAGCCGGCACCATCCAGATCGTGCCTGAGCCGGGAACGTGGACCTTGCTGGCGCTGGGCCTCGGCGGTCTTGCGCTACGGCGGCGGAAAAGGTAAGGACGCCGCGCTGCGGTGTCCGAAACCATGCTTGAAACCGGACGGCGCAGCGCAACGTCCCTGTGCACCCGCCCGCTGGGTTGCGGCGTGAACGCAGAGATCCAAAAGAGTCCCACCCAGGCGGTCGCGCAGAATCGAGAAATGGCCGCGCAAGTCTCGGTGGGGATGGACCGTGTTGCCTTCGAGGCTTCCAAATAATCCGGTGCGCCTTTGCCCTTGCCGATCATGGTCATGGCGCACCGCCGGAGATTATTTGTACCCGCGATGACGCATTTGTGCGGGGGTGGATGATGAAGATTAATGCGTCTGCTCACATTCACCGGCGCAAAAACTTGCAATCCGGACTTGCACCCTTTTGCCAAAATTTGCGCTGACTGCTGATGAAGGCCAATGCCGAAAAAAGCCCGCGTTTACCGAGATCTTTGACGTGTGATGATTTGTGCGGAAATCCCCTGTTCGAATATTGAAACTGATCTGCCATTCTTCCTGATGAGTTGATCAGAATGCTGCTGTTTTTCGTTTATCGCAGTTGTTACGACATGGAGATTTCAAGTTTGTATTGGCCGGATGAATTGTTACGATGCCGTCGAAGTTCGAACGAGCCTTGCAGATGAGCACGATGGAGCAAGAGAAGTGGTGCGCGCGTGGCTGGCTCGAACCGCGGTAATGGCATGAAGCGCATAAATGAAACTGTGAAGAGAATGCGGACTGCCGCCGGCACAACGCCCATATTGGCTCATGCCAATGCCGGGTTGCCGATGACGGTCCATGGGGCGGGTGTTTTTCCTGAGAGCCTGGAAGAAATGGCTTCGAGCGCCAAGGCTGCCGTAGCACTTCGCCGGCCCGTATTATGGCCATCCGAAAAGCGGCAGGGGAACTAAAGAAAATGAGCCCGGAATCTCGCTGCCCAGGACAGGATATGCGGTATTGGAAGCCGGAGGACATTTGCACGGCGGCCTGTCCGCATTGTGGTGCCGAGATCGAATTTTGGAAAGACGAACCCCTCCGCCAGTGTTCTGCCTGCCACAAGGAAGTTCGAAATCCGAAATTGGACCAGGGTTGTGCCGAATGGTGCAAACACGCGCCAGAATGCCTTGGTGCGACCCCCGGCGGCGCGAACAAAAAGGGTGCGAAGAAACCGCCATCCTCTGAAGGAGGGGCCTGATGAAGCTGGCCATTTCAGGCAAAGGCGGCACTGGCAAATCCACCCTGGCGGCGGCGCTTTCCCTATTGATGGCGGGCAAGGGATGGAAGGTGGTGGCCGTGGATGCCGATCCCGATGGCAACCTGGCGGCAGCGTTGGGAGCTTCGGCTGAGGAAACCGGCCGCATCGTGCCCATATCCAAGCAGAAAGAACTCATCGAGGAGCGAACAGGAGCCAAGGTCAAGCAGTATGGTCAGATGTTCAGGCTGAACCCCGACGTGTCCGACATTGCCGAAGGGTATGGGATCAATCTCAAGGGCGTAACCCTCCTAGTGTTGGGCGCCATCGAAGCGGGTGGTTCCGGCTGCGCCTGTCCGGAAAGCGTCCTCATCCGGGCGCTGGTTTCCGACTTGGTGTTGCATCGTAAGGACGCCTTGATCATGGATATGGAAGCCGGGATTGAGCACCTGGGCCGGGCAACCGCCAAAGGGGTTGATACCCTGCTCGTCATGGTTGAACCCAGTGCCAGGGCCTTGGATTCAGCGCACCGCGTGGCGAAATTGGCTGCTGAAATCGGTCTGCGCGATATCCGATTCGTCGCCAATAAAGTTACATCCCCCGCCGACGAGCAATATATCCGCTCGGCGCTGGCCGGGCGGGAAGTCGTCGGGGTCGTTCCCTGGTCGGAGGAAATCCGATCGGCGGAACGGCAGGGGCGGCCGGCTGTCGAACTAGCGAGCGGCGAACTTCTTCATAGCTTTGAGGCGATTCTGCAAAAGCTGTGCAGCCGCCACCCGGCAACCCATTCTGAAGGCAAATTACAAAACGCAATCTGACACAAAAACAATCGATATGAATTCAAAACCGAAATTTCTTGCGACGGCCATTGGCAGCCTGCCTCACCTCGATCCCGCCAAAGCGGTGGATGTAGTGCTGGCAAACATTCCGGAGGCGCCGATATGGCCTCAGATTCCCCGGCTGGGCCTCAACGAGCAGATGGAAGTGCAATATTCCGAAGGAATGCCCAACGTGGTCATAGACCGTGCGAAGGGACGGATGTATTTCAACACCTCAACGGATTACTCGGAAGCATTTGCCGCTTTTTACGAAGCTTACATGGCAGCGGTGGACGCCGGCGGCGGGGACTTTTCCTCCATGGCCATCAGCCCGGAGTTTTCCAAAGGCATTTATGCGCTGGAGAGCCGGTTGAAGGCTGACGGAAAAAAGCGGCCCTTTGTTAAGGTGCAGACCACCGGGCCGTGCTCTTTTGCGCTGACCGTCACGGATGAAAACAAGCGCGCCATTTATTACAACGAAGAATTCCGGGACGTGATCATCAAGGCGCTGGCCATGAAGTGCCGTTGGCAGCTTCAGAAATTCAAGCCCTACGCCGAGCAG
The DNA here is from genome assembly GCA_903870275.1 of uncultured bacterium. Classification (GTDB taxonomy): domain Bacteria; phylum Verrucomicrobiota; class Verrucomicrobiia; order CAIQCK01; family CAIQCK01; genus CAIQCK01. Next base: position 76,643 of record CAIQCK010000073.1, on the reverse strand, counting down.
ATGATCTGCTTCATAGACGAACCCATTCTCTCGGCCTTTGGCAGCTCAACCTATGTGTCCGTGAAACGGGAGGACGTGGTCGCCCATCTCAAAGAAGTCATTGATGCGGTTCACGCCGAAGGCGGGCTGGCCGGCATCCACTGCTGCGGCAACACGGAATGGAGCATTCTCGTGGATGCAGGCGTCGATATTTTGAACTTTGACGCTTTCGGCTTTGGAGAAACGATTGCGATGTATCCGCAGGCGGTCGAGGCCCTCCTGAAACGGGGTGGCGCCATCGCTTGGGGCGTTGTGCCAACCTCTGCCATGATCCGGGAACAAACGGCTGAGAAGCTCGTCGCGCATTTCGAAAAAATAGTGGACAACCTCGCGTCCAAAGGCATCGACAAAAAACTGATCCTCGAACAGGCGATCATCACGCCTTCGTGCGGCACCGGTTCCCTGGAGGTTGCGGACGCGGAGAGGGTTTTCCAGACCTTGCGTTCGGTGTCCCAGTCACTGCGCGCAAAACACGGATCTTGATGTCCTACACGATCGCAATCACTGGCAAAGGGGGGGTGGGCAAGACCACGGTTGCGGCCTTGGTAGTGCGGCGGCTTATTGCCGGCGGACGCGGACCGGTGCTGGCGGTGGATGCGGATCCCAACACGTGCCTCGACACGGCGCTGGGCGTGAAAGCCGAGCATACCGTTGGCGGTGTCCGTGAGGAGGCCAGGGTGCTGGCCGGTGAGGGCAACACCACCGGGGTCGCCAAGCAGGAACTGCTGCGGGTGAAAATCGCTCAAAGTCTTGTGGAAAGCAGCGACTTCGACCTGATTGCCATGGGGCGTCCGGAAGGACCGGGTTGCTATTGTTTCGCGAACAACGCCTTGCGCGCGGCGCTCAAGGAGATCGCGGATGATTATCCTTTTGTGGTCATGGACAACGAAGCGGGCCTCGAGAACCTCTCGCGGAGGATTGTGCGGGATTTGGACCTGATGATCATGGTGGCCGATCCTTCGCGGCAGGGATTGGAGACTATGAGACGGCTTTCCGCTCTGGCGCGGGAAATGAAAATAGAAGTGAGGAAACTTGCGCTGGTGATCAACCGCTCGCGTCGGGATGCTTTGCCGCCCAGCGCCGCACAATTGCAGGCTGAAACCGGTGCTGCGCTGGTTTTCAGCCTGCCGGATGATGATGAACTGAGAAGTCTGTCCGAAAATGGCGGGAGCCTCCAGATCCTGCCGAACGCCAATCGCGTTGTGGCTGGCATTGACCGCTTGCTGTTGGATGCGGGCGTGCCGACTTTGAGCCGGGCCAAACAAGGCACACCGAGATAGCAGCAACTTCTCATCCAATGAACTTCGAGCTGCAAACTCCGACGCGATTACACGCCGCTTCAGCCTGGCGCAGGTCACTGCCGTCCGTTCTGATAAGTAAAAGAAATTGTTATGAGTGAAAAACCCACAATCCCAGTGAAGAATCCCGTTCGCGCCTGGAAGGCCGAAGATCGGGTTTCTGACCTTGCGTCCATCGAGATGCTCAACAAGGCCGCGACGGATTGTGTGGACACCTGCTTCGAGCGGTTGGACACCCAGCGCAATCAATGCGCTTTCGGCAAGAATGGCCTCTGCTGCCGCCTGTGCTACATGGGCCCATGCCGCATCACCCCCAAAGCGCCGCGAGGCGTGTGCGGAGCGGACGCGGACACCATCGTTGCGCGGAACTACCTGCGGGAAGTTGCCAGCGGCACGGCGGCGCACTCCGACCACGGCCGCCATCTGGTGCTGTTGCTCAAAAAAGTGGCGGGAGGCCATGGCGGTTCTTACCGGATCGCTGACGAGCCGGCCCTGCGTTATGCCGCGCGACTGTATAACATCGAAGAAAACGGCAGGACACCAGAAGCTGTGGCCCTCGATTTGGCGAATCTTTTTATTTCAGAGTTCGCCCGTCAGGAAGACCCTCTGGCAACTCTGAAACTAGCCCCGGTCCGCCGGCAAGGCGTTTGGAAAAACCGGGAAATTCAACCTTCGGGCATTGATCGGATGGTGGTGGAGTCGCTGCACCGGACCAACATCGGGGTTGATCACGACTACAAAAACCTGCTGCTCCACGCTTTCCGCACATCACTGGCCGATGGGTGGGGCGGCTCGCGAATCGCATCCATCGTTTCCGATATTCTCTTCGGCACGCCTTCTCCGGTTCGGAGCCGCGCCAATCTCGGGGTGTTGGGCGCCAAAACGGTGAACATTCTGGTGCATGGGCATGAGCCGGCTCTCTCCGAAATGCTCGCCATTGCTTCGCGAGACCCGGAACTATTGGCCGAAGCCAGGGCTGCCAATGTCGAGGGCATCACTCTCGCCGGAATCTGTTGCACGGCGAACGAAATACTCATTCGTCATGGTATCCCGGTCGCCGGCAATTTTCTCCAGCAGGAGCTCGCGATCATCACCGGCGCGGTCGAAATGCTCATCACGGACGTCCAATGCTGCATGCCCAGTCTGCCGGATGTTGCGCTGGCCTATCATACCGAGGTGGTGTCCACCAACGAGATTGCAAAGACCATCGGCTCGGCACACGTGCCATTCGACGAAGACCACGCGATGGAGAGTGCCAAGGCACTCATCCGCCGCGCCATTGCCAATTACAAACGCCGCGATCCCGCCAAGGTGGCCATCCCCAGTGTTTCTCAACCGCTCGTGGCTGGCTTCAGTGTCGCCGCGATCAAATACATGCTGGGGGGAACCTTCCGCGCCTCGTTCCGTCCCCTGAACGACGCCATCATCCAGGGACGCATCAAGGGCATCGTCGGCATCGTCGGCTGCAACAATCCCAAGACCAAAACCGACGCCTACATCAACACGCTCACCCGCGAATTGATCAAACGCGAAGTCATCATCCTCAAGACCGGCTGCGCGGCCATTGCCTCGGCCAAGGAAGGCATGTTGACGCCGGAGGCAGCGTTGGAAGCCGCCGGACCCGGGTTCCGCGAAGTCTGCGAGGCTATCGGCATCCCGCCCGTGCTGCACATGGGCAGTTGCGTGGATAATTCACGCCTGCTGGAAGCTGCCACGGAGGTGGTGCTCGAAGGCGGACTGGGGGACGATCTGTCCGAGGTGCCGGCGGTCGGCGTCGCTCCCGAATGGATGAGCGAAAAGGCGGTCGCGATTGGTTGTTATTTCGTTGCTTCGGGTGTGGATGTCATTCTCGGACATCCCTTCCATACGGGTGGTTCCGAAAAAGTCACCCAGTTTCTGAACCAGGACACGCGGGAACTCTTTGGAGCATCGTTCCATGTCTGCACCGATCCGGCGGAGGCCGCCGAGAAGATCATGGAGATCATCAACCGCAAACGGGAGCGGCTCGGCATTAACCGGAAAGCCAAACGCAAACTCTACGATATGAAGGACCGGAGGGCATTGAATGTCTAAACTGATCTGTTCCAGAGCCATTGAGGGCGCCATCGCCTGGGTCGCCAAGGCTGAAGCCAAACTTGACGAAGCCGTCGCGGCCAAAGGCGAGTCCTGCGCCGTTGGATTTCCGGATACCGCATATTTTCTTCCGGTTATTTACTCATTTACGGGCGACAAAATGCAGACCCTGGCCGACCTGCGGCGCCTCCTGAAGCGGGCTAAAGCGCTGCTGCCGGCCCGTCCGTCGGAAAAGGTATGGCTTCCTTACCTCGGCGGCGCACTGGACGCCGGCGTGGCTGCGCTCTTTGCTTGCGAGGTTATTGAAGCGTGCAAATACCTCGTGGGACCGAAACCCGTGGATGGAATCTGGCTGGGCGCGGCCAGCGACGTGATCATGCGCGAGCGCGGCATTGAATTCGTTGACGGGTCTGCCCCCGGATTTGCGGCCATCACGGGCGCCGCGCCGACGAACGCGATCGCCGTCAAAATCGCCAAGGAACTCCAGGAGAAGAATCTCTACGTGTTCATGGGTGGCTGCACGAACGGCAAACAGTTTGCGGAACAGTTGGCCGAAGAAGGCGTCCAGCTTGGATGGGACACGCGGCTTGTTCCGTTTGGACGAGATGTGTCGGCGCTGATCTATGCCCTCGGCTTTGCAAACCGCGCGGCTCTCTCCTTCGGCGGCGTCAAGCCTGGCGATTACGCCGCCAATCTGAAATATAACAAGAACCGCATCTTCGCCTTTGTGCTCGCCCTCGGCGAAGTCACTCCCGACAAATACGCTGCGGCTGCCGGGGCCATCAACTACGGTTTCCCTGTCATCGCGGATACGGACATTCCCCAGATTCTCCCCACCGGCGTATGCACCTACGAACATGTCGTCTCGCAAGTGCCTTATGAAAACATGGTGGAGCGGGCTCTCGAGGTGCGCGGCTGCAAGGTCAAGATCACCAAGGTGCCCATCCCGGTGCCTTATGGCCCTGCGTTCGCGGGGGAGCGTATTCGGAAGGTTGACGCTCATGTCGAATTTGGCGGCAACAAGACTGCCGCCTTTGAATTCGTGACCATGTGCGATCTCGACCAGATCAACGACGGTGAGATCGAAGTCATTGGTCCCGAAATTGACAGCGTGGAGCCGGGCGCGATGCTGCCGCTGGCCATTTGGGTGGAGGCGGCTGGCCGGAAGATGCAGCCCGATTTCGAGCCGATCCTCGAGCGGCAGATTCATCACCTGCTCAACGGCGCCGAAGGCATCTGGCACATGGGCCAGCGGGACATTGTCTGGACCCGTGTTTCCAAGGCAGGTTTTGCCAGGGGCCTGCGCCTGCGCCATTACGGCGAGATTCTTCACGCCAAGCTCCTGTCCGACTACCCCGCCATTGTGGACAAGGTCAAAGTCACGCTCATCACCGACGCCGACGAGGTCCGGAAACGCCTCGCGATCGCGCGCAAGACCTACGACGAGCGCAACCGTCGTCTCGAATCCATGACCGATGATTCGGTCGATACCTTCTATTCGTGCCTGCTGTGCCAGTCCTTCGCGCCGAACCATGTTTGCGTCATCACGCCCGAACGGCTGGGTCTCTGCGGCGCCTACAACTGGCTGGACGGAAAAGCGGCTTACGAGATTGATGAAACCGGCCCCAACAAACCGATCCAGAAGGGCGAATGTCTTGACCCGGTACGCGGGATTTGGAAGGGCGTCAACGACTACGTCTATCCCAACAGCCACAAGAACATCGAATGTTTTTCCGCCTACTCGATCATGGATCATCCCATGACGAGTTGTGGCTGCTTTGAGGTGATCTGTGCCTACGTCCCCGAATGTAACGGCGTGATGGTGGTGAACCGCGAGTTCCTCGAAGACACGCCCGTGGGCATGACCTTCTCGAGTTTGGCCGGCAGCGTGGGCGGTGGACAGCAAACGCCCGGATTCATGGGCTGCGGCAAGGTGTTTCTGACCTCGCGCAAATTCCTGTTCGCCGAGGGCGGCCACCGGCGGTTGATCTGGATGCCCAAGGAACTCAAAAAACTGCTTGCCGATGATCTGAAAAAACGGTTCCACGAACAAGGCGTGCCGGGTTTGCTCGATCAGATCGCCGACGAAACCATCGCGACTGATCCCAAACAAATCCGTGCCCACATGGAAAAAGCCGGCCATCCGGCCATCCAGATGCCGGACATGACCGCAGCCACTCACGCCGCGCCCAAAGCGCCGCCTGCCGAACCCGAGGCTGCGCCGACAATCGCAGCTTCGCCGGAGCCGGCCAAACCGTCCGCGTCCGCCGCGGCTGCAGAGCTAAAAGCCCTGACATCCGATTGGCTGGCGCAAATCAAGGCCACCGCCCCCGAGGCATTGCGGCAGAAGATGGAAAGCGCCTCCCCGGACGAATTGCTCCGCAGCATCCTGAACACGCTGGGCCAGAAATCCTCCGTACCACCGGCCGCTGCACCCGAAGCGACGGCCAAACCAACCACCACGTTGTCCGCCCGCGAACGCCTCGCGGCGACGAAATCGTTCAAAGTCCGCCAGGAACGCTGCGAAACACCCGTTTGCACGGTGAAACTCGGCGCGTTGCGAAGCGAAGGCGGCACACGCGGACGCACCTACCGCATCGGCGGTGCCACCGCCATGCCGTTCCATCTCTGGGAAGGCGAAATGCCGAACCGCCCACTGGTCGCCATGGAAGTGTTTGATGTTGTCAGTGAAAAATTCCCCCGTGTCTTGCGCGAAATCTATGGCGACTTGCTTCAGCACCCGGCCGAAATGGCGAAAACCTGTGTCGAGAAGCACGGCGCGGATTTGATCAGCGTCCGTTTGGAGGGAACTCATCCTGAAAAGGGGAATCGCACGCCGGAACAGGCCGTCGATCTCGTCAAATCGGTGCTCGCCGCGGTGGACGTTCCATTGATTGTCACCGGTCACAATCATTTCGACCGGAACAACGAAGTGCTCAAGGCTGTCGCTGCCGCCTGCGCCGGGGAAAAGCTGCTCCTCAATTGGGTGGAGCAAAGCAATTACCGAACCATCGCCGGAGCGGCCATGGGTTACGGACACAGTGTCGTCTCGCAAAGCCCGATTGATGTCAACATCGGCAAGCAGATGAACATCCTGCTGACCAACATGGACCTCAAACGCGAGCAGATTGTGATTGATCCGCTCACGGGGGCGATGGGCTACGGGATTGAATACACCTATTCGGTGATGGAGCGCATCCGCCTCACCGGTCTCGGCGGGGATGCCATGCTGGCCATGCCGATGATTGTTTCTCCCGGGCAGGAATGTGCGAAGATCAAGGAACTGCGAGCTGCGGAAAAAGAGATGCCCATGTGGGGCGACTTGCGCAAACGCGCCACGCTGTGGGAACTGACAACGGCGACAAGCCTGCTTTACGCAGGGGCGGACATCCTCATTATGTATAATCCGGAGGCAGCCACAGCCCTCAAGCGGGCGATAACGCGCATGATGGACAGAAAGGACTAGCCATGGCTCTTACCGGTCTGCAAATTCAAAAACTCCTGCCGGCCACCAATTGCAAGGAGTGCGGCTCCAACACCTGTCTGGCCTTCGCCATGAAGCTGGCGGGCAAAAAAACGGAGCTGTCCCAATGCCCTTATGCGTCCGAGGAAGCCAAACGCGTTCTGGGCGCTGCCAGCGAACCTCCTGTTAGATGTATCGAGCTGGGACCTGACCGCAAACTCAAGCTTGGCGGTGAAGTTGTCTTATACCGCCATGAAAAAACTTTTGTAAATCAGACCGCCCTCGCGCTGAACATCAACGATACGGACACGCCCAAAGCCATCGAAGAAACACTCCAGACGACTGCCGACTATCTGCTCGAACGCGTCGGCGAAAAACTGCGGCTCGACATGGTGGCGGTCACTCAGAAGGACACCGACTCGAAAGCCTTCATCGAGCTGGCCGCCAAAGCCTGGAACCGGACCAAACGGCCGCTGGTGTTGCGCAGCCCGGATGCCGGCGCGATTGCCTCCGCGGCCGTCGCTGTCAAAGGGAGCCGCAGTGTCCTCTGCGCGCCTTCACCGGAGGCCGCCGCCCACCTCTGGCGTGTCGCCAAGGAGAACGATCACGCGCTCTGTTTGACAGCACCGGACCTCAACCAACTGGTGGCGTTGACTGCCTCCATCAAAGCCCAAGGCTTTAACAACCTGTTGTTGCAGTTTTCAAGCAGTTCACTGGCCGAACAATTCCAGACCAACACGATTGCCCGGCGCGCCGCCCTCAAGGATGATTTCAAGGCGCTCGGGTATCCGACGCTGCGTTTCGTGGAAACCGGCAACCTCCTGGATGACACCATCGAAGCGACCAACGAAATCGCCAAATACGGCGGGGTTTGCGTGCTGCCGCGCTATGAGACAGCCCAGATGGCCTCGCTCATGACCCTGCGACTCAATATTTACACCGACCCGCAGAAACCGATCCAGGTCGAGCCCAAGGTCTATCCGATTGGTGATCCGAAACCCGATTCCCCCGTCTTCGTGACCACGAATTTCTCGCTGACCTACTTCATCGTTTCGGGTGAAATTGAGAACTGCGGCGTAAGCGCGTGGCTCGTCGTCCCGGACTGCGAAGGCATGAGCGTGCTCACAGCTTGGGCGGCCGGCAAGTTCTCCGGCGCCAGGATTGCCAAGTTCATCAAAGAAATCGGTTTTGATCGGCAAGTCACGCGGCGCGATCTGGTCATTCCCGGATACGTGGCCCAAATCAGCGGCGAGCTTGAAGAAAACCTGCCCGGCTGGAAGGTGATGGTCGGCCCGCAGGAGGCCGCTGACCTTGAAAGTTTTGTGAAAAGCCGGTTGAATCCCGAATTAAGATGATGCGCCATGTCCCCTGAAATCAAAGTCCTGGTGGTGGACGACGAGCCGGCAGTTTGCCGGAATTGCGACGACATGTTGTCCGCAAAAGGCTGGGTAGTGGAAACGGCGTTTAACGGAAAGGATGGCCTGGCCAAAATCCGGGCGAAGCCATTCGATCTGGTGGTGCTGGACTTGGATCTGCCCGACGCCGCGGGCTTGGACCTGCTTCGCCACCTCCGGAAAAACGCGCCGGGCACGCCGGTCGTGGCCATCACCCGCGAACCTTCCATGACCACGGCGGTCCAGGCGATCAAAGACGGCGCATTCGACTGCCTAGCCATTCCTTTTTCAACGCACGAAATGCGAAGAGCCGCCGAGTTGGCGCTCCACTCCCGATTGGTCACGCCGTCCCGGTCCGGGATGCCAGCCGCGCCGGTGGTGGTCGTCCGCGCCCAACCGGAACTGTGCTATGCCTGCCTTAGCTGCATCGTGGCGTGCGCCTATTCAAATCTCGGTCTTTCGGCCGACGCGCCGTTGCGTCCGGAGCTTCTTTCCGCTGCGCGGCTTTCCGTGGAGGCGGCGGGCGGTTATTCAGTGCCGCTGCATTGCATGCAATGCGCGGATGCCCCGTGCCTGCTGGTCTGCCCGACCGGCGCTTTGCAAAGGTCCAATCCAAACAGCCCGATTTTTGCCGTCGTGGCCCGGTGCATCGGGTGCAAGAGTTGCGTGCTGGCCTGTCCGTTTGGCGTTTTGACGCTGGACGCCGGCCAGCGCGTGGTCCAGAAATGCGACCAATGCCTTTGCCGGACACGCGAGGGACGACAGCCCGCTTGCGTGGAAAATTGCCCGACCGACGCGCTGGTGCTGGTGAACCTTGACGAATTGACGGCGGATAAGACGAAGGCTTGCGCCCGCGAAACCGCCAGCCGGTTGAAGAAACCATGATCGCCTCCGCCCAACCGTCATCCGTCGCCAACGCCATCCAGCGTTACGGCGGCGGCGTTGGTTTTCTCATTCCCATCCTGCAGGACATTCAGCGGGAATACGGTTACCTGCCGCAGCCCCAGTTGAAGGAGTTGTCGCGGCGATTGGGTGTTCCCCTGAGCCGCGTTTACAACGTCGCCACTTTTTACAAATCGTTCAGCCTGCAACCGCGTGGACGCCATCTGATCTCTGTCTGCACGGGCACAGTCTGTCACCTGAAAGGCGCGGTCAAACTGGTCGAGGCGATCCGCGGACAGTTGAAACTCCCGACCGGCGAAACCACCCAGGATATGCGGTTCTCGCTGGAGACCGTCAATTGCGTGGGCGCCTGCGCGTTGGCACCGGTCCTCGTGGTCAACGGCACGTACTACGCCAAGGCCAAGCCAGGCAAGGTGGCGGACATCCTTAAAGCCTACAAGTAACATGGAACCGGCACCCGCAACGGTCAGGAACTTGGAAGCACTGGAGGCGCTTCAACAGACGCTCCTGAAAAACAGGAAGTTGGCGAATGCCACCATCGCGACTTGTTGCGGCACCGGTTGCGTGGCCAAGGGCGCCATCGACGTTTTTCAAGCGCTCCGGCAGGAGGTGGCGAAACTCCGGAGTGCGCCCGTCCCCGGGCGTAGGGACGTAAAGAGTGTGAAGACTTTGGCACATACTGGCGACTCCCAACATACGAGCGTGTCTGCGGCCAAGAACGGCCGCGCTCCGGTGCCCGGCACGCTGCGGGTGGTGAGCAAATGCACCGGCTGCCACGGATTCTGTGAATACGGCCCCATTGTGGTCGTGCAGCCGCATAATTTTTTCTACACCAACGTCAAAAAGGAGGATGCGCCGGAAATCGTCGCCCAGTCTGCTCTCGAGGGCAAAGTGATTGAACGGCTGCTCTACCGGAATCCGGTCACCCGCAAACGCGCGACCCGCGCCGAGGACATCCCGTTTTACCAAAAGCAGCGGCGGATCGTGCTCAGCCATAACGGCGTCTTGGACGCCACGGACATTCGCGACTACATCGCCGCCGGCGGCTACCGCGCGCTCGGGAAGGCGCTGCGCCAAATGACGCCGGAGGCCATCATCGCCGAGATCGAGAATTCCGGTCTGCGCGGCCGGGGCGGCGCGGGCTTTCCCACCGGCAAAAAATGGGCCGCCTGCCGCCAGGCCCGCGGCGACCGGCGCTACGTGATCTGCAACGGCGACGAAGGCGATCCCGGCGCGTTCATGGACCGCAGCATCCTGGAAGGCGATCCGCACAGCGTCCTCGAAGGCATGATCATCGGCGCCTTCGCCATCGGTGCTTCTGAGGGTTACATCTACGTCCGCAACGAGTATCCGCTCGCGGTGGAACGGCTCCAGACGGCCATCGCGCAGGCGAAACAATACGGTTTTCTGGGCCGCGACATCTTTGGTTCGGATTTCAGTTTTTCGATCCGGATCAACCGCGGCGGCGGCGCGTTCGTGTGCGGCGAGTCCACGGCGCTCACCGCGTCCCTCGAAGGCCGGCCCGGCGAACCGCGCATGAAATACATTCGCACGGTGGAGAGCGGCCTGTGGGGTATGCCGACCACGCTGAACAATGTGGAAACCTGGGCGAACGTCCCGCGCATCATCCACCAGGGCGCTGCTTGGTACGCTGCCATTGGCACCGCCGGCAGCAAGGGCACCAAGGTGTTTTCCCTCGTCGGCAAAGTGAACAACACCGGCCTCGTCGAAGTGCCCATGGGCATGAGCCTGCGCGAGATCATTTTCGACATCGGCGGCGGCGTGCAAGAGGGCCGCCAGTTCAAGGCGGTCCAGACCGGCGGTCCTTCCGGCGGCTGCATTCCCGCCGCGCATCTCGATTGCCCGGTGGACTTTGACGAATTGACCAAACTGGGTTCCATGATGGGTTCCGGCGGCATGATCGTGATGGATGAGGACACCTGCATGGTCGAGGTGGCGCGGTACTTCACGCATTTCCTCGCCGAGGAATCCTGCGGCAAGTGCGTCCCGTGCCGCGAAGGGTTGTCCCAGATGCTGGCGATTCTCAACCGCATTACGCAGGGCCAAGGCCAGCCGCGCGATCTCGAACACTTGGAATTTCTTTGCCACCTGATCCAAAACACCGCCCTCTGCGGCCTGGGCACTTCCGCCTGCAACCCGGTCCTCTCCACGCTCCTCTACTTCAGGGACGAATACCGGGCGCACGTCGAGCTGAAAAAATGCCCCGCCGGCGTCTGCCGCAACCTCTTTCGTTACGAGATTGACCCGCAGCGGTGCAAGGGCTGCCAGCGCTGCCTCAAGGATTGCGCCGTCGGAGCCATCACCGGCAAACGGAAGATGCCGCATGTCATTGATCAGCAGCAATGCACCAAGTGCGGCGCCTGTTTCAGCGCGTGCCGGTTGGACGCCATCCAGAAGATATGACGGCCACCGAAATCCAGATTGACGGACAGACGTTCCCCGCGCAGGACGGCGAGTATGTTCTCGATGTCGCCCGGCGGAACGGGATCTTCATTCCGGCGCTCTGTGCGCATCCGCTGCTCAAACCCTACGGCGCCTGCCGCCTTTGCCTCGTGGAAATCCAGCAGGGCAAACGCCGGCGAATGGTGGCGTCGTGCGCCTACCCGGTGCAGGCCGGCCTCGTGGTTCGGACTGCCACCGACAAGATCAGCGAATTGCGCCGCGGCATAGTGGAATTGCTCCTCGCGCGCTGCCCGGACAGCCCGCCGGTGCGCGAACTGGCCAGACGGCTTGGCGTCAGCGAATCGAGGTTCCCCACCCTGTACCGGGCTGGCGAGAAGTGCATCCTGTGCGGGCTGTGCGTGCGCGTCTGCCATGAATTGGTGGGCGCCGCTGCCATCAGCTTTGTCAGCCGCGGCAAGGAGCGGCGCGTGGACTCGCCATTCGCCCTCGGCTCGGAAGACTGTCTCGGCTGTTGCGCCTGCGTGGCCGTATGTCCCGCGGACGCCATCGCGGTCCGGTCCGACGCGGACACGTTAAATCTCATGCCGTTCAACAACTCGGTGAAGATGGAACGTTGTGCCAAGTGCGGAAAACCCATCGCACCCCTGCCCCTTCTGGCTTTGATCCGCTCGCGGCTATCTCTCCAGGAACCAGACAGGGACGGATTCCACTCCGACCCTGACTTGATAAAAGAAGATGGGGATGCGGTGGAACGCGTCCCTGCCGGGGTTGCGGGCGCCATTCACAATCAGAAGATTGCAGCATCTTCCTTCTTCCTCGCGAAAAACCTCTGCGCCGACTGCAGGCTGGAGCGCAGCGCCCAGGCGCTGGCTGCCGTGGCCGCGCAACAACGGCGCGCCTCCTGATTTCCATATGCCCACCGTTGAATTTCGTCCCTCCGGTAAGACAGCCCAAGTGCTGCCGCAGACCGGGTTGCTGGATGCGGCCCGGCAGGCTGGAGTGAATATCGAATCACCCTGTGGCGGCGAGGGAACCTGCGGCAAATGCATGGTCCGCGTGACTGGTGGCGAGGTGGATTCGCGGAGTCTTGGCACGCTGCCTCATGCAGCGGTTGCGGAAGGCTATGTCCTGGCGTGCGCCACGCGGGTCCTGCGGGAAAACCTGGTGGTGGAAGTGCCTGAGCAGGAGGGAACGGAAGGCGGCCAGTTCGCCTCCGAAAATGAGGCTCACTTGGTCCGGCAGGAGTTGCTGCCCAAACAATGGGAATTCGATCCCTTGGCCGTAAAGTGGCTGGTCAAAGCCGAGCCGCCCCGGCTGGAAAGCGGGTTGTCCGACCTCGACCGCCTTACACGCGCCATCCAGCATGATTGGGGCACGCAGCCGGTCGAATTCTCCCTCTCAAGCATCCGCGAGATTGGAGACACATTGCGCACCGCCGAGGGCCAGGTGACCGCCACCCTGGTGCGCGATTCGGGCCGTCTGCATATCATTGACATCGAGGCCGGTGATACCACCCTCCGCCACTTTGCCATTGCAATAGATGTTGGCACTACAACGATTGCCGTGCAGTTGATTGACTTGGCGGTCGCCCGGATTGTCGCCGCCCGGAGCGCCTATAACGACCAGGTTGCCTGCGGTCTGGATGTGATCAGCCGCATCAACTATGCCCGCACACCGGAACGCCTGGAGGAACTGCGAACGCGTGTCCTAGGCACCGTCAACCGGCTGATCCGCGAGGTGGCCAAAAGCCACGGCGTGGCCCCGCAGGAAATCTCCAATGCAGCCATCAGCGGCAACACGGTCATGACCCATCTCCTGCTGGGTATCAATCCGGAATACCTCCGTTTGGCGCCCTATACACCCACGTTACTTCAAGTGCCCTATTTGCGGAATTCGGAGATCGGCATTGATATCAACAAGCAGGCTTGGATCCATTTTTCCCCATGCGTCGGCAGCTACGTGGGTGGAGATATCACGGCGGGGATCCTCTGCACCGATCTGGCCATGCCGACGGAGGACGTCAGCCTGTTCATTGATATTGGCACCAATGGCGAAATCGTGCTGGGCAACAACAGCTTCCTGATGGCCTGCGCCTGTTCCGCCGGCCCGGCCTTTGAAGGCGGCGGCATTGAATGCGGCATGCGCGCCTCCACCGGCGCCATTGAGAAGGCCAGCATAGACCCTGCGACAGGACTGGCCCGCTGTTCCACCATAGGCAACGTCCGCCCCCGTGGCATTTGCGGTTCCGGCATGATTGACTTGGTGGCGAGTCTGTTCCTGACCGGTTGGATCGATGCTGCGGGCAAGTTTGATCGCGTTCGTTCCTGTCCGGCAATCCGAGTGGAAGGAAGGCGTGCCACCTATGCCCTTGCGCAAGCTGAGGAAAGCGCCACGGGAAAACCGTTGCTCGTCACGGAAACGGACATTGAGAACATCATCCGAACAAAAGCCTCCATCTATTCGGCGGTGGCGTTGATGCTCAAGCAGGTGGATATGCGTTTCGAAGATCTGCACCAAATTTATATCGCCGGCGGTTTTGGACGTTATCTAAACCTGGAGAATGCGACCGTCATTGGCCTGATTCCCGACCTGCCACGCGAAAAATTTCATTACATCGGCAATTCGTCTCTCATGGGTTCCTACATGGTGGTCGTTTCCCAGGACTTTCGCCAGCGCCAGCTCGATCTTGCCCGCCGCATGACCTATCTGGAATTGAACACCGATCCCGCCTACTTGGAACAATACACCGGCGCCCTTTTTCTCCCTCATACCGAATTGACACGCTTCCCCTCCGTGCGAAGCCGGCTGAATCCGTGAGCACGCCCTGCGGTGGAAACCGCCAAACACTGTGCGGCACTTGGTTGGCAGGTGCTATACGAGTAGGAGCGGCTGGAGTTTGCCGCCAGTATCGGCCGGCTTGGCATCTGGATTTACGCGTGGCTGTGGTGATGATGAACGGCTTGGGTCTGGGTAAACTTCCGAGCCGCCTCGGGGTCCCGCTCCTTGGTTTGCATGGCCTCGCACGGAACGCTGACCTCCGCTTCAATGAGTTCGTCGCCCTTGGCTGCATTCATACCGGCTTCAGCTTCCATCCGAAAATTGAACACGGTCGCCTTTTCAAATGAACCATGGAAGAACTGGAAAGGGTATTTCGGATTCTTGGTGTCCGGTTCTCTACCCAACCAAAGCACCTTTCCGGGATCGGCAGTGGTGTTGCGCACCATCCAGGCAATTCGTGTCTCCAGCATTCTTGTATCACACATAGGCCGCTCAATTCCTTTCCTGCCATCTTTACGCTACGCTCGCTTCTGCCATCTCTTCTTCATGGGTTCAGGCGCAAAAGACAGCTTACTATAATGCATCTTTCGGCGCTATCTACCAGAATCAGGAAACAGGACAAGCACGGAATTCATCCGGGGATCAAAGAGCAGTGGTTCGAGTGCAGAAGCAGTCCGGGAATTCTGATCCGCGTTTCTTTTTTGGCTCAGGACTTTGATCTCACGCTGGCGGAAGACTATCACATCAGGTGGCTCGAAAAACACGAGTCCGGTCAGAAGCGCTTCGCGAGAACACGTTCGACCCGGTTTATGAGGATGCGTGGCTGCCATTGGAGCCGGGCGAAGGCAAATCGGGCGATGGACAGTTGCCGCTGCCTCGCACCCAAGGATGGTCCACCAGCCGCGCGACTCTTATTTGATCACACGGGCTTCTACACCCGCGATCTCGCGGTTCGCGAACGCATCTGTCAGGAACCACTCTTGATAGAGGCGTTCGATCTGCCTCAACCACCCCTCGACCGATGACCTTGTCAATGTGGGCTTCACTCCCTTCGGGCGATCCTCGTCACGGATCGGCGGGCGTATGCGATCGGCTGGCGGTTGATAGGATGAATCGAAGACCAGGACCGGCAGGGTTTCTGAAGGCAACAGATGGCGCCAAAGGAAAGCCTGCATTTTGTCTTCGGCCGGCACGGCCTCATGGACGAGTTCCTGGTCTCCGATCTTCGCAGTGCCCACGACGGTGACGTTGACGGGCTTTTCCATCTCCGTGAGGCTGGTCTTTAGCGACAACCCCACAACCTCTTGTTTGGCCCCCAGCGTGGCTCCAGACGATTCAAGTCCCTGCGGCAAGTCTTTGAAAGTCAGTTTGATCGGCCCGTCGAATCCATCCTTGCGTATGGCGTAGACGGTCACTGAAACAGACCCTTTGCTGGACATAGCGATTCGGGAAGGGATCAAACGCAACACGAAATCGGGTTGCGGGTGGCTGATCCGGAGCCGGTAGGCATACTCCTTTCCTCCCTGTTGCCTCGTGTCACCGATGTGAATGAAGTATTTTCCATCGGCGGGCAGTTTCACCATGAGGTAGGAATCGGCGTGGTCGGTGTTCAACCCCGAGGCTGCGTCGAAATGATCGTCGTTCAACGCGATGATCTTGCCATCCGCTCCGGTGACTTTGACGAAGGAATCCATCGGGGAACCGAGGCGGCGCGCGTATACTTCCGCGACGATTGTCTCACCGGCTTTTCCTTCCACCTCGAAGACATCCCAGTCACCCGGGCGATCCATTCGCCCATTGACGATGATGGGGAGAGTCACTTTCTGCGCCTTGGACGGCTCGTCGTTGGGTTCCTTCTCCAAACATTCGGGCAGCGTGTCCAGTGCAAACGGCACGTAGTTGGAAACGAGTTTCCCGTTGCTGGCGGCAATCAGATGGTGCCCCGGTTTTGCGTCTTTGGGGGGCGGCGACAGCGTCGCCTTTTCCAGATTCCAGCCGTTCATCTCGATCTGGACCGGCTCGCCCACGCGGCCACCCAACGGGAAGATACTGGTCACGAAGGGCAGCTCACCGATGGTAATCCGATACACAAAGCTCTCGCGGCCGCGAAAGAGCGCCTCGTTGATGCTCAACACATACTCGCCGTCCTCGGGGACCTCGAAATAGATCAGCGGGTCGGGATTGAAGCGGAAATCGTCGTTATACGCCAACTCCTTGCCGTTGGTGTCGCGAAGCTTCAGCACGGTCTGACACCAACCAGGAACGCCGTCGGGAACGTAGGGGATCAAGTCTCTGGCTTTGGCGGAAATGACCAGATGCTGCCCTTTGCTCGCCTGAAAACGATACCGGTTCATCTCGCCCGCCGCGATCTGGCCGTTCATCGTGCACGGCACGGTAATGCGCACCTCCTCTTCTTCCCGCGGCCTTTTGCGCTGGGCCAGAAACTCCTTGCCGAGCAGCGGGAGCTGCATGGTCTTCATCGGCTTGCGAGCGACTTCGGGCACTTGGCCGACGTAGAAGGACAGCGGATTGGAGACACCCCGTTTGGTAATCACCCGGATCTCTCGCCGGCCCGGTTTTGCGTCGGGCGCCACCGTGATCTCGGCAAAGACGAGCTCGGTCTGGGAACGCACGGCCGGGTTGCGCTCGTCTTCGTCGAATCTCTTTTGGATCCGGTCGATCAGCTTCTGCTTGGCCACTTCCTTCTCGGACTTGGGAGGTGTGTTCTTCGCGTCCTTTTCGGACGGTTGCGGGTTCTTGGGTTTCTCCAGCTTCGCATTGCATTTGACGCAGACGGTGGCGTCAAGCGCGTTGGCAGTGCCACATATCGGGCAAATCAGGGAAGCGACCGCGTTGGGTCCGGTATCCGGGCCGATGGGCGCGGGAAACTCAAACGAGGCCATCTTGGCGGCCATCGCGTCGTCCACCATCGTTTCTTTCTTCCGCAACTCGTTCAGTTGCTGGTTGACCAACCCCATCTCCTGGTTGTCCAGAATCCGGTAGTAATCAACGAGCCGGGCGGAAACCCCTTCCCCGCTCACAACCACATCAGAAGCATAGGCAAGCCCTTGACCACCCAACCTGATCGGGAAAGTGGTGTCCTGCTGGCCACCGGCGGGATAGACGAAACCGATATACTGGTTCTGCGCCCAAACCGGGGATGCAGCGGCCACAAGGATGACCAGCCCCAAGATCGGAAGCCTGTTGAGTCTGCCCATGAAGTTTTCCATCTTCCCGGCTACATGATCTCCTCAAGAAGCCCCGCCGATTTCATGCCCTCGTTTTCGGTGTCCAACACGTAGGCATCCAGCCCCCACGGATGAGGCAACTTGGCCGTTGCGTCTATGCCAGCCAACAGATACATGCTTCCCAGCAGGTCCGCGGGATAGACAGGCCGCTCCTTGACGTTTTCGGCTTTCTCATCGGATGAGCCGACCACGCGGCCGCCCTTGAATCCGCCGCCGGCTACCAGCACGGTGAAAACGTTCCCATAATGATGGCGACCTCCATTCCAAGGTGGCTCCCACGATATCTTCACCGTGCGACCGAACTCGCCGGAGCACCAGACCAAAGTGCTATCGAGCAAGCCGCGATCCTTCAGATCGGCGAGCAGCGTCGCCAGCCCCTGGTCCAACATCGGACACTGGTTCCTCATGGTCGCGAAGTGGTTCGAGTGCGTGTCCCAGCCGCCGGGGAAACTGATGGTGATATAGGGCACACCCGCCTCCACCATCCGCCGCGCCGCGAGGCATTCCTGCCCGAACGTGTGGCGGCCGTAGCGATCCCTGAGTTCCGTGGGTTCGTTCTCGAGATTGAATACTTCCTTCCCCCTGCCCAGGATCAACCCGTAGGCTTTCTGCTTGGCTTCCTCGATGGCCGCCATCTCCGGGGCGGACGCAAGGCCGTAGCCCAAGACATTGGTCTTATCCACCAATTCACGGCGGGCCTTCTGCCGCCCGTCGTCAATTCCCCTGTTGACGATTCCCTGCACCTCGAAGCGGCCCGCGTTTGGATCGCCGCCCGTGGCGAAAGGCTTGTAGGCGGGGCCGAGGAAGCCCTCCTCGGAAAACCGCCCGGCTGCCTCCAGCATCACGACATAGGGCGGAATCAGCCCTTTGTATTGGTCTTTCTTAAAGTAGGTGAATATGGCGCCGATGCTTGGGTAGGCGAGCCGTCCGCCCGGCAGATGACCGGTTTGCATCAGGTAGGCGGCCGTCTCGTGGCCGTTGTTCCCGTGGGTCATGCTGCGGATCAAAGAATACTTGTCGGCCTGCTTGGCCAGTTTGGGGAACAGCGCGCCAATCTGGATTCCATCCACGTTGGTGGGGATGACCTTGTCAAAATCAGCCATGTAGTCGTAGCCCGAACCCGGCTTCGGATCCCATGTATCGTTGTGCGACATGCCGCCCCACAAGAAGATCTGGATGACCGACTTGGTCTGGACTTTCTTGTCCTTGGCCTTGGCTTTGGCCGCCGCGTCCCGGGCCGCCTTCTCATCGGCGGCTTTTTGCTGGGGCGTCTTCTCTGCCGGGGCCGCGAAAATTTGGGAACTCAAGCCGCTGGCCGCAATCATGCCCGCCGCGCCCAAAGCGCCGCGTCGCATGGCCTCGCGCCGGGTTACCTGCTCTTGGTTGTCTCGATTGTGGTTTGTGCTCATGACTTCCATTCTCTCACTTCCAATTTAATTTGATAACGCCCGGCGTCTATTATAAGATATGAGTCTAATCGCCATCATCCGCAATGACCCAAAAGTATCATTGGGAGGAGAGCGGCCAGCCGCGTCTGTAACATCAATGCCGCAGAAGAAACTCTGGGCTATTGATTAACGCCCAGGCAAGATCAAGCCAGGCGTTGTTTCCTTGCGTCGCTCCGCTCTTGGCATATTCCTCTGCGGCCTTCACGTCGGCATCCGTCGGGAACCGCGAAAGGATGGTCAGGTAAAGTCTCTCGGTGATTTCATTCGGTTTGCCGCCTTTGGAGATTATCGCCGCGAGCTTCGGGCCGTTCTGAAGCTTGCTCTGGATGGTGGCCGAATTCAGCATGTGCAGCCACTGGGTCGAGGCAAGTTCGCTGACGCGTTCGGCTTCCATCCCCGTGGACCGCGAGGAACGTCCGAACAACGTCAGGAAAGGACTGGTGATGCTGCCGTCGGCCAGTTCCACCGCGGACATGTCTTTGGGAATATACGTGAAAGGCTCCGGGACAGCGCTGGTATAAAGGTCCGAACCACCGGTGATCTCATTCAGAGCATCAATCAACAGCTCGGCTTCCACCCGCCGTAACGGGTAGCTGGCGAAGTGGGCTTTCGCATCCGGAGTCTGGGACTTCGGGATCGAAGAGAACTGGTATGCGGTCGAGGTCAAGATCAGCCGCTTCACATGCTTCAAGTTGTAGCCGTTTGAGACCAGTTCCTTTTCCAAGAAGACCAATAACTCCGGGTCGCTGGGTGGGTTGTCATCCCGAATATTGTCCGGCTCGTGGATAATGCCGCGTCCCATCACCCACGCCCAGGTGCGGTTGACGATGGCTTTGGTGAACCAAGGATTCTCCGGTCGAATCAGCCAATCAGCAAACACCTCCCGCGGATCACGGTCCGACGGAATCGTTGTCTTGGTGCCGTCTGGAAAGACGGCCGCCAACGGCCCGTTTTCACTCAACGGTTTGGCCAACGCCTGTGGAATCTGGTTTGACGCCGTCACGGCCTTGGCCACGGCGTCCACGCCAGGCGCGGTGTTGCCCACCACATTAGTCAAACTAAGGGGATCCCAGAAGACGATCTCTTCTTTCCACTCGCTGGTGGGCTTGTAACCGACCTGCGAGAAAAACGTCGCCATGCCGACGCGACGATCTTCCGGCCAGAAGTGGACCCTCGTACCCATCAACGCCAATCCCGCGGCGTCGGCGATGCCCTCTGGAGTCTTGTTCTGAATGGCGCGGTAGAAGTTGACCGGCCCGACGCGGAAATTGCTCCCGCTGGAGGTGAGCAGTTCCCGGACGAACTTGTCGTACGGCTTGTTCTGGGCAACCGATTCCCATATCCAGCGGTAATAGGCCTGCGCCGCGTTGGGCCAAACCTTGACGGGGAACTCCGCCTTGACTTTCAGGATGTCACTCCACTTCATCGCCCAGTAATCAAAATGCGCCGGCTGGTCGAGAAGACGATCAACCAGGGCGACGCGTTTGTTCTTGTCCGGACTTTGAATGAACGCTTTGGCATCTTCCGCGGACGGCAGCGTGCCGGTCATGTCCAAATAAGCGCGTCGGACAAACACCGCGTCGGTGCAGAGGAGCGGTTTGATGCCCAACGCCTGCAATTTCGCAAAAACGATTTCATCAATCCGGTTCGCCGGCTTCGGCGGCTCGGAACTTTCCATCAGGCCAGTCACCTGCCTGGCGGCGACCAGCCGGTATAGCGCGGCCTTGGCCTGCTCGACCAGGGCACGCTTGTCGTCGGCCACCTTCATGGCCTCCGTATACGCCGTCCGCGTCTTCTCCGCTTCCGCCTTCAACGGAACGGCTGCGGCTTCCGCCTCGGTCGCCGCCTTGTCGTCCGCCACGTTTGTCTGTTTGGCGGCGGCGATCCGCTTCTTGAGGTTCTCCAAACCTTCTTCGGCCGACTTCTTCCGCGTTTCGGCCCTGGCCAGCTCCTGCCCGGCGGTGTTGGCCTTGATCGCCGCTTGATCCAGCTTCTGCTGCACCGGGGACAAAACTGCTTTGGCCGCATTGGCCGCTTTGCGCTTGGCGGCGGCATCCTCTGCGGCCTGCTTGCTTGTCGTATCGAGCTTGATGACTTCCTTGGCCGCTTCCTGGGCCGCCTGGTTCGCGGTGGTTGCGGCGGCTATCCGGTTCTTCGTGTCGGCCGAAGCCGCGTCGGCGGCCTTCTTCTTCGCCTCCGCTTCCGCCAGCTTCTGCGCGGCGGCCGCAGCCTGAGTCTGAGCCGCTTTCTGGCTCTGTTGCGCCTGAGCGAGGGCGGCTTTGGCCGCGTCGGCTGCTTTGCGCTTGACGGCGCTTTCGTTGGCGACCTGTTTCTTCTCCGCGTCCGGCTTGGCGGTATCCGCCGAAACTTGCTTGGCCTTGGCCTCGGCGGCTTGGGCGGCCTGCTCGGCGGCCTGAGCAGCCGTGTCGGCCGCAGCCATCTGCTTCTTCACATTCGTCAGGGCATCGTCGGCTGATTTCGTCTGTGACTGCACTTCGTTAAACTTCTGCGCGGCGGCCGTGACCTGAGCCTGCGCTTGCTGCTCGGCCTGCTGTGCTTGAGCCAGCGCGGTCGCGGCATCCACCGCCGCTTTGCGTTTGGCGGCGGCTTGTGCCGCCGCTTGCTTCTTTTCCTCGGCCGATTTCTCCGCGGCTTGCGCGACTTGCTCGGCTGCCTGAGCAGCCGTGTCGGCAGATGCCAACTGCTTCTTGATGCCCGCCAACGCAGCGTCGAGCAGATTCTTCTGCGCCATCGGCCGGGTCAGTTTCTCAGCCGCGGCGTCGGCCAGCTTCTGCGGATTCTCCTGGGCTGCCTGAGCCTGGGCCAGGGCCGCCTTGGCCTCGTCGGCTGCTTTGCGCTTGGCGGCAGCGTCGGCTGTGGCCAGCCGCTTTTGCTCCTCGGTTCTGCCGACACGCTCGGCCACCACCTTGGCCGTGGCCTCGGCGGCTTGGGCCGCCGGCTCGGCTGCTTGCTGAGCACCTTGGGCGGCGGCCAACTGCTTCCTGGCATTGACCAAGGCCACGTCGGCTCCTTTCTTCTGGGCTGTGGCATCGGTCAGCTTCTTGGCTGCGGCGTCGGCCTGGACTTGTGCTTGCTGTTGGTTTTGCTGTCCTTGAGCCAAGGCCGTTTTTGCCGCGTCGGCCGCCTTGCGCTTGGCGGCAACATCGGCTGCGACCTGCTGTTTCTGCTCCTCGGACCTGCCGAAAATGGCGGCGATCCCTCTGCTTCTGGCTTCCGACGCCTGCGCCTCCTTCTCGGTCGCGTCAGCAGCGCCGGTGGCCGCAGCCACCTGTTTCTTGGCGTTGGCCAATGCCTCGTCGGCTGCCTTCTTCTCTGTTCCCGCAGCCGCTCCCTTGTTGGCGGCCGCATCGACGGCGGCCTGTGCTTGTTGCTGTTTCTGTTGAGCCTGGGCTAGGGCCGCATTGGCATCGCTGGCCGCCTGTCGTTTCGCCGCGTCCTCACGAACGACCTGAGCAAGATCGGCGGCCGATACGACTTTAGCATTGGCCGCGGCGGCTTGGGCGGCCTGCTCCGCAGCCTGGCAAGCGGTCGTGGCAGCGGCCGTCTGCTTCTTGGCATTGGCCAAGGTGTCGTCTGCTGTTTTCTTCTCTGCTGCCGCGCCCGCTCCTTTCTTGGCAGCCGCATCGGCGGCGGCCTGAGCTTGTTGTTGTTCCTGCTGAGCCTGAGCTAGGGCGGCTTTTGCCTTGTCGGCAACGGCGGCGGCCTGCTGCTTTTGCTCCTCGGCATTGGTGGCAAGACCAGCCATCGTTTCGGCCGTGGAAGCAGCCACTTGGGCGGCGTGTTCGGCTGTCTGGTGAGCCGTGTCGGCGGCGGCGACCTCCTTCTTGGCGTTGGCCAAGGCGTCGTCGGCTGTCTTCTTCTCGGCTGCCGTACCCGTTCCCTTTTTGACAGCCGCATCGGCGGCGGCCTGCGCTTGTTGCTGTTTCTGTTGAGCCTGGGCCAAAGCGGCCTTTGCATCGTCGGCCGCTTTTCGCTTCGCAACGGTCTCATTGGCAACCTGGGCAAGTTCGGCGACCAATACAATTCTGGCGTTGGCCGCAGCCGCTTGGGCCGCTTGCTCGGCTGCCTGATAAGCGGTCGTGGCAGCGGCCACCTGCTTCTTGACGTTGGCCATAGCGTCGTCGGCCGCCTTCTTCTGCGCTTCCGCTTCCGCCAGCTTCGACACGGCGGCGTTGGCCTGAGCTTGCGCTTGCTGTTCGTTTTGCTGTGACTGGGTCAAGGCGGTCTTGGCCGCGTCGACCGCCTTGCGCTTGGCGACGGCGGCGGCGGCGGCGTGCTGCTTCTCCGCCTCGGAAACCGGCTTGGCGTTGGCCGCAGCCGCTTGGGCCGCTTGCTCGGCTGCCTCATAAACGGTCGTGGCAGCGGCCACTTGCTTCTTGGCGTTGGCCAAAGCTTCGTCGGCAGCCTTCTTCCGCGCTTCCGCTTCCGCCAGCTTCGGCGTGATCGCGGTGTCTTGGTTCTGCAAGTTCTGCTCGCCCTGCCGTGCTCGGGCTAGGGAGGCCTTGGCCGCGTCAGCCGCTCTGCGTTTTGCGGCTGCATCGGTCGTGGCCTTCTTGGCTTCGTCATCGAGTTTGTTGGCCGCGTCGGCTGCGGCCTTCGCCACGGCCTCAGCCTCCTTGGCCGTTTTCTCGGCCGCGTCGTAAGCTTGTTGAGGAGGGAGCGCGGCGGCCTTGGCGTCGGCCAACGCCTTGTCCAAGGGAGGTTTGGCGTTGGTCGCGTCGGTCAGGACCTTGATGACCACGGGTAAGTTGGCCTCGGCCTGTTGCAACTCTTTTGCGCCCGGCTCGCCCGCCAAATTCTTTGCGTCCGTGGCCTGCTGTCGCTTCGTGTTGGCTGTCTTGCTCGCGTTGGCGTATGCTGTATCGGTCTTTTGCATGGCAGCCTTCAGGGGGGCGATCGCAGCTTCCGCCTCCTTGGCTGTCTTCCCAGCCGTCTCGTAGGCGGCCTTCGCTTTGGCCTCAACGCTTGTCTCAGCCTCAGCGTTGGCCGGCTTTGGTTTCTCTCCGACTTGAGCCGAGGCGCAAATGGAAATCGCAAGGGCGACCACAAAGGGCAAAACAAGGGATAGGAATTTGCGTTTGGCCTTGGGGACCAAAATTTTGCCTTCAACGCCGTGTATCATGGGTCGATCACTCGAAAACTGTTGAATCGCCAGAGCTAAAGCGGATGCGAATCGTTAATAGTATAAATATGGCGCGGCAGCCCGGTCAAGCTGTTCTCGACGCGTTTTTTTCGGTGTTGACGCAGAAGTGAACACGGCCAACGTCAGTGGTCTCCTTTTCAATTTTGGATTTCGTAGCGCTGGCTTTTTTATTCTCGCCAGTTGGTTGTCCGGCAAGCGGCTGGACGCGCTGGAAAATTCTCTGCTGGTGGAGGAACCGGAGCAATCAAAAGTCAATCACAAGGCCGACGACCGCAATCAGTAGAATGAACACAGTCCGCAACAACACCTGACGGGGCGCGAGCAGATGTGTTGCGCGAGGGACTTGCCGCCTTCAGTTCCATCACGGTTTCACGCTGCACGACCGTGTGATACGCACTAACCTTTCAGGGACGCTGCCAATTCACGGTCGGGATGAAGTCCCAAGTCTTGCCCGCTCCTGCCTCGAAGCCGACGCCGCCCAGTTTGGTGTAGATTCGCGTGCGGCTTCCGTCAGGTTTCACAAGGCGGATCGGGTAAGCCCGGCGCATCATGCCGTCCTCAACAAACACCGTCTGACCGACAAGGCTGGACGGGTTCGGCAGTTCGCCCTCGACAATGAACCAGGACTCGCCTTGCGACCCCGACACGCCAACCAGCTTGCCGCAGTAGTTGCTGTGCGGGCAGGACAGATTCGCCTCGGCCAGCACCAGCCGCGTGCCGCCGATGAGCGACGCCGCGGCGGGCTTCCCCGTTGCCATCAGCACGGCGGCGATGCGGCCGTCGGTGGCCAACTCGCCCGCGGAGGTGGACAGCTTGACCGGCGCAGGTGTCAGCATGGACACGAGCACGTCAGTCCCGGCCACCGTCTCGACCTCGACCGCCACGGCATCGGAAGGCGCGCTCTGGGAAAGTGGCAGGCGACGCACAGCCTTGACCAGCGGACGAGCCTTCGGCTCGCCAACGAAAACGGAAATGAACTGGCTGAGGACACCACCCTCGACGGTACGAATCACGTAGGGCAGCGAGGTGTCGCGATCGGTGTTGCGATAGTCGCGTTGGCCCCAGCCGCTGCCGAGAGTGACTGTCTCAGCCCGATTCCCAGGCGAGAAAGCCGTGAATCGGTAGTCCTTATCCATACGCCAGATGATTTGCCATGGCGCGTCGCCTGACGCCTGTCGCTGATTGTCCAAGGACAGTGTTCCGTTGGGCAGTGTGAAGGTGCCTTCGTATTGCTTCCAATCTTTGCTGGCAGCCACGTGAGTGACATCGACATACCTTCGGTTGTCCGGGGACTTTGGATTGCCCAGCCACAAGACAGCGTCAACGTTGACCAACAGCGCATCACCCTTCAACCAGAAGCGGACCTTGTATTTGGCCCCCAGAGTGCCGCGGATTACCTGAGCGCCGGAATACCCGTCCGACTGGCCAGCCAAAAGGGCGACGTTCATGCGGCCGTCGGAGTGGGGTCGCAAGGCTTGGAGGCGCACGCATTGCTTGCCGGATCGGCCTGGTGTCGCGGCACCCCATTCGCCCTTGCCATCGCCGGCATAGTAGCCCCAGCCGGGCAGTGCGGTGTCGTTGGCGGCCGGAGGAACCGAAGCATCGGGTGCCAGATTGGGACCTTCCTTGTGGTCGGGCAGGATTTCGCGAATCTCGACTCCGTCGACGAAAATTCCGCTAACCTGCGAAAGTTGAAATCGCAAGGCAAAGGGAACTTGGGGTCGCGGCTGCGCAGTTGAGGCGAAGTTCAAACCTTGGGACTCGAAATCATTTCCGGGACCATGGAAGACATACTGGCACTTCGCACCGGTTCGGAGCCGGAAGATGTCCACGAGATAAGATCCCGCTTCACCGTGGTCGATCTGGATGCACGTGCGGCGATAGAGCGGCGCCTTGTCATAAGCGTTGGAGGAGGCTTCAGTCGCCTTCACATGCGGAGTGATCGCAAAGAGATGGAAGCTGCCCGCGCGGCCGACTGTCTTTTGGTCTTCTCCATCGACCATGACGAGGTTGTGGGCGCCTGAGCGGTTTGTCTGTTTCTTGTCGGGATGGTCCCAGAGGTAACCCAGATCCGAGAGCAGTTCGCGGCCGTCTTTCCAATAATACAGGTCGAGGCTGTCGAGGTGGTGATGGTTACCCCAGTTGCTGGCGTTAAGCAGCGCGAGGCTGGACCGGCCGGTCGCCCCGGTGCGAAGATAAGCTTGGGCGAGGAATGGAAACACGACGTCGTGGAGCGCAAAGGCTGGCACGGCGCGAGATTCCAGCCCGGGCTCGCGCAAGAACAGGGCCTGCTCACCTGCGCCTGCGCCAAGATCCTTGCCCGCCAGTTCCTTGAGGAAAGCAACATGCTCGTCGTTGGGGTAAGCAATCGCGATCAGTTCGGCAAAGGAGGAGCCGATCGAAGTGGTACGGTAAGAGTCGGCGGAAGGCGGATGGCGCAGGTCGCCCTGAAGGGTCCAGATCAGGCTCTGCCAGCAATCGCCGTAGCGCGTATCGCGGAAGGAGTCGAAGTGGTCGAGGCGTTGCCCGTCCGGGCCGGCGTAGCCCGCGGGATCCGAGTAGTTGCGCAGCACCAGTGCAAGGTTCTGGATGCCGGACATGGTCATCAACGCATAGCCGGAGGATTCGGACGTTCCGCCATCCGGCAGGAACCAGCCGTCCACGGTGCTGCGGAGGCCTTCGAGTCCGAAACGCACCAAGCCGGGATGGCCGACGCACATTCCCACCATGGCCGCGCCCGCGCGGTTGCCCACCGACTTGTTGTTAATCGCCGGATCGCACACCGCCAGATACGTGCTTTCCAAGAGCACGTCGCGCTCAATGTGAATACGCTCCTGCTCCGAATAGACGGCAGCACCGCCATCGCGGGCGGAGCAAGTGAGATCATAGGCCTGCACGACGCGGCACACCCACCCACCGTCCATGCCTGACGTGCCGATGCGGCTAGCGGCCCAATAGCCGGCGTAGAGCTTGCGGTCGGGCTTATTCGGCGGATATACGAGTTCTTCCTGCGGCAGGTTCGTGATCCGCTCGGCGGCCACATGGGGGTCGCTGTCAGCGTATTCGCCGTAGCCGTATCCGGCGCGCACGAGATACTTGGGCAGCACTTCCGCGAAACGCAGGAGAATCGCCTTCGCGCCGCGGGCGTATTTGGGGTCTTCGGTCAGCGCATAGGCCAGGCCCAGAATGTGCAACTGGCCGGTCGCGTGGCTCACCTTGTTGGCCCGGATGATGCCGGAGATGCTCGGTCGGGCGTGGACGTAGCCATGGCAACGGAAGGGTTCCCCGCCAATGAAACCAAAACGTTGCTCCGGGTCCCACTTGCTTTGCAAGACAATGCTCTCGGGAAATTCATCGTTGGGGAAGACCGTTTTGCAGACGCTACAGATCAGTTGATCGGGCTTGCTGGCCGACCACGACCATTGCCCGTTCGGGTGCCAGGGCAGTCCCTTGGCCCGGCAGGCAGGGCAAGGGCCAACACAGCCGGGCGTGGTCCGCTCAATCATCCGGGCCAGGTAGTCCGCGGTGACTTGGGGGAGGATGCCGTCGGCATTCTTGCGCAAGTTGGCGAGGTATCTTTTGGCCCAAGTGTAGCGCTCGATGTTCCGTCTGGCCCGGGCAAGATCGGCCGCCTTGAACGCCGCCGCCGGATGTTGCACGCGGCCGCGATACGTCTGCCATTCGGACCAGTCGGTGGGACCTTTGTTCTGAGCCAGCGCAGCGCTGGCGGTCACCAAGAGCAGCATGCGCAAGATGACGGGCCGAAAAAAGGACAGAAATTTTGATCCTGGACCACGGGGAAAAAGAAGCTGATCTCGCGGGCAAAAAAAACGTGTGGCGGGCGGTAGCTGCCTCGTTGACGTTATTATGCTCATCGGCTTGGCTCGTTCAAACTTCGATAATCGTAACAATTCACCTGACCGATACAAACCCGAAATCGTCTTGCCTCAACGACTGCGATAAACAACAGCATCGTTGGTAATGGGGCAGTGGCATCGTGCAGGCCAAAGGAACAATGAGACTCGCCTTGTTTTTACGAGTTGTTTATCACACAATTCCGACAAGCAAGTTTCAATTCCCGAACGAAAGAAAAATCATGAGCGAGAACAAGGCAACTCATCAAATAACCCGCCGTCAATTCATTGGTGCTTCCGCAGGCGCTGCCACGTTTACGATTGTGCCCCGGCATGTTCTGGGAGGACCGAAGTTTGTTGCGCCCAGCGAAAAAATAAACGTAGCCGTCATCGGCGCTGGCGGACAGGGACGGACCAATGTCAAGAACCTGTTGAATGAACCTGATGCGCAGATCATTGCTGTCTGCGATGTGGCAGAGAAGACGGACCTTCGTCCATTCTACTATGGAGGTTTTGGTGGCAGGAAAACCATGAAAGCCATGGTGGAAAAGCATTATTCAAAAAAGACGCCCAATTACCAATGCGCCGAGTATGAAAATTTTCGCGTGATGCTGGAAAAAGAGAAGGCCATTGACGCCATTCTTTGCGCCACGCCGGATCATGCCCATGCTGTGATTTCCATCATGGCGATGAAAATGGGCAAGCACGTCTATTGCGAAAAGCCGCTGACTCATAACATCTGGGAAGCGCGCCAGGTTGCCGCTGTGGCCAAGGAAACTGGCGTGGCCACACAAATGGGTAATCAGGGTCACTCCGGAGAAGGAATTCGTCAAACTTGCGAATGGATATGGGATGGGGCGATTGGACCCGTGCGAGAGGTTCACGCTTGGAGCGATGTGGGGCAGTGGGTGAAAACCCCTGGCCGGCCCAAGGAAACGCCGCCCGTGCCGGAAGGATTCAACTGGGACATGTGGCTGGGGCCGCGGGACCCTCGTCCTTATCATCCTTCCTATGCGCCGTATAACTGGCGCGGCTGGTGGGCGTTTGGCACCGGTGCCATCGGTGACATGGCTTGTCACAACATGGACCCGGCTGTGATGGCTTTGAAGTTGGAGAGTCCGATCAGCGTGGAAGCCACTTCGACAGGGGTGGATGATGAAGTGACTTCGTTTGGCGGACTATATAACTATCGGTTCGGACCACGCGGCGATATGCCGGCTTTGAAGTTGACGTGGTATGACGGCGGATTGCGTCCACCCACACCGGATGGGCTGGATCCCAATGACCCCAAACAGCGTCTGGGCGAAGGGGGAAATGGCATATTGTTTATGGGCGATAAAGGTTTGATCACTTGCGCTGGCTGGGCCGGAATGCCGCGGCTTTTGCCTTTGTCGCTGCACAAGGAATATAAACGTCCCGAAAAAACATTGCCCAGAAGCAAAGGCCATCACGCCGACTGGTTGGCCGCATGCAAGGGCGGCAAGCCGGCCAGCGGCAACTTCGATTACAGCGCGCGTTTAACGGAACTGGTTTTGCTGGGCAATGTTGCCATGCGCAGCCAGAAGAAGATTATGTGGGACAGTGCGAACATGAAGGTTGTGAACGCGCCTGAAGCGGACAAATTCATAAAGGAACAATACCGCAAGGGTTGGGAGATCTGCTAAGAACCGGTCTTCTTTTTCTGGAATAGCGAGGAGCATATTATAATTGATTGCTGAAGATGTTGGCGCGCCAGCCATCGCCGCGCCGATGGACCCAGCATTCATAATCTTTCGTCAACAGAAGGCTAGGATCATGAAACGTAAAAATCGGCTGTCTCGTCGCACATTCCTTAAACAATTCGGCGCAGGGAGTATTGCGGCGCTGGCCGTGCCGAATCTCCTGCCATCGCAGGCATTTGGACAAACCCCGTTCCATGTGGACATGGTCAGCCAGCCACCGGCGGACGTTCCTACGGTCAAACCGTGGAAGACGGTGCCACTCGATCCGGCCTATGGCGGGGAGTGGGTGGTGATGGCCGATGTGGATGGCGACGGACAGGTGGAGACGGTCAGTTGCCGCAACGTCAACGGTCGCAGCGCCGACAATACCAGCGATGCCCACTACACCAGCACGGCGGTGGCCCAGAAGCTGGACGGAAGCGTCCTGTGGCGGTGGGGCGAGCCCGGCATCGGGCAACGGGGCTTGAGCTACGACGTGGCCTGCCAGATCTACGACTGGGACGGCGACGGTCGCAACGAAGTGGTGCTGTGCACCAAGGGTGCGCTCGTGGAACTGGAGGGAGCAACAGGCAAGGAGCGGCGGCGGTTTCCGCTCCCGCCGGAGGCCACGGATTCCATTGCCTTCGCCAATCTGTCGGGTGGCCCGCGGCTGGCAGAGGTACTCGTCAAGACTCGCTACGGGCAGATCTGGGCCTACAACTACGCTGGACGCCTGTTATGGACCGTCAAGAATCCCGGAGGATACCGGACTGCCCACCAGCCGTTCCCAGTGGATGTTGACCGCGACGGCCGGGATGAGATCATGGCAGGCTTTGCCCTGCTCAACCCTGATGGAACCGTGCGGTGGGTATTAAAGTCAGACAAGGTGAACCTCGCCAGCGGGCATTTGGATTGCTGCCGCGTGTTGCGCGCCGGAACCAAGCCCGAAGACTTCCGGCTTGTGATGACCTACTGCGGGGCGAAGTGCATCGCGGTAGCCGATGGCACGGGCAAGGCGTTCTGGGAGGTCCCAGGGCAGCACTACGAATCCATTGACGTTGGCAAGGTCCGCACGGATGTGCCGGGAATGCAGATTTTGGTAGATGTCGATCATCAGCCCTCGGGACACAGCCCGATCTGCCTCATGGACGAGAACGGCCAGTTGCTCGGCACCATCAATACGCGAAGCAGCCGAATTCATAAGCTGCTGGACTGGAACGGCGATGGTCTCGATGAGATTGTGTTGGCCGACTGCGCTGGCGTGTTTGACGGGCATGGGAAACAGATCGCCCGGCTGGAGAATGGCGGCGGGTCCTTGCTGATCGGCGACATGACCGGTGACGGCGTTCCCGACATCGCTCTTGCCAACAACCAACGGGTCTTCATCTACAAGAATGAGAGTGGCGTGAAGCCGGCGACGCCAGCGCCGTTTGGGGGTGGGCTGAACTACACGCTATACTAACAGCGCGGCCTCGAAGCGAAATCCGGATTCGCACGCCAGCCGGACCACTGTGGTTTCTCCGATCCAGAGGGGCTTCTTCTCACGCGCACACACGCGATGGGCTAGTGGGCAAGTGTTCGCGCCATCAAGACAGCCGCCCTGCCCCACTTCACGCATCACAGTCTGCGGTACTTCTCTTGCTCCAACGCAATCGAGGCGGTCGCGGACTTCAAGGTGATTGCCCGCTGGCTGGGCCACAAGGACGGCGGCATTCACTGACGGTGTGGGATTCTTCGAGTCGAAGCCTGCGCGTTCCAGAAAGCCGCCGCCGGAGGCGGAAAGAGCTTTGACAAAGCACAGGGCGCCGGCAGAATCGCCGCATGAACCTCTTGAGCATCTTCCGCGTGTCCGTCCTTGCCTTCGTCTTCGCTCTATCCGCCGCTTCCGCTCCGGCGGCCGACGATTATAAACCCGGTCCCGACTCACAGCCGCAGCCGGGCGTGCCGAAGGGCGAGGTGTTAAAGTTCAGCTTCGACGGCAGCAGAATTTTTCCCGGCACGACGCGCGACTACTCGGTCTATGTGCCAGCCCAATACGATCCCGCCAAGCCGGCGTGTGTTTATGTCGGCCAGGACGGCGTGCAATACAACGCGCCGGTCGTGTTTGACAACCTCATCGCGAAGAAAGAAATGCCCGTCACCATTGGCGTGTTCATCATGCACGGCAAGGTCAAGGCCCTGGACGCAAATGCTCTCGACCGGTTCAACCGCAGCTTTGAATACGACGGCCTCGGTGACGGCTATGCCAGGTTCGTTCTCGACGAAATCCTTCCCGACGTGGAGAAAAAAACCACCGGCGATGGCCGGCCAATCCGTCTCTCCAAGAACGGAAACGACCGCGGCATCGGCGGCGCGAGCAGTGGCGCGATCTGCGCGTTCACCGCGGCGTGGGAGCGGCCCGACGCGTTCAGCCGCGTGTTTAGCGCCGTGGGCACCTATGTCGGATTGCGCGGCGGCCACGTTTACCCGACGCTCATTCGGAAGTTCGAGCCGAAGCCGATCCGTGTTTTCCTTCAGGACGGCAGCAATGACCTGAACATCTACGGTGGTGACTGGTGGATGGCGAACCAGGCGATGGAACGCGCCCTGGTCTTTGCCGGTTACGAGGTCAACCACGTCTGGGGCGAGGGCGGCCACAACGGCAAACACGCCACGGCGGTTTTTCCTGACGCGATGCGGTGGCTCTGGAAAGACTGGCCTGCGCCGGTGAAGGCCGGCCAAAGCAAGAATACGACGCTGGACGCGATCCTGATCCCCGGCGAGGACTGGCAGATTGCCGTCGAGGGCTTCAAGTCCACCACGGGGCCGACCCCGAACGCGAAGGGCGAGGTGTTCTTTAACGGCGTGCCCGGTGTCGCAGCCGTGAGCGAAACGCGCAGGATCGGTCTGGATGGCAGGATCAGCGGTTTTGTTGCCGACTCGAAACGCGGCGACGGACAGGCGTTCGGCCCCGACGGCCGGCTCTACGCCGTTGCGTCCGGCACGGACCAGATCATCGCCTACGACGCTGACGCCAAGGGGACGGTGATCGCGGAAGGTTTCAAGGGCAACGACCTCATCGTCCGCCACGACGGCTTGATCTACGTCACCGAATCCGGCTCCGAGGCCAAGCCGAGCAAAGTCTGGCTCATCAAGCCCGACGGCGGCAAGCGCGTCGTGGACAGCGGCCTGCGGTTCGCCAACGGCATCGCGTTCTCGCCCGATCAATCCTTGCTCTACGTGGACGACTACCGTTCGCACTGGGTTTACAGCTACCAGATCGCGCCGGACGGATCGTTGAAGTTCAAGCAGCGTTACTACTGGCTGCACTCGCCCGACACCGCCGACGAGAGCAGCGCCGACGGCATGACCACCGACCGCGAGGGCCGGCTCTACGTCACCACGCGGATGGGCATCCAGGTCTGCGACCAGGCAGGCCGCGTCAACGCCATCCTGCCGACGCCCAACGGCCGCGTCAGCGCCGTCTGCTTTGGCGGCGGGAATCTTGACACCCTCTTTGCCACCTGCGGCGACAAGGTTTTCAAACGCAAGCTGAAGGTGAAAGGCGCCCTGCCCTTCCAAGCCCCGGTCAAGCCCGGCACACCAAAGTTGTGACCGGGAAAGGGAAAAGGGTTCGCCGTTATCCGCGACACATTGGATACATCCGGATCGGTGGAACTAGGCGAGCCGGCGGGCGTGTGGACGTAGTGGACGAGACTCGCTTGCAAGTGCTGCGTTATCTCCCGCGGCGGCACGACGAATATCCAAATCCCCGTCACCAGCATACGGTCCGCCTCGCGGTGGAAATTCGCCGCACCGGTGAACGCAGCGCAGGGGCCAGCGTTAATGCAAACATCCCCTCCCTTGCCCGATTCCCATCTCCCAACTCCCATCTGCTTCGTTTTCTCCCTTTTTCGTATTCCCATGGGGTCAGACGTGCTCCGTTTAGAAAACCATCGCCATCAGGTTCTCGAACAGCGTGGCGTCACTTGTCCTACTTTGGTATCAGGTTGTTTGCCTTGACGGGCATGAGCATCGGCGTAACCTGCCACCCATGATGAAAAACTTGCTCCTCTCACTGTCCATCATCACCGCGTTGGGACTCACCGCTTCGGCGGCGGAAAAGGCTCCCTATAAACCGGCCCTCACGACGCAGACGTTCTTCGTTGCCAACGTCGAGTGCGACAACTGCGTTAAGAACATCACCGAGTCCCTCCAGAAGGTGAAGACCGTCACCAAGGTCGAGAAGCTCACGCCGACGAGCGGTTACGTGAACGTCTCTTTCGATGCGCACACGGACAGCTACCAGCAGATCGCGCAGGCGATTGCCGACGCCACGCCGGCGCACGGCAAGAAATACACCGTGTCCATGAAACTGCGCGTCCCCGATTACGCGAAGGAGGACAACGCCGCCAAGGTGGATGCCATCTTCGCCAAGTCAAAGGACTTCGTGAAAGTCGAGGCGACGGACAAGGAGAAGGGCGAATTTTTGATGTGCTTCCTGCCGTTGACTGTGGACGCGAAGAAGACCGGCCCTCAAGGTTGGAACGGCGGGAGATTCGGTCATCCGATCCATGACGCGCCGCCGAAAGGACTCGGCCTCGCGATCAGCTTCGTCCGCGAGGGCGTCACGCCGGCCAAGCCCGCTGCGAAGAAACAGTAACGCCTCGTCCTACATCCATTTCGGTCAACGCGAACTGCCGGCTTCCTGCCGGCAGTTCGCTTTTCAGACGGCAACCTCCTGCAGTCCAACCCACGAGGAGCAAGGACACAGGAGGCGACGCACTATTCCATCCCCTGCCCCTCATGCTTTCTCAAGAGCGAGGTTGCGTCCATTTGACAAATTCAGATTCCGGCCCGGAATATTCGCGAACCCAAACGATCCGACGGTCGGAGATTGACGTTACAGTGCGGCCAATGCTTTTGCAAAGATTTCGCACAAGGGTTGAAAACCTGTCCGACTTCGGTTGAAGATGTTCAACCATGAATAACGATGTACTGACCCAGCGCCTGCGGGCGGCTGCGGAGTTGTTGGAAGCGATAGCCAAAGATCGCAGCTTGCTGGCGCAGGTGGCGGACCAGGACAGGGAACGGCTGCTCAAGACGGCCGGCGAAGTCTCGCGGCCTGAGGCCATCGCGCGCCGTCAGTTGGTCAAGGCGCGGCAGCGCCTGCGCCGCGCCGCAAAAATCCAGCGGGATCAGAACGTGCTCAACAAGACCGGCATCCGCAAGCTGCGGCGCATGTCGGTTTTCGCGACGCCGAATTATCATCCACCAGTCGGGTTCAAGCAGGAGGAGGTGGAAGCCGATCCGGATTTTCGCGAGGTCGTCGAGCCGCAAAACTGCTACATCTGCAAACGCGATTACACCACAATCCACCATTTCTATGACCAGCTTTGCACGGAGTGCGCGGCGCTGAATTTGCAGAAGCGGACCGAGACGGCCAATCTGGAGGGACGCGTTGCGCTGCTGACCGGCGGGCGCGTCAAGATCGGCTACCAAGCCGGGATCAAGCTGCTGCGGGCGGGCGCGCAACTCATTGTTTCCACGCGCTTCCCGCGCGACGCGGCGGCACGTTATGCCAGGGAGGCGGACTTCGAGCAGTGGCGGCACCGCCTGGAAATCTTCGCTCTCGATTTG
Source organism: uncultured bacterium (assembly GCA_903870275.1). Lineage (GTDB taxonomy): Bacteria > Verrucomicrobiota > Verrucomicrobiia > CAIQCK01 > CAIQCK01 > CAIQCK01. The sequence goes on along the minus strand of CAIQCK010000073.1, from coordinate 41,238 downwards.
CGCCACACGCCGAGCGTGGAGGCGTTCTGCGGGCACTTGATGAAGACGCGCAAGCGGCTTGATTTCATCATCAACAACGCTTGTCAGACCGTGCGGCGTCCGCCGGAGTATTACGCGCACATGATGGCCGGCGAATCCGGGCCGCTGGGCGCGATGCCGGAAGAGGCGCGGCGCCTGCTGGGCGCTTACGAGGGATGGCGCGGCTATCATTTGCTGCCGGCGGACGAGGCCGCGGTGCGCGGGCGCGACGTGGCGCAGGCCGCGGTGCTTTCACAGGCGCCGCTGGCGGCGGGGAATCTCGCGGCACAACGCGATTTGTTCCCGGAGGGAAAGCTTGATCAGGATTTGCAGCAGGTGGATTTGCGCGACCGGAATTCCTGGCGGCTGACGATGGCGGAAGTCCCCTCGGTGGAACTGCTGGAGGTGCAGTTGGTGAACGCGGTGGCTCCGTTTGTGCTGAACGCCCGCTTGAAGCCGTTGATGCTGCAAGCGCCGGAGCGCGACAAGCACATCGTGAACGTCTCGGCGGTGGAGGGACAGTTTTACCGGCCCTCAAAAACCACGCGTCATCCGCATACGAACATGGCGAAGGCGGCGTTGAACATGATGACACGCACCTCGGCGGCGGATTATCACGCCGACGGCATCCACATGAACAGCGTGGATACCGGCTGGGTCACCGACGAAGATCCGGCCCAGATCGCGGAGCGAAAGAAACAGGAGCATCGCTTTCACCCGCCGCTGGACATCGTGGACGGCGCGGCGCGGATTGTGGACCCGATCATCAGCGGCTTTAACACCGGCGAGCACATCTGGGGGAAATTCCTGAAGGATTATCAGCCGACCGATTGGTAGGACGTCCGAGCGGCCGGCGAACAACCTATTCCAGTGTCGAGCAGGCTCAGGCGGGAAACCCAGGCTGTTCAGTCCGGATAAAATGTCCAATACGCTTCCTGCTAGGCGCCCTGCTGGCGTCATCCGTTACCGCGTGCCCGGGTCTGGGGCGAAAAGGACGCGCCAGTCACGAATGCGCAAGCCCTTTCCAACGACGAGAATCCCGCAATCAGTCACGGGTCCTCCGCGCCGCCGTTCGCGCCGTATCGCCATCGCAAAGATTTCTGGAATCCGCATCTTCTACAGATCAGGAAGGCCGTGATGTTTCTTGAGGTCGGCGGCGAGGGACTGAAGTTCCGTGCCGGTCACGTTGCGTTTGTGGGTGGCGGCAAATTGCCGCACAGACTCAATCAACGCCCGCAGCAGGGCCGTTGGAAAATGAATCTTCATTCGCGCCAGTTTTCCGCCGCCGCCGTTTCTGCCCCGATCACTGACCGATGGGTGCAACTCACCACCTCCAACGTTGCGCGGAGGTTTACGACGCGAAACAGGAATGCGTGTGCGGGCGTTGTGAGGAAAGCGTCTGCAAGGCCTTCCCTGAAGCAGCCCGTTCAATATCAGGGCGCCACAACACTACCCGTGCTTGCCAGGTAAGGTAAAGGTATGGCTGTGTCGCCGAGAAATGCTGGACGATAGTGTCGAGCGTCTGTTAGAGGAGACCGGCGTTCGGGCAAGACATCTATGCATCTCCATCTGGCACGGTTTCATGCGGCACTGACACCGGAACGGTTCTCGGAGTATCTGCTTTTGCTGGATCGCGAGGAACGGAACCGGCTACAGCGTTTCCAGCGTGAGAAAGACCGCCATCTTTTTGCAGCCAGCCATGCTTTTTTGAGGCGAACCCTCTCCCCCTACGTGAAGATCCCTCCCGATCAACTGCGGTTTGTCGTCAATCGCCATGGCAAACCTTCGCTTGACGGCCATTCGAAGGATGCCGTCATCCACTTTAATCTGGCTCACACGTACGACCTGGTGGTGGTCGCCGTGAACGGCGGCGGCGAAGTTGGCGTTGACGTGGAGCGTCTGGACCGCGACGTTGATCCACTGGAAATAGGCGATCGGTTCTTCTCACGGGAAGAGTCCGCTGACCTGCGGGACACGCCGGCCGCCGGGCGGGTTCGGAGGTTTTTCCAGTATTGGACGCTCAAAGAAGCCTTTCTCAAGGCGCGCGGCCAGGGGCTTTCGGCTGCTCTGGACCGGTTCACCCTCCATGTTCTTCCTGAAGGCCGCGCCACTCTGTCAACTTTTTCGGAACAAGAGGAGGACGTCGCCGCGTGGAGCTTGTTCCATTTTGAGCCCACCCCGGAGCATATTGTTGCCGCCTGTGTGGCTTGTCCCGCCGGCCCGGCCGCCTGCCAATGGAAATGGGAAAGAGATCTTGCCCAGCCAGCGACAGATCAACAAAAAGAGAGTCCTCGCCGTGGTTGTCTGAACTGAATTCCAAAGTTCCCGTTTGGAATTCACACTGACAGGAGCCGGGCCTGAAGCAATCAGGCCGGCGGCAAACGGCGACGGAGAAAGGTGACCGGCTCAATGCGGGTTCATCAGGAGTGTCCAACAAGGGCCGCTGCCGTCCGGTCAAAAGGCTGCGCGATCAATGCGGGAACATCGCGGGCCACAAGTGGGATACCAGGCGCAACAGGATGAAGGTGATGGCCGCCGCCGTGATCCCCCACACCAGATTCGAGTGTTCGGCTTTCACAAAAAGTTCTTTGTCGCGTGTCATTGCGGTCGCGGTTTCCTTCGATCCCGCGTGATATCCTGCGTTCCAACGCGAGCTATGGCCGTCCAGAATACCGGGGAGCTTAACGCTGTCAATCAGGACACGACCTGATATTGGCCTAGGGATTTTCCTGAGAAAGTTGCCCACAAGGAAAACCCGGACCGGTCATGAAGACCGGGTAATACAAGACCGGGTCGCCTATGGCCGCAGGGCTGCCGCTGCTAACGGGTCTGCACGGTGATCCTCCGGCCTCGGCCGCGCCGGCCTCGCTGGATGGTCTACTGTGCCTATCCAACGGTAAAGCGGCGATGGCAGGCGTGACGCCCTCTAAGGTTTTTCCCTATGCAAATATCAGGTCGGGTCTTTCTGGACACCCATTCATCGAGGGATACACTGGCCGCCGTGAGTGGGAGCTTTGGCGCAGGCAAGAGGATGGCATGGATGGTGCTCTTCATGGTCCTGATGGTGCTCGGCGTGAGAGCATTCATTCATTATTTGTATTATAACTCTTACGACGCGACGGATCGGCGCGGATGGGAGGAAAGATGGCTCCTTGTCAACGCCGAGCCGGCGACGCCACAACCGGAACCGTCGCCGTTTGCCGGAGGATTTACGGCACCGACGTCTTTGCCATCGCCGCCGCACCCGGCGCAGTCACCGGCTGGCAAATGACCAACAACACTGACCGCACGATGGAGACTGGATGTTTATGAGCACGCGCGATGCAGCAAAAAAGGCGCGCCACTTCAGCTACGAGGACTGGTTCGGCATCATTGTGATTATCGCCCTCGCCGCCTTGGTGACCTTGTTCTGGGTGAGCTACTGATAAGGAGCGAGAGGATTTACCAACGTCTGCTGAACAGGCTGTAGATGGAAGGACGCGCCCGACTTGCCCCCCCTGCAAAAAACCCCCGTGCAACATTTGCCCGACCCGGCGATCTGCCGAGCCAAGGCCGGCGTCCCCAACTATCCGGAGTGTCTGGTGGACGACCCCGCTCACTGCGACTATTCGCTCGGATTTGGCGGTATCTATTTTTGCCGGCATCCGCAGAGGCAGGAAATCGTTGCCAAGACCGTTGCCGGAACCAAGCCCCGACAGCAAGGAATCCACTAAAGCTTGCCGGTGATGGACAAAGAGCGGCGGCATGAACGCCGTCTTGTCCCGGGGGAACCAGCGAAAGACGCAACCGGTTGCCCCTGCGCTTTGAGCGGCAAACGGACCGCATGGGAGGATGGCAAGAACCTGCTTGTTTCCCGGCGGCGGGGAGTGTAATGGTTTTGCCGTCTGGATTTTCCAGAAAGCAACCAAACAGACGCATGAAGCCGGCTGAGATGCACCCGGAGCGAATCAGAAAAACGCGTATCCTTATCGCGGACGACCATCCGATCGTGCGCTACGGTCTCTCGCAATTGATCAAACAGGAGCCGGACATGTGCGTTTCTGCGACAGCCTCCGGCATGACAGAAGCCTTGCAGGTGATCGAATCCGGCAAAGTGGATCTCGTTATTGCAGGCGTTACCCTTGGAGACGGCAGCGGCATTGATCTCATCAAGCACGTAAAATCGAAGTCCGACAAGCTGCCGATTCTGATGTTCTCCATGCACGACGAGTCGCTTTTTGCCGAGCGGGTGTTGAGAGCCGGCGCTTCCGGCTACCTCATGAAAAGCGAGCCGGTCGAGAAAGTCCTCGCCGCCATCCGCCGCGTGTATGACGGCAACGTCTGCGTGAGCGAATCGATCATCAAGCAGTTGCTTAACAATCAACGCACCTCTCCAGCCGACAGCCACCTTGCGTCCCTGCAAACGCTCACGGACCGGGAGTTGGAGGTGTATAACCACATCGGACGCGGCAAATCCACCCGCGAGATCGCCGGGCTTTTGCACATCAACGTCAAGACCGTCGAGACCCATTGCACACACATCATCAAGAAACTGGACCTCAAGAGCATGTTGGAACTGATACACTATGCTTCCAGTTGGTTCCACCACATCGGGCGGTGAAGTCGACCGCGCATCGCTTGCGTGAAAAGAGGTAACAAACCCATCGTCGCGGAGCGCCTGAGCCGGAAGGGCGCGCGATCCCTGCCGTCGCGAAAGGCCTGTCCCGGCGGACGATTGCTGCACGGGGGCGGACTGGTGGAGTGTCTGGCGCGTTCGGAGCCTGACTGCGAGTTTGCGAGACAAATCGTCAATACCCCTGTCCGGATCTGCACCCATCCGGACAAAGTGAAGATCGCGCGTCTCACAAGGAAACGGGAGGCCACGCGAAAAAAGGCGGCGGCGCCTCGCCGCGAAGGGGAGCGCTAACCGGCAATTCGAGAGCGCCGCCTCCGGTCAGCCAACGCCCCTTGGATGCGATCCGACCCGTTTTGACGTCCATGGGAACGGCACGCCAAGAGGACGTTGTGGGGCCGCGCCCCATCGGAGCAGGCGATGTCCCTCGCCGTCGGGCGCCCTCAAGGAAAAAATCTCAAAAAACCGCCAATGCCTCGCGTTGCCGTTTTTCTAGGATAATTACCTAGGTCACAATGGGCCAATGCACTAATTGCAAAAGGCATAAAAAGTGCGATTTTGCATCGGGTATTAGAAGCGATGCATGCAAACCATTTAAGCTTTTCGTCGTTGTTTCAGCAAGACGGGTCGCGCGGTCTGCCGGAGACTCAGACGGCGGTGCGGCCCGAGGACCAACGAAAAGCCTGTGTGGCCGAAAAAACTGCCTTGATTCGCACCGCCATCCTCTGTTTTCTGCTGCCGCTGGCGATCGCCATGCCGGAAGGATGCGCGAGCTTTGCGGCGCGGGACAAGGCCCGGTTGGAGCAGCATATCGCGTTGGCGGTGGTTCAACTCAACATGGTTGGCGTCGAAGCCGACACGCGGGACTTTGACGTGGAAGTATGGAATGGCCCGCTGCCGATGAACACGCCCTATGGCCCGGCGTGGTGCATGTCGAAAGGAAAGCCCGGAGCGCGTCAAACGCTGGTCGCATCGCCTGACACACCGCAGCGCGCTCTGACGGAAGAAATCAGTCTGCTGACCGCAAAACATTGGGGAGTGAACCGACAGACCACTGTGGACAACCCCAAGGTTGTCTCCATCGACCAGAATGCACACCCCACCAAACCTGTGAACTGAACCGCCAAACTAAAACTGGCGAGCGGCAAATTCAGAGCGAGATTGTTTTGCGCATTATTCTAGTTGACCCCAGCCGGCAGCTGCCGTGCCGCAGACGCTTCACGAAACCGGTTCAATCTGGTCCCGGTTGACCACAATGCGGGCATGATACGCCAGCGTGGTCAGCAGAAGGGACACGCGTTGTTGGTCGCTCATGTCGCGCTCGACAACCGCCCTGAGACCTCGAAACGCGCCGTCCTTGATTTCCACCGTATCGCCTGGTTTTGGGTTGGGGTGGATGGTCACCACGTCCACGGCTTCGCCGGCCCAACCCTTATTGTTCAAACAATGAAACGGAAGGAAATCAAATTTGACGCTGAAGAACTGGTCGGCAGCGTCGAGGCGTCCGCCGAGCATGTGGCGGGCAAACGCAAACTGACTTTGCGGAGCACGACCATCGCTCTGCCGAAGCCGGTCCAGTCACTGGCTCCGGAGGACATCAAGGCGATTCGCAAGAAGTTGAAAACCAGCCAGTCGGTCTTTGCCAGGCTGCTGAATGTTCCTCGTGTTACAGCCATCAGTTGGGAAAAGGGCCGGCGTCATCCGGCTGGCGCGGCTTTGCGGCTGTTGGACATTGCGAGTAAGAAGCCAGAGGTGCTGGTGACCTCTTGAACTATTTGAGCGGTCGATTCTCCTTTTCTGCGTCCCGCTCTCCGTCAGAATCCCCGTTCGACTGTGCACGCGAACCACGAACATCATCTGCACGCAGTGCGACGACAGCTTCTGCGCGATCTCCGGCTCGATGCAACGGCTAAACCTAAGGGGCATTTTACATTCGGAAGGCGATGCTAGAGTCAAGTGAAGCCGTGTCGCCCACCCGTTTCTGCGGCAGTATGGGTGCTTGATGTGGCCCGCTTGCCAGGGACACACCCTCCCGCTCGGTTTCGTCGTTCCACGAAGAAATTCTTTGACACGAATTTTATTATGAGTAATTATACTCATCATCCTGAGTAAATAATATGACCCGTAAAACCATTCTTGATGACCTGTTGCGTCGACTGCGTGAAAAGCGGCGCTTCCTTCAGGTGCTTGCCGGTCCGCGTCAGGTCGGGAAAACCACTCTGGCCAGACAAGGAATGGAGGTGTTGAAACTGCCAGCTCACTACGCTTCCGCGGACGAGCCAACGCTCCGTGATCGAACCTGGATCGAGCAACAATGGGACATCGCCCGGTTAAAGATCCGCGGAAGCAAGGCGGGAGGATTGCTCATCCTCGATGAAATCCAAAAGGTGCAGGGCTGGTCGGATATCGTGAAGTTGTTGTGGGACACGGACACACACACAGGCGTGCCGTTGAAGGTGGTCGTGCTGGGCTCTTCGCCGTTGTTGATTCAAAGCAGACTAACCGAAAGCCTGGCGGGGCGTTTTGAAATCATCCCGGTGCCGCACTGGTCGTTGAGCGAAATGCGCGAGGCTTTCGGCTGGAATCTGGAACAATACATCTTTTTTGGTGCATATCCCGGCGCGGCTCCATTGATCGAAGAACCGGAGCGATGGCGGAATTACATTGTTCATTCCCTCATTGAGACCACGATTTCGAGAGACATCCTGTTGATGACGCGGGTGGACAAACCGGCCTTGCTGCGACGGATGTTTCAACTGGGCTGCGACTACTCCGGGCAGATTTTGTCGTATCAAAAGATGCTGGGCCAACTGCTGGACGCGGGCAACACCGTGACCTTGGCGCACTATCTGCAACTGCTTCAGGGTGCCGGGATGGTGGCCGGACTATCGAAGTATGCGCATGGGTTGGTGCGCCAGCGAGGGTCGAGTCCAAAACTGCAAGTGTTGAACACGGCCCTGATGACGGCCCAATCCGGGCGAGCATTGGCGGAGGCCCGGCGCGACGGCGACTACTGGGGCCGTCTGGTGGAGTCCTGCGTTGGCGCGCACTTGCTCAACAGTAGCATGGGCTGCAGCATTGAGGTTGCGTATTGGCGGGAGCGGAATCAGGAGGTGGATTTTGTCCTACACCAAGGCAAGACCGCCGTGGCCCTTGAGGTCAAGAGCGGGCGGCGAAGGGAATCGTTGTCGGGTATGGAAGCCTTTGCCAAACAGTTCAGGCCAAAGCGGAAACTACTGGTGGGCGGCCAAGGTATTCCCCTGGAGGAATTCTTGCTTCAGCCGGCGGCGCATTGGTTGCAATAACCGAGGACACGCCGGCGCGAGTGACGAGCGGAAAGAGATGGAATCAAAACTCAAGCGCCAGAGCACCGGGGGGAAAGGAACGCCACGGCCGCAAGTTCAAGCCGTCCCTGATCTCCACCTTCGTCCCTTCTTGCAATTGCTCACCCCCCAGGCAGCGCGCCAGCCACACGATCATCACACCGAACACAATCACAAGGAACGCCAGCACCCTTTTGTCCCGTTGGTTATCCTTCTCATCCTCGGACACGTGTCCATGCGGGTGCCGATAACAGGTAAAGCGGCGAGGAGAGCATGGGAGGCGCTGACCGTCAAAACGTGAAATCGGGTCTTGCATGAATATACCAATTGTTGGTATAAACGTGCCATGAGCCCGCGACGCACACCGGCAGCCGAAGCTCTCTACGAAATCACGGAGAGTCAGCACGGCCTTTTCACGGCTCAGCAGGCGACAGAATGCGGCTACACGCTCAGCAGCCATGCCCATCACGTCAAGGCGGGCAACTGGCTGCGCCTGCACCGAGGCATCTACCGTCTGGCGCGCTTTCCGCAGTCGGAAGACGCGCAACTGATGCTGTGGTTTCTCTGGTCGAGAAATCGCGAGGGCACACCGCAGGGAATTTATTCGCACCAGACCGCGCTAAGCCTTTACGAACTCTCCGACGCAATGCCCGCCAAGCTGCACATGACGGTGCCCTCATCGTTCCGGCGCAACAGCAACATCCCGTCCGTGCTGGTGCTGCACTGGGCCGATCTCGACAAGGCCGATGTAGAAGCAATGCGCGGCGTCCGCGTCGCCAAACCGTTGAAAACAATTTGCACGCTGGCAGACGAGGCCATGGCGTCACAAGACCTGGTGACCCAAGCCGTCGAGGAGGGGCAGAAGCGCGGCCTGTTCACACGCCAAGAACTGCGCCGCGCCGCCGGACAGCCGCAGACGCCTGCGTGGCTGGCCCAGGTGCTTTCTCGAATTGCGAAATGAAGATGAAGCAAACCTACGCTTCCGCCCAGGCATTCCGCCGCGCGCTGGAAGATCGGCTGGCAACTGTCGCTGAGAAAGAGGGTGTGGACGTGCAACGGTTGCGGCGGCAGGTGGCCTTCGATCGGTTTCTCTGCCGACTGTTCCACGCCCCGGATGCGCCGTGGTTGCTCAAGGGGGGGTACGCGATGGAACTGCGGATCAGGTCCCCACGGACCACGCGGGACATTGACCTCGGCATCCGTAAGGTCAGCAAAGGGGTTTGGGGCACCAAGCAGGTTCTGGAGGCGCTTCGTGAAACCGTGAGCCGCGATTTGCAGGATTACTTCGTCTTTTGGGTCGGTGAGCCGATGCACGACCTCAACGCCGCCCCGTATGGCGGCGCTCGGTATCCAGTGGAAGCACGGATGGACGGACGCACGTTTGCGAAGTTCCACGTCGATGTCAGCGCTGGAGACGTGATGCGCGAACCTTATGAGTTTTTGGAAGGCAAGAACTGGCTGGGCTTCGCCGGGATCGGCTCCTGCAAATTCGCAACGATCTCACGCAAGGAACAGTTCGCTGAAAAGTTGCACGCCTATACACTGCCTCGTCAGAGCGCGCCCAACTCCCGCGTGCGTGACCTCGTGGACATAACACTTCTGGTGGAGCGAGGCAGGCTTGAGCCGGAACGTCTGAAGCCATCCATTCGCAACACTTTCCGACGGCGTAAAACGCACGAGCCGCCAAAACAGTTGCAGCCGCCGCCGGAATCTTGGACCAAGCCATTCGCCGGTCTGGCCGCCGAGTGTGACTTGGAGCCAGACATGACGCCGCACTTCGAGTCGGTGGTGAGTTTTTTGACTGAGACGGGGATTCTGCAAGATCGGAAAGCGTGACCGCTAGCCCCGCATCGTTCCTCCCTGTCAACGGCGGTTAAGAAGCCTCTTTCCTTCACTTCCGGCTGACCCCTCCGTATCGGGTTTTCACAACCTCCTGCCGTTGTTGACAAGCCGCTTCAGTCCTTGGGTGGTTGCAAGAGAAGCCATGGCAGTCGTGCCATTCGGTACCGGCCTTGCGCCGTGGCGGCACCTCGTGGATGCGGAGTCGCTGGGCCCCAAGAACATCGCGGTCGGGACCGCCGTGGCCATCGTGCTGTGGGAGATCGCTTTCTTCAGCTTCGACAACGAGAAGACGACCCACGGGGTAAAAACGCCCGCCGCCAGGATTATGACACGAAGAAGAGAGGCGCTTTTGCAAAACACCTTGTACCCTAAAGACCAGTTTTCAGACAGCAACCCCGGAACACTCGCGATGAAGCTTTATCTTGATGAGGAGCGCCCCGCACCGGCAAGCCGGACCGCCGCGCGGCGGCCGGAGGAAGTCAGGGCCTCTCTCCCGACGGGTCCGGCAGAAGAACGAAGCCTGAAAGAACTTCTGGCGCGGCAGGGGCGGTGCGCGGCCATCGAACAGCTGCTGAAGTCGGTGAACAGGCAGCGGCCGCAGCTCAAGGCGTTGCTGGCGGAGATGTCGGACCGCTGGGGTTACGAAGAGCGCCTCTATCGGTTCTACCACCCGTCCTTCAAAGTGTATTCGCTGCAAAACAGCACTCGGAGAATCGTCAACGCGTTGCGCGACCTGGCGCCCCATCTGAAACTCAACGCCTGGTTTGAGCGGATCATCGCCGAAGGAACCGGACGGAAATTCAGGAACCCGTCCACCGACGACTGGCCCGGGCACACGCGGCCCGTCCTGGAGGCGTTCTTCCACGCCCGCGCCATGCTCGAGATGGCGGTGCGGTATGCCGACCTGCCGGAACCTCCGGAGCCCATGCCCAGCGGCTGGGCGGCGCTGCTCTGCCTCTATAACCTGCACGAAAGCTGAGAAGGGCCCTGGCGTTTTCGTCCGACAGGAGTTCATCAACCCAAGCCGCGTGTTGCCCTCGGCGACGCCCGTCAACGTTTTCGCGTGCGTTGATGAGTCCGCGTTTTCGGCCTTCGGCCCGTCATAAACAGAACCACGGCAACGCTGTCACTTTCTCATGCAACTGCATCGGGCGCGGGCACCGACAGACGATGTAGCCTTGTTTCGCCTGTTTCGGATGTTCGCCAAGGAAGGTCAGCAAGTGCCGCGCATCTTGCACCGTCGGCTTGTTGCTCCACTTGACCTCAATGGGCGTGAGCGTGCCTTCCCACTCGACGATAAAATCCACCTCGGCGCCGTCCTTGGTGCGCAGGTGGTGCAGCTTGCCGTTGCCGAGGTATTGCAGCCGTTTCCACAACTCGATGCCTACCCATTGCTCGAACAACGGTCCCGGATTTACCTTCACCACATCGGGGGTCGCGGTCAGCCCCGCCGCCGCATGGCGCACGCCCAAGTCAAAAAACAGAAACTTCGGGGTCGAGAGCAGGGCTTTTCGCGAACTCCGTGAGAACGCCTCCACCCGGAAACCCACGAACATGTCTTCCAGCAACTGATAGTAGCTCTTGACCGTGGGCTGCGACACGCCGCTCTCCTGCGAGATGGCCGCGAAGTTCACGATCTGCCCCGACTCCGCCGCCGCCAGTTGCATGAAACGCACGAACGCGCCCCAGTCCTTCACCAGCGCCTCGCGGCGGATTTCCTCCTCCAGATGCACGAACGCAAAGGCCCTCAACAATTCGGCCCGGTCGGGTTCCGGTGCCGCCACCACACCCGGCAGTTCGCCAAAGGTCAGGCGCGTCAACAAGTCCGCAACCGGGAACGGGTTCTCCTGCTTCAGGCTCTTGCTCCATGCGAAGGGCAGCGGCGACACCGCGTAGGGAATGGATGGTTGATCCGCCGGATGCTCTGCCAGCGTCAGCGGCAAAAGCCGATGGTAGAAGCTGCGGCCCGGCAGCAGGTTTGCACCGATGCGCCGAAGTTTCCGCGCCGAGCTGCCGCACAGCACAAACCGCCAGCGAGTCTTGTCGCGGTCATAGAGGTGCTGCACCGCATCAAAAATCGAAGGCACCGACTGCGCCTCGTCCACGAAAACGAACTGCCCCTTCTTGTGCGCCGGCAGGCTCCGGCAATCCTCCACGAACGCTCCGGGGTTGGCCAAATGCCGTGTGCGCTCCTGGGGATCGGCCAGGTCCACGATCACCGTTTCAGGCGGCAACAGCTCCCGGAGGAGCGTGGATTTCCCCGTCTGCCGCGCCCCAAAAACCAGATGGACATACGGCCGCGCCAGCTTCTCTCGCAACGTTCCAGCATACCAACGGTCAAACATATGAACTTTATATTCAGACGATGAATATAAAGTCAACTTTTATCGGCAAACCCAGACAATGAAGCCGCGTACAGTGAAGACTGCCGGACTGGACGTGGAAACTGTTCCTGCATCCCGGTGTCACCGGTCGATCTGAGGAAGCCTTAAACAACATTTCATCGTCTCTTAACGCTGTGCGGAAACGACTCGCTCACGCTGGGCTGCGAAGGGCAACGGCGACACCGCGTAGGGAATGGATGGTTGATCCGCTGGATGTTCTGCCAGCGTCAGCGGCAAAAGCCGATGGTGGAAGCTTCGGCCCGGCAGCAGGTTTGCACCGATGCGCTGAAGTTTCCGCGCCGAGCTGCCGCACAGCACAAACCGCCAGCGCGTCTTGTCGCGGTCAGAGAGGTGCTGCACCGCATCAAAAATCGAAGGCGCCGACTGCGCTCCGTCCACGAAAACGAACTGCCCCAACAAAGAGGGCGCAGCACGGCGTCAAGCGCCTATCAACTTCCGCACCTGGGTCAACTCCCGAAGCCCAATGCAATCCACTTTCTCATGAAGCGCATACGAGGATGCACCGGGATAAACCACCCAGATGTGCTCCAGCTTCAAGTCATCCAGCGCCGTGTGCAGAGATTGGGTCATCTTCGGCGCGTCCTGATATTTGAATTCAAATCCCCACCGCCTGCCTTTGTGATGTGCCAGCAAATCCAATTCACCACCGCCGTGCGTCGCCCAGAAATACACGTTCCTCTCGCCGATCCACGGCACGATCTGCTCCAACGCAAATCCTTCCCAAGAAGCGCCGAGCTTCGGGTGGGCCTGCAACGCCCTCAAATCGGGCAGGTTCAATAGTGCGTGCAGAATCCCTGAATCGCGCACATACACTTTGGGCGATCTCACCACCCGTTTTCCGACGTTCTCAAACCACGGCTGGAGTTGCCGCACCATGTAGGCCCCCGCCAGCGCGTCGAGGTATCGCCGTGCGGTGTGATGCGACACGCCCAGGGAGGAGCCGATCTCCGACCCGTTCCAAATCTGGCCGTGCTGATGCGAAACCATCGTCCAAAACCGCCGCACCGTTTCCGGCGGCAGTCGAAAGCCGAGCAACGCCAGATCTCTCTCGAGAAACGTCCGCACGAAACTTCCCCGCCACGCCATGCTCGCCGCGTCATCCGCTGCCACAAACGACGGCGGGAATCCCCCGCGCACCCACAACTCCGGTTGCTTTTCAGCACCGACCTCCCAGAGACTCAACCCGCCCATGTCCACGAACTGGATCCGGCCCGCCAGCGTCTCGGATGATTTCTGAACCAACTCGGGCGAGGCGCTTCCCAGAAGAAGAAAGCGCGCCGGCAGTGGTTTGCGATCAGCCAGAACTCGCAACAGGGGAAGCAACCCGGGTCGTCGCTGAATCTCATCGAGCACGACCAGGCCCTTCAATGGACCGAGCGTCAGTTTTGGGTTCTCCAAACGTGCCTGGTCTTCGGGATCTTCCAAATCGAAATACGTGGCCTGTCGTTGCCGGGCGATCTCAAGGGCCAATGTGGTCTTGCCACACTGACGCGGCCCAAGCAGGCCGGTAATCGGGCTTGCTTGCAACGAGGCGGCAACTCGCGCCATAAGCTCGGTGCGTAAAATCATGTGCGAAATATGGACTAGAGTGTTCCATATTTCAAGATGTTTCAGGGCTTCCCGAACTGACTTGCCAGCCGCTTTATCAAGCGGCGGCGCCGGGCACGTCGAAGGTGGCAGACTGGACGACGACGGCGGCGAAGGTGACGCCTGTGGAAAGGGTACCGAAGGCGAGGTCAACAGTTCCTTCGGTCCCACGCGCACGAAGCCTGCCTTTCCGTGCAGCCACACGCGGGCGCGGGAGCCATGAGAGCCAACACGGATGAGCACCCGCCCGCTGGCGCCCTTCGGTTGATGGCCGTTGCTGACAATCCGCCGGATGGCCTTGCCGATACGCCTGAAGGCGGCGGCTCGCAATCGCGAAGCTCTTTCTGCGCGTCGCGCCACGTTGACTTGCAAGCGGTCCGATCGGGCGGGCCGGTCCGCCCTTTACGGGCGCACTTTCAAACCTTCCGCCGCCGCCATGCGCCGCTGCTTTTCGTCGAGGCTCAAGAACTCCCTCGCGCCGAGCAACAGCGCCGCCGCGACATGGAGAATATCCAGCGTGCGCGTGGCGATAGCCGGTGTGTGACGGTCGCTGAGTTCCCTCGCGCGCGCGTGCCACTCCGTGGCCGGGATCGCCGACGGCAGGAACAGGCCGCTGGCCTGTTGTTGCTCGAATTGCGCCCAAAGCGCGTCGCGTTCGGCTGGGGTCAGTCGTCGGCGGTTGAGGGCGAAATTGAAGGCGTTGCGCAGTTCCAACACCGCCAACGGGACCAGCGGCAACGGTTCGTCAAGCCGGGTGACTGCGGCTTGTGCGGCTGCCGAAGTGGATTCGGGCAGGTAGAGCGAAACGAGCAAGCCTGTGTCAGCGTACGCTTTCACCGGTCGCCCCGCATATTCTCGCGCAGCGCGGCGGAATCCCCGGGCGACAGTCTGCGTTTGCGAAGATCGCCGTAGATTTCACGCTGCATCGCTTCAAAGTCAGGCCATTGCATCTTGTGACGCTTGGCCGGTTTCGGCGGTTGCAAGACGGCAATGACTTTGCCGCGTTTTTTCAGCGCGACGCTTTCGCCGCCTTCCACCCAGCGAATAACGCTGCCGAAAGCGTGCCGCAACTCTCTGACGGTAGCCGTCTTCATTGTGTTACAACCATGTTATACATGATTGCCGTTGTCAATACCGGTTGCGGGTTGACGGCGGCGGCCTACGGCGCGGTCGTTGCGTTGCCAGCTTGGTTCCGGCCGGTTTCGGCCGTCTGCGCGACGCACCCGCAGGGGGTTGCACGCCGCCTGTAGCAGGCAGAGAGAACTTCAGAACTATGCACTATGCCTTCCCCGCCCGTCTTGAAAACGCACGTATCCTTGCCGAACCCACTTCCGGTCGCGAGAGATCGTTCCCTGTGGCTTGCATCTCGGGCAACCCCCATGCGGAGCTTGAACGCCATGTCCCTTGAGTCCTCCATGAACGCAGAAAGATCAACGGGAAGTTTCTCCCCGGACAACCGCGGACGCCCGCGCGGCTGGCCAAGATGCTCAAGGCGTGAGTATCGGGTCCTCGCTATTTGAAGGAGTTTAGCTAGTTTATGTTTTTCTTGTAAATCGAGATAATATTGCTATAAATCTCTGGAATGGATCCAGTCAAAAACCCATACGCTCCTGGGGCGGGCACCCCCCCACCTGAATTGGCGGGACGCGACGAATTGCGGGAGACTATCCGGATCGCTTTGGAGAGGGTGCGAGCCGGTCGCCCAACCAAAAGCATCTTGATGGTTGGGCTTCGAGGAGTCGGCAAGACGGTGCTGCTGGACCGTATGCGCGACGACGCGGAGACATCCGGCATCCAGACCCTGTGCATGGAGGCTCCTGAGAATCGATCCCTGCCTGCCATTTTGGCACCTCAATTGCGGCAGGCCTTGATACGACTGTCGAGAAATGAGCAAGCGAAAAACTTCGCGCAGCGTGCCCTCCGCGGGCTTGCGGGCTTCGCCAAGGCGCTCAAGGTGAAGTATCAAGACATAGAGGTGGGTTTCGATTTCGATCCCGAGCCTGGGCTAGCTGATAACGGTGATTTGGAGCACGATCTGCAGGCTTTGCTGGAAGCTGCCGGCATGGCTGCACAGAAGGCGGGCACTGCATTGACGCTGTTTGTTGATGAACTCCAATATGTTGAGGAGAATGAACTGGCGGCACTCATTACGGCTTTGCACCGAACGGCACTACGCCGCCAACCGGTGGTGCTGGTGGGTGCCGAGCTGCCACAGCTCAGGGGACGGATGGGCTGGGCCAAGTCCTACGCTGAACGGCTTTTTGACTTCCCCGAGGTCGGCCCTCTCCCCCCACCGGCAGCTCGAATTGCGATCGTCAAGCCCGCGGAAGATCAGAACATTAGAATAGATGAAGACGCCCTGCAGCGCATCATCCAAGAAACCCGGGGGTATCCCTACTTCTTGCAGGAATGGGGCAAGCACGCTTGGAACACAGCATCCGAGTCACCCATCACTTTGCGCGACGTCGAACTGGCTTCAACGGCAGCCGTCACAGCGCTCGACGAAGGTTTCTTCCGGGTCCGATTTGATCGACTGACCCCCGTCGAGAAAAGATACATGCGCGCCATGGCCGAGCTTGGTCCAGGTCCACATCGATCCGGCGACATCGCTGAACAATTGGCCCGCCAAGTAACTTCCCTCGGACCGACTAGGAGTCAGTTGATTTCTAAAGGCATGATTTGGAGCCCGAGTCACGGCGACACCGCATTCACCGTGCCCCTTTTCGATGAGTTCATGCGCCGAATCATGCCTGGTGCCGAATGGAGGCAATGACGGCTGATCTTTGCCTCAGAAGTGGATTAGGAAACAGTGGTTCGCGTGCAGTCACAAATCGGGAATTCTGATCCGCGTTTTCTTCTTCACCTCGTGCGGATGTTGGTTTGCGGGAAACCACCCGTGACGATTGGAGGCGCCGATCGTCGAAACGCAAGAAAGCGTATCTTGCACGAATCCCTCCCTTGTTGATGAAGGGGCTACACTACACTTCTCGACCGCCCTGTCATACCCGTGACCCCGCCGCACTTTTCAACCGCCGTTTACACCGGTACACGGCCTCCTCAGAATCCCACCGGCTCGACATCTCCGCCAGCAGCGCTTTCAATTACGAACTCATTGACGGAACCAGGCTTCATCTCTGGCGCTTCACACAACAGAAGTGGACGTATTAGGTCCACTTCCTTCAAGAGGATCCATCGCCGCTACCGACTCTGAATCACTAACCCATTCCCATTACCCACGCCGCTCAACAGGCCCGGCTCACCGAGGCGTGGTTGTCGGCCCGTCACCGTGCCACCGAAACGTGAATATAACGACCGATATAACAGACGGTATTTGACATAGCGTCCGATATGTCAGATAATAATTCCATGTCCAATGCTCCTTCGTCCATTCCATTGCCTGCCGCCCACGCGCTGCGCAAATTGGGCCGCGACCTTGCACTGGCCCGGCGCAAGCGTGGCATCTCCACGGCCGACATGTCGGGCCGGCTTTTTGTCGCCCGTGACACGCTTTGGCGGTTGGAGCGCGGCGACCCCACGGTTTCCCTGGGCACTCTGGCCACGGCCGCCTTTGTGCTCCAGTTGCATGACCGGCTAGGCAATCTCGCGGCTCCGGCGAGTGACGCTCTCGCACTGAGTTTGGACGAGCGCCGCCTGCCCCAGCGTATTCGTCGCCCCGGCTTATGAGTTGGGAAGTTCACATCGAGTGGCAGGGACAGACTTGTCTCGTGGGGCGGCTGCGCGCCGCCGAACGCGGTCCGTCCGTTTCGTTTGAGTATGCGCCTGAATGGCTGACACAAGACAGCGCGTTTGCCATTGACCCCACCCATCTGCCGCTTCGGCCGGGTCCCCAACACAGTCCGGTGCTGGCTGGCGCCATTCTGGATTGCGGGCCGGACCGCTGGGGTCGAATCCTCATTGAACGTGCCGTCCGCAGAAAAGTGCTCGCGCAGAAACCGTATCGCGAGATTGACTATGTGCTCGCTCTCGATGACTCCTCGCGCCTCGGAGCGCTGCGTTTCCGCCAGAATGCAGCCAGCCCCTTTCTGGCTGCCGGCACGGGCAAGCTGCCACCTTTGATTCGCCTCCAAGCCCTGCTGCGTGCTGCCGACGCCGTCCACTCTGAGACCGACACGGCAGCGGACTTGCGCTTCCTCCTGGGTGCCGGCTCGCCTCTGGGTGGTGCCCGCCCCAAAGCGGCTGTCGCCTTGCCTGATGGCCGGCTGGCATTGGCCAAGTTTCCCAAGCCCGATGACATCCGGGACATCGCCGCGGGCGAAATCCTCGCCCTCGGACTTGCGGCGGCCTCTGGCATCCGTGTGGCGGAGCACCGGTGGGTGCCCGTGGACAAGCACGGCGTGGCCGTCATCACCCGGTTTGATCGCGCGGGACAGGTCCGTATTCCCTATCTTTCCGGAGCCAGCCTGCTGGGACTTCCCCAAGGAGAACCCGGCGCTTATACACTTTTGGCCGATGGCATCCGCCAGTTCGGCCATGATGTTGCAGGCGACCTGAAAGAACTCTGGCGGCGGCTCATCTTCTCGCTTCTGATCAGTAACCACGACGACCACCTCCGCAATCACGGGTTTCTCATGCTCGAAGCCGGACGCTGGGCGCTCTCTCCGGCGTATGACCTCAATCCTGTGCCTGAAATGGACCGCGTCCGCATGGGCAAGACCCCCATCAGCGAAGATCACGCCGAACCCAGCATCGCCGGGGCGCTGGAGGTTGCCGCGCGCTTTGGAATCAAGGCCGGCGAAGCGAAAACCCTCCTGCGTGAAGTCTTTGCTGCTGTTTCGCAATGGCGACAAATGGCCGGCCGGCTCCGGATCAAGGCGGCCACGCTCGACGCCTACGCCAGCGCCTTTGAGCACGAACGGATGGAGGAAGCCCGGAGACTGCTGCGGATGTGACCAGCCGGAAAATCCAAGCAGAGGGGTTCCAAACCCAGCCCATGTCCGCTGTTGCGTCTCCTCCTGTGGCTTAGCCCGTGTGGGATTGGACGGTCAGAGGATGACAAGCGGTGGTGAGGACGGAGGGATGATCGTTGTGCCTTTCCTCCTGATCCCAGCCGCGCAACAAGTTCCTTTCCAACCAGGCGATGCGCCTCTGCCGCATCGCAGACGATGCCCGGGGCGCAGCAGCGGCGGCACCCATCCGAATGTGGTTTTCACAACACCCTCGCCGTTGTTGACCCGCCGCTTCCGCATGGGGGGTGGTTGAGAAGGAAGCCATGACGGCGAGTGCCCTTCAGTGCCGGTGCATTGCCGGCCTGCACGGCTGCCGGTTTCAGAAAATCGGAGGCGGAGTTTCACCCGGAAAAAAGGATTCCCGGTCCTGGGCGAGCATCGCGGCGGCTTCCCTCCGCAACCTCTTGGTCAACCGGCTGCGTCCGGCAGCCTCCGCCACTTGCGCGTCCGCCAGTTTCCTGTCCGCCCGGTAACGGACGGCGCGCTCCCGGCCCTGGCGGAGGCGCCGCTGCAGTTCGGGCGTCAGGTTCCCTTGTTGCGCGGAGAATCGGCGGCCTCCTTCATCTCCTCCCGGATGCGGTGCACACTCAGGATGTTGCCGATTCGCTTATGGAGGGCCACCCCGATGTTCTTTAAATGGGCTGCGGTTTCGAGTTCGTCCGCCAGCGCCAGGGCTTCCCGCCGGGCCTGCCCCAACCCGCCGGCGCATTTCGCCCGGGGGGGCCTCGTCCCACGCTCTGTCAAGGTCTTCGCTTTCATCCCGGATCGCCCTGGCGTCCCAAGGACTCCGCTGGTCGGGATGCTTCTTGAGATACTCGAGCCGGTCCCGGGTCCTTTTGAGAAAATCCTCGAGCCCCACCTGGATGATCCGTGCGGCCCGTTCCTCCGCCCCGGCCCTGGCGCGTAACAATGACAGCGACAGCGGTGTTGCCGTTCTTCAGCCATTCTCCTTTTTGATTTCTGCCGGACTTGCGGATCAAGCACAGCGTTTGGATTTTGCCGATGGGCGGCTGAATTGGAGGAGCGTTGAGGTGAATGCTTACTTCGCCTGATGGACGTCAGGCAATACGTGGACCCGGAGGGGCAACTTCCGAACCCGGATCCGTGGCAGTTCACGCCTTGAAACCACACCTCAACATTGAGAGGTATCACCACGCAACATGAACAGCTCTTGCCGAGCTGTTGTCCTCCCAAGTCAAAGCGGAAATCTTCCGCCTGCTGTTTGGTCCATCCGACCCGGCATTGCATTTTCGGGAGATCGAACGTCAGTCAGGATTGGCCGACGCAACTGTGCGCCAGGAATTGCAGCGGCGGGCCAGGCTCGGTCTCATCGTGGCTCGCAAGGACGGCAACCGCCTTTGCTACGGCTCCAACCGCGACCATCCGCTCCATCCCGATATCCGCAACCTTGTCCTGAAGAGCACCGGCCTCGTTGAGGTTCTGCGTGACGCGCTCAAGGACAAAAACATCGTCATCGCTTTTGTCTTTGGCTCCATCGCCAGCGGCGAATACAAACCCCAAAGCGACGTGGACTTGATGGTGATCGGCAAGAGGGGCCTGCGGAAGCTGATCCCGGTGTTGTCGGGCGTTTCCGGGCGCATCGGGCGGGAGGTCAATCCCCACATCATGACGATCAAGGAATTCCAGAAACGCAAGGCCGCTGGCGATCATTTCTTGTCGAACTTTCTCGATTCACCGAAACTCTTCGTCACAGGAACCGAACATGAGCTCGAAACAATGGGCCGATAACGGCTGGCATCGGGTTGTTCGCGGAGCTTGGCTGGACCACGGTGTCGGCGTTGGAGGAAACCTCCGGAGCGACCGGCACATTGCGGCGCGAGACGAAGAGCGAGGTGGTGCTGGTGTCCCGGTTGCACGCGGCATTGGCGTGGTTGAATCCCGCGCTGCCACCCGAGGCCATCATCGATGATGTTTCAGCAAAAGCTCTGTTTTAACCGAGCGGTGAAATAGGCCAAAATCCTGAAATTACCCATTGCCATTTTTCATTATATATGCCAATTTCACCGCACGATGAAAACGGTTAAACAACTGAAAGAGAGTGATTTTGCCGAGCACTTTGAGCAATTGTTGCGCGAACTTCTGGGGCGCGTGCCGTCCCTGAAACTGGTTTCGCTCAAGCGGGAAGCGGGCATTTCTCCCGGTTCGTCGGCGCGTGCGGACCGGCTGGCACAAGTGCGAGCGGGCGGGCGGAAGTGGACATTGGTGGTGGAGGAAAAGCGGCTCGGCCAGCCGCGCGAAGTGCGGTCAGCGGTGCTGCAACTGGAGAGTCATCTCAAGCAATTGCCGGGGAGGGCGCCGCGCTACGGCGTGTTGCTCGCGCCATTCATCTCGGAGGAGTCGGCCAAACTTTGCACGGAGGCGGGCATCGGTTATGCGGACTTGGCGGGCAATGCGCGGCTGGCGTTCGACCCGGTGTTCATTGAGACACGCGGGGCGGGAAATCCTTTTCGCGAGAAGCGCGAGGTGCGTTCGCTCTTCGCGCCACGGGCGACGCGGGTGTTGCGGGTCTTGCTGCAAGGGCCACTGCGTCCGTGGAAGGTCACGGAACTGGCGGAATCGGCACAAGTAAGCTTGGGTTGGGTAAGCGCGGTGCGTCAGCAACTGCTCGCGCGCGAGTGGGCGGCGAAAGCGCCGGGCGGTCTGCAAGTGACAAAGCCGGGCGCGGTGCTGGATGCCTGGGTGAAGGCGGACGATTGGGAAAAGCGGACGCGCACGCAAGAGTATTCCGTCCTGCTCACTGAACCACTGGAGCTGGCGGAGACGCTGAAAGAAGTTTTGCCCGGCGAGCCGCCGGTGTTCACGCAATGGCTCGCCGGCTGGCTGCGGCATCCCTACACGACGCCGGTGGTGGTGACGGCCTACGTGAAGAAGTTTCCGGACGAGGGGCTCATCAAGGAGAAGTTGCTGGGCCGGCGTGTTTCGGCTGGTGGCGGAAGATTGCGGCTGGTGTTGCCGAAGGACGAAGGAGTGTTGCATCCAACCCAGAGTGTGCGGGGATTTCAACTGGTGTCCGATGTGCAGATTTACCTTGATCTACAGCGGGCCGGGTTGCGTGCCGAGGATCAGGCGGATGAGTTGCGGCGCTGGCCGGACTTTGCGGGAGGGTGGAAATGAGCAAGTTCGGAACTTTCGGAGATTATCCAAAAAACAGTCTGACATCGGCGGAAAAGGCGCTGCTGACCGCGTGGCGCTCGTTGGAACGCTACCACGACGACCTCGTGCTCGTGGGCGGATTGGCCGTGCATTACCTCACGAAGCGCAACATGACCAGTCTGCCGGGAGCGGTGACGATGGACGTGGATTTTGGAATCTCGATGGCCGCGTCCGGCGACCAGTATGGAACGATCAAAACCGATTTGGCGGGGTTGGATTTCAAGCCCGATGGCCACCGGCTGGTTCGCAAATATGACGGTCTGAATCTCTACCTCGATTTTTTGACGGAAGACCCGCCTTCATTGACTGGCGCTCGCATGGTGGATGACGTGGTCGCGAGCGTGATTCCCGGAGTGAATCGCGCTCTGGCCTGTCGGCGAATGGTGAACGTGAAAGGTCTCGACCTGTATGGAGCGAAACAGGAATGCAAGGTGGCTGTGGCGGATATCGGCCCATTGCTCGTGCTCAAACTGAATGCCTTTGGCGGGCCAACCGGGCGGCGGCTGCCGAAGGATGCGTATGACGTGCTGCTCGCAGTTACAGGATTTCTGGATGGACCCCCAGCGGCGGTGACGGCGTTCCGCGCCGAACAGAAGGCCGGCAATACGGGTTATGAGTGTGCGCTGAAGTCGCTGCAAAAGGATTTCTCCGATCCCAACCAGGACGGTCCGATTCGCGCGGCGGAGTTTCACCCTGGCAACGCCGGTAACCGTGTCCGCATCCGGGAAGATGTCGCCACTATGGGAAAACTACTTCTCGGAATCTAAACGCCCTGCCCCCACACCCCAGTGGCTTGACATCCCCGCCAGCAATGCCCTTGGCAGCGGCAACCGTTCCTTCATCAACTTCAACAGCAGGTCGCATTCCTCGCGCCTCCGCCCCTGCAGCGCCATGAGTTCTTTCAGGCCCGGCTTTTTGCATCGGCTTGTCTTCGGCCTGTCTTTGTTCATGTCACGTTCCTTTGCAGTCCACCAAACCATCCGTGAGGCGTTTAAGCCCATACGGGGCAACCCTTCCTTCTGTGAACTGCACGGACCCAGCGCAGGTTCTCTCCGCGCATTTCCGCAAACATGTTTTCAGTATGGCGGCGTTTCGGATGAGTGCATTTCATCTTCGTGTCA
Organism: uncultured bacterium; assembly: GCA_903870275.1. Taxonomy (GTDB): domain Bacteria; phylum Verrucomicrobiota; class Verrucomicrobiia; order CAIQCK01; family CAIQCK01; genus CAIQCK01. The sequence goes on along the minus strand of CAIQCK010000073.1, from coordinate 18,189 downwards.
TAAATCCTGCTCTTGCCGGCACAGCCGTTCTCCTGCGTGCCGGACTGAAATGAAGCCTCCCAGCGCGTGTGTTTTATGACACGCAAAACATTTTACAAACACGCGGTTCGAGGTAAACTTGCCAGCATGAAAACGCATTCCGACAGGTTAGCCCCCAGTAGATGACGGTCTCGGACTGTTGTGGCTGATCGGCCAACCGAGGTTGAAAGACCCCACGGTGGCCTGAGCCAGGCGAAGTGTGCCTTGGCTCGATGCGCGGAAGCCGTGTGCTTCCGAAACAAAAACTTTGACGGAAGCAAACCGCCAAAGTCACGCCGGTGATGAGGGCGGTTTTTCCGCTTGGTGCCCTCCTGTTCCGGCGCGTCAACCAAGGAAAAGGAACTGGCGTGTCATGAATGCAAAACGTATTCGCTTCCGTGGCAAGGGTTACAACCCGAACCACAACCTGTGGAACAACAACGGGACGTGGTTCGTCCACGTCACAGTGTATCCCACGCCGATCACCAAAGAGCGCTTCCGCCGCTCGCTGAACACCAAGAATGTGGCGGAAGCGCGCAAGCACCGCGACGCGTTGTTTCGCCAGCTCATGAACGCTAATCAGCCAGCCGGTCTGCCCGTCATGCGCCTAGCGGCCTGAAGATCAGATTTGCAGAACGACAACAAGGCAACACATCCATGACCAGAAACCACAATCTCACCATCGCCCAGAAGCATTCGTTTGTCTGCGCCCGTTGCGGTGACGTGAAACACGCCTCCGCCTTCGCCATGCAGGTGCTCGACGGCGGAGACATGATCCGCTCCGACACCTGCGCGGCATGTGGCGTGGAGATCAATGCCGTTCGCGAGGGCTTCCGAAAAACAGAAGTCGCCGCAGCCGCCGCGCGTAACGAACAGATTAAGAATAACGCCAAAGCCGCCAAACACTTCACAAGTCACTCTGCGCCAATCTCTCTGCCGCCGAAACAACGAAGCCACGAGGATGAAACCGACACGTCTCTCCGAGGATGCCTGCCCGATCAGGTTCCGTTCGTCGTGAACAGCGGTCATTGTGCAGGCCGACTACCGGCCACATGCGTTCAGGTGATGGCCGCATGAGGGCGAACCAACAGAAACGTCATATGACGGTTGACGAACTTAAAGCCGAAATCCGCAAGCTGCCGCGAAAGGAGGTCGGACCTCAATTGCCGTGGCTGAGGAACTATTTCGGCGAGGAACCTTGGGCGCGGCGGATCGCCGCGGACATCGCCTTGCCGGGCGAGGCGGAGTTTGTCCGCCGGTTGTTGCAGGGCGCGGAGCCCACCGAGGAGCGAAGACAGGCGGCGCGACAGGTTAGGAACCATCTCCGCCTTGCGCCACACTAGGCTGCTGGAGATCACGAACATGGAAGAAACCGATGGAAATATTTTTGAGGGCATTGTGCCCGAAGGCGTGAACTACTTTCGGATGCCGGTCTTTGACCACTTCAACAAGTTGCCGTATCACCGGAGGACGATCAGCCGTGAGTGGGATTGCCACCAGCTCTATCGCGACATGGCGGGTGCCGTGATCCGCTCCGACATCGATGTGAAACCCGAGAGCCCTGAGAAGCGGCGCGAAAACATCCGGCGGCTTCTGTTCCGTCTGGATGGCGATGTGTTCTGCCACCTGCAACACGACACCCTGATCGTGTATGCACCCACGGTTGAACTGGCCAACGACACCCTGAAGCGTCTGGCGGACCAATACTCCAAGCCCCGTACGTCAGAGAAACGTGTGCCGTGTTTTTACCTGCTCACGGCAGGATCGGACGGTCTTAACGCCGAGCCGATCAAGATGGCGCGGTCCTTTGTCATGTCCGGGAAGACGCTGGAGCTGCACTACGGCGCCGACGCGGTGGAGTTCAATCAAAACCTGATGAAGGCGCTTCGCACCCAGAACGGTGGAGCCACGATTCTGCGCGGTGCCTGCGGCACCGGCAAAACCTCCTACATTCGTCACGTGATGAGTAAGCTGTGCCGGACGCACAAATTCTATTTCTTGCCAATGAACGCCATGCGTTTTCTTTCCGAGCCGGATGTGGTTCGATTTTGGCTCCACGAGAACCGCGACAGCGCACCGCAGACGAAAAAAGTCATCGTGTTGGAGGACGCGGAAGACGTTTTGATGCAGCGCGATGTGGACAACCGCAAACAGGCTTCCATTCTGCTCAACGTGGCCGACGGCCTGCTCGGTGACTTTCTTCAAATGCACCTGCTGTGCACGGTCAACGCGCCGATCGAGAAGCTGGATCCTGCGGTGGTCCGGCCCGGACGGCTGCTGGCCTTTCGCGAGTTCAAACGATTGAGCGCCGAGCAGGCCCAGCGCATCGCGGCTGCGAGAGGCATCACGCTGCCGGAGCAGGCGGACTATTCGCTAGCAGAGATTTACCGGCAGCCGGCGGCCGGCGCAGTGGAGAAGGAGCGGACTCGGCAGGTGGGTTTTGAAGTGTAACGAACCGCGGCGCGTTGATGCTTTAGCAACTGGTTGAGGATCGACTCGCTCACGCAGATGTTGTCGTCCAGCGCGCGCCGGATGGAGGCGAGGATCTTCTCGACCGGTTCGCTTTTCATGAGGTAGCCGCAGGCTCCGGCTCGCAACGCCCGTTCGGCAAAGAGGGACTCGTCCTGCATGGAGAGCACCATAATCGGCAGCTTTTTGAACTGCATCTTCACATGCTTGATGAAATCAATGCCGCTGCCGCTTCTAAGGAAAACGCCTGTAATCACGAGATCCACCCCGTTGGATTCGATGATCTGCAACGCCTTGGTCATGCCGGGGACTGACGCGCAAACGCACAGGTCCGGCTGCTGATTGATCAATTGCTTGAGACCGTAGCGCACGACCGGGTGTTCGTCCGCAATCAGGACGCGCATTTTCTTGATTTGTTTCGGATGCAGTTTGGTTTTACTCCATGCGGTGTCCCGGTCAGACTTGGAAAACCCAGACGACAAACGTGTCGTGCCCCTTCAGCCGGGAAACAAGGACGTTCCTTCCGTCCTCCCACGTGACCAGTTTGCCGCTCAAAGCCTGGGGAAAGCCAATTGCGTCTTCCGCCAGTTTCCTGAACTTCGTGGCGTAGAACTCCACTGCGTAGGGATTGGAGCGCAACTGGAAGGCAATCTGGCGCAACACATCGTCACGAAACAATGCCAGAGACGAAATCTCCCACAAGCCTCCCGGTCCCTGGTCAGGCCCCAGTTCCAAGGGATGCGGTGTCTGGGAGAAACATCGGATGCCACAATTCCTGGTCATGTAGGCGCTATGGCCCCGGGTGGTTGGGATGCGAATGAAGGGCCTGGCCCGCAGGCCGAGCGGCTTGAAGCCAACGCTCAAGAGCGCACCCGTGTCGAGTGTGTCACCCAGGGCCAGACGGCATTCCTGTCGGTGCTCTCTGTCAAACACCAACAAGTTCAAGTTGATTCCTCGCTGTTCCGCCTGAGTTTCGGCAACGGTCCTGGCGATGATTTCCTGCTTTTGCGGATGCTGGCAAAAATAGACGCTGCCCAGTCCGAGCGCGTAGTCGCAGTGAGCGGGGTTGTTCACCAGACACTTCGGATAGCTGGGGACGTTGGCTGTGGCCCGACAGATCGCTGGGTCAGGCAAGTGTTGCACCGAGTCCTTTTGTGACGGGGTCAAGTCGGACACTTTCTTCCAAGCTACAACAGATTCAGCAGACGTTGGCAAATCCTCTCGCACCCTATCCGTGGCTCACCCAAAACAATGCCACCCTCGAGGCAAGTGTATCCGTGGACGAATGGGAGTCCAGAAAGACCCAACCCTATTTTTGTATCGGGAAAAACCTTAGATGACATCCTGCCTGCCGTCGCACCTTCGCTGCGGGAAAGGCGCGCGAACTGTCCAGCGATCACGGCGCGACCGAGCCCCCCCCCACTCATGCGGACCTCGTCCGTCTGGCGGACGCGGCCAGCCGTTGCCTCACCGGGCGGTTCGCGGGGTTGCCGTGCGACTCGGGCGTGAAGAAATTCCTCGGTGGTCCCTACTGTTACGGCCGGAAAATCAAACGCAAGCTGATCTGGCTCGGCACGCACTCGTATCTGTTCCGCCATCTCTTCGCAGCGTATGTGGCCGGGCATGGTGGCAAGCCGGATTTTGACACCACGGACGATTTCGTCTGCCGGCCATGCACACCCTGGTCCGGCCTCGGCGCGCGGGATGTTTTGGCCGGCACGCTGGCAATCTCCGAAGCCGACCGCGCCGATCTGCGACGCTGGTGTGAACGGCACGCGGCCCTGTTCCGTATCGAATCGCGGCACGACCACGCGAGAGAGGCCGAAACGTCGGGGGTCCTCAACCTGGTCAACCACCCGCCCTGCACCGTGCGCATGAACGCCCTGCAGTGTCCATTTCAGCCGTGCAACGTCGTGTCCGGCAGCCTCGTGTGCCGTGGCGCGGCGAATGGTATTGGCCGGGCGAGCAGAAGCGATGGCAGGACATGCCGCCGGAGGGAATCGCGGAATTTCAGCAGAACATGCTGCAACGCCGCCCGTCCATCGTCTGTCGTTATTGCCCGGGCTTGCTCCTTGAGGCGCAAGAAAGCGCCGGCAAGCATCACGCCCAGTTCGTCGCCCATTTCGGCGATGATCTGGCGGTGTTTCCGGATGGACTCGCTCTGGCCGCCGCCGAGCAAAAGCGAACGGAGGCCGACTGGCAGGCTGCGCCTGCGAAAACGGTGGCGCCGTGGATGGACAAACGGGGCCTCCAACGGCCCTGTCCGCCCATGAGGTTCCCCCGGCCATTTCCCGGCCACGGCGAAGGCACCGGCGCATTCGACAACCGGACGGAGGGACAGGAATACAGGCTGGGCTTCAAACATGTGCTGGCGGGTTTTCCGCAAACGCGGCGCGGGCCTGAACGACGACGAACGGGAGGCTATCCGGCACTTCATGGAGGCTGGGGCGATCCGTCCGGCCTTCGTGCAACGCCGGGTCCGCGATCACGGCGCGGAATTCATGGCGGCGAGCTATTGGATCCGCGACTTCCGGGCCCGATCGGACCTGGATTACCTCCTGCACCGGCACAAGGGCCGGTTCTGCCGCAGGCGAGACCCGGCGCTTTCGCTGGTGGATCACGCGGATGGCGAAAAAGAGTTGTCGTCACTGGCTGGAGTCAATGCGTCCGTGACGACAACCCGCAGACCATGGGCCGATGCTGGCGATCTCCTACTTTACATTGGGTAAATCCTTTAGCGTACCACGCTGTCATGATTCAAAGGTTGTTCTGGCAGCAGTGCATTGGAGCCGCCTGGCGCGAAGCGCCCATTGCCTGGCTTTGCGGGGTGGATCTGCACGACGCAGACACTGCAGGAGCCGGAGCGGATCAGGTCTCCGCTGTCGAACGCCTCCACAGCCATGGCGGAGGCCCGTTGCACGTTTCCGCAATGGGCGCGGACAAAGGACTGTTTGCCGGCAAGGGCGAGACACGGGTTCCTGGATGTGTTGCCTTGTGTTTGCCCTGCGATTGTCATCGTCACGCCGCCAAAAGTGTCGCCGCCAGACAGACCGGCTGCCTGCCGTTCACGAGTCGGCGGAGCAACGCGTCCTAGTGCTTGCGCGCTTCGATAACGTCCTGGGTCTGCAACGAACAGCGAACGCTCTCTTTGGCGGCCGCCGTCGGATACGTGGTGCAATGGATGAACCACATTCCATGGTTGTTCCACAGGTGGTGGTTCGGGCCACCGCTCTTTCGGCGATGGCTTCGGTTCTTCCTGGTCACGGCACGCCCGTCCTTTCTTTGATTGACGCGCCGGCACAGGAGGGCCACAAGCGAAAACCGCCCTCGTCACCGGCGTGACTCTGGCGGTTGAACCGTCAGGGTTTTTGTTTCGGAGGCCCTCGGCCTCCGCGCATCGAACCGGGGCGCACTTCGCCCGGCTCTGACCACCGTGGGATCTCTTGAAACCTCGGTGGGTCGACCAGCCACAACAGCTCGACGCTGTTGCCTGTCCAGGGCCAATCTGTCGGAATGCGTTTTCAGGGTGGACATCTCATCCGGACCCGCGCGTTTGCAAATCGCTTTGCGTGTCATAAAAAATGGCGGACCAAGTGCTGCATCGGCCCGTCGCGGACGCCATCGGATTCACTCCGTGCGGCGGGGTTTATGACACAGTGAGGAATCACGCATTGGCGAGACACCACGTATAGTGCCAGTGTCATGAGCAACGCCCAACCGGAAGAAGAACTCCGCGCCGCCCTGGAGCGCATCAGCGACCTGGCGCAGATCATCCTGGCCGAAACGAACACGCTCCTGCTGCCAAGCGACGACGCCGACACGGACCCCGCTGCGCGGGCCAGCGATGCCGGGGCTCGCTCCGCCGCCGCCGGGCCGGCACCGGATGCCGGCGCCGAGAAGGCCGAGCTGGAGGCTTTTCGTGATGAGCTGCGCGCAAACCGGGATTTCGAGCCGTTCGATCTCTGGGCCATGGAGGGCCTGGTCCGGGAAGCGCAGCAGCTGCGCCGCAAGTCGGAGGCGCTGGGCTCCGGCTGGTCCGAGGCCGCGCGGGGCTCCCTTGCGGACGGGCTGCAGCAGGCGAAGAACGAGGCGCAGGAGCTGGCCGTGCGGATCATCGAAAGGGGACTCGATGTTTTTCTGCAACGCGCGCGGGAGCGGCGGGAGTACCTCCGCCGGCATCCCGAACAGCTGAGTCCCTGGGACGCCAAGGAAATCCGGGATGAAGGCGCGGAACTCGACCGCGCGTGGGACGAAACTACCCAGGCGCAGTGCTCGGGCCGGCTGCAAGCCATCCGGCGGGAAGCCCTGGCGGTGGCGGATGCCATCGAAGAGGCCGCGCACCTGAAAAACCTCGAGGCCGCCCTCCACCGGCGGATCTGCAATGTCACGAGCGTCCACCGCATCCTGGCCGAGATGCAGGCGGCCGCCGACTTCTTCGGGCAGCAACGGACACTGACGGCTGAACTGCGGCAGCGGATCCGCCAGGGCCAGGAGCGCGCCGCGCGCCACCGCGCCGTCAAAAAACTCTCCGAGGCGCGTGTCGCCGAGGCGGCCGGACGCAGCCGGCTGAGCGAACGGTTGCGGAGGGAGGCCACCGCCCTGCTGGCCCAGGACTGGGAGGATTTCTTTCCGGGCGAGACGCCGCCTTCGGTTTCCTGAAAACGTGAACCTCGCCGGGCGGTCTTCCTCGCGGCCGGAAAACACGGACCGCCGCGCCGCGAGAACGCAGCAGCGGCCACGCCCGCAGCCCGCGGCTTCGAGAACCCGGCGGAGGCGCGGAGGCGGCGAGACCCTCCCGAAAAGGTCTCTTCAATAGAGACAGAAATTTTCTTCACCACTCCCGTGTGCCGACGCCGCTCCACCTTCAAAACGGCTCCGGGTGGCGGAAACCTTCCACACGCCCCGTAAAAAATCGCGGTCCCTTGCAACTTCTGATCCATCATCATATCATGGTCGCCGCCTGAAAAAAAGGCATGGATGTTCATGAACTGCAACGATGAATTGAGCCGCAGCGCGAGGGAAGTCACCCGGAAGGTTCCGGGCTTGGCGATGGGTGCGCCCGCCGCCGTCTTCGCGCACCGACCCGACTCCATGGCCGCGTGCCGGCCATGTCCGGCCGACCGCCGGAGGGCGGGCGCGCGCCGCAACAATGCGCGGGGGGCATCCTGAACTACGAAACCACCAGCGACGCAGCCGTGACGGTGCCGGTGCCTCCGACCACCGAGCTGGAACCGGCGGACGCGGCCCCTCGCCCGGGCACGTCCAAGTTCCGGAACAAACGATCCAAGGCGCAGGTCCTTCATGACCGGCTGCTCATCGACAAACTGATGATCACCGACAGGCTGGCGCAGGAAGACATGGCGCGACTCATTAACGAAGGCCGGCCGCCCGAAAACCACATCACCCGCTCGCAGGTGCGCGACGATCAGGCGGCAGTCCGGCGACGGTGGCGGGAAGAAAGCCAGCGCCCGTGCGACGAGATCCGCGCCGAACTGGTGCAGGACGCTTACGCCCGCCGCGCCGCGTGTTGGGCGAAGTGGACGGAGACGGGCGATGCGAGGTTCATGCTATTGCTCCAAGGTATCTCTAAAGACATTGCCTGGCTGACCGGCGTCGAGGCTTCCCTCCGCGAGGGCCGCCGCGGCCTTGCGGCAAATTCGATTACGCTGGTTTGCCCCGTCGACCCGCAAGAGGTCACGGGCCCGCCGGCCACGACACCGGCAAACACCGCCACGGGCCCGCTCGCGCTCGCGGCCGTCCAGGAGAATCGACATGTCGCTTGACATTTCCCAGGCGCCCGCCGGAGCGCCGCCCCCGGGCCGGCGGTTTTCCCTGCCCAAACTCCGCGGCGGACCGGCGCAGCTGCTGTCCTGCCACGACCACGAGGTCATCCTTGGCGGCTGCGCGGACAGCGGCAAGACGGTCGCCTCCTGCACCAAGCTCATCATACTCTGCTGCGATCCCACCCGGCGCCTGCAGGTGGCGATGTGCCGCAAGACCTTTCACTCGCTCCACGCCTCCTGCGGCCGGACCTTCCAGCGCCTGCTGGCGGACCTGCCGGTGCGGCGGTACGGCAGCGCCGACTATACCACCCGCTGGGTCTTCCCCAGCGGCAGCGAGGTGGTGTGCGCCGGGCTGGACAATCCGGACAAACTGCTGAGCGCCGAGTTCGGCGCAATCTACGTCTGCCAAGCCGAACAGCTCACCGAACACGACTGGGAAATGCTGCTCACGCGCTGCACGGGCCGCGGCACCCAGGCCGCCTATCCGCAGGTGTTCGGCGACTGCAACCCGGGCGGTGCGCATCACTGGATCCGGAAGCGGGCGACGGCCGGCAAGCTCACCCTGCTCAACGCCACCCACCGGGACAACCCGGAGTTGTACGACGACGCGGGCAACCTCACCCCCCAAGGCGCCGAGCGCATCGAGAGACTCAAAGCCACGCTGAGCGGCGTCCGTTATCAGCGGCTGTTCCTGGGTGATTGGGCCAGCGCCGAGGGCGCCGTCTACGACAAGTTCAACCCGCAGGAGGGTGGACCGCATGTCCGCGAGGTGGATCCGGCCACGATAAAGAAGTGGTACCTGGCCATTGACGAGGGCTACACCAACCCGTGCGCCCTCCTGCTGGTCGGCGAGGATGCGGACGGACGGTGGTACGTCGCCCAGGAGTTTTACAAAACAGGCATCGCGCAGATCGATGTTGTGGCCCAAGCGGAAAACTGGTATGATGCCGCAGAGTGCCAGTTGGTGGCCGTGGATGCCGCTGCAGTCGGATTGATTGCCGCCCTGACAAACAAGGGCATGAACGCGGTGGCCGGCAAGGGCAGGATCATTGATGGCATCCACAAGATCCAGGACCGGCTGGAGGTGCTGGGGGACGGCCGGGCGCGGCTGGTGGTCGACCCGGGCTGCGTCAACACCCTCGGCGAGTTCGAGAGCTACCAGTGGCAGCCGGGCGTGGATATCCCTCTGAACCGCGACAACCACGCGCTGGATGCCCTCCGTTACCTGGTCGATGCGCAGGGCAAACAAGCACCCGCCACGAACATGTCCCCGGAAAACAAAGTGAGATTCTATACGGAGCAGGCGAAGCGGAGGGGAGAGCAACGGCACCGGTTGCGGTGAGCGAGGCCGGTCGCGCGGCGGCGTATCGCACCCGCCGGGGTTTCGGGATCCAGGGGACGGCCACGACAGGGGGCACGGTTGAAGGGACGGCCCTGGGAGGAACAGGCAGATCGTGCCCCCTCTTTTTTTGCGGGGGGGGGCACGATCTGCCTGTCCTTTCCCATTTCAGCCATGAAACCGGCCTGGCTTGCTGTGTTTCCAGTGGATAAACTGATTTGGCACCTACGAGAGGGCTCTTTCCTTCATCTCACCCCACGCAAAAGCCACGACACCCATGAGTGGCCAGCTAACCTCCAAGTTCAAGAAACGAACCGCAACGAGAAACGACTCTTGCGTTTGTGTTACAATGTAATACACTTAGATAGTGACTTTTATCGAGCTACCGATTTTTACTGGGCAGATTACTAATCTGGTTGCTGACGCCAGCTATGCCGAGTTTCAGAAGGAGTTGTTCCAGCAGCCTGAAAAGGGTGATGTGATTCCCCACTCTGGCGGGCTACGAAAAGTCCGCATGAGTGTTTCGGGTCGGGGCAAGCGCGGTGGCGCACGGGTCATTTACCTGCACCTGCCGCTGCACGATACGATTGTTCTCTTCTATGCCTATACGAAGGCGCAAAGCGAGAACCTCAGCGACGAGCAGTTGCGCAAATTGAGAGTAGCGGTTGAAGTCATCAAAAAGGAATTCAAACGATGAAACGGAAGGAAATCAAATTTAACGCTGAAGAACTGGTCGGCAGCGTCGAGGCGTTCGCCGAGCACGTGGCGGGCAAACGCAAACTGACCTTGCGGAGCACGACTTTTGCTCTGCCGAAGCCGGTCCAGTCACTGGCTCCGAAGGACATCGAGGCGATTCGCAAGAAATTGAAAGTCAGCCAGTCGGTCTTTGCCAGGCTGCTGAATGTTCCTCGTGTTACAGCCATCAGCTGGGAAAAAGGCCGGCGTCATCCGACCGGCGCGGCTTTGCGGCTGTTGGACATTGCGAGTAAGAAGCCAGAGGTGCTGGTGACCTCTTGAACAGGTTGCGCGGTCGATTCTCCTTTTCTGCGTCCCGCTCTCCGTCAGAATTCCCGTTCGGCTGTTGCACTCGAACCACGAACACCTAGTAAAACACTGGATTTTGACAGTCCGCTTCTAACAGCCCCCACATCCTCCTCCTGAGCACAGGCGTCGTCTGTTGGAAAAGTTCTCGTTCCAGATGACCAGCACGCGGTCCGCATCTCTGGACGGTCTTCCGCCGGCATGCGCCGGCACGGTTGTTCCCAAGGCGAGTAGAAGCAGGAGGATGGAGTTTCTCATTTTACGATTCACACGATGCCTGAACGATCAGAGGCACAGACTACGCCGGTGTTTTGAGGGGGCAACGGGAAAACCGTTCTGGAGGTGGTGTTAACGAAAAGTGTTACAACAAGCTCATCCCGCCTGCTCCATCGGAATGACGTTGGCTGCCCGCTTGGGCACGATCACCCACCCTGCCGCCGCATCGCGCGGCGTCACGAGTTCGCGGTAGTTTTGAAATGCGAGCTGCCGTCTCGCCGTCCCTGTGGCTCGAAACGACGAGTCCGGTCACATGGACATCCTCGGCGCTTGCCCGCTGCTTCCGGTGTTGTCATTTTATCCTTTTAATAAAGACAATAACAAATAAACTCGTCTCTTATGGAAAGAGAACTTAATCAGGTCATCCGGCAGAAGATCATCGATGCGCTCGCCGCGCCTGTGCCGGCACACACCCGGCGGGATGTCCACCTGCCCGGCATCAAGGGCAAGGCGATGGCCGTGACCGGCATGCGACGCAGTGGCAAGACCACGTTCCTTTGGCAATGCCTCGCCGACCGGCTCAAGGCCGGCACCCCGCGCGACGCGCTCCTGTATTTCAATTTCGAGGACGAACGGCTGGAGGAGATGACGGCCCAGGAACTTCAAATGGTCGTCGAGGAATACTTCAGCTTGCACCCGGAGCGACGCGATGCCAAGCAGGTCACGTTCTTTCTCGACGAAATTCAGGAAGTGCCCGGATGGGAAACCTTCATCCGGCGTCTGCTGGATACCGAGAAGGTCGAACTGTTTCTGTCGGGTTCATCCGCCCGGTTGTTGAGCCGGGAAGTCGCCACCAGCATGCGCGGCAGGGCCATGGAGGTGCTGGTCCATCCGTTCAGTCTGCGGGAAGCCCTGCGTCATCGCGGGGCTGAGCCGATGTCGTCCTGGACGGATTTGCCCAAGGCCGTCCGCTCGACGCTTGCCAAACACTTCCGAGCGTATCTTTCCGAGGGCGGATTCCCCGAATCGCAAGGCGTGCCCGTGCGCGACCGCGCCAGCCTGCTGCGCACCTACATGGATGTGGCCATTCTACGCGATGTGATCGAGCGGCGCGGTGTCACCAATACCGCCGCGCTGCGCTGGCTGCAACGCCACCTGCTCGGCAATCCCGCCGGGACATTCAGCGTGCAGAAATTCTTCGACACGCTGAAATCCCAGGGTCTGCCGGTCGGCAAGAACACCCTGCACGATTACCTTGCCCACCTGGAGGACGCCTTCCTCGTGCGCACCGTTTTCCTGCACACGGCCTCCGAGCGTCAGCGCATGGTCAATCCCCGCAAGGCTTATCCGATAGACCCCGGCCTCATCTCGCTTTACGAGCGGACCGGTCGCGCCAGTCTCGGCCACGCCCTTGAAACCGTCGCCCTCCTCGAACTGGAACGGCGCGGCTGTGAAACCGACTACGTTCGCACACGCGAGGGTTACGAGGTGGATTTCTTTGCGCGCAATCCTGAAGGCGGCACGACCTTGATCCAGGTCTGCACCGATGTCAGCGACTCCGCCACCTACGAACGCGAAGTCCGCGCCCTCTCGGCAGCGGCAGCTGAATATCGTGGCGCGCTCCCATTGCTGCTTACGTTTGACACGCTGCCACCGAGTTCACCTCTGCCCAAGCCCTTGCGCTGGCAACCGGCCATCGCGTGGTTGCTCGGTGACGAGCTTCCGTGCAAAACGCGTTGAAATCTCCGTTGTGGTTATTCGGGAGCAATGCCATGCACGTTGAGGGATTCGGCAGGGTTCCATCTTGCCGACGATCTCGTTGTCAGCGTCCTGGAGCGCGCCGGCGAATAGTGGCCACCGCGTGCTGTGCGCCGGTTGTATGGACTCCTCCTTTCATTCGGCTTGCCCGCGTTCGCCGGACATTCTGAACCCAGGGGTTGGCCTAACTCACATGGGCGATTGTCTTGAAGATGTCCGCCGCGAAAGGATTGTCCGAGCGAATGGGTTCAACCTCCACGCCATAGGCATCGCGGAAGGCCCGGCCCGACACCCGGCGAGGCGACCATTTGATTTCAAACGCTTGCAGGTTGTCCTCTTGTTTCACGACCAGATCCACTTCCGACTGCGACCTCGTGCGCCAAAAGAACAGTTCCGCCGGCGAGCCGAGCAGTGCATTGCGCTTGGCGACCTCGGCGATGACCCAGTTCTCCCACAACGCGCCAATGTCGGTACGGAATTCGTCCGTCGAAAAGGCGTTGAGCAGGACGTTGCGGATGCCGGTATCCCAAAAAAACACCTTCTGGCTCTTGGCGATTTCCTTGCGGGGATTCGTGCTGAAAGAGGGCAGCCTGAAAATGACGAACGTCTGTTCCAACAGATCCAGATAACGATCCACCGTGGGTCGCGCCATCTGAAGCTGGGTTGCCAGTTCGTTCACTGACACCTCCGAGCCGGCTTGGTGGGCCAGCAACAACAGCAATCGCTTGATGAGGTCCGGCGTCTTGACCAGCCCGGCTTGGAGCACGTCTTTCCAAAGATAATCCGAACTCAATCCGCGCAGCAACTGCGCGGGTTGATCGCTCGTGACGACCTCTGGATAGCTGCCGAAGCTCAGCCGTTGCATCAGATAGGCCCGCACTTGCGGCGCGAAGTGCTGGCACAAGTGGCTGGATGTGGCGTCGGCATTGGCCCAAACCTGTGTGCCCAGCGTCTCGGAGAACAGCAGTGGCGGCAGCACCAGCTTCCGATTGCGACCGGTCAGGCTCTCCGCGGCCTGACCGAGCAAATCCAGCGAGGAGGAACCGAGCAGGAGAAATTTAGCAGGCAGATGCGCATCATGCCATCCCTTGATGATGCGGGATGTCTCAGGCAAACGCTGCACTTCATCAATCACCAGCACCGTCGGGTTGCCGAGAGAACGCAGGCCATCGCTGGGTGACAAAGCGGCGGCAGCTTGGAAACGAGCCTTGTCCACCTCGACATCGAAATTGAGGAAGACCGCTGGCTGCCCTGATAAAACGTGCTCCACCAAAGTCGTTTTGCCAACCTGACGTGCGCCTAGAATGACTCCGACCTTGTCGCCTGTGAGAATGTCCTTCAGAGGTTGCTCAGCTGTTCTTTTGAGATACATATAGAACAGTATAACCTGTTATTATGCATATAGCAAGTGGCAGAATCGTCTATTTGACATCAAATCGGTAGTCTTACAGAGCGGCAACGCGAGCCGAGGACGCAGGCAGAGAACGGCTCTACTGATCAACCTGTAGCAGGCAAATAGAACTTCAGAACTATGCACTATGCCTTCCCCGCCGGTCTTGAAATCGCACTTATCTGTAAACGGCGGTCGAAAAGTGTAGCGGGGTCATGGGTGTGACGGGGCGGTCGAAAAGTGTAGCACCTTCATCAACAATGAAGGGATGTACGTCAACATGGAGCAATGGAGCGAGATTCGTAGACGGATCAGGGTGGAAGGCGTCCGCCAGCGGCAGGTTCTGTGGGAAACGGGGATGCACTGGAAGACGCTCAAGAAGATACTGGAGCACAGCGAACTGCCGGGCTACCGGCACCGCCAGAGGCGACCACGCAAGAAACTCGGGCCTTATTTTTCCAAGATCGAACATATTCTAAGCCGGAACGATTCAGATATTAGCGTGAGTTTTGCATAAGTTTCCAAGTTTATGCGGCGAGGCAGTCAACTGCATGGCAGTTGGGTGGGGCGCCGAGTTTTTCGAGGATTTGCATCCACCAGCTTCGTGACTCCAGGCCGCGCACGGCCAGCCGCAACGTGGGTTTGCCGCGGGCGCGGCTCCAAACCGCGGCGCGGGCGAAGAGCCGCCAGCGCAACGTGCCCAGTTCGCAGCGTTGGAGTTGGCCCAACCGCCGCTGGAGCAGCACGCAGAGGTTGTAGGCGACGATGGCCAGGTGGTGCGTCGCTTCGGTGGCCCAGAAGCTCTGGCAGCACAGGCCCTTGATCCCAAACTGTGCACCCAGTTCCTTGATTCGGTTCTCAATGTCCGCCCGCCCGTTGTAGCGCCGCCATACTCCGAGCGCGTCGGTGCTGACCGGCAGGTTGGTGACCAACGCCTGGAACTTGTAGGCGGGCACATCCAGCAACCGCTTGCCGCCAGCTTGGGGGCGCTCGGCGATGCGCTGGCGGATTAAGACGAGGCGCCGTCCGGGCCGCATGGCTTGGGTTTCCTGCACGTCGATGCCGGCCACCTCGGTCGGCTGCCCGTGCGTGTCCTCATGACGACAGAGGCTCTGCACGGGCCGCGTGAGCCGTGCCACGAAGATGAACTTCAAGCCGAGATCCTCGGCGGCCTGCTGCACGCCCGCGTCGCCAAAGCCGCTGTCGCCGCGCACCAGCCCGACACGCACTTGCGCGGGCAGCCGCCGCAGCGTCTGACGCAGGAACTCAGTCGCGCCGTTGACACACGCCGTGTTGCCGCTGCGCAGCGCGTAGCCGGCGATCATCTTCGGCTCGGCCAGCGCGGCGATGAGCGGACGGTGACAGGGCTTGAGGCCTCGGCGCGTGTAGCCGACGGCCACGCCTTGCTGGTGACCGTCCTCGTGCAGCAACGCCCACGAGTCCAAGTCGAGGGTGTAGCCTTCCGACGGTCGCGCGCTGCTGGGCAGCCCCCGCAGCGCCCAAGCGTGCAGCTCGGCAAGTTCTTCGCAGCTTTGGAAACCGAACGCGCTGAAGAAACGCGAG
The DNA here is from genome assembly GCA_903870275.1 of uncultured bacterium. GTDB lineage: Bacteria > Verrucomicrobiota > Verrucomicrobiia > CAIQCK01 > CAIQCK01 > CAIQCK01. The sequence goes on along the minus strand of CAIQCK010000073.1, from coordinate 2,612 downwards.
AACGTGCTCTGGCTGGCGACGGCTTCGATGCCGAGCACCTCGGCGATGGCTGGATCGTTTTGCAGCCAGGCCACGCGAGAGAGCTTGTCGGCGCCAGCGAGAATGCCGCCCACGTAGCCCAGCGCGATGTCGGTGGGCACGTAAGCGTTGGGACTGGTGGGCGCGTGCGGCAATCGCTGCGCCAACTCGGCGCGGAAACGCTTCTGATGCAAGAAGTGAGACCAGACAATCAGGCCACCGTGAGCGGTCAACCGCTGGTCGGTAAAGGAAATTCGGATTGCCGAAGTGCCTGCCGCTCGATCAACATCCAGCCGCACCGTTTGGTTCGCCTCCGGTCGAGGCATGGGAGCTTGTGTTTTCATCATACCCACAAGCCCGCCAAACGGTGCTTGCTCTTTCAATCTGAATCGCTCCGGCTGAGGGAGGACAAGGCTCTGCCTCGCAAACAACGCCACACCGTATAGCGACGATTAACTTCCTCAGCTGGGGAAAAGTAATTGTCGTTGACGGCCACACACAGCCAAACGGATCTGGGAACGGTTGCTGGCCGAGGGATTCACGGGGGGGGGACACCATCGTGAAGGATGTGGCGCGGCATCTTCCCAGCAGGCCAGCCGCAAGCCGAAATCCGCCCGTCAGGATTCAAACTATACCACTACCGCGTCCCATCCGCGCCGGTTCGCCTGCTCCCCGATTACCAATCTCCAATCTCTAATCTGCCGCCTGCCATCGGCTCATGCTTTTCGGGAATTGGCCTTCAACCCTGCCGCGTAGTCCGCCTCATCCAGTTCGCGCGCGGCCAGCGCAAGCGTCTGGATCGTCGCGTCCACCTCGGAAGCCGCAAAGCGATAGCCGTTCAGTTCAAGGAAGACGACCGCCGTCGTGAACCCGATGCGCTTGTTGCCGTCCAGAAATGGATGATTGCGCACCAGTCCGAAAGCATAGGCGGCTGCCAGATCGAACAGGCGGGGCTTGCCGTAGGCGAAGAGTTGCCTGGGCCGCGCCAGCGCGGAGTCGAACAACCCCTCGTCACGGAGACCGCTCAATCCGCCGAACTCCGCCTGCAGCCGTTCTTGCAAGGCCAGCGCCGCCTCCCGCAACACCCACTGCGGCTCTTTCACTTCGCAAGCTCCCGCAGCGTGTTTCGATAACGCCGGATGACGTTTTCCGCCGCCTTCATCTGTCGGGCAAACTGCTCACGTCCTTCGGTCACGGGCGTTACGCGCAGGCTGCCGTCGGGCGCATCCGTCAGGCAGACCGAGTCGCCTTCCTGCACATTGAGTTTGGCCATCGCATCCTTCGGCAACACCATGCCCACCGAATTGCCGACCTTGCGAAGCTTGAGTTCAAGAACCATACAAATCCGTTCGTTGTTACAGATGTAATAACGCCCGCAGCAGCAGAAAGGTCAAGCCCTCTTTCGCCGCGGCCCGCCTTCGCCTCATCCGCGCCGGTTCGCCCGCGCCCCGGTTGCCAATCTCCAATCGGTCGCGCGGCTCGGAGCGCGACGGATCAAAACCCTTGGGCAGCACGAACTGGCACCCACTGAAGATGAGAGGCTGCGCGCCGTGTGGATGTGAGCCCGTGTGGACAACGGAGGGTCTTCTTGAACGTGCACCGGCCTGCCAGTGACGCGTTCCACGTGTCCAGTCTTCCAAGGCTGCGCCTCGACCGGAACGCGCGCGGCGGCGCAGACGCTTCACGAAACCGGTTCAATCTGGTCCCGGTTGACCACAATGCGGGCATGATACGCCAGCGTGGTCAGCAGAAGGGACACGCGTTGCTGGTCGCTCATGTCGCGCTCGACCACCGCCCTGAGACCTCGAAACGCTCCGTCCTTGATCTCCACCGTGTCGCCTGGCTTCGGGTTGGGGTGAATGGTCACCACATCCACGGCTTCATTGGCCCAACTCTTGAGTTGATCAATAACCGCCGGCTCGACGACAGCAGGGCGATCGCCAAAACTGACGATGTCAATCACCTCGCGCGCGTAGCGCACCGTCCGGAAGTGCTCCGCCAGCTCGAACCGGCAAAACAGATACCGGGGAAACAGGGGGCCGACGACCCACCGCTTGACCCGGCGGATGGTTTTCCGCCGTTTCAGCCGTGGATAGTAAACTTCCAAGCCCACTTTCTCGCGGAAATAGAGCTCGGCCATCGCTTCCTTCTTCGGTTTCGTGTGAACGCAATACCAATCCATCATATCTTTGTTGTGCGGCCGTTTCTTGCCGTAGAGCTTATTTAGCACACTACCAGTTTGTTGAAAAAGGTATTTCGAGAAATTGAACACGATGGCAGTCATTGGCGTCAGAACGACCATGCGTGGGAAACCTCAAGCTCAACCTGAATTTTTGACCGTCATCAACCCGAACGCCTGTGTGCCTGCCGATCATTCGCTGCGCGGCATCAAGCGCCGCGTGGATACCGTGCTGAAGAAGCTTTCGCCCCTTTTCGACGAGCTCTATGCCGACTGCGTATTTCGGTGATTGTTACCACCGGTTTCGGTTTTAAGTTACCAGAGGTCGGAGCGTAGCGACGCTGGCCGGTATGTTCATATGAAAGTGGTAACTTTCTGTCAAGGTTGTCAGTGAGTGGCTGGTCGGAGTCCCGCG
>CAIQCK010000072.1 GCA_903870275.1 uncultured bacterium | reverse complement strand
CGCCGAACAGGCAGAAAAAGCCGGCGAGCAGCGGGCGTATCCCGTGTTTGCGCTGGCGATGGAAGATGGCTACCGCCGGCTCATGGGCATGGGCAAGGCCGACCGCCGAAAAGCCGAGGAAATTCTGCAAAACTACTTTCATCGCGAGGGAGAACTCAAGGCATCCCGGAAGCCTCGAACACCCGGCTCCGGTCAAAGCCAGTCAAAGTCAGTCGCAGTGAGTCAAAGTGGGTCAAAGTGATTTCGACCATTATTTTTTTGCAGCCGCATGACGACGGAAGGACACGAAAGGGAAAAACGGATGAAACCACGGATGGACACCAATGAACGCGGATGGGATAATCTTTATCGGTGTGAATCCGTATCCATCCGTGGCTGCTCCTTTTTGCCTTCATTCGGCCTGAAACGCCGCGTTGACATCTTTTGGCGGTGGTGGGTATTCTTAGCGACGTGTCACCTGAAATCGAAAAACTTTTAGTCATCCAGGACCGGGACAAGCGGCTGATCCAGTTGGAGCAACAACTTCAACGCATGCCCATCGAGCGCGCGGAGATCGAGGAGCGCGCCAAGGCCGCGGCGATCCGGATGGAGGAACTTAAGGCGAAGGTCAAGCACACGGAGTCGGAGCGCAAGCAGTTGGAAAACGAGGTCTCCAGCAAGCGGACGCAGATTGACAAGTGGCGTTCGCAGCAGGTGCAGACCAAGAAGAACGAGGAATACCAGGCGCTGGCGCACGAGGTGGAGAACGCCGAGAAGGAGATTTTCAAGATCGAGGACAAGGAACTCGACTTGATGGACCGCAGCGAGAAGATCGCCGCGGAGATCAAGGCCGAGCAGCAGGTTCTCAACGACGTGAACGCGCAGGCGCAGCGGCAGACGGAGACCATCGGCAAGCGCGAGACGGCGATGAAGGAAGAGATCGAGAAGATCAAAGCCGAGCGGGCGGCGCTTTGCGCGAGCGTGGACGAGTCCTTTTTGAGCCGGTACGAGCGGATCATGAGCCACCGCAAGGACGTGGCCATCGTGCCGCTCCAGCACGGCAATTGCGGCGGCTGCCATCTACAGTTGCCGCCGCAGGTGGTGCATCAGGCCAAGCGCAGCGCGGAGTTGGTGACTTGCGATCAGTGCGGCCGGATTCTATACTGGTCGGGTGAATATGAGCCGGCCGCCGAGCACGCGAGCCGGTAGAATTTTTCGGAGGAGTGGACAGTCGCTGGCCGGCGCGAGCCGGTTGGAGGAAAGTCCGGACTCCATAGGGCAGGATGCCCCGTGAAAACGGGGGCGGTGCGGGTCAAGCCGCATCGACGGATAGTGCCACAGAGAATATACCGCCGCGCGCGTCGCAAGGCGCGCGAGGTAAGGGTGAAAAGGTAGGGTAAGAGCCTACCGGGTTGGCGAGTAATCGCCAGCCGCACGGAAAACCCCGTCTGGAGCAAGATCAAATAGGGGACTGAGTGGCCCGCTCATGAGTCCCGGGTATTGATCGCATAGACAAATGACTGTCTGAATCCGGCGGCCTTCGCGGGTCGCTGGATACAACAGAATCCGGCTTACGGCTCCTCCGATTCAGCCTGAAAACCGAGGCCCGCCGCAAAGCAGACGCATAGGCCTGCCGGGCTTCGGTTTTTGGATTCAGTTTTGGGTTGCGGATTTCCGGTGCCTCGGTTTCCTTTAGGGGCTTGAAAACGCAGAACACGATGCTGCCTTACCCGATCTTCCTGAACGTCGCCGGACTCCGATGCGTTGTCGTCGGCGCCGGCCCTGTTGCGCAACGGAAAGCGCAGGGGTTGCTGTCGGCCGGCGCGGCGGTCACCGTCGTTGCGCCGGAGGCAACGCCGCGGGTGGAACTGCTCGCCGTCGAGGGCAAACTCCAATGGCTCGCCGAGGTCTATCAACCGGCGCATCTCGACGGCGCGCGGCTGGTGTTCGCGGCGACGGACGACGCCGAACTGAACCAGCGCATCGCGGCCGACGCGCGTTTGCGCGGCGCGCTGGTGAACGTGGCAGAGCCGCCGGAAGCGGGCGACTTTGCGGCGCCGGCGGCGGTCAAGCGCGGCGGGATTTGCATCGCGGTTTCAACGGGCGGCGCCAGCCCGGCGTTGGCGAAAAAACTGCGGGAGCAGATTGAAGCGGTTGTCGGCGAGGAATACGCTGCGCTGGCGGCCCTGCTCGGCGGGATGCGGGCGACAGTGGAACGACGCGTGAAGGCGCAGAACAAACGGCAGCAGGTCTATGAAGCGATCCTCGAGTCGGACGCGCTGGCGCTGTTGCGCGAGGGCAAAAGCGACGAGGCGCGGCGGCGTTGCGAGGAGATCGTAAACGAGTTTGCGGGAAAACCGGCGGAGCCGACCGTATGAACGAGCACCCTTTGATCCTGGCGGCGCTGGCGTTGTATGTCGGCGCGTTTCTTTATGCGCTGTTTCTGCTGCAAGGCCGGCCGCTCTGGGGAAGCTGGGGCCACCGCGCGCTGGTGTCCGTCGGCTGGCTGGTTCACACCTATGCGCTGTATCTGCGGGCCGGGCAGATTCACCGCTGCCCCATCACGAATCCGTTCGAGACGATGATGTTCATCACGTGGGCGCTGGTGCTTTGTTATCTCGTGTTTGGGATGACGTGGCGCGTGTCGTTTCTGGGGCCGTTCGCGTTGCCGCTGGTCATTGCGCTGTGCATGTTCGGACTGTTTCCGGGCCTCGACCACGGGCGCCCGGAGGAGTTGAAGCGGAGCGTGTCACTCAGCATGCACGCGACGCTGTCGCTGCTGGCCTACGGTGTCTGGGCACTGGCGGGCGTGACGGGGGCGATGTATCTGCTGCAAGAGAGGCAGTTGAAGACGCACCGCCTGCGCGGGTTGTTCCTGCGCCTGCCCGCCATCGAGCAACTGGATCGCATCAATTTCCGGTTGCTGCTGGTGGGGTTCGTGTTGCTCAGCGCGGGGATGGCGCTTGGGGTTGTCGTGGGGCTGGAGTTTTTGAAAAAGGACGTGCTCAAGACCGCGTGGACGCTGCTGCTGTGGGCGGTTTACGGCGGCCTCCTGGCCGGGCACATGACGCACCGGTTGCGCGGCCGAAAAACCGCGTGGGGTTCCATCGCGGCGTTGCTGTTTCTGATGGCGACGTTCGGGCTGGTGAACATGGTCTCGTCGGCGCACCGGTTCTGACCATGCACATCGTCGTCGTAGGCCTCAGTCACCAAAGCGCGCCCATCGAGGTGCGGGAACAGTTTGCGTTCACGCCGGGCATGGTGGATGAGGCGATGGCGTTGCTGCGCGTGGAGCCGGGCCTCGACGAGGGCGTGATCGTCTCGACCTGCAACCGGGTGGAGATTTATGGCGCGGGCGCGGGCGCGGGCGACGTGATTCGGGCGATAGACGATTTTCTGCACCGGTTTCATGAGTTGGAGAGCCGGTTCGAAAAGGAGATATACCGGTTCGAGGAGCCGCGCAGCGTCGAGCACCTGTTTCGCGTCGTGTCGGGGCTGGACTCGATGGTGCTCGGCGAGACGGAAATCCTCGGCCAGGTGAAAAAGGCTTACGACCAGGCGCTGTCGTCGAAGACGACCGGCAAGGCGTTGAACCAGCTTTTCCAGCGCGCGTTCCAGGTTGCCAAAAAAATCCGCTCCCAAACGGTGATCACGCGCGGCAGCGTTTCGGTCGCGTCGGTGGCGGTGGAACTGGCGCAGAAAATCTTCGGCGACCTCGGCGCGTCGCAGGTCATGGTCCTCGGCGCGGGTGACACGAGCGAGAAGGCGGCGCGCGCGCTGCTGAGCCGCGGCGTGCGCAGCGTGCTGGTGGCCAACCGCACTTACGAGCGCGCGGCGGCGCTGGCCGCGGAGTTGGGCGGACGCGCCGTGCAGTTTGAAAATTTCGGCGGGGAGTTGGCCGGCGTGGACATCGTCATCAGCTCGATCGCGGCGCCACACCTGATTCTGACGCGGCAGAGCATCGGCGCCCTCATGACCGCGCGGCAGAACCGGCCGCTGTTCCTGATTGACCTTGGCGTGCCGCGCAACATCGAGCCGGCGGTCAATGAAGTGGACAATGTGTATCTCTACAACGTGGACGATTTGCAGGGAATCGCCGACAACAACATGCGCGCGCGGCGCGAGGACGTGGCGCGTTGCGATGAGTTGATCGCCGCCAACGTCGCGAAATTCGAGGAATGGTTGCGCCGGATGCCGCCTGACGCCGCCCGGGATTTCCAACAGAACCGTTCAATCTAGCCATCGGCTTTTCACTTATGGACCCTGCACTTCAACCCATCATCCTTGGCAGCCGCGGCAGCGCACTGGCGCTGGCGCAGACGCACCAAATGCTCGACGCGCTTCGCCGGGCGCATCCGGGGCTTCGATTTGATTTCAAGATCATCAAGACCGCCGGCGATCTGAAGACCCGGCCGGCGGTGCTTCCCGAGACCGGCGTGAAAGGATTGTTCACGCGCGAGATCGAAGTGGCGCTCGCTGGCCGGCGGGCGGACATCGGCGTGCACAGCCTGAAGGATTTGCCGACGGCGCTGCCGGCGGGATTGATACTCGCCGCGACGCCGAAACGCGCCGACGCGCGCGACGCGCTGATTTCGCGCGGACCGAAATTCGGCGAGCTGCCGCGTGGCGCGGTGGTGGCCACGAGCAGCTTGCGGCGCAAAGGCCAGTTGCTGGCGTTGCGGCCGGATTTGAAAGTCGTTGAGATTCGGGGCAACGTCGAAACGCGGCTGCGCAAGCTGCAAGAGCACATGGGTTGGCACGCCACCGTCCTCGCGGCGGCCGGCATCGCGCGGCTGAATCTGAAGCTGGCGGATTGGGGCGTCGTGGCGCATCCGTTCGCGCCGGAGGAGATGCTGCCGGCGCCGTGTCAGGCGATCATCGGACTGGAAACGCGTGCGGATGACGAGCGAGTGTTGTCGCTGTTGCAGCCCGTTAATCATGAAGCGACGTTTCAAGTGGCGATGGCGGAGCGCGCGTTCTCGCACGTGCTGGAGGGCGGTTGTCGCACGCCGGTGGCGGCTTACGCGGATGTGCACGGCAGCAAGCTGACGTTGCGCGGCGCGGTGTTTTTCGAGGATGGTCGCGTCCGGTTTCGCGATCAGATCATCGGCGAGGCCAAAAACGCCGAAGAACTCGGCAAGACGTTGGCGGCAAAAGCGAAAGCGGAACTGGCATGAAGGGTATTGTTTATTTGGTGGGCGCGGGTCCGGGCGACGTGGGGTTGTTGACGTTGCGCGGCGCGGAATGTCTGCGGGAGGCGGAGGTGGTGGTCTATGACTACCTCGCCAACGTTGCGTTGTTGCGCTGGTGTCCGCCCGAGGCGGAACTGATTTACGCCGGCAAGAGCGGTGAGCGTCACGCGGTGGAGCAGGGCGCGATCAACGCGCTGCTGGTGGCCAAGGCGAAGGAAGGCAAGCGCGTGGTGCGGCTCAAGGGCGGCGATCCCTACCTCCTGGGCCGCGGCGGCGAGGAGGCGGAGGCGTTGGTGGCGGAAGGCCTGCCGTTCGAGGTGGTGCCGGGCGTCAGTTCGGCGGTGGCGGTGCCGGCCTACGCGGGCATTCCGGTGACACAGCGAGGGCTGGCGTCGGCGGTGACGATTGTGACGGGCCACGAGGATCCAACGAAACCGGAGTCGGCGCTGGATTGGGAACAGCTCGGCAAGCTCGACTCGACGAAGGTGATCCTGATGGGCGTCACGAACATCGCAAAGATCGCCGCCGCGTTGCGCAAGCACTCGCCCGCGGACACGCCGGTGGCGATGATTCGCTGGGGCACGACGGGCCGGCAGCAAACGCTCATCGCCACGCTGGCGGATGTGGCGGAGCGCGCCGAGCAGGCGCAGTTCAAGCCGCCGGCGGTGATCGTGATCGGCAAGGTCGTTGGATTGCGCGACCGGCTGAACTGGTTTGAAACCAAACCGCTGTTTGGACGGCGCGTGGTGGTCACGCGCACGCGCGAACAGGCGAGCGAGCTGGCGCGGCGGCTGGAAGACCTCGGCGCCGTGGCGATGGAGATTCCCACGATCAAGATCGTGCCGCCGAAGTCCGACAAGATTCTGCGCGAGGCCATCGATGGCATCGGCGAATACAACTGGCTGGTGTTCACCAGCCCGAACGGCGTGGACCACTTCTTCCGCGTATTTTTCGAAATCTATCACGACATCCGCGACATCGGCGGCGTGAAGATCGCCGCCATCGGGCCGGCGACGGCGGCGCGGCTGGAGGCGCTGCACTTGCAGGTGGACTTGCAGCCGAAGGAATCGGTCGCCGAAGCCGTCATCAAGACATTCGATGAGGAGGCCGATATCGAAAACGAGAAGCTGTTGCTGCCGCGCGGCGATCTGGCGCGCGACGCGCTGCGAGAGGGACTGGAGGCGTTGGGCGGGATCGTGGACAACGTGGAGTGTTATTGCACCGTGCCGGAGACGGCGGACGCCACCGGCAACGTGGCGCGGTTGCTGGCCGAGGGTGCCGATGTGATTACGTTTACCAGCGGCTCGACGGTGGAAAACTTTTGCAACCTCGTGGATCTCGCCGGCCTGCGGAAAAAATTTCCACAACTCAAACTCGCCAGTATCGGCCCGATCACCTCGCAAGCGATTCGGCAGCGCGGTTTCGCGGTGGACGCGGAAGCGGTGCAGCAAGACATGGAGAGCCTGACTGAGGCTGTGAAATCCTTGTTGGCGGCCCCGGGCGCATGATTATCAGAACGCTCCGGCAGGCGAAGCGAACGGTCATTGTGGTGTTCAGCGTGACGCTTTTGGCTGCGGGCGGGTTGTTGTTTCATTTTGTGAAACCGGAGATGTCCAAGCCGGTGCACTTTTCGTTGGAAGCGGCGGGGGCGGTGTTGTTGATGGCGGGTGGGGTGCTCTTGCTGTCGGCGGTGCCAGGGATGCCGGGGCCGCGGCGGATGTTGAAGATTGTGTCCGGTTTTGTTCTGCTAGTGGTGGGACTGGTCATGGCAATACCGGGTGTGCCTGGACCGGGGTTGCTCACGGTGGTTGGCGCGCTGGCCCTCCTGGCCGGCGAATTTGTCTGGGCGCGGAGACTCTTGCATCGGTTCAAGTCCGGCGTGGAGCAGATCAGGACCGCCGTGTGGAAGAGCAATCCGCCCTCCACCGGCTCCTCGGGCGGCGAGACACGCTGACGGCGGCGCAGGGGTTTCACCTGACAACAAGTGTCAGGGATTTTCCCGAATATCCAAGTGAGCGCCCCGTGTGTCAGACTCGCGCTGACATCAAAGAACACGACGCGAAATGCGACACAGCTGCTTGTTGGCGTATGTTGATCCAGGCTCCGGTTTGCTGATCTGCCAGTTGCTGGCATCGGCGGTCGTCGGGTGCTTTTTCTATTTCAAGAAAACGAGGGAGTTCACCAGGAAACAACTGCGCAGACTTCTGAGCCGCAGTCCGCCTTGAGGCCGCGCCGGCAACGTGGCGAGGGCGCCGGAGTGATCGTCAGGCCGCCGCCGCCAGTCTGTCGCGCAGCCATTCGCGGGCGCGGTCGGTTTCGCCGAAATCGAAGTAGTGGATTTCCGCCTTGGTGAACGGCTTGCAAAAGAAGCTCATGCCTTTTTGCCACTTGGTTTCGCCGACCAGGGCGATGCGCTCAATTTGGCCGTAGTGTTTGAAGGCAAACCTCGTGTCCTCCCAAAGCCCGCCGAAGTCCCAGCCGTGAAAATCGTGCATCAGCACCAGCAGATCCAGCTTCCCGTGCTCGTTGATCAGCCGCTCCATCCGCGGAATGAATTCCTCATAGTCCTGCCGGGAGAGCCGGCCTGACAGGCGCATCTCCACGATACAGCCCGTGTTGTCTTTCTGAAGTTCGATAGCCATAGATCAGATAGTCCCTTCGCTTCGAATCATGACGCGAGGCTCGGTTCCCCCAGCGTCCCGCCCCAGAATCTATACGAGATTGGACAACTTTCAACGCGGGCGGATTCAAAGAGCCCCCCAGCTTTGCGCCGGGCGGGAAAGGTTCTTGGCTTTGCAAGGGGGGCAGGGTAATAATCCGCTTCTACCCGCTTTATGCAACTAACGACAACTAGAAAGGTCACACTGGGTTTTGCGGCATCGCTCGGCATCATGGGAGCGATGGCGGTTGTCTCCTTTGTGAGCACGCAGCGGTTGATTGGGGACATCCGGTCCGTGGCGCACACGTATGAGGTGCTCGGGGAGTTGCGCGATATTCCCGAGGTGTCGAGCGTCATGCAGTCCAGCGTTCGCGGTTACATCATCACGGGCCGGGAGGATTTTTTGGCGCCATTTTGGGAAGCCAAGGCCGATGCGCACAACCAGGTGCAGCAGGTGCGGGAGTTGACCGTTGACAAACCGAGCCAGCAGCGGTTGTTGGATGAGATTGAAAGCTATCTGAACCTGCAGATGACAGGCGCCACCAACATGATCGCGGTGCGCAAGAATGAAGGATTTGGAGTGGCTGAAGCCATGCTCACAGAGAACCACGGCAAATACTCCAGCAGGGTCAAGCAACTGGTCAAACAAATGTCCGACGAGGAGCATGTGCTCCTAGCGCAGCGAAGCGGGAAGGCGACCGACAGCGCGCAGTTGGCGAACGGGCTTATTCTGGTTGGCGGCGTGCTGACGCTGGCGGTCATGGCGATAGCCATTTTCGTCCTGCGCCAGGACATTCGCGAGCGCGAGCAGTTGGAGCGTGCGATCCTGGAAATCAGCGACCACGAACAACTGCGGTTTGGCCACGACCTCCACGACAGTTTGTGCCAGGAACTGGCGGGCATCGCGTTCATGGGGCAGGTGCTCGAACGCAAACTCGCGGCGACGGCGCCGGCGGAGGCGGCGGAGGTCGGGCGGATGGCGGCGCTGGTCGGCAAGTCCGTCGTCCATGCACGAAACATGGCCCGGGGATTGCAGCCGGTGGAAGTCGAGGCCAATGGTTTGATGGTGGCTTTGGAAGAGCTGGCTCACAACGTTCAGGACATGTTCCGCGTCAAGTGCCGGTTCGTGTGCGAGAAACCGGTGTTGATCAGCAACAACGCCGTGGCGGTCCATCTTTATCGGATCACGCAGGAAGCCGTGCACAACGCCATCCGGCACGGCGGAGCCAAGAACATCGAAATCCGAGTCCGAAGATCTCATCAAGAGGCGACGCTGGAGATCAGCGACGACGGCAGCGGCATGCCGACGGAGATGCCGGCGCGGAAGGGCGCGGGCATCGAAACGATGCAATACCGGGCGGAGATGATTGGCGCGACGCTGACCATCCGGCCGGCGCCGTCGCAGGGAACCGTCGTGACCTGTTCGTTCACGCTGGTTCCAAAAACCGAGGCGAAAACCAAGGCATTGCAAGTGGCATGACGAATTCCAAACAACTGCGCGCGGTTCGGGAGCGAAGCCGGGTGTTGCTCGTGGACGACCATCCGGTGTTGACCCAGGGGTTGACGCTGATCATCAACAGTGAGGAGGACTTGGAGGTCTGCGGGCACGCGGAGGACGCCGGTCACGCGCTGGAACTGGCCGACTCGCTCCAGCCCGATCTGGCCATTGTGGACATTTCGTTGAAGGACTCCGACGGCATCCAACTGCTGAAGAATCTCAAGGTGCGGCATCCCGAACTGCTCGCGCTGGTGCTGTCGCTGCACGACGAGGCCCTTTACGCCGAACGCGCCTTGCGCGCCGGCGCGTGCGGCTACGTGATGAAACAATCGCCGCTGGCGACGGTGTTGACGGCGATCCGCAAAGTCCTGGACGGCGGCATCTACGTTAGCGACAAAATCGCCGACCGCATCCTCGCGCAAACATCGGGAGTCAAACCCGTGAGCACGGAGTCGCCGATGGAGCGGTTGAGCGATCGGGAACGGGAAGTGTTCCGCAAGATCGGGCAGGGGCTTGGCACAAAGGACATCGCCGACCGGCTTCATTTGAGCATCAAGACCGTTGAGACCTATCGGGCACACATCAAGATAAAGCTCCAGATCGCCAATGCGGCCGAAATGATCCAAAAGGCGACGCTTTGGGTGAGGGAAGAAACCAGCGCTTGAGGGTGTAGCGTCCCTGTCTTGAAATTCGCGGTCACGGGTTTCCAAGAGTAGGGGGCTAAAGTCAAACGCTGAGACGCAGAAGACGCAAAGACTCTGCGTACCTCTGTGCTCCTCTTCATCTCTGCGTTGAGAGTCGTAATGCGGAGGCTCGTCCCACCGTGTCTTGTCATCACCTGTCCTTTCACTCTAGGGGTTTCCCCTAGGGGTTTCCCCTGATAGCACGAGTCATGGTTGCCCTGACTTCTCAAAAAGCGAAAGCACCGTAGGATGGCGGCACTTGGAGAGCTGGCCATGGTGGCGAACAAGGCAACATCAGAAACCCAGGCGGCAAAGCGAAAGATTCTGCTCGTGGACGATCACCGGGCATTCCGGGAAGAACTGCGCGAGTTTCTCAATGAGGATTCCAGCCTCAGCGTTTGCGGGGAAGCCGAAGACGCGCAGCAAGCGTTGACCGAAGTGGAGGCGTCCCATCCGGACATGGTCATCACCGATATTTCCCTCCATGAAGAAACCACGCTCCGGTTGATCCATGAGATCAAGGCGCGTCATCCGTCTCTTCCGGTGCTGGTGTTTTCCATGCGCGATGATCGGGTGTATGGCGTGCCGGCCGTGCGAGCCGGCGCGGAAGGGTTTCTGGCCAAGTCCGAACCTCCGCAGAATGTGCTGCGGGAGATTCGCCGCATTTTTGTTTCCCGCCAGGGGCTGAATACTTGAAGGACTTATGATGACCATCTCCATCGTCATACCGGTGTACAACTCCGAAGCGACCATCGGGGATCTCTGCGACCTTCTCATTGATGAGTTGGGCTTGTTTTACCGGCTGCAAATCGTGCTGGTCAACGACGGGAGCACCGATCATTCCTGCGTGGTGTGCCGGAATCTGCACGAGCGGCATCCCGAGGTGATTGACTGCATCACGCTGTCGAGGAATTTCGGCGAGCACAACGCGGTCATGGCGGGGTTGAATTATGCGGAGGGCGACTACACCGTCATCATGGACGATGATTTTCAGAATCCGCCGTCCGAGGTGCGCAAGCTGATTGAGGAAATCAAGAACGGCTACGACGTGGTGTATGCGCGCTACGACACCAAGCACCACTCTCTGTTCAGAAATCTCGGCAGCCGCCTGCACAATTGGATGGCGACGCGCGCGCTGGGCAAGCCGGCGGACCTCTATCTTTCGAGCTTCAAAATTCTCTCGCGGTTTCTGGTGGGGGAAATCATTCACTACACCGGCCCCGACCCGTATTTGGATGCGATCATTCTTCGAATCACCCGCAAGTTTAGCGTGGTGACGGTGCTGCACGCGCCGCGGGCTCGGGGCGGCTCAGGATACACTTTCGGCAAACTGGTCTCGCTTTGGGGGAACATGTTCATGGCCTTTTCCATCTATCCCTTGCGGCTGGTTGCCGCCGTCGGGACCTTTCTGGCAGTCATCGGCTTTGGTTACGCTGGCTGGATTTTTGTCAGGTGGTTGCTCCCCGACTCCATGGTTCGGGATCCTGCCCCCGATCAAATCTCCAACGCCATCCGGTGGTTTCTCAGCGGCATGACCTTGGTCGCCCTTGGGATTATCGGCGAATACGTGGGGCGCAATTACATGCGTCTCAATAGCGACCCGCAGTTCATTGTTCGCGACGCGAAAACCCGGCATTCGCACCATGCGTCCATCCGCCGGGAGTATTCCGAACAAGGCGTTCACGTTCGACAGCGTTCCCATGAACACGTCCCGGTTTCATAGCCTTGCCTTCGGCGTCCTCCTGGTCGCAGGCGTGTTGCTTTACGGCCGCACGCTGCCGTATCCCTTTGTGTTCGATGACCACATCTACTTGGTGGGCAATCCGCTGGTCAAAGACGCCCGCAGCTTCACCTTCCACGGCGATTTTCGCGAGTTTGCCACCCGCTCCGCGCGAGCGGGACTGGACCCCGACCTTTCCACCAATTTCATCCTGCGCCCGGTGACGTATCTCACGTTTTACATCAACTACGCACTGGACGGGCTGCGACCGCAGGGATATCGCGCGGTCAACATCGCGATTCATTGCGCCAACGCCATGTTGGTGCTGCTGATCCTGTCGCATCTTCTACGCGCGTCGCCCAAAACCGGCACGGTGACCTCTTTCTCGGCCGGGTTCATCGCGCTCGCCGCCGCGCTGCTTTTTCTGGTGCATCCGCTGCAAATCGAATCGGTCACCTATATCATCCAGCGATTCACCTCGCTGGGCGCGTTTTTCTATCTCCTGACGATTCTGACCTATTTGAGGGCGAACGCCGCAGAGGAAAAGGCGGCTCGATGGTGGTTGCGCGGCCTGTCCATCGCCGCGTTGATCATCGGGATGTTTTCAAAGGAAAACGTGTTCACCGCGCCGTTCATGTTGGTGTTGGTGGATTGGCTGGTGATGGGAACGCCCCTGAAAACGGTTTGGAAGCGGACGCTTCCTTATTTTCTCTGTCTTCCCATCCTGCCCGTGTTGATCACTATGACATCGTGGGCGCAAAATAACGGCAGCGCCAATCTCACGGCCGCGTTTCACATTGCCACCGCCATCAAGGATCCGCACTACCAATGGCATTACGCGCTGACCCAACTGAGCGTAGTCGTGTCATATCTGCAACTGATCGTCGCGCCGATCGGCCTGAATATGGATCGGGATTATCCGCTGGCCACGTCGTTGTCGCAGGAACAGGTTCTTTTTTCGGCGGCGCTGATTGGCGGAATCATTGCCGCTTCATGGCTTTGGTATTGCAGTCGGCGGGATGACGTGCGTGTTTCTTTGATCTTCTGCTCGGTCCTCTGGTTTTTCCTGGCGCTGGCGCCCAGTTCCAGCGTGGTTCCCTTGGGGGATTTGATGGCGGAGCACCGGACTTATCTCGCCACCATTGGCGCGTTGACGGCATTGGCGTGCGGCGCGGACCTGTGGAGAACATCTTTCGTTGAAGCACGCTGGATGCGATATGCCGTTCCCGGCTGCGTGGCAGCGGCGATTCTGGTTTTGAGTGCGGTCACGTGGGCGCGGAACACGGTTTGGAGTTCGGAGGTCTCCATCTGGAAGGACGTGACAACCAAGAATTCCAACAAATTCCGGCCCTGGATGAATCTGGGCACCGCCTGCGTGGAAAGCGGCAAGCCGCAAGAAGGCGCTTCCTGTTATCGGACGGCGCTGCGGCTCGAGCCGCGATTGATCCCAGCCTATGAAAATCTGGGCGCGACGGAAAACGCCTTGCACCACTACCGGGAAGCTTTGGACGTGTCCAACGTCGGGTTGCAGCAGGCGCCGGAAAGTTTCGTCATGCATTTTAACCAGGGTGTGTCTCGCTGCGCCCTTGGGGAAGTCGGGAAGGCCGTGCAGTCGTTCAAGAACGCGATTAAAATCCGGCCGACGCATTTGCCGTCGCAACTGGCGTTGGCCTTGTGCTACAGCAGGCTGCAGCAACACGACAAGGCGCTGAAACACGTCAGGATCGCCGCGTCGCTTGCCCCGGCCAATCCCCAAGTTCGGCAGGCCCTTAGTCAGATCGAGTCCCTGGCTCGTCACCAGGACCATGCTTCCGTGGGCCGGTTGGGCGAATGAGGCGGAAAGTTGCGGCCTTCGGCTGCCGGCCTGCGGTTTTCGGAACAGGAAATGGAACCGAGTGAATACCGGAGGATGCGCGCGGCGGAGGAGCGTCACTGGTGGTATGCGGGCCTGCACGACCTCGTTGTCCGATGGGTTCGCCGCGAGGCGGCCCGCGTGGGGAAGCCTTTGGATATTCTTGACAGCGGATGCGGCACCGGACAGTTGTGCACGCTCTTGCAGCCCTTTGGCGCGATCACCGGCTGTGACATTCACCCGCTGGCATTGGCGGCGACCACCCAACGCGGCATCGTCCGTGTCGTGCGGCATGATCTTGTCGCAGACAGCCTGGGAACGGAGCAATACGACGTGATCACCTGCATGGATGTCTTGTATCACCGGGCCGTCACGGATGAGCGGGCGGCCTTAGGCAACCTGCATCGGGCGTTGAGGAAGGGAGGGCTTCTGCTGATCCAAGTGCCGGCGTTCAACCTGTTGCGGGGCGCCCATGATGTGGCGGTTCATACCCGGCGGCGTTACCGTCGCCGGGAACTGGTCCGCCTGCTGCGCGAGACCGGTTTTCAAGTGAAACTCGCCTCGTACCGGCTTTTCCCGTTTTTTCTGCCGGCCATGCTTTGGCGCCGGTTGACGCGCGCGGACGGCGGGCAGCCCCGCTCC
This sequence comes from uncultured bacterium, assembly GCA_903870275.1. Classification (GTDB taxonomy): domain Bacteria; phylum Verrucomicrobiota; class Verrucomicrobiia; order CAIQCK01; family CAIQCK01; genus CAIQCK01. The sequence continues at coordinate 1,466 of CAIQCK010000072.1, read as the reverse complement.
GATCTTGTCCGGTCATTCCCTCCATGGATGGCTCAACTGCTCATCGTTTACATCAAGGCCGAGAATCGGTGCCTGAGTGTTGGCGTGACCTTGCCCCTTGGCACGTCCGTGTTCGCGGCGGCGAGAAAATAGCTCAGCCCCAATACGGCTTCTGGTGCTGGCGGTAATAGTCCAAGCTGCGCCTCAGTCCTTCCCGCAGGCTCACCGTTGGCCGCCAGCCCAGTTCCGCCTCGATCTTGCGAAAGTCGCCGTAGTAATCGCCGATGTCTATTCTCTTCAACTCCTCGGCGAACGGCAACAGCTCCTGCTTGCCGCCGCCGTTCACTTCGATCATCAGCGAAGCCAACTGGTTGAGGGAAACCACTTCCGCGCCGCCGAGATTATAAATCCTGCCAACGGCCTTGTCCGAGGACGCCGCCAGCAGCATCGCCTCCACCACGTCGTCCACGTAGTTGAAATCCCGCCGCTGCGAACCGTCGCCAAATACCTGGATTGGCTGTTGCTCGATGATCCGCCGCAGCCAGACGCCCAAGAACGTTTGCCGCGCGTCCTTGACCCTCATGCGGGGGCCATACGTGTTCGTCAGCCGCAGCACGCAGCAGGGAATCCCGTGGGTCGAGCAATAGAGCAGGTGATACATCTCGCCGGCGGCTTTGTTGATGCCGTTCACGTCCACGGGCCGGACCGGATGCGCCTCGTCCACGGGCAGGTAGTCGGGCTTGCCATAAACCTGCCGCGTCCCGGCAAAGACGATGCGGATCGCGGGGTTCTCGTGCCTGCAGGTTTCGAGGATCGAAAGCTGCGCTTTGCAGTTGATCTCCAGGTCCGCCTCCGGCTCGCGCATCGAGTCGAGGTGGCTGGTCTGTCCCGCGAGGTTGAACAACAGGTCCTTGCCCCGGACGTGCTGCCGCATCGCGTAGGGATCGCGCACGTCGGAAATGTTCACCTCCGCGCGCTGGCGGATGTCCTCGATGTTGAAAAGATTCCCGCCGTATTCCGGGATGAGACTGTCCACCAGCGTCACCTGCGCCCCCAAGCCGAGCAATCGGCGGGCGAGGTTGGAGCCGATGAATCCCAGCCCGCCGGTGATGAGAACGCGCCGGTCTTTGAAATAAGATTCCCGAAGGTTCATGCCATTTGGTTTTGGCGGCCCGTGCCGGATGCGCCGTAAAAAGTATCGTAAAGACGCGGCTCATCGAAAACAAGCCGGAACTCGCGGTGGAACCGCGACGGGCGCATCCCGGCACCCGCGCCACGACCAAGTCCCGGAGGGACGATGCAGGCTCAGAGGCTTGTCCCGTAGGGACATTCGAGAATTGCCCGCCAGTTCAGAGACTGTCTCAAAACTTTTGCAACTTTTTTGGGGCTCAGGAGTCTATAGAAGCATGGCTCAACCCATCGCTCCCGACTACGGCCAACAATTCCTCTTTCCGCCTGCCCTTGAGGACTGGGTGCCGGCTGATCAT